>JAHABC010000025.1 GCA_018376535.1 Ruminococcus sp.
AGAAGTGTATGCCAAATCTCGTTTACCCCTTTCTTTATCTCGGTAATATCCTCGGCATAGATGTGACCTGTGCTGTAAAGTCGGACAAGTATCTGGTTGATGTTTGCTCCGATGCGTTTCATCAGACGGTTACACTCGGCAATTTCGGAACGGTCGGGCGTGAGATCAACCCTCGCCCGAACACAATCACGGATATACTCGGTCTTGTTCTTGTAACCGTACTGCTCACACTTGGAAAGAATGTCCTGCATTTCCGATTCGGTGAAACGAACATTGAGGGTGTAGGACTTCTTCTCCTTCTTGCGTTTCAGGTACTTGCGTTCATCGTCGGTAAGCTGGCTCTCGTCCTTGTCGGCAAGGCACTTGTCAAGGTCGGCTCTGACCTCTTTGTCAAGTGCGTGATTGATTGCTCCCTCGTAGGTCATACCCTCAAACTCCATAGCCTTGTGTTTGGGCGGTCTTCCACGCTTCTTTTTCTCGGTTTTCATAGTGGTGTCTCCTTTGTTTGTATTTCGGCGTTAGCCGATTTTCTTGACCGCTGTGCGGTCGTTTCGGGGCTTGGGGTGTCCCTAACAAGCATTTGGTATTTTCGCTCGCTGTGCGGCGCAAAATACAATGCTTGTTATTTTTGTTGCGCTGTAGCGCTATTTTCCAGCCTGTGGGATTTTCATATCACTCAGGCTTTCGATGCTCCGTCAGCGAATTTGGAGCTATGCGACTTAAACTCTCCGCCGCTTAGGTCGGCGGTCATACTCGCTCACGCTCCTGCGTGATGCACTCAATATCATCACTCTTGAAATTGTAAACTGGCTCAGCGCAGTTATTGCGCAGTCTGGGCGGCAGTCCTATGAAATATGCTCCCATAAGTTAATACCAAATTATTGACCGCTTCGTTAAGTATACCGCAGAAAAATTTTATGATGAAAATGATATGCAGGGGTGCGTGTGATCGTCACAACGTCAAAGCCCTTCACTTTTCTACCGGTGTTTTTGAGAAAATGGCGTTGTTTTTCAGAAAAGTTTACACTTTGTTCATGACGGTTCTCCCTTGTGCCTAAATTCAACAGCATATTTCTATACAGAATGTGAATAGGTCACGGCGGCACTCGGATAAAACCCCCTCTATATATACAAGCACGTTCAATCAGGAAACGGGCATGATTTTTATAAAAATAGTTGCTCCGTGATAATAATTCTCCGTATTGAATAAATCAGAAATGGTGACCTATGCAGTATGCAGTCAATGTGATATGGCTCGGATTTGCAATGCTCGGTCTGCTTTCTGCAAAATTCCCCATAACAATTTCACGAATGAAGAAGTTTTATGGCGCACTCAACTTCTTGCGCAATGCGAATAGACTTTTGCTGTCCGAGAATGCTATAATATTAGCATAGGGTATTATCCCTAAATCCAATACATTGGGAGGTGATGAGAATGAGTAAGAAAGCTAAGACCGAGGTTGATGAGAAGTCCGCTGTTATCATTACGGATGCTGTTCTTGCGGAGAATCAGGCAAAGCTCGACAGCTACGAAAAGTCTATCAAAGCTGTGCAGGAGCGCAGGCGCAAGGTCATCATTGATAGCAAGCTCTACACCTACGATAAGCTCTCACAGCTTTACGGCGGTGCGGAGGGACAGGCACTTCTCGATGCTGTGACTGCGGAGCATACGCTGATCGGCAAGCTGACAGCAAGCGGTATGACCTATGAGCAGATTGGTGAGCTGGCTGACGATAGTTCTGCCGATGCTGACAACAGCTCGGACGAAAGCTATTCCGAAAAGTACGCTAAGCAGATGAGCTTTTCAGAAACAGATCATTCCTATTCGGAGTAACATATATTCCGACAACAAAACGATTGCTGTGTAAGGGACGGCTCTGCCGTTCCGTACAGCACCTGTGCAGGCGTAACGCCCCTGCAACAAAAAGCCATTGCGTGTAGAGATAGATAATCGCAGGCGGAAAGGAGACACTTGCCAAGAAAAGATACAGGATTTACTTTGGCTGAGCTGAATGAGAGATATAAAGATAAGCCGACCAGCAAAGCCGTGTACGAAGTGGACGGTCAGCGTTATGCTGTGACAAGTCATTTCGTGGGTGAAAAAGACCTTGATAAGGTGCTTTATGAACTTGCTTTCAAAAGAGCGTTTCAGAAAACCGAAAAGAACTAAAAAGTTTTGAAAAAAGACTTGCCATATTCGGTTTTCTGCGCTATAATAGTTGTATCATCGAATATGGTTTGCTTTGATTGGAAAGGAGTTATTATGGCAAAGCAAACTACTTACAATGTCGGGATCTATGTGCGTTTGTCGCAGGAGGACGAACGTGCGGGCGAATCCCTTTCGATTGAAAATCAGAAGAAGATGCTGACGGAATATGTCAGCAAGCAGGAGGGGTGGAATCTTATCGAGATATGCGAGGACGATGGCTATTCGGGAACAAGTTTCGATAGACCAGGTATCAAGCAGATTCTTGATGATGCAAAGTCGGGAAAGATAAATCTTATCCTCTGTAAAGACCTTTCACGTTTCGGAAGAAATTATATCGAGGTCGGTCAGTATATAGATTACATTTTTCCTTCATTCAATATCCGCTTCATCGCCCTGAGCGACAATGTAGACACGCTTGACAGAAACAGTTCGGCAATGGATCTTATGCCTGTGATGAATTTATTCAACGAATGGCACGCCGCCAACACGTCAAAGAAGGTACGCAGTGTCATGGCAGCAAATTCTCGGCAGGGCAAGTATCTGGCGGCTTCAGCTTCTTATGGTTACATCAAGGCAGATGATGAAAAGCATACGCCCTTGATTGATGAAGATGCCGCCGTTATCGTAAGACGTATATTTGAGCAGAGGGCAAGAGGGTTAAGTCCGAAGCAGATCGCTATACAGCTTAACAAGGACGGCATCGCAACTCCCTCGGATCATCGTTATCAGCTTAAAGGCAAAGATAATCCCCTTGTGACTTCACATCTGTGGAATGATTGTATGGTGCGTGGCATTCTTAACAATGAGATTTATATCGGAAATCTCGCACAGCAGAGAGTGACAACGGTATCCTACAAAAATCACAAGCAGATACGCAAGGACAGGTCGGAATGGATAGTGATTGAAAATAATCATGAACCTATCATTTCAAGAGAGCTGTGGGACAAGGTTAGAGAGGTTGACGCATCGGTGAGTATCGGCAAGACAACAAAAGAAGGCGTGATTCTTCCGCTGTCAGGATTTATGTACTGCCCAGACTGCGGTTACAAGATGAAAATGAACAGAACCATGCACACCTCTAAGAAGCGTGGAACATATGAGACTGTCAGCTATCGCTGTGGTACTTATGTTAGAAGCGGAATGGACGGCTGCACTCCTCATTCCATTTTGGAAAGAGTAATTTCACAGATTGTTGTTGACGATATTAGAGCAAAGGCACGACTTGCCGTTGAGGACGAGGACGCACTCCGTGAAGCCGTTAGAAAACGCAGACAGGCTACTGCCGATGCGGAGAGCCAGCATAACAGCAAGGAACTCCATGAGGGTGAGAAAAGGCTTGCACAGCTCGAAACGCTTATCAGTAAGACCTATGAAGAAAAGCTCCTCGGTACTGTACCCGAAGAACTCTGCGTGAAAATGCTGAATCAGTATCTTGATGAGCAGAAGATGCTGAGAGAGAAAGTCGCTGTACTGAAAGAAAAGTGCGAAACCGCTGAACAGGCTGAAAAGGATATTGACAGATACATTGAAAATATCAAGAAGTATGTCGATATTCAGGAGCTTACCCGTGAGACTTGTTTGGAGCTTATCGAGTACATCGTGATTGGTGATCGTCCCGAAAGCAAGGACGAGGACAGGCAGATTCACATCTTTTACAAGTTCCTTGACAAAGGGCTTACGGAGAAAAGAAACATTCTGCTTCCGCAGAATGTGGAGTAAATAATATTTGGGTGTACTTTTATGGGGTTCTCCTCAGCAGATACTGGCACTAAAGCTACGCATGAACCTACTACTAAAGTTGCTAAAACACCTGTTAATATACGTTTGAAGTTTTTCATATAAAACACACCTTTCACTATTTGTAATATATGTACATAAAATATCAATCGTGACTAGTATAGATAGAATTATATGTACATTGCAAAATATTAACTTAATATATATAATATCATAAAAATATATAAATGTCAATAGTTTTGGAAAATTTTATTTAAAAAATCGATTTTTTGTTGAATATAAACAAAAATATCATAGAGTTTAAAAACTCTATGATATCAGAGGAACTATTTTTTAGGAGTAACTTTAGTTTTATTACCCTTGTCATCAACTATGTAGCAGTTATCCAATTGAGCAGTTAAGTTTCCAATTACGCTTTTACGATATTCATTTCGTAAAGCAGTTTGTTCAGCCTTTTCCTCATCGGATAATCCAACAGTTTTGGATTTTTTAGCCAACTCATTAATTCTATCTATTTTTTTTTGTTCCATAGTATACAACCTTTCGTATAAGTTTTCATACAATTATATCATATTAGGGATATTTTTTCAATAGTATATTAAGGGGTGTTTTTGTGATTACTAAGATTAATAATATAATCTGGGGAAATTGGTTGCTAATACTACTAATATCATGTGGAATATACTTTACATTTAAGATTAACTTTGCACAATTTAATATAAAAGGCATCATAAAAGGAACAATATTACACAAAGATAGTACTAAGTATAGTAAAGATACAATATCTCCATTACAAACTATGACTACATCGTTATCGGCGACCATGGGAACTGGTAACATAGTAGGAGTAGCATCTGCGATAATTATAGGTGGAGCAGGTTCTATATTTTGGCTTTGGATATCTGCTATTTTGGGAATGGCTTTAATATATGTAGAAAACTATCTAGGGACAAAGTACAAGACCATCTTAAAAGATGGCTCTGTAGTAGGTGGAGCTTGTGCATACTTAGAATATGGTCTAAAATGTAAACCATTAGCTATAATATTTTCGTTGTTGTGTATAGGAGCATCTTTTGGAATGGGTAACATGGCACAATCCAACTCTATAGCGACTTCTTTAAAAGATACTTGGAACGTTCCTACAATAGTTACTGGCGTAGTAGTATCTATATTGATAGCCTTAGTCATAGTTGGAGGAGTTAAGCGTATTGGAACTATCACGCAATATTTAATTCCAATCCTATCTGGAGCGTACATATTAGGAGCATTAATAGTAATAGTATCTAATTGTGAGCGTTTGCCTAAAGTATTCAATGATATTCTATCTCAGGCTTTTGGAATTAGTTCTGTTACTGGAGGTTTAACTGGTAGTATAATAGTTACATCTTTAAACGTTGGACTTCGTAGAGGAGTATTTTCCAATGAAGCAGGTCTTGGAAGTTCGTCCATATTGCACTCATCATCGGAAAGTAACAATCCACATACTATGGGACTTTGGGGTATGTTGGAAGTCTTTATTGATACTATAGTATGTTGTACCATCACGGCACTAGCAATATTGCTCACTAATGTAGATTTTTCTAACTTAGATAGTACTACTTTAATAATAAAATCTTTTGAGTGTGGCTTGGGAAACTTTTCAGGAATATTTATTACAATAGCTATATCTTTGTTTGCATTTGCCACATTGATAGGTTGGTCATTCTGTGGTGAAACTTGTAGTAGATATCTATTTGGCAAAAGTGGAGGAGTTGTATATAAGATATCTTTTATAGTATGCACGATGCTAGGTTGCATATTGAATGGTAAATCTGTATGGGAACTATCCGATATATTTAACGGCTTGATGGCTATTCCTAACTTGATTGGTATTATAATACTATCATACAAGTTAGACTTAAAGTTTAAGTAAATAAAAATAGAACGTCTATAATTAATAGACGTTCTTAAGTATATTTAATCTAAAATATTTTCTACCAAATCCGAACCAACTTCGACGACGCTATTTTTTCAATTAGATGACTTCGGTAAGTATGGTATCAAAGAACCCGCAAATTGAGGCATTGGCATAGTTTGTAACCAAACATGACCTGGGCCAGTAATTTTAGTATTGAAAAGACCTTCACCACCAAACAGAGCGTTACCAATACCTTTAACCATTTCAACATCTATGGATACAGTAGCGTCCATAGCACAAAGATATCCAGTATCTACGAGTAAACTTTCACCTGCTTGAAGGTCGTACTCAACAATAGAGCCATCTACTTCGACAAACAACATACCATTACCAGTGAACTTTTGCATAATAAAACCTTCGCCACCAAAGAAACCAGAACCAATCTTCTTTTGGAAAAAGACTTCCATGTTAACATTTTTTTCAGATGCTAAGAAAGCTGTCTTTTGAGCGACAATAGTTCTACTAGGGTTAATTTCTATAGGTAGAATTTGCCCTGGAACACTAGAACCGAAAGCAATCTCACCAGCACCACCTTTAGCAGTGTATTCATTTTGGAAAACGCTTTCTCCAGTTATAGCCTTACCGAACAATTTGCCTAATCCACCACCAACGTTAGTAACCATTTGCATATTAGAACTCATCCAAGTCATAGCACCTTTTTGACATACTATCGTTTCACCAGAATCTAATCCACATATAACTACTGGGAATGGAGTACCTTTAATTTCATATTGCATAAAAAAACCACCTTTCTAAAGAAAAAATTATACATTTTCAATAATGTTATATATATTATACCATTTAGCAGGAAATATGTCAATATATTTCTTTATTTTTTGGAAATTTTTTTATATACTCTATAACGAAGTAAGATGCATCTTCTATAATTAAAATAGGACAAAAAATTAGCAACTTAGAAAATTTTGTGTTTAAATAAAATAGTATAAAAAGACTTGCACAAACTATTTCAAAGATTTTGCATAATCGTTACATAGACTTTGTAAAAGATTGTATTTAGCTAAACAGTCTAACCAATCATGTGGAATACTGTCAAATCCGTAGATTATCCCAGCTAAGCCACCGCAAACTGCCCCGACCGTATCGGTATCGTCACCTAAGTTGATAGCTTTCAAAACACAATCTTTATAGTTAGACGTACTTAACAAACACCATAGACTTGCCTTCAAAGTGGATACTACATAACCACTACTATCGATATCATCTTCTTGTAGATTTTCTATATTATATAAGTCTTGATAGTTATAAAATTCTGGATAATTTTCAAAAGTATCTAAAGCGTTAAAAATGCTATCTTTTAAAGATTTTCCATCTATTATTGAAATTGCTATGTATACATATATTGCACACCCTAAAACACTTCTATCATGAGCGTGTGTTATTGACGATACTTCTTTAACCACATCATAAAGATTTAACTCCTTATGTGCATATAGATAGTATGCTATAGGCAAAATTCTCATAAGAGAACCATTTCCATTAGAATACTCATCAGTACAACCTTTACGATTTTCAATAGCATCTGCAATTGTAATACCACAATCGAACACTTTTCCATAAGGAGTCATGTAATCATTATAGTACCAATTCTCAAAGCGTGCACGAATATCCTCAATATCAAGACCTTTTTCGGTTAAACTTGCTAAAGTGCATAGTGCCATAGATGTATCATCTGACCAAGTACCTCTAGGTTGATTATGTGTTCCATACTCTAACATATCCGTTACAGGATTTTCTTTCAATTCTTCTCTTGAAGAAAACTCTACTGGAACACCTAGAGCATCACCTACGGCTAAGCCCATCATTCCTGATAAGATTTTTTCTTTTAAATCCATTTCAAAACCTCCTTAAATCTTAATTTGCGATAATACTTCTCCTATCTTATCGTGGATAACTAAGTTAGCAATTCTATCGGCAGAAGTGCTATCACGATTGATTAGTACTATATACTTACCATTAAAGTAATCTATAAAGGAACTTGCAGGATATACTGTCAAAGACGTTCCACCAATGATTAACATATCTGCATTGGATATCGAACGGATAGCACCTCTAACAGTATTATCGTTTAGACCTTCTTCATATAGAACTACATCTGGTTTGATATCCCCACCACAAGAACACTTTGGCACGTTAGACATAGTTAATATATCGTTTAAAGAGTAGAACTTTCCACACTTTTCGCAATAGTTTCTAAGTGTAGAACCATGGAGTTCAAATACGTTCTTGCTACCTGCCATTTGATGCAAACCATCTATATTTTGAGTAACTACTGCTGATAGTTTTCCTTTCTGTTCCATTTCGGCAAGTTTTAAATGAGCCTTATTAGGTTTTGCAGATGTACATATCAACTTATCACGATAGAACTTAAAAAACTCTTCTTTATGACGTATGTAAAAAGTATGACTTAACATGGTTTCAGGTGGATAATCATACTTTTGATTATATAAGCCATCTACACTACGGAAATCGGGAATACCACTCTCAGTAGATACCCCTGCACCTCCAAAGAATACTATACTATTACACTCATCTACCATAGATTGTAACTTTAAAATATTATCATTCATAGAAAAACACCTCTTTAAACACCCATAACTTTGACATAATACTTTCTAATACGAGGACCATCAAATTCGCAGAAGTATATTCCTTGCCAAGTTCCTAAAATCAACTTACCTTTTTCAACTATAACGGTGATACTACTTCCCATTACAGATGCCTTTAAGTGTGCTGATGAGTTTCCCTCAGCATGACGAAATTCTTCCCTATCTGGATAAGTTTTATCTAAAGCAAATAGTAAATCACGAACGACATCGGGGTCAGCGTTTTCATTTATGGTAACACCTGCCGTAGTATGTGGACAGAATACTGTACATATACCATCAGTGACGCCACTCTCTTTGATGGCTCTTTCTACATTAGAAGTTATGTTATAAAAATTTTGTCTTTCAGTTCTTAAAGTAAATTCATACATAAAAAATCAAAACCTTTCATTAATATATCATTAAACATAGAACGGCTAAAAATATATAGCCGTTCTAAAAATATTATCCTGAAACTTTTACAGTTACTATGTAACCTTCAACATTATCACCAGATATACTATATTCTTTATCCATAGGTATAGGAACGTTAGTAGTATTATCACTAAGATATGCTGAAACATAATACACATCGTAAGTTCTGCCATTGAACGTAGTAATTTCAAGTGGATTATCATAAGTATATAGTTTAATAGTAGCAACATACTCCTCAAGGCATAGATTATTTTCTTTCATATATGATGAGTGAGGCAAACCTACATATCTAAAGTGACTAGGTTCATCTATACCAGTATATTGAACCTTATCCGATGGATAACGCTGAACAAATCCATACTTATCGGCTCTATCTCTAATCCAAGAGAAGTCCCCCGAACCGTTAAAATCTTCTATAGAGTTACCATCATAGGAACTCAAGTCGAAAGAAAGTCCAGTGATATGGTCACATTTAAGGGTATCGGTTAAATCATCTGAATTTATATAACCAAGTCTAATCATAGAGTCCGTATTATCGGTAGCCTCACCGAAATCGGAAAACATACTATTTAAATCGGCTATTACATTAGAATTAATTTCTAAATCTATATCGCTTACGGCATAGTACTTATTTCTATTTTCATAGATATTAGTAAGTTCTAAATTTTTAGAAGAATAGTCATTATAATTATCTATAGTAACGTTGACTAAGTTTCCAGAGTATAAGTCAGTAGAGTTATCCACTTGAACGTTTCTAAATAGTACATCATTAGAAGTTGTTTCATCAGTTGAAACATCACCATTGATACTACTTTCTCCGATAGTAAACGTTGTATCATCTGAATTAGGTATCTTTGAAATATTAGAATATACATTAAAACCACCATAAGCAAATCCACCAATTAGAGCCACGCATAACAGTCCATTAATAAATGTTGATATCTTTCCCATACAGAAACACTTCCTTAAAAATATTTTTTATAAAATCGTTACGTTTATATAATTATAGCATACTTTATTAAAAAAATAAATACATAAGACAAAAAAATATATGAGATAGATACCTTTCTATCTCATATATACATAATATTCGACATTATAACTTAATATTGCTTAGTTTTAGCATAATACTTTCCTATGTTCTCATTAGAAGATAGTTGAAAGACAATAAATCCACTAAATAGCAACGATACTAAATAGAATACTATATTTATTCCAATACCGTCCATTTGCGACAACAAAAATGAACCTAATGATATACTCACTAAAGTATTTAATCCAAATACAAAAGATGCAAAATTTTTAAAGCCCTCTATCTTAGGAAGCATCAAAAATGAACCTATTGCAAGTAGAACATCATAATACCATAGAAATCCTTTTACTTTTTCTACTAAGTCAGCTCCACCACCCTCTTTAAAGGTAGGAATGGTTAGCAATAAATGAAAACCAACTGTAGCGAACAATCCCAAAAAGACTAGTAGTATTACCATCTTACCACCCTTTTTAGACATTTCTTCTTCTTTTTGACGCATAAGCTGTTTATACGCTTCACGACTCTTTTTCTTTTCATCTTCGGTTAGTTCTGGTGTGGATACTTGATGTGCTTTCTTTAAACCTTCTTGTTTAGCACGTTCAATATCTGCGTTTGCATATTTAGATACATATGGCTTACGTTCTTCAGGTTCAGCCTCCAAAACTGGTGCAGATACTTGCTCTAAATTCTTAGCAGGTTGGGAAGGTGTACTCTTAGGTTGTGTGGCAACGGTAGAAGTATCTAAAGTAGGAGCAGAAACACCCTCTAAAGAACTCTTTTTAGTTTGTGAAGCAACGTAAGTATCTTCAAGTACAGGTGCTGATATATCACTAAGATTTTTTTTCTTAGTTGGTGCTACATAGGTTGTATCCTCAAGTACGGGTGCAGATATATCATCTAAAGACTTCTTTTTTACCTCATTTGGATTGTATGAAGTTTCCTCTAAAATAGGAGCAGATATGCCATCTAATTTTTTATTTTCACTCATGGATTAAATCACCTCAACATACGTTTACATTTTTAAAGTTAAAATTATAATTCTACGGAACGACTATATACAAGCCGTTCCGTATATTTAATATAAAATTGTATAAAATATATCAATATTATCTTTCAATAATTTGAGTTCTATCTGGACCAACACCAACCATACAAACTTTACATTCGCAAAGTTCTTCTAATCTTGTGATGTAGTTTTGACAAGCTACTGGAAGTTCGTCAAAACTTCTGCAATTAGAGATATCTTCATTAAATCCTTCAAGAGTTTCATATACAGGTTTACAATCTTCAAGACCTTCTAAAGTAGGTGGGAAGTCCTTAATTATAGAACCATCAGCCTTTTCGTAACCTACGCAAACCTTTAAATCGCCTAGACCACTAAGAGTATCTAACTTATTTATAGCTAGACCATCTAAGCCGTTTACTCTTACAGAATGACGTAGTATAACAGCATCGAACCAACCAGTTCTACGAGGTCTACCAGTAGTAGTACCAAATTCGCCACCTTTTTCTCTAATAGTGTTACCTATTTCGTCATCTAATTCAGTAGGGAAAGGACCTTTACCAACTCTAGTAGTGTAAGCCTTAGCTACACCTATTATGTTAGTAATCATTTTAGGACCAATACCAGTACCTACGCAAACTCCTCCAGAAAGTGGGTGAGATGATGTAACATATGGATATGTACCAAAATCGATATCTAATAGAGTAGCTTGAGCACCCTCAAACATTATAGTTTTGCCCTCTTTATTAGCGTTATAAGTAAGTACAGATACGTCATCAACATAAGGAGCTAATATCTTACCATATTCAGTATATTCTTCAATAACCTTATCTAAATCGAAGGCTTTACCGCCATATACTTCTGTAATAATCTTATTTTTTAACTTACCAGTAGATAGTGCTTTTTCTTTTAATAGTTCAGGATGTACTAAGTCATACACTCTAATACCACATCTTTCATACTTATCCATGTAAGTTGGTCCGATACCTCTTTTAGTAGTACCTATATCTTTACCGCCTCTAAAAGCCTCGGAAAGACCATCTAATTCGATATGCCATGGCATAACTACATGAGCTCTAGGGTCTATCTTTAAGTTTTTAGTAGAAATACCTTTATCATGTAGTGAGTTTAATTCACCAATGAAATCTTTAGGGTCTAAAACTACTCCAGCACCTATTAAGCATAGTGTGTTTGGATACAAAATTCCAGATGGTATTAAGTGTAGTTTGTAAGTTACTCCATTACTTACAACGGTATGACCAGCATTGTTACCACCTTGTGAACGTACTACAACTTCAGCTCTAGAAGCTAAGATATCTATAATCTTACCTTTTCCCTCATCGCCCCATTGAGTACCTATTACAATATTTGCAGACATTTAAAAATCCTCACTTTATTTAGTTAATTATGCTATCAAGCATTATCAACTATATTATATCATGATATCTTATTATTTTCAAGAGTTTTATTCAAAAAAATATAGTTGTAAAACTCATAATATTTTTTGTTTATATTCAACAAATTTAATCCTTATTTTTTGTGCAAAACATGGAATTCAAATTTTTTAAAATTTTTTGTAACATTTTCCCCACTTGCAGAGTTATATATATAGATGATTATAAAAAATCATGGCAAAAAAATATCTTTTGGAAAATTTTCAATAAACTATTGACATTTCTATATTTTTGTGATACTATATTTATAGATAATAAATTATGTACTACCTTTTAGATATATCTTATATAAGAGTAATCTTAAATACTAGTTAAAAGTTATTATTCTAGTATATATCAATAATGATTATTTTTAAATCATGACAGAAAGGAAGTCTTTTAAAATGAACAAATTATTAAAAACTCTAATCGCATGTGTTTCTGCACTTACTATGTGCATCTCTGTTATGCCTTTAAGTGCTAATGCAGTTAATACAGATTATATTCAAGGAGATATTAATGGTGATAATAAAGTTTTATCAAGTGATTTATCTACATTGAGAAAGTTTTTAAATGGAGAATTGGGTGCTAGTAGTGGTTATGTGTTACAACGTTTAGATGTTAATCAAGATAGTGTAATTGATGAAAATGATTATGTTTTATTAAAAAGTATTTTATTAGGCTTATCATCTAATGAATCTAAAAAATATTCTTCTGATTTGTCTACTATGGAACAAGAAAATAGAACTTATTATGTCTATGATGCTAAGACAGGAAATAAAAAAGATAATAGAACATATACTCTCTCTCGTGTATCAAATATAAATACAACTTCAAGTACATCAAACATATCTACTTGTGATAACTTGAATCAGGTTATAATGGGATTGTAAGACTCACTTATTCTAAGGGAAATTCTGAAGGAAAATGTACAGGTGTTGTGGTTGATAATCATACAATACTTACTGTGGCACATGGAATGTATGATGGTGATTTAGAAAAAGGAATAAGAAACTTAGAAATTCTTTTTTATGATGAAACTAATCATGTTACAAATTTTGAAGTTAGTCCTAAAGAAGTACATATTCCTACTTCTTATATTAATAACTATGATGATTTAAATGATTTTAGTTTTGAAAAATATGACTATGCTTTAATTACTGTTGAACAAGACCTTAGTAACTATATTAATTTTAATGTAGGTATTGCAAGTACTTATATTTCAGCTAATAATTATGACTTCTATTCTACAGGTTTTGCAAATAGTTATTTTGATGGAACTTCTGGACAATTTGTTAATAGAAAAACTACTGGAAGTGGAAAAATGAGGTCAGTAAATAAATATAATATATATTATACTATAGATACAAGTAGTGGATATAGTGGTGCTCCAATATATTTAGATGTTAATGGCTCAAAAACTATTGTTGGCATTAATGCATATGGTTTATATGACCATGACTATCATAGAAATTATAACCATGGTACACGTGTAACTACTGATATTTTGCATTTTATATATAACAATAATAACTTATCTTATTAAGGAGTGTGTTTTGTATGAAAAATTTAAAAAAAGTTTTAGCTTGTGTAATGGCAGTTGCAACCTTAGGTTCTGTAAGTGCCATAGGAGTATCTGCTCAAACTCTTAGTGATAATTACCGTTATGATTATTCTGTAAATATAGATGCTTCTGAATTTGGTACTATTCTTTCAGACAAAAATCTTATGGATTTAGTCACTTGTGACTTTTATGAAGATAGCACTGTATTACATTTTAAAGATGATACAACCTATACAATACCATGTGCTTGTAGAGATGTTATCGCACTATATATATCCGATAGCGAAGAAAAATTGGTAGGTTATACTGTTAGTGCTTTCGGTTATAATGCTTATGATGAGTATGTTAAACATAGCGAACGTTCTAAACCTGAATCAGTAACTCTACCAGACGGTAAAGTGTTATATCCTTATGAAATTCATGACTGCTATAATATAGAACTAATCTATAACCTTGATGGTAAATATATAGGCTACAGAATTACAAGTAGTAACGAAGGTCCTAAGAGTGGTATATACTATAAAAATTATGATTCTAACACTATCGGTGAAAGCGAAAACAAACCAATAACAGAAATAACTGTCGGTGATAGCACATTCCCAAGAGGTGATATCAACTTAGACGGAAAGGTAAACACTGTAGACTTACTTATGCTTAAAAAATATCTACTAGGATTAATGGAATGGTAGTTTAAAAACAATATATACTTTAGAAGATACATTTTAATGTATCTTCTTTTTTTATATAACATACTTTAATAGAATGTGCAATATAATATCTTATAAGGAGATTTTATATGAAAAAATTTATATGTATGATTATATCAACAATTATATTAACTTCAAGTATATGCAGTAATATGGAAGTATATTCTACTGAGGAAGTTATTGAAAACTATGCTATACTAATGGAAACATCATCTAAGCAAGTGCTAGAGGAGAGTAACTCTAATGTAAGGTTACAGGTAGGAACTCTAAACAAAGTAATGATAGCTTTATTAATAGCAGAAAAGATATCTATAGGGGATATAACTTTGGATACACAACTTATAGCATCTGCAAACGCTCAAGGCAAGGAGGGTGCTACTGTATGGTTACTTCAAGGGGAAAAAATGTCAATTAAAGACTTATTAAAAGCTACTCTAATAGGTAACGCCAATGATAGTACTATAGTATTAGCAGAATATCTTGGGGGTAGCGAAACCGAATGTGTATCTTTAATGAACGATAGAGCAAAATCTTTAGGCATGGATAACACTTACTTTACAAACGTATGCGGCTACAATGATACCTCTCAATATTCCACTGCCTACGATATGGGTATTTTAGGTTGCGAAATATTAAAGTATAACTTTTTATATGAAATTATGTCAACATATATGGACTATCTAAGAGATGGCTCTACTGAATTAGTAAACGAAAACTATCTAACTAGAACCTACGATGGCTTAACTGGTATTAAAGCTAGTCATCTAGGTGACGATAATTATTGTATAATAGCATCTGCTGAAAGAGATAATACATCATATTTAACTGTAGTTTTAAACTGTAAAAGTAAAGATTATCTTTTTAAAACTGCTAAAAAACTCTTAAATAAAGGATTTAACTCTTATGTAACGGCTGAGCCATCTTTTTCATCAGAATTAATGAAGCCTTTAAAAGTTAAAGGTGGTACAGATTTCGCTATCTTAGTAGAACCTAAAGATTTAAAATCTATAACGGTGTCTAAAGGTTCAAACGATATAGAAAATGTAGTGTTTATTCCAGAATATGTAGTAGCTCCGATTAAAAAAAATCAAAGGTTAGGAGAAGTTTGTTTCTATATAGATGATACTATGATTTATAAAACTGACTTAATAGCCTCTAATGATGTTCAAAAAATGGATTTCTTTAAGGCTTTTAAAAAAATGTTTTATAACATAATAAAATAAATCTAGGAAAGTTCCTAGATTTATTTTTATATTATATTAAGTTTTTAAACTACCATTCTATTAATCCTAGTAGATACTTTTTAAGCATTAGTAAGTCTACAGTGTTTACCTTGCCATCTAAGTTGATATCACCTCTTGGGAATGTGCTATCACCGACAGTAAATTCTGTTATTGGTTTGTTTTCACTTTCACCGATAGTAGTATTAGTTTTTTCTAACATATCTTTTGTAATACTTGATTCTAAATTTTCATATGTACCATTTATAATATCATATCTAAACCAACCAAGACCATCTGCACCAAAATCAAAATAGATATCTATTCCATCATAATCAGTATATGCAGTTATTTCTTTTGTTGCTTTAGAAGTATCTACTGTATCATCTATTTTTTTAACATATGGACCAGTATTTCTTATTTCATAAGTTTTGCCATCCGGTCTTGTACCAGTACCTACAACCTCAGATTCTTCTTCCGATCTATAATCAAAAATTACTCTATCTCGTACTTCATCACCATTTAAATTTTTTATAACTATGATAACAGGACCATTTTCGATTACATCTAACTCATCAACTAAAGCATAAGGATTCCTATCATTTTCAGACAAATGTTCTTTATATATTATGGCATTAGCATTTATAGGCATTGAAGAAACACAACCTAAAGTTGCAACTGCCATTACACAAGCTAAAACTTTATTCAAACTTTTCATATAAAACACTCCTTATATTACCATTCCATTAAGCCTAGTAGATATTTTTTAAGCATAAGTAAGTCTACAGTGGTTACCTTGCCATCTAAGTTGATATCACCTCTTGGGAATGTGCTATCACCGACAGTTATTTCTGTTATTGGTTTGTTTTCACTTTCACCGATAGTAGTATCATCTTTTTCAGGTATTGGCAATGCTGGAGATACAAGTAAAACCCAACCATTATCATAATTCTCTACATTATAAGTATCTAAATATCCTAGTTGATAAAATTGACGATTTCTTGTAAGTACATAAAAATTTACTACCTTTCCATCCATTGCAGGAAATTCTTCGCCAAGTTCATTTTTAAAAGCATCTTGATGATATTCTTGTATCTCAAGACCATCGTTACCCTCTATAATATTGTTATCAAAAT
>JAHABC010000012.1 GCA_018376535.1 Ruminococcus sp.
TATAATGCAAGTGTTAATCTGATGAGATATAAAGAATTAATAGCATAGCAAAAACAAATGTTGTTAATGTGTACCCATTCGTTAGTGGGGAATTTAAGCTTTTGGAGTATCATACAAACGTTAGTAGACTTTAGAAATAGAGTTCAACACGGATACAGCGAAAAAGGAATGAAACATAAAAGTTATGAATTTTATAGCATATTTAGAAGTGTTATAACTTTTTATAAGTTTTCAGTAACGGTAGTTTATTATTTATGCTAAAAGATATCACATTAGGACAGTACTTTCCTAAAGATAGCGTTATACATAGGTTAGACCCTAGATTTAAAATAGTCATTACTGCCATATATATAGCTATACTGTTTTCTACAGATAGTTTTATAGGTCTTGCTATAGGAACTATCTTCGCTTGGATAGTCTGGTTTATGACTAAAATTCCAATAAAGTTAATGTGGAAAAGTTTAAAACCATTAATGCCTATAATAGTTATCACGGCTGTTTTTAATCTATTTATGATAGATGGCGATAAAATTTTATGGTCATGGGGCTTTTTGGAAATTACAGATAAAAGCCTACATGAGTGTATATTTAATCTAGTTAGAATTATTATGTTAATAGTAGGTTCATCTATATTAACGTATACCACATCGCCAGTTAGCTTGACAGATGGCATTGAAAAACTATTTTCACCTTTGAAAAAGTTAAACGTTCCAGTTCACGAACTCGCTATGATGATGACTATAGCTTTAAGATTTATTCCACTACTTATAGATGAAACTGATAAGATAATATCGGCACAAAAATCTAGGGGAGCAACTTTTGAAACTGGTTCGCTAAAAGAAAGAGCCTCTGCAATAGTTCCAGTGTTGATACCTTTGTTTATATCTGCTTTTAGACGTTCTGAGGAGTTGGCTCTAGCTATGGAATGTAGATGCTATCATGGTGGAGAGGGCAGAACTAGATTGAAACAGTTAAAGGCAACTCCTAAAGATTACTTAGCTTTAGCAGTAAGTACATCTGTTTTGATAGTTAATATAGTTTTATTTTAATACTAAAATCGGGACATTTTTAGGTGTTCCGATAATTTTTAAATATTTTTTAAATAACTCTTTAAAAATTATCTAATGTATGCTATAATAATGAAGTATAGTCTTAAAAGATTTACATTTTATAGTATAGAAAGGACTTTTTAATTTGAGAAATTTAAAAGTTATTATGGCATATAAAGGCACTAACTATCATGGATATCAAATACAACCCAATGCAGTGACGGTTCAAGAAGTAGTACAGAAACACTTATCTAAAGTGTTAAACGAACCGATTACCATAGTAGGTTGCTCACGAACTGATACTGGAGTTCATGCTAATGGATACGTCTTTAATGTGCATACCAACAGTAACATAAATACTAGAGGTCTACTTAGAGGTGTAAACGGATTACTTCCAAGTGACATCTCTTTTTTGAGTTGTGAGGAAGTTCCTGAAGAATTTCATTCCCGTTTCGATTGCAAGTATAAAGAGTATGTATATCTAATACATAATAGCGAAAGTAAAAATCCTTTTGCTGAAGATTTACAACTACACTATCGCAGACCTATTGATATAGAACTCCTAAAAGAGGCGTCTAGGCACTACATAGGAACTCACGATTTTAGAAGTTTTTCGGCTGTAAAAGATGATAATATTGACACCGTTCGTACCATATTTGACTTTAATATAGAAAGTTACGGAAATTTAGTAAAAGTACTTGTAAAAGGTGATGGTTTTTTGTATAATATGGTTAGGATACTTGTAGGTACTCTTTTAGATGTTAATGAGGGTTACATATTACCTAATAAAATACCAGATATATTAGTCGCTAAAAATAGATTGATGGCTGGACGTACTGCTATGGCTCATGGATTGTATTTAAATAAAGTATACTATTAGTATCTATGTGTAGGAGATTTTTTATGTCTAAGGAAATTTATAAGTATGGTTTTAAAAATAAAAAGATAATTATTAGTATAGTGATAGCTATATTATTGGTTGCTGGAGTATTAATATTTATCTTTAGAAAAGATATATCTAAAGCGTATAAAAAGTTGTTAGGAACAAATACTCAAATAGTGGTTAATAGTGGAACTCTTATGGAAGGAAACTTTCCTATATCCATTCCCAATGACGATATAGACTATCAATTTGGTAAGATTGGTAATAACTTTATTATGCTAAGCGATACACATTTATATATATACTCATCTAAAGGTGAACTTAAAGATACTCGTCAACATGACTATTCTAATTCAGTGTTAAGAACTTCTAATAAAAGAGCTTTAATCTATGAGAGTGGTGGCAAAAACTTTAAAGTAGAAAACTCTAGAAGTACCGTGTACACCAAAGAGTTGAAAAGTAATATAATATTCGCTAGAATTAATGAAAAAGGCTATGTGGCTGTTATAACTACTGCTGAAATGTACTCATGTGAACTTACTATCTATAATGAACGTGGTGAAGAAATATATAATCGTGGGTGTGTAGATAGAATTCAAGATTTATGCTTTACTACAGATAATAATGGTTGCGTGGTTGCTACTGTAGATGCTTTAGGTGGTCAAATAGTATCTAAGGTTATGTATTTAAGTTTTAGTAATCAAGACGAAACTTGGACTACTGAACCTATTGAAACCCTATGTTTGGATATTCAATTGACTAATGATAATAATATTTTCCTATTTGGCGATACTAAGTGTGCTTATTATGATATGCAAGGTAATCAACTAGGAGGATATTCTTATAAAAATGATTTAATATCTGGATATGTTGACGATGGTAAGTCTGCTATGATTTTTGAAAATGAGGAACGTCGTAAAACTACCATGCTATTAATTCAAGACTATAAGACTACTCCTATTGAAATAGTAGTCGATAATGATATTAAAAAGATATATATTGAAGATAATCTTATATACGTTTTAAGAAACAATTCCCTTGAAACTTATAACTTTAGTGGTACACTACTAGCTACTTCGGAAGTTTCTGATGTGTACAAAAACTTTATAAAAATAGGTAATGAAATGTTTTTAATATCTTACGATTGCATAAATAAGATTGAATATCAATCTAGCTAGGAGGTTTTTATGATGAGTTTGACTGAAACTGGAATGTCTTACGGAAGTTTGATATTCGATGGTGCTACAATACTTATTATATTAGTATTCTTAATTATAAACGTTAAAAGAGGTTTTTCTAAGACTTTTATATCTGTTATAGGTTATATATTAGCTATTCTTTTGGGCAGTATAATTTCAGATGTCTCTGCTGAACCTACATACGATAGTGTTTTAAGCAATCAAATAGTCGCTAATGTTGAGGAAGTTTTAGACGAACACAGTGTAGCAAGTTCTATATGCGACAGAATAAAAAAAGATACTTTTGGTGTTGTAATAAGTCAAGATAAGTTGAGTAAAGTAGTAGCATCATCAGGAAGTCTTTACAATGCCATAAATGGCAAAGATAATGAATTTTTATCTATGGATAAGATAAACACTCTATTAGGTGAAAGCGTAGAAGATGCTATATCTAGTCCTTTAAAGAACGTATTGCCATCACCTGCCGTTGACTATATGATTAATAGTTTAAAATCTAATTCGGATTTGTTATATACTACAGTTCCAATTCTATTACAAGATAATAAATCGGCTGCTGAGTATATAGAACAAACTTTTATTAAACCTATAGTTTTATACATTATCAAGATGGCTATATTCTTTGTAGTATTCTTAATAGTTATGATTATAGTAAAGATTATATCTAAAACTATTGAAAATAATGATAGTCTACCTACTATAGCAGTAGCATCGGATAGACTTCTAGGTGCTATATTGGGCATAGCTGAAGGTATGATTTTATTAATATTAATATCGGTAGTAGTTAAGTTGCTAGTGTATTCTAGTGGAGGTACTTCCGAAATATTTAGTAGTGAAGTTATCCAAAGTACTAAACTATTTAAGACTATTTATAATTTAGATATCATTAAGATGTTTACAAATGGTTAATATTAGTTTTCTGTTTTGGTATAATATATAGCCTATATTCATAGGCACTATTTATGCAAAAGATTGGAGGATTTTTTATTATGATGATGCCATGTGCAAGATGTAAAAAAAGACCAGCAACAGTATTTATATCTACTATTTCTGGTTCAGAAAAGAAAAATGAAGGCTTATGTATTAAGTGTGCTAGAGAACTTAAAATCCCTCAAATTGAACAGTATATGCAAAGTTTAGGTATCACCGACGATGAGTTGGATAGAATTGATAACTATGTCGATGAAATCATGGACGGCGAAGACTTTGAATTGGGTGGTTCGGATACTATGCCTCCATTTATACAAAATTTGTTAAATGGTAAATCTGATATTTTTAAAAATTTAGATAAACAAAAAATATCTGACCTTATATCTCCTGTTGGAAATTCTTCCGACAATTCGGATAATGACGATGTAGTAGAGTTTAAAGAAGATAAACCTAGCAAGACTAAAAAACCTAGAATCCCTACTACTAAAAAGAAAGAAAAAAAATTGAAGTTCTTAGATGGTTATTGCACTAATTTAAGCAAAAAGGCTGAAAATGGCGAAATAGATGCAGTTATCGGTAGAGATAGAGAAATTTATAGAGTAATACAAATACTATCTAGAAGAACTAAGAATAATCCATGTTTAATAGGCGAACCTGGTGTTGGTAAGACTGCCGTTGCTGAGGGTATTGCTCAAAAAATATGTGATGGTGATGTTCCATTTAACCTATTAAATAAGAAAATATATCTTATGGATTTAACTGCTTTGGTGGCTGGTACTCAATTTAGAGGTCAGTTTGAAAGCAGAATTAAAGGTCTTGTAGATGAAGTTAAATCCGAGGGTAATATTATCCTATTTATAGATGAGGTTCATAGCTTGGTCGGTACTGGAGATTCCGAAGGTACTATGAACGCAGCTAACATCTTAAAACCTGCACTTTCTAGGGGTGAAATTCAAGTTATAGGAGCTACTACTTTTAATGAGTACAGAAAGTATATCGAAAAGGATTCTGCTCTTGAAAGACGTTTCCAACCTGTAACTGTAAATGAACCTACTATTGATGAAACTGTAGATATCTTAAAAGGAATTAAATCTTATTATGAAAAGTATCATAGGGTACATATTACTGACGATTTAGTTAGAATGTGTGCAGTTCTATCCGAAAGATATATAACTGATAGATTTCTTCCAGATAAGGCTATCGACCTTTTAGATGAAAGTTGTGCTTGTAAATCTATATCCAGTAAGGAAATCGCCGAGTATGACAATAAACGCAAAGAGTTAGCTAATCTTAAAGAGTTACAAAAGAACCTTGACGAAAGCGACACCCCAGATTTCGAGGCTATAGCTAAAGTTAAATCCGATATCATTAGATGCGAAGAAGAAGTTAAAAAGTTAGAACCTCAAGTTAATAACATCTACGTTGAGGCAGACGATTTGGCTAAGGTTATAGAACTTTGGACTGGTATCCCTGCTAACAAGATTGCTGAAACTGAATTTAAACGTATCTCCGACCTTGAAAATCAACTTAAAAAGCGTATTATCGGTCAAGATGAGGCTGTCGAGTTAGTGGCTAAGGCTATAAAAAGAACTAGAGTTCAACTTGCAAAACGTAGACGACCAGCATCATTTATATTTGTAGGTCCTACTGGCGTGGGTAAAACTGAATTGGTAAAGGTATTGGCTGAGGAAATGTTCGACTCTGCTGAACCTCTAATAAAGTTGAATATGACTGAGTTCATGGAAAAACATTCAGTATCTAGAATTATAGGTTCTCCTCCTGGATACGTTGGCTATGATGAGGCTGGTCAGCTAACTGAAAAGATTAGACGTAGACCATATTCAGTAGTTCTATTTGATGAAATCGAAAAGGCTCACCCTGACGTTATGAACATACTATTACAAATCTTAGATGAGGGTAAAATCAATGATGCTCAAGGTAGAACTGTAAGTTTTGAAAATACTATTATAGCTATGACTTCCAATGCTGGTTCAACTGATACTTCTACTGGCGTGGGCTTTAACAAGACTGAAACAGATATATCTAAAGATAAGGCTATGAAAGGTCTTAAAGAGTTCTTACGTCCAGAGTTTTTAAGCCGTATTGATGAGATAGTTCTATTCAATAAGTTAGAAAAGCCATCTTATGAGAAGATTGCTAAACTTATGCTAGATGAAATGAAAGAACCTCTACAAGAAAGAGAACTATCTTTGAACTATACTGATGAAGTGTTATCTATAATTGCAGATAAATCTTATAGCAACAAGCACGGTGCTAGAGATATTAGAAAAGTCATTCGTACTAACGTTGAAGATAAGGTCGCTGAACTTATTATCGATAATGCTATAGACCACTTAAAAAAGACTGTTAATGTAGTCGCTAAAGATGGCGAAATAGTCGTTACTATAGATTAATTTTGTGTATCGGTGTGGAGTATTTTGGAATGTTCCACACCGATTTTTATTTTAAAAATTTTTTTAAAAAAATTTCAAAAAACCCTTGACAAATCCTTTTTAATGTGATATACTAATATAGTCGCAAGGGGATAGAACAAAAAACCCTGTAAGAACTGCGGATGTAGTTCAATGGTAGAATTCCAGCCTTCCAAGCTGGTTACGTGGGTTCGATTCCCATCATCCGCTCTTATTTGATAAAATCAAATATATTTATTTACTAATGCGCTATTAACTCAGCTGGATAGAGTAACTGCCTTCTAAGCAGTAAGTCGCTGGTTCGAGTCCAGCATAGCGCGTTTTGTGGTGGGTGTAGCTCAGTTGGTTAGAGCGTCGGATTGTGGTCCCGAAGGTCGTGAGTTCGATTCTCATCTCCCACCCTTAATATTGAAAGGTTGAGTAGATTTTTTAATCTGCTCTTTTTTGTTGCATAGGTAAAGGATATCAAACTTTTAAGTAAGATATCCTTTATTTTTTATTTAACAGCAATCCCAGTTGTATAGAACGTTATTGAAATCTAAGTTTTTTAAATCGTTAGGTTTTATAAAGAAGTTTCCAATGCCACAATCTCCCCACATTAGATTAATATCATCATCGGTATCTATTTGTAGTAGTAGGGTAGAGTAGAAATCATCTGTAATATCATTTTGGGTAAAGTAAGGATATCCACCTATTGCATGAGTAGAATAGTTATCTTGTTCAAAGAAATCTTCAATTTCATCATAGTGGTTAGTATAGAAATCGTTAGCGTTTTCATTTGGATATAACTTTTTAAAAGTATCTTTAAATATATCTTCAAACCTTTCTAATGAGTATGGTGGAGGACACTCTTGCATATATAATTCTCCAGTTAGAATAGCTTCTGTATTAAATTCAAAGGGCATATAGTCATCGTTTTCCACGTTGAACTTAGGAACTTTATCGATATTATTTGCTGAATAGTCGATATTTTCATGATAGATAACTCTAAAATTATCTTGAATAGTAGGGGTATCAAAATTTATACCATAACAGTCGTCTGTTGGGTTTAGATAGAATTGTAACATTCCTTTATGTGGAAAATCTTTTAAATGAGGCATCTGTTCAAAGTTTATTTGAGCAAATAGCATCAAAGGTTGAGTAGGTTCGCTTTTGCTATATGGATATTCAAAATTATTGGGTATGTATGGAGTTCCACCGATTTTACTATCAAATTGAGTACAATCGTGTAGCTCAGCAGATAGCTTTATACATTCTAATTTAGTGTTTTGATATACTTTTTCTAATATAGTTTTTAAATCTTCCATTTTAAGTCCTCCTTGATATTTTTAATAACAATCCCAATAGTATAGAACATCATTAAAGTTTAGATTTTTTAAATCGTTAGGTTTTATAAAGAAGTTTCCAATGCCGTTGTCACCCCAAGCCATGCCACAAGTATCATCAGTATTTAGTTGGAGTAGTAAGGTAGTATAATCTGCATAAGAACATTCTTCTCTAGGGTCGCTTTGAGTGAAAAAAGGATATCCACCAATACTATGATATGCTAAATCCTCATTAAAACAATTATCCCAAATGTAATTGTCGGTATCATCTTGTTGACAGAAATCTTCAAACTCTTGCTTGGTTGCATTTGGATAGATTTCCATAAATATATTTTCAAGAGTATCCCAAAAGTTGACATCGCACATTAACATAGCTTGATTATTTATCAATTGTGGAACTAATTTGCAACACTTTTCCACAATGAAATCAAATTCGGAACATTGTTTTATAGTTGGAATTTTATCCAAGTTGTTTGCAGAGTAGTCTATATTTTCATGATAGATAACTCTAAAATCTTTTTGTTGGGTAGGAGTTGAAAAATCCAAGCCATACATAGTATCGAAAGTATCCTGAATGTAGAACTTTAATATTCCTTTAGATGGAAAGTCTTCCAACTTAGGCATCTGTTCAAAGTTTATTTGAGCCAGTAACTGTAGAGGTTCGTTATTTACGGTACTTCGTGGATATTCAAATTCATTTGGAACGTATGGAGTTCCACCTACTTTGCTATCAAATTGAGTACATTCTGTAAGGATAGTGTTCAACTTAATACATGGTTTTGCAGTTCTTTCTTTTAAGATATTAATTACTCTTTGGATATCGTACATTAGAAAAGCCTCCTATAATTTTATACTTAAATATTACCATATATTTTGAGAATTTTCAATAGAGTTATGTACTAAAAAAAGGACAATCTATAGATAGATTATCCTTTATATTATATGTATGTAAGTTTAGCATTACATTCCTAAGATATACTTTTTCATTAGAAGTAAATCTACAATGTTAGCAACGCCGTCGCCGTTTACATCGCAGTATACACCGTTTGTGAAGTTATCAGCAGATGGCTCTTCTGGAGTAACTGGTGGAGTAGGAACTTCTCCACTTGCTATATCTATGAAAGTTAGGTTATTGTCTTCAGCATAGTATTGAGCTTCACTATCAACAGCACCTACTATTGTGAAGTTCTCTACTGGAGTAGCACTTAATAGTTCGTCACCTACAACAAACTTAGAGGTAAATCCAAAAGCGTGACTACCTATGGTTGTAACACTATCTGGAATGGTAACAGTGCTAATCTTAGGACAGTTAGCAAAAGCACAACCTTGAATAGTCTTAATTGAATTTGGTAATGTTACACTAGCTAGATTATCACAACCATTAAAAGCACATACTCCGATAGTAGTAACTTTTTCTGGAATATCTATGGATTTCAAAGATGCATTATTTTCAAAAGCATAATTTTGTATGGATACTAATGTACTTGGAAGTGTTAAATTAGTCAATGATGTACACTTATTAAAAGCACGTTCGCTAATAGTTACAAGACCATCATTTAAATTTACAGTTGTCAAGGCTGAACAGTTTGAAAATGCTATTTCAGGGATAGTTTCTATAGTTTCTGGAATAGTTATAGTGGTTAAAGATGTACATTCACCAAATATTCTTTCTCCCATTGCAGATGTAGTTCCTAAATCTACATCGGTTAAAGAAGTACAGTTAAGAAAAACAGACTCTCCTAAAGTTGGACTTCCTAAAATTTTAACAGATGCTAATCTTGAACAATCACTAAATACATTTGAACTTATATCAGTAACACTACTAGGTATTGTTATACTTTTTAGTTTATTACATTTAGCAAAAGCATATGAATATATAGTTGTTACTGTATCAGGGATATCTATTTGTCTTAAAGTTGAACAATTGTAAAAAGCAGACCCACCTATAGTTAACAATCCATTAGGTAGATTTATACTTTCTAAAGATGTACAACCTGCAAATGCGTAATTATCTAAAGAAGTTAATTCAGAACCTTCTTCAAACGTTACAGTAGATAAAGCAGTACAACCACTAAAACAACTTTCTGAAATCTTTTTAATGCTACTTGGTATGGTTACTGTGGATATAGCAACGTTTTCACTAAATACGCTCATGTCTATGCCAATAACCGAATATACTTTACCATCTTCACTAGTAAATTCACTAGGGATAACTACATCAGTAGAAGTACCACTATACTTAGTTATAGTAGCAGTTCCGTTGTTATTTGTAGAGTATTTAAAATCTCCATCAACTATATCAGCGTAAGCCACAATACTAGAAGTATTGTCATCTAAAACGTTTAAGGTAGCTACAGGCATACATACCGCTAAAGCTACAGAAAAAGCTAGAACTTTTTTAAACTTCATATTTTTAACCTCCAAATATAATATAACATAAGCATATTATATCACACTTTTTTAAAAAAGTCAATAAAAACCATTTAATTTACATTAAATGGTTTTTATATGTTAAAACTTTATTTCTTATTTGTATAGTGGATTATCTACAAAGCCAATCTTGTGATATACCTTTGAAACGTTCCTAGAGGATATCTTAAGAGCCATTTCAGCACCCTTAGTATAGCACTCTTTTAGATAAGCCTTATCGTTGATATACTTATTGAAGTTATCTCTAACAGGAGCAAGAGAATCTGCAACAGTTTCGCCTACAGCGATTTTAAAATCACCGTAGCCTTTGCCAGTAAATTCGGAAGTAATCTCATCAAAGGACTTTCCAGTTATACTGGAGTATATTGCCATTAGATTGTTAATACCTGCCTTATCTTCACGATAGCATACTTCAGATTCGCTATCTGTTACGGCACGTTTAAACTTTCTAATAATAGTATCCTTATCATCTAGTATTAAGATACAAGCGTTAGGATTTTCGTCCGATTTGGACATCTTTTTAGTAGGGTCTTGAAGTGACATAATCTTAGCACCAGTTTTAGGAATATAAGGTTCTGGAACTACAAGAGTATCACCATAACGTGAGTTAAATCTTTGAGCAACGTTTCTAGCAAGTTCAAGGTGTTGTTTTTGGTCTTGACCTACTGGAACTAAATCGCTTTTATATGCTAGAATATCGGCAGCCATTAGTACTGGATATGTAAACAATCCAGAGTTTACATCGTCAGCGTGTTTAGCACTTTTATCTTTAAATTGAGTCATTCTGGAGAGTTCTCCAAATTGAGTACTACAAGCTAAAGCCCAAGCTAACTCTGTATGAGTTCTAACGTGGCTCTGTATAAAGAATACAGACTTTTCAGGATTTATTCCACACGCTAATAGTAGAGCATATGCCTCTAATGAATGTTGTCTAAGAAGTTTAGGTTCTTGTTTAACGGTTATAGCGTGTAAGTCTGCAATAGCATAGATACAGTTATACTCATCTTGTAAAGGTGACCAGTTTCTAACAGCCCCTAGATAGTTACCTAAAGTAAAAGTTCCAGTAGGTTGAATAGCACTAAATATAATCTTTTTTCTATCTTCTGACATAAAACATTACTCCTCTGTAGGTGCTGAAGGTTTAACCTTTTCGATACCATCTATAGTTAGAGGCTTTGCAGTAGAACCTTTAGTAATAGTTACATTAGTAGGCTTTGCAGAACCGTTACTATTAGTAGGTGTGAAGTTTATAACTCTTTCGCCACCATTTTTTTGAGCTTCTGCTCTGTCTTTCATTTGAGCTGTACGAAGTTCGGTTAGTATTCTTTGATACATTGTGAATATAAACCTTTTAGACTTATCTGGTTCAGTAACCATAGTAGTTGGATTTAATTCCATCTTATATACACCACGTCTAGTAAGTAGGTAGATGTAGTTGGTATTATGTGTAGGTAAATCGAACTCTCTAGTATGCTTACAAGCTGGAAGTGCTTGACCTGCACTTACTAGAAAACTTCTAACTGTACTAGATACTGTTTGATGTCTTTGACCTAATCCCAAAATACCACCACCAGTATTAAAGTATAAGTTAGCAGTGCCGTTCATTAGTACCACTAGAGTAGTAAGTAAATCTCTGCCCATAGGCATATCTATAACTGCACCGTAAACTTGGTCATCTGCGTTGAGTTTTACACCTACTGCGACTGGTGGAATAGTTAGTCCTCTAATTCTACTAGATAGATACGCCTCACAAGCACCATATCTATCCAAACCTGATTGTCTTCTAATAGCCATGATTTTTCATATCCTTTCAAAACTAAAATTTATTAATTTATATTTAATTGATAATTTTTAATTATTATCTATTAACTATTATTGTATATTACTCTCCAAAGAGTTCTTTGGATAACTTGCCTAACTTTTCGCAACCTTCAATGATTTGCTCATCTGTAGGAGTTGAAAAGTTCATTCTAAATGATGTAGTAAAGTCATCATCATGTATCATAAATGCGTTACCAGGGACAAGAGCGACGCTATAATCTTTTATAGCCTTTTGACAGAACTCATTCATATTGCAATCTTCTGGAAGTGTACACCATACGAATAGACCACCTTGTGGCTCGATATACTTAATCTTAGATGAGAAGTTTTTCTTCATTTGGTCAAGCATTAGATTGCATTTCTTCTTATAGATTTCTCTAAGTGTAGCAAAATGTTGTTCCATGTCAGTCTGTTCGATAAACTTATCGCAGATTAGTTGTGCTAAGATATTAGTATGAACGTCTGAAACTTGTTTACAAACTATCATTTTAGATACTACTTCTTTTAAGCCACTAACGTAGCCCACTCTTAAACCTGGAGATAGTATCTTAGAAAAACTTCCAGTATAGATAACTCTATGGTCGACATCTAAACTTTTAATAGGTGGAATATCTTCACCTTTGATACGCAATCTTCCATAAGGATTGTCCTCTAATATAAAGATATCATACTTTTGAGCAAGTCTATATACTTCTTTTCTTTTTTCAAAAGACATAGTAACTCCAGTTGGATTTTGGAAGTTCGGAATTACATATAACAACTTAGTATTTGGATTTTCTTGTAATGCTTTTTCTAACTTTTCGGTATCAATGCCATCAGATTGAACGTCTACACCTACTAGATTTACATTGTAAGATTTAAAAGCATTCAATGAACCTATAAAAGTAGGTGATTCACATATTAGAGTATCACCCTCATTACAGAGTACTTTACAAGCTAATTCGTTGCCTTGTTGTGCTCCAGATGTTATTATTAACTCATCATGGTCTGGAACGAAACAATTAATATCTTTTAAAACTTTTTTAAGTTTATCTCTTAAAGGGGTATAACCCTCAGTGATACTATACTGTAGAGCTAATATAGGTTCTTGTTCAAATATTTCCTTGTTAATTTGAGCAATTTTTTCTTTTGGAAAAGCCTCTGGAGCAGGGTTTCCTGCTGAAAAGGATATAACTCCTGATTTACTAGCAAACTTTAAGATTTCTCTTATTGCTGATGGTTGTAAACCTGAAACTTTATCGGAAAATGAATAGTTCATTATACACAAATCCTTTCAAAATTTAATGATTAATTATTATTATATCATATAATTTTCAGATTGACAATATAATTTTTAGTGAAAATATTATATTGTACGAAAGGATTTTTTTATTATATGAAAAAACAGACTTTTATTCAAGGTTCATTAATACTAATAATATCTGCTTTGATAGTTAAAGTTATAGGTGCATTGTTTAAAATTCCGTTAGCCAATATGCTCGGTGGCGATGGCATGAACTATTTCGGTTGTGGATATAGTCTATTTTTGCCTATATATGCCATCATGATTAATGGTTTATCACCTGCGATATCTAAACTTACTGCCGAAAGGGTATCTAAGTTAGACTATAACTCTGTTGAAAAGATTAGGCATATATCATTGATATCTTTTAGTATAATAGGTTTAATTGGAAGTATATTAATGGTATTATTTTCAAAGGTATTTTGTACATACATAGCAGATAATTCTAATGCGTACTTATGTGTTATCATGTTAGCACCATCGGTGATATTTGGGTGTATATGTTCGGTGTATCGTGGATATTATGAAGGTCTTTGTAATATGATACCTACCTCAATATCGCAACTTGTAGAGGCTATTGGCAAACTTATCTTTGGATTGATTTTCTGCAACTTCGCAATAGATAACTATGATATCTTAACTAAATACTTTCCTAATACAGATGTATATTCTTTAGCATCTGCTAGTGCTATTCTAGGAATAAGTCTATCTACTGGTCTTGGATTGCTAGTGTTGATACTATTCGAGCCTTTTAGATATAAGTACAAAGTTAAATCTATAAGCATTTCTAAGAGTGAGAAAAAAACTCTGTTGAAAGAAATTTTTTCCATAATGATACCCATAGCAATAGGTTCATTAGTTACTAACTTAACCACTTTGATAGATTTAGCTACTATTATTAGATTTATTGAAAAGATTCCAAAAGAAGTATTGCTATCTAGGTATAAGGTTGAAACAGATAATATATCAGGATTTATATATGGTTCATATACAGGTTTAGCCATAACGATATTTAACTTAGTGCCATCTGTAACCAATATGTTATCTAAAGGAGCGTTACCTAACGTAGTTATATCGTGGCAAAATAAAGATTTGAAATCTCTACAGAAAGACGTTTCCGATATGCTAACTATTACATCTTTGATAGCCATTCCATCTGGATTAGGTATAACAGTGCTATCCAAACCTATTTTGATGTTTTTATATCCACAACGCCTAGAGGAAATAGAAGTATCTTATGAAAGTTTATCTTATATGGGAGTGGGCGTGATATTTTTATGTCTATCTTTTCCATTGTTTAGCGTCTTGCAAGGCATAAATCGAACTGATTTACCTATAAAAATAATGCTATTCGGAGTTGCTATAAAATTGATTGGTAATATATTAACGTTATCCGTACCAAGTATTGCAGTATATGGAGCAGGGATATCTACAAGTGTGTGTTACTTTGTTATATTTATGATATCTTTTGTGGTATTTGAAAAGGTATCTAAAGTTAAGATTAATCTACTAAAGATATCGTTACCTATAACGTATGGGAGTATATTGTGTTCTATAAGTGCTATAATCTGTAATGATGTTATATCTAAATATCAAAGTAGTAAGTTAGCACTTATGTTAGCAATAGTAATCGGGGGAGGAGTATATCTAGTTACACTATACTTGATGGGTTTTAAGTTAGTAGATACCATCAAATTTAGGAAATCTAAGTAGTAGCATAGTTTACTAAACTGTTATAAAGATTATTTGTCTTATTATTGTAGTTAATATAGTAACAAAAAAACGCTTACATGAATATAATACTCTAAGAAAAAGATATATTAAACATCTACAATGTTGGTCATTATACCAGCTTTAGATATATCTATAATGGCATAAGATGGCTTATTATTATCTCTAGGGCAAGATATACTTCCAGGGTTTAAAATGTAAAGACCATCTTCATAAGAGTTAAATCTTTCGTGAGTGTGTCCATATAGAGCTATTTGACAACGATTTTCTTTAGCAATATCTTTAATAGCTTCTAAGGAGTATTTAACGTAGTATCTATGACCATGTGTGGCGAATATTTTAATATTGAAGTCAGCATTTAATACTAGTTCATAAGGGTGAGAACTATTGTAATCGCAGTTACCAGAAACGTAATACATCTTTAAGTTTGGATACATTGCTGATAAATTTTCAAATTCACGTTCACCGTCACCCAAATGAATAAACATATCTGCGTCTTTATGTGATGTAATAACTTTATTCAAGTTTGTTGAACTACCATGACTATCGGAAAATACTATAATTTTCATATATAAAAACCTCCTAATAAGTTAAGTATAGAGTTCTTAATCTATTAAACTTTGAATATTATTATATCATAGGAATATAGAACTTTCAATATATCTTTTTAAAATTTTATGTGTTGGAGGGCTTTCACCATGAACGAAAAGCTAAACAATAAAAATTTAGATGCTATGATTAATGTAGTAAGTGGCAAGTTAAACGTTCCACCAGATGTACTAAAGAAACAACTTCAAGAGGGTAAGTTCGATAAGGCTTTAAATAATATGAATAAGTCGGACTATCAAAAGTTTAACCAATTGATGAACAATCCACAACTAGCACAAAAGTTACTTTCAGCACCTCAACTACAAGAATTATATAAAAAATTGACTTCGTAATAAATATTAGAATATATTGTACATTAAGGAACGCTTATAAGCGTTCCCTTACATAAGCATATCAAGGGGTGAGTATATTGGATAACCTTATGGATAAAGTACAAGAACTACTATCTGACCCAGAAAGTTTAAAGCAAATCCAAGAGTTAGCCGATATTTTAAACTCTGATATTAATAATGGTTCTCAAGCATCACAAGAACAAGTTAATAACTCTAATATTAATTTGCAGAGTAATCAAGGGGCAGAGGGTTCGCAGTCGCAAGGTGATACTTCTAATAACTTCGACTTTGGAATGATATTTCAACTTATGCAACTATTTAATAGTTCCAGTAATTCACAAGATACTACTCTGTTATTGGCTATAAAACCGTATCTTAGTGAGGAACGTCAAGGTAAAGTGGATAAGGCTATTAAGTTAATGAAAGTATATGATATATTTACCATCGCAAAAGATAGTGGTCTATTAAACAATCTTGATGGACTTATATAGTCATGAATGTAAAATGTATATCGAGGTGAACTATCGATGGCTATTCCAAATATGAACAATAGAAATAGAAACAATTATATTAATAATAGAAATATTAGACAACATAATGTTAATAATAAGTTTGAAATAACTCCACAGATACCCATTGTAAACGAAGATATTCCTAATAGCGATTTTAATGATAGCGTTCCACCATTGAAATCCAATACGTCGCAGAATAACTTCAATGCAAATAATAGAATACTTGGAGGTTCTATAGGTGGTATACTAGATATTCTTAACTCTAAGAATATCTCTCTTGATAGGGACAGAATAATAATATTAATCTTGATGTTTCTACTGTATAAGGAAAACAAAGAAAGCTTAAATTTAAAGCTACTCTTAGCTTTAGGATATATTCTACTTTAAAAGAGGTGAACTCCTATGAACTATATTTTTTGGCTTATTTGGATTTCTTGTTTCTTAATTATGATACTATACTACGGTAAAAGAAAACACCCATTGATATCTGCAATATTTTCTATGTTATGTGGAGTATCTGCATTGATAGTATGTCACTTTTTTGGACATAGTATAGGATTTACTCCACAGATAAACTTTTTCAATACTATGCTATCGCTTACTTTGGGAGTTCCTAGCGTAGTTTTGATATATATATCTACATTAATTTAATGGGAGTTGCTGTACATATGAATAACAACTATCATAACGTTATAATGGAAGGACGTTCTAAGGTATCCATATCGGGAGTTACCGACGTGGATTGCTTTGATGAAAATACTATTCTTATATACACTATAATGGGTGAATTGACCATAAAAGGTAAACATTTACAAGTAAACGATGTTAGCGTCGAAACTGGTGAAATGTCTTTGCAAGGTGACGTTTGGTCTATAGTATATGGCGATAAGGATAAACGCAATCCATTAAGTTGGATTGCAAAAATTTTTAGATAATACTTGAAAGGTTTTGCCTATGTATTCGGATTTAGAAAGTTTTTTTACTGCAAACACTCAACTAGAGGTTTTTTTGATATCATGTGGTGTAGGTTTGGTTTTAGGTTTAATATATGATATTTTTAGGATAGTTAGAATTACTATTCCACATACTAATCTACTTGTGGCTATAGAAGATTTAGTAATGTTTATATGTTATGGAATATTCTTAATGTGCTTTGCGTTCAGTCTTATGAGAGGGCAAATTAGATTTTTCTTTGTCTTAGGGAACTTCTTAGGTTTTGTATTGTGGTTCTTTACCCTTGGGAACGTATTGGTTAGAGTGGCTTACAGAATAAAAACTTATATATTAAAGTTTGTAAACTTGATTACATATCCAATTAAAAAGATTTTTGGAATTATTAAAAAAAAATCTTAAAAAACACTTGATTGATACCTACTAATTGTTGTATAATATAATAGCACGATGTATTTAAATAATATTTTTTCGTAAAAATTAACGGAAAGGGTGTTTTTTATGAGTAGAAAAAATAAAAGCAATAAGTTTGTAATTAAAAATGAGCTTGTTTCTTTAGCTATAAAGATATCGGCTGGAATATTCTGTTTGGTCTGTCTAGCCACTATAATATCAACACAAGCCACAATAGTGGAAAAACAGAATGAACTTAAAAGTCTTCAAAGTCGTGAAGAGGCTTTAATAGAAGAAAATGGTGAGTATGAACGTATTCTCAGTGAAGATGATACTAACTCTTATATGTTATCATTAGCCGTTGGTAGTATGGGTTATTCTTATCCAGATGAGATTAGGTTCTATGATACCTCAAGAAATTAATATCGAAAGGAAAAATTTATGCAACTTGAAGCTGGAAAAATTTATGAAGGCAAAGTGACTGGAATTAAAGATTATGGTGCTTTCGTTGAAATTATCGGAGAAAACGTTACTGGAATGGTACATATTTCTCAAATATCCAATGAATACGTTTCTAATGCTAGAGAACATCTTACTGAAGGTCAAATAGTTAAGGTTAAGTTTATTGGTACTAATGAAGATGGTAAGATTAAACTTTCTATTAAAGAGGCTCTACCTCAAGAACAAAGAAAGTTTAATCCACAACAACGTAGAAATAATGGTAATAATAACTATCAACGTAGAAATAATAACAACAATAGATTTAATAATAATAACAATAACAAAAATAACTCTTATAGCTATAGCCAAACTAATGATGACCTATTTAGTAAAAAATCAGAATCTTCTAGTTTTGAAGATATGCTTAACAAGTTCAAACAGGATAGCGATGAAAATCTTAACGATTTGAAAAAGATTACTGATAGAAGAAATCGTAGTAAAAGAAAATAGTATACTACTTGCCCTAAGAGTATTTAGCATATCTTAGGGCTTTTTTAACCACTTTTAGATAAATTATCTAGCAATTTATACTGTTTTTGTTTGCCTATGAGTTGTGTTTTGTGCAATCATACAAATATTAGTTTTGATTTAAAAAAACACTTGATTTTTTTAAATAATATGTTAAAATAATATTAGCACTCAGGAATAAAGAGTGCTAATGATAAAGAATATCACTACTATGTGTAGTTGAATACTATGATTGGAGGATTTTTGTTATGACAATTAAACCACTTTCCGACAGAGTTGTCATTAAGATGACTGAACCTGAAGAAAAAACTCAAGGCGGTATTATACTAGCTGGAGCATCTAAGGAAAAACCACAAATCGCTGAAGTAGTCGCAGTAGGCACTGGTAAACATGAAGATGGTAAACTCGTTCCTATGATTGTTAAGGTTGGCGATAAGGTTCTTATTAGTAAGTATTCTGGTACTGAAGTTAAGATTGATGGTGTTGAATATACTATCCTAAAACAAGATGATATCTTGGCTATAGTTGAATAGCTTATAATATATATATCGAAAAGGAGATTTTTACAATGGCTAAACAGATTAAATATGGCGAAGACGCTAGAAAATCCTTACAAGCTGGTATCGACCAACTTGCTGATACTGTTAAAATTACACTAGGTCCTAAGGGAAGAAACGTAGTTTTAGATAAAAAGTATGGTGCTCCATTAATCACTAATGATGGCGTTACTATTGCTAAAGAAATTGAACTTGAAGACGCTTTTGAAAATATGGGTGCTCAACTTGTTAAAGAAGTGGCTATAAAAACTAATGACGCTGCTGGTGATGGTACTACTACTGCTACTCTATTAGCTCAAGCTATGGTTAGAGAGGGTATGAAGAATATCACTGCTGGTGCTAACCCTATGATAGTTAAAAAGGGTATCAAGAAAGCCGTAGACGTTGCCGTTGATACTGTTATTGCTAACTCTAAAAAGGTAAACGGTTCAGAAGATATCGCTAGAGTTGCTACTGTATCATCTGCTGATGAAAACGTTGGTAAACTTATCGCCGATGCTATGGAAAAGGTTACTGCTGATGGCGTTATTACTATAGAAGAAGGAAAAACTGCTGAAACTTACAGCGAAGTCGTTGAAGGTATGCAATTCGATAGAGGTTATCTATCTCCTTACATGGTTACAGATACTGAAAAGATGGAAGCCGTTTACGATGACGCTAGTATATTAATCACTGATAAGAAGATTTCTTCTATTCAAGAAGTTCTTCCACTACTAGAACAGATTGTTAAGACTGGTAAGAAGTTAGTTATCATTGCTGAAGATGTTGAGGGCGATGCTTTAACTACTATTACATTAAACAATCTAAGAGGCACTTTCAAGTGTGTATGCGTTAAAGCCCCTGGTTTTGGCGACAGAAGAAAAGAAATGTTAAAAGATATCGCTATTTTAACTAATGGTGAAGTTATCTCTGAAGAACTAGGCTACGACCTAAAGGAAACTACTCTTGAGCAACTTGGTCATGCTAAGCAAGTAGTAGTTCAAAAGGAAAACACTATCATAGTTGATGGTGATGGTTCTTCCGAAGATATCAAGGCTAGAGTTGAAAACATTAAGGCTCAACTAGAGGCTTCTACTTCTGAGTTCGATAAGGAAAAACTTCAAGAAAGAATTGCCAAGTTATCTGGTGGTGTAGCAGTTATTAGAGTAGGTGCTGCTACTGAAGTTGAAATGAAAGAACAAAAACTTCGTATTGAAGATGCTCTTGCAGCTACTAAGGCAGCCGTTGAAGAAGGTATCGTAGCTGGTGGTGGTACTGCATTAATCAATGCTATTCCAAGCGTTAAGAAGTTAGTAGATAAACTAGAAGGCGACGAAAAGACTGGTGCTAAGATAGTACTTCGTGCTTTAGAAGAACCTGTTCGTCAAATAGCTGCTAATGCTGGTCTTGAAGGTAGTGTTATCATAGATAAGATTATCCGTTCTAAGAAGGTTGGCTACGGTTTCGATGCTTACACTGAAACTTACAAGGATATGATATCTGCTGGTATTGTAGACCCTACTAAGGTAACACGTTCTGCACTACAAAATGCAGCATCAGTTGCATCTATGGTGCTAACTACTGAGAGTCTTGTAACAGATATTCCAGAAGAAAATCCTCCAATGATGCCTCCACAAGGTGGCATGGGTATGGGTTATTAATATCCAAGAGTATAATAAGTTTATATATACTAAAGGACAGATTTATAATAAATCTGTCCTTTTTGCGTTATTTGAAGTACATAAATAGTTGACATTTAATCATACCATTATACAATTTTCTGCGTTTGTCGGCTTTTTTACCGAAGAAGTGTTCAAAGTCCTCATGTGGAGATATTATATAACTAGGATTACTTCTATTCTTTCCGAAACATTCTCCCATAATTTCGTAAAGTTCTTCAGCCTGTTTTATTTCAAGCAATCTTTCACCATAAGGTGGATTGCATATAGTAATACTATCTTTAATAGGGATAAATCCAGCCACATCGTTTTGTCTAGCATGGATTTTAGTCTTAATACCAGCCTTAGCTGAGTTATTAAGAGTTAGTTCAATAGCATCTGGGTCAATGTCCGAGCCATAAGCCTCAAAGGTAGCGTTTCTGTTTACTAAGTCTATAGCCCTAGAACGTTCGTCTTTCCAGATTTTAGGTGAACTCATTTGCCAACGTTCAGCTGAGAAGTGTCTGTTAATACCAGGGGCGATATTTAAGGCTTTCAAACCTGCCTCAATAAGAATAGTTCCGCTACCACAGAAAGGGTCGCAGACTACACTATCGGGACGAACTCTAGCAAGGTCGACAATTCCACTTGCAAGAGTTTCTTTAATAGGTGCTAAGTTAGATATCTTTCTATATCCACGCTTATGAAGTCCTTGACCACTAGTATCAAGATATATAGTGCATATATCGTTCATAATAGAGAACTGTATTTGAACTGTCGCACCAGTTTCCTCCAAATAAGATACTCCATACTTATTGCAAAGTCTGTCTACAGCACCTTTTTTGATGGTTCTTTGACAAGCTGGAACGCTCTTTAATTTTGAGTTTAAAGAGTATCCTTTAACTGGAAAGGCATCGTGTTTACCAATGAACTCCTCTAAAGGTAAAGATTTCATAGTATATAGTAAATCATCAAAGGAATTGGCTTTAAATTGAGCCAGTTCTATTAGAACTCTTTCGGCAGTTGCAAGACAGTAGTTAGCACGAGCAATCATAGAGAAGTCACCCATAAAAGATACTCTACCGTCAGATACTTGTATATCTTCGCCACCTATTTTGGATACTTCAAACTTTAAAACGCTTTCTAATCCAAAGTGACAAGGACAAGTTATTTTAAACTTATACATAAAAAACCTCCATTAAAAATTGGTCATAAAATTAGGGTGGATATGGTTAATCCACCCATATAGATTTAATTTAATTTTAGTGTCTACCACAATATATAGCATTAGATGATTTATAGTAACCTACATCAGCTGATTGAGGGCATCTGCTAGTAGCAATGTATCCTGTAGATGTACAGAAGTGACTTTCAATAACGGTATCACATTCAGGATAACTAGCATTAGTATCTAAAGTGTTAGCATATCCACCAATGACGTTCTTCCAAATTTGAGCAGAACTTAAACTTGGGGAAAGTCCATAAGGAGTATCATAACCAACCCAGATACCACTAACGAAGTCTTCAGTTAGACCTACAAAAGTTATATCATTGAAGTCGGAAGTAGTACCAGTCTTACCACAAACCGTCTTGTTACTCAATTGAGCAGCAGTACCAGTACCACTAGTTATAACTTGTCTAAGAAGTTTGTTCATAACGTAAGCAGTTTCCTCATCGATAACTTGTTCTTTATGAGATGCGTCACTGTTATCTAAAAGAGTTTCGCCAGTGGCACTATTCTCAATCTTAGATATTACATGAGCATCTTGGAAGTAACCACCGTTACCATAAGGCATATAAGCGTTTACTAAATCTTCAATAGATGTACCTCCGTATAGACCACCTACTGCAAGTGATGAGTAAGTCATATCGCCGACACCATTAGATGCTTCTTCTGGAGATACTAAGTTAAATCCTAACTTATTCTTACAATAGTCAAATACGGTATCAAGACCCATTTCATTTACTATGTTAGCAGGAGTAGTATTTACAGAACGTTTTAAAGCGTCATAAACGTAGATATAGTTCCAAGACCAGTTTAAGCTATCACCAGATGTAGTATAGTTTCTAGGCCAATCCTTGCCATCTACTTTAAAACCTTTATCTTGGAAAAGAGTGGACCAAGTAATTTCATCGTTGTATAACGCACAACCATATGCAGCGATAGGTTTCATAGTAGAACCAACTTGACGCTTACATTGAACTGCTCTGTTAAATCCTAGATTAGTTTCTTTTTCGCCTATACCACCCGCCATAGCTAATACATTACCACTGTAATCCATAGCAATAAACGACGATTGAACATATTCACCTTCACTATTTTTTGCGTAAGTCAAGAAGTTATCTCTGTCAAGATATTTTTGGTCTATGTAATCTTGCATATCCAAATCTATAGTTAGATATAAAGTATATCCACCATTATTGAACTTAGATAGTGCATCATCTTGAGATATTCCTTCTTCTTTAGCTATCCAATCACGAACTTCATAGATAGCAGCGTCTACATAGTAAGGAGTAATCTTAGTAATTGGATTTCCATCTTCATCGTATTCAATTTCTTCTTCTTCCTCATCGAATAGTTTAAAGTCTGGATTTAATCTTTTAAACTCATCAGAGTTAGTAAAAATCAACTTTTCGTTTAGAGCATCTTCATACTGTTCAGGAGAGATAACACCATTTTCAAACATCTTGTAAAGAACGTACTCTCTACGAGTCTTATTTTTTTCAGGATTGTCAATAGGATTGTACAAAAATGGGTCTTTAGGTATAGATGCTAAACAAGCAGCTTCGGCAATAGATAAATCTTTAGTACTCTTGCCAAAGTAAGCTATCGAGGCAGCCTCGATACCGTTTAGGTTGTTATTATCCACACGACCAAAGTATATACAGTTTAAATAAGATTCCAAGATGGTATCTTTAGGATACTTCTTTTCAAGTTGCATAGCACGGAATATTTCTCTAATTTTACGTTCGGAACTAGTTTCATTATCGCCAGTTACGTTTTTAATCAACTGTTGAGTAATAGTCGAACCACCTTGTTCAGAACCATATATTCCTGTAAATATGTTTACAAATGCACCAAGAGTTCTTTTCAAGTCTACACCATCATGGGCATAGAAACGTTCATCTTCGGTATATACGAAAGCGTTTCTAACGTCTTGAGGAATTTGGTCTATAGTTACTGGAATACGTTGTTCACCATTAGATGCCTTAACCTTATATACTAAATCTTCTTTGCCATCTTTATCGACTGTATATATGTACGATGCATATGACATTTCATATTCAGTTAGATTAACGTCGGTAGTGGTATCCATGAAACTTAAAACGTATATGACAAAAGCGACTACGCAAACTGTTCCAGTTATAACCAATATCAAAAATATAGATATCAAAGTAGTTCCAACTAACGCAAATAACTTTTTAAAGAAGGTTAGTATATAATATAATGGAGTCTTTTTTTTGCGACCACACTTGCCATTATTAGAACTACTTGCAGAGTTCCTTTTGAGGTTTGGAAGTGCAAAATTAAAAGTTTTCTTATTAGAATGTTTAGTATTAGAATCTATATCCACATCGTTTTCGGCTTGTTCGGAGTTATCCTCATAGTATGGATTTTCAACATTATCTTGAGTATCTGTAGAACTGTTTGTACTATTATCGATGCTATCATTAGTAGTAGAAGTTTTATCATTATTATTAGTAGTATCGGTTAAATCTTCATCTTCTAAGTAGTCATCGTCATAATATTCATCATCGTCATAATATTCGTCGTCATCGAAATCCTCGTAATCGTCCAAATAGTCATCATCGTAGTTATCGTTATTAAGATTTTTATCTTTATCTTTCATTCAATCAATTGCTCCTTTCGGTTAAGCAAGAACCTCTAAAATATGCGTGTTTAACGGCAAAAAGCCCTTGAATTTTTACACTCTAATATTATAGCATACAAAAAAGTATTTGTTAAGAGTTTTTTTAAATTTAGGCACATTGAATAAAACAAAAAAAATATTCCAAGAATATAAATACAAAATAAACAATTGAAAGGATTTGTTTTATTATGAGTAAATCTAATATGTTAAACATTGGAATTATATGCTTTGGAATTGTAACATCTGTAGTAATATTGAACGCTACTTATTCTGTCGATAGCAACTATACTCAAGCTGAAACTATTACTACTACTCAACAGATTACAGTAGGCTATACTTTAAAAGAGTATGATGGTAGAGTAGGTATCTTTAGAGGTGATGCCGATAAACCTTATACTTATATCGATGATATAGAGATATCCTATCTTAATGAGTACGATAGAGAACTTTTAAAAAATGGCATAGAAGTTGCTACAGAAACAGAATTGAAATCTTTAATTGAAGATTTGATATCTTAATAAAAAAAGTCTAGGAACGTGCCTAGACTTCTTTATATTTAAGTGTACTATTATTATAGTAGTCCTAAAAGATATCTTTTAAGGATAAGTAAATCGTTAGAACCTATAGAACTATCTCCATTAACATCGAAGTTGTAAGCACTTTCAGTTTCAGGGTTGAGTAATCCTAGTAGATACTTTTTTAGAACTAGTAAATCTACAACGTTAGTTTTGCCGTCCTTGTTTACATCTCCGAATACTTCGGATTCTCCTATGTTGTGTGATGGTTCAGTAGTAATATTTTCTATTATGGCATCTGCGATTACTTTGTGACCTTGTACATTAGGGTGAACATCTAAGTTAAAGGTAGCAACATCTATGTTAGTTAAACCAGTAGAATTAAAATCATCATATATATTAGCTACTGCGTAGTCTGTAGAAGATGTATCCAAAGCAGAGTTTAACTCTTGGATATAGGTATCAGTTATAGAACCCAAGTCTAACATTCCTGCTAGGTTTATATTGTAAAATGGATTGTAAAAGTTAGTTACTACTATTTCGCAATCTGGATTTAGTTCTTGAATATCGCTTATTATAGTAGGGAAAGTGATATTTTTAAAGTTTTCACAAGCCAAATTTATTTCCTCATTGTTAGGAAGTACTTGAGCTAACTTATTTATAGCAGCAGCTTTTTGAAGAATATCTGATGTAGCGTACCATTCTTGTATACCAGTAGTGATATCGCCTTCTATGTTAAGGGTTTCGGATACTATATTTAAGAAAGGTTGTAAGATATCATTAGAACCTATAGTTAAGGTTATAACGTCTGCATTAGATATATCTTCATCATAAAGACCATTTTCTAGCATATCCACTAAGCCACTTGATGTCAAGCCATCTACTGAGAAGTTAAAAGCATCTGATTTAAGATAGTCACCTACAAGATTTACACAACAATCTTGTGGAATATCCAAACCGTATCCAGAAGATATGCTATCACCAAAAGCCACATAGTTTACGGTATCGGCTTCGGCGTTAGCTGATATATTTATTACACTAGCAAATACAAAAGATGAACTTAACAATAAAGCCATCAATTTTTTAAAGTTTTTGTTCATAGAAAAGACCTCCAATCAATTTATACCAATTTTATTATACTACAAAAAGGATATCTTTGTCAACCAAAATATACTAATAATTAATGGATATTATTTATTAAATAATTATTATTACTTAAATATATCAATTATATACTATAGAGTGAGGCTTTCTAAAATCACATAGATACACATATTACAATTAATATGTAATATTAATTTATAATTATTATATATTATCTATTAATTATTATTTGTTATGGTGTGACATTGACTTTTATTGATAAAAGTGATATAATATCTCAAAAAGCAGATGTGGTGGAACGGCAGACACGTCAGCTTCAGGTGCTGATGGTAGTAATATCGTGTGGGTTCAAATCCCATCATCTGCACTAACTTTTTAGAATTTTATTATAACCCTCAACTAGAGCATCTACTAAAGCATCGATATCTTTAGTAGTATTAGTTTCGCAGAAACTTACTCTTATAGCACTATCGGATAGTTTGTCAGATATTCCAAACTGTCCTAAAACGCCACTCTTTTCGCCCTTGGAACAAGCTGAACCACTAGATATATATATGTCCTTTTCTTCTAAAAAATGCAACATTATTTCACTTCTAATGCCCCTTACAGATATATTTACTATGTATGGTGAGCCATCTAACTTAGAGTTTAAGGAAATCCAGTTATACTTTGATATACTATTAATAAGGTATTCTTTTAGACTAGATACATATTCAAAGCGTTCTTTAATAGTAGGGTAGAAAACTTCAACAGCAGAACCAAATCCAGCAATATTAGGTAGAGCCTCTGTACCACTACGAAAACCTTTTTCTTGTTTTCCACCAAGATTACTCTTAGAAATTCTAGTACCTTTTGCAACGTACAAAGCACCCACTCCTTTTGGAGCGTGTACCTTATGTCCACTAATAGATATTAAATCTGCTTTAAGAGTTCTAACGTTTATAGGAACTTTTAAAAATCCCTGTACGCAATCGCAGTGAGTAATAACGTCGGGATATAACTTTTTGATTATACTATAAGATTTTTCTATGGGAAGTATATAACCAGTTTCATTATTAACTAGCATACAACTTACTAAAAATGTATTATCATCTACAGCATTTACAATATCTTGATATGTAATTTCACCATCTTTATTAGGCGATATTCTAACGACTTCAAAACCAAGACGTTCTAATTCGTTGAAACATTCTTTTACAGATGCGTGTTCTATAGTAGTAGTTACTACTTTTTTCTTTCTTTTGCCGTAAATTTTAGATGTTCCTAGTATAGATATATTAGAACTTTCTGTAGCTCCAGATGTAAATATAATACTATCTGTACTATTACAACCTATGGCTTTAGCTATACTTTTTCTAGCGTTGTCCATATGTATTTGAGCATTTAAACCCATCTTGTGTAAAGATGATGGATTACCATAATCGATAGTTAAACATTTAACTACCATTTCTACTGCTTCCGAGCATGGTTTAGTAGTAGAGGCGTTATCTAAGTAGTGAATATCCATTGTATTAAAAATACCTCCAAATTTCAAATGTGTTTTATGTGATTATTATATCATGGTTTAGGTTCTTTTGCAAGTTATAGACAATTATTATTGGAGATTTTTGTATATAATATAGATTTTAACTATTTCTAAATTATGGGATTTAGATACTCAAATATTATATAATTTTATGCACTTTTCATTATAAATATTTTTATTTTATTCTAAAATTATTGATATTATACTAAAAAATGTTGTGAATTTGGCAAATCTTATAAATATTAGTACCTAAAATGTACATAATAAACAATTGTATTTTTTTTAAATTAATGTTATAATTAATGTATTAATGGTATGCCCTGTACTATGTAATTTTTTGGAGGTGGTAAAATGAGTAAATATTCCTATACTGCAAAGGACGCATCTGGTAACGTTAGAAAAGGTGTCGTAATTGCAGAGAACGAAAAGGATTTTAATGAACAAATGCGTCAAAGAGGACTTTTCGTTTCACAATTTAAGGAAGAAGAAGACTCAGGTACGACTAAAACAACGTACAAATTTAAAACTAAAGACCTTGCATTCAACTGTCGTCAAATGGCAGCTATGATGTCATCAGGTTTAACTATCGTTAAAACTTTGGAAATATTATGCAAGGAACAAACGACTGAGGCAGCAAAGAATATCTGGAGAGATATTTATGAGAGCGTTCAAAAGGGTGAATCTTTCTCCAGTGCCTTGGAAATGCATAATGGTGCTTTTCCACCATTACTGATAAGCATGGTTGGTGCTGGTGAATCTAGTGGTAACTTAGATACCATTATGCAAAGACTTTCTGACCAATATGCTAAAGAAAATAAGTTGAATAATAAGATTAAAGGTTCTATGACGTATCCTATAGTATTGTTGGTATTGTGTATTGTAATAGTTATTGGTATGTTTACTTTTATAATGCCTACATTCCGTGATATGTTCTCTGACCCAGATTCTATCCCTGCACTTACTAAGGCAATGTTTGCTTTTAGTGATTTCTTAAAAACTAAATGGTATGTATTACTTATAGTTATTGCAGTAATTATATTTGGTGCTATATATGCTATGAAAATTCCTAGTATGAGAACTAAATGGGATAGATTTATAATTAAAGGTCCATACTTTGGTCCACTTGTAATAAAAGTTTATACTGGACGTTTCTCAAGAACTCTATCTTCACTATACTCTAGTGGTTTACCTATGGTAGAGTGTCTACAAAGGTCTGCGGACGTTCTTAATAATAGCTATATTTCTGAAAAGTTTGAAACAGTAATTGACGAGGTAAAACAGGGCGAACCTCTTTCAGCTGCTATTCAAAGAACTGAAATATTTGACTCAATGTTCTGTTCAATTATATATGTTGGTGAAGAATCTGGTGCTTTAGATGATATCCTTGAAAAATCTTCCGACTACTACGAAGAAGAAGCAGACTCTGCTATTCAAAGTTTGGTTAGTATGATGGAACCTTTAATGATTATAATTATGGGTATTGCAGTAGGTTTAGTAGTTGCATCTGTACTTCCTGCTTTGTATGGTGGTATGGGCAACATTACAGACTAGTAAATATTTTATTAATGAGAGGTGGAATTTTTAAATGTTATCGTTTGACATTACTGATAGAAACGTGCGAATTATAAAAGGTACGGAATCTAATGGAAAGATTAAAATACAATCCGCAGCAACTTTGGACTTGGAAGAAGAAGTTATAGTTAGAGGTATTCCTAAAGACCCTGCTATGTTAGCTACTCAATTGAACCGAGTTTTAAAGGATAATAGAATTGCTGATAAAGAGGCTATCGTAAGTGTATCCTCAAACCATACTATATTTAAGGAACTTTCTGTTCCATATACATCTAAAAGCTCAGAATTTGCTAAACTTGTTAAAGATAAGATGCAAGAATCTGTTAGCGTAGTAGATGATACATATAGTATATCCTATTCCATAGTTAATAAAGATGGTGCTACTTTAAAAGACAGCAAAGATAAGTCAGAAGCTCCTGCTGAAGTAACTGTACTTGCTACTGCTTGTCCTCATGATATGATTGATGCTTATAAAGTAGTGTTCCAATTTTTATCAATCAACTTAAAATCGATTATGGTTGCAAGTAACTGTATTACTAAGGTTCTTTTGGCAGATGCTAAACTTAAACAAAAGATGCCTTTCTTAGCAGTTCAAATAGATAATAACTTTATCAGCATGAACTTATATCAAGATAATCAGCTTTCATTCTCACGTTTTACATCTATAGACTCTACCGATTATACTGAAGGTTCAGATTATATTATAGAGTCTATTCACGAAAACGTATTCCGTATGTTACAGTTCCAAAAGAATAGAAGTTCTGAACAGATTCAGCACGTTGTATTCTATGGTGATACTAGTCAACGTTTTAGAGAATTGGCTGACGATATGGAACAAATGGGACTTACTGCAAGTGTTATTTCTGTACCACCACTAATAAACGGTTATGAAAATCTTGAATTTTCTAACTATGCCAATGCTATTGGTGCTATGTTCAAAAGAGATAAGGAAACTGAAAAGATTAATCTTCTTGAACTTGGTGGCACTGCTGGTATGGTTCAAGATAAGATTGCCTCTGATAATTCATTTAAAGTTATCGCTGGAGCAACAGTTGGTGCTGTAGTGGCTATATTTGCTGTAGTAGGTATTGCTATGAGTATTCAAAATGCTAGTATTTTAAGCAGTATAAACAAAACTAACGATTTTATTAACTCTCCTGATACAGTGGCTCAACTTACTGAATATGACAACAGAGTCGCTATGCTTGAAAATGTTAGGTCCTATAAGATGGCTGCTAAGTTGGCTTCTGATGCTTATGATTCTCAACCTATTCTTGAAAAAGAATTAATAACTACTTTAGAAGATACTGCTAAGACAGTGGACTCTTCTATAACTTTTGATAATATAGACTATTCTGATGGTGCTATTACTATTGCAGTTACTGCAAATGGTAAAAATAATGAATCTGCTCAAGCAATTCCAAGTTCATTAGTTCAAGCTATAACTGAAACCGATAAGTTCTATAATGTTGACTATGTCGGCTATAATATGACTGATGAAATTACTCAAAATGTTGCTAAAAATGAAGATGGTTCTACTACTCCAGTATCACAATCTTCTAAGAAGACTATAACATTTACTATAACTATGCACGTTAAAAGTGATAGCGATAGTCTTGCTGATGAGTATGAAAGTCTTGAACAAGAATCTACTGATGCTACTTCAACAGATGCTACTAACGGAGAGGAGAGTGCTGAATAATGAAAATGTCCTACAGAGATAGAATGATTGCCCTTGTGGGTGTGGTTGTAGCTTTAGTTTTAATAGGTATATTCGTTATTGTTAAACCTATGGCTACTAAGATATCATCTAATAAGGCTACTTTAGCAAGTGTTAAATCCGAAGAGGATAGAATTAATGGTATAATTGAACAACTTCCAACTTTAGCTGATACTATTAATACTGAATATAATGATTCTAAATCTTATGCTGAGGGTTTTGCTCAAAGCAGAGTTCCTTATGAAGTTGACCAATTTATTCAAGAATACTTTAATACTAATCAAGTAGAAATTTTAAGTTTAGCTACTGAAGATTCTTCTGCTGAAACTATTGAGTTCTATAGTTATACTCCTAACGTAGTTACATATCCACTATTAGAGGCTGCCGATATTAATGGCGATATAGCTACTGCTACTGCTGAAAAATTAAAAACTTCCACAGTATTTTCTAATCTAGAGGCTCAAGAAGTTGAAATGTATTCTTTAACTATAGGTTTTAATGGTAAGAAAGATAATATCTTAGCTCTATTAGATGCCATTAAGGACATCGACGAGAATGTTTTAATTACTCAAACTACTGTAGATGACTTCACTTTTGGTGCTAATGCTGAACGTGGTAGCAATACTATAAAAGGTTATTCTACTGGTTCTATGACTATTAACTTCTACGTTTTAGAGCCTCTTTCTGAACCAGTTTTGGGTTAGTATTAACTCTTTTTAGGAAAGGTGGTATTGTTTTATGAAGGAGGAAAAGCAAATCCGTACAAGAAAGAAATCCTTTAAGGGTTCTGTTCTGTTTACGGTAGTTGCTGTTATGATGGTACTTATTGTATTCGTAATGGCGACTCTTACAATAGCTGGTGCTGCTAATAAACGTGCTTATGCTAGCTATTCTAAAAACCAAACGACTTATACGGCTCGTTCTGCCATTGAAAGTGTTTACACTGCTATGTCAGATACCAGTAACACAGCACTATCCGATGCTGTTAAAGGTTTGGCAAATGGTTCTTCTATGGAAATATCAGTTACTCTACCAGATGCTTCCATGGGTACTATCAAAGATAATAAAATTACAGTTCAATGTTTACCTGTAGCCGATAGATATTCTCAAGTTACTATCGATTCAGCTACTAATAGTCTTAAATCAGTTGATAGAGATGTAGTTAAAATTACTGCTACTGCTGTATTAGGAACTGAAGAAAGTACAGTTTCAGCATACTATTTAAAAGACCCATCTAGTCCACCACCAAGTATGTTTAAAAATGCTCTTACTACAATGGGTTCAGCATTAACTGGTACATCTGGTAAGGCTTACGGCGGAGCTAATGTAGGAATTACATCATCTAAGTGGACTGATAAGGCTACTGGTACTTATGACAGTATGAATCTACAAAATAACGGTGTTATGACAGCTGACTTTTTAAGTAATAAATCCATTACTTGTGGTGGTGGAGGTAAATTCCAATTTACTAAACCAGGTCAAGGAATGGTTATTTTAGGTGACTTTAACCAACAAAAAGATAATGGTAAGTTTGAATCTATTGTAGATGTTTCAGCTACTTCCATGAACTATAATGAATTACCATACGTTTATGTTGAAGGTGATTTTAACTTATATCAAGATAATTATTTTGGTAGTTATAACAATCCTATAAACATTTATACTGGTGGTTCTCTAAACGTTAATGGTAATCTAAGATTTTATTCAGATATTTATATCTATGACCACGACTTTTCAAAAGATGCAAGTGACAGCATTATAGATGCAAGTGAAATAACAAGCAATCAATTAAATGCTACTAGTAACTTTTGGACTTATTCCGACCCAGGTGGATTACTTGGTTGGTATGATAACCTTATAAGTAAAAACCCTGATAACCCATCTGTTGGTAGCAATATCTTTAGTAAAGGTAGTGTTGCTATGGGTCAAGATTCACGTTCTACATATCAAGTTCAAGGCGATTTAATAGTTGAAAAAGATTTAACTTTAAATGGTGGCCTACAAATTGATGGTTCTATAGTTTGTGAAGGAAATCTTACAATACATCATGGTAATAGAGATAAGTATGTTAGTGGTGGTATCTTCTGTGACCCAGATAAGACTACTATAGATAATAATACTAAAATTAATGGTCAAGTTTACAATGGTGGCGATGTTGCTGAGTATATTAAAAATGTAAATGCTAATGCTACTTCTAATAATGGCGATGTTATAGTTGTAGCAAGTTCTGGTTTTAAATATACTTTAGATACTACTGATGCTTCTACTTATAAAACTTCATTGAAAAATATGATTTCTGCTGATAAAAATGGTACTGGTACAAATGGTACTGATACTGTACATCTATTCCCAGCATCTAAAGAGTTAATTGAAATTTTGGGCTATGGCGACCCTGCTAATAAGATTATAAATACTGTTGCTGAAACTCAAAATGAATATACTACTTCTATCAATGGTAATACTTATTTTAAAATAGGTAAGTTAGATAAAAATGAACTTTCTCCATCTGAAATTTCAGACTTGAATTCTAGTAGCGATACTAAGAATACCATCTTAGATGAACCTACTTGTGATAGAACTATTATCAACTTTGGTAATGGCAAAATTCAATCTATACAAGAAATAAAACAAGAGTTAGCTCCAGATGGCATAACTTTAGTAGATAATACTTATACCTACTATGATGGTTCTCCTGAAGTAAACGCTTACTATAAGACAGTTAATTTAAATGGTGTCAATACAAATGTTGTTAATATCGATAAGAACTGTACTATTCAAGGTACTATTCAATTTGGTCAAATAGTATATGTTGACCCATCTGCTACAAGTGGTCTTTGGATTAAGGTTGGCAATTTAACTTTTACAAATCCAAATGGTTTTAATGGTATTATAGTAAATGATAGCAATCCAAATAGTTTAGCTAACTTCTATATTAAACAAGATTGTTCTGTTAATCTTGATGGTAGTTATGTTTTTACTCAATCTTATTATGAAAAGTTCTGTAATAGTTCTGCATTAGATGTTAAAGAAAATCCTAGTGTAGATTATATTCCAAATATATATATATATTCTGGTCGTGGTTATGATGCTTATCACCCACAACTAGATATTCATAATAATGGTATGGTAACTGCATACGTTGTAGCACCTTATTTATATCTAAGTGAACAAAATGCAGTTTCTACAGGTAAATTTGCAGGTGTTTCATATGAAGGTGAAACTGGTATTACTGGCGAATTAACAATTCTTGGTTCAGCAATTGTAGGTGAGGCTAAAATTAACAATGATGCAATTGTTATGTTTATCGACCCAACTGGTGGCGGTGGAGGTACTCCTCCTGGTGCTAGTGGCGATTGGGCTTTACTATACTATCAAAATAGCTAATAGGAGGGATAGTTCATGAAAAAGAAAAATTTAAAAGGAATGACCCTCGTTGAAATTGTAGTCGCTATGGCTGTTATGGCTATTATGTCTACAGTAGTGGTAGTTTCTTGCTCTAATATAGCTAAAGTTAAAGTTAGTACCAATGCTTTAAATAAGAAGGTAAATTATGAAGCACCTATTGCAGATTCTCGTTCAACTTCAAAATCCACCGAAATACCTAATCAAAAGATTGTTTTAAAGTATGGTGGTGCTACTTATGAAATTGATGGCTCAGTATATGAAGTTAATGAAGAAGCAAACTTTTCTAATTATGGCGAAGGCTTGATAAGTGTTCAAGGTAACCATAACTTTAAGTTCTTTAAGCCATAATAGGAGGGATTTTGTAATGAAGAAAAAGTTTAAAGGTTTTACTCTTATAGAATTAATAATAGTAATGGCAATATTCTCTGTTATTATGTTTGCGGCATTTCAATTGATAGGTCCTATTGGAAAGCAGTTCTCCAGCACATCTCAATATGAGGGTGCTAGAGCTACTTTGGATAATGTTAAACGTTATTTAGACGGTACTATCCGTTATGCTGATAAAGTGTATGTTTGCAGAGATACTACTGCAAATATGGATACTAATGTTCAGTTGTTCTATGATAATCTATATAAGGATAATCTATCTAGTGAAACAGATAATGTGTATGTACTAGAGTTTAATAATACTAACTTTGGAACTACTTCAAGTCCAATGTCCTTGTATACATATCCAGTATCATCAGGAACTCTTAATATTTCTGGTAAAACTACTAATACATCTCCAGTTAATAAGGCTCTATTTGATGAGTATGCTCTAAGATTTTGTCTAGGTCAATATGAGTATAAATATGACTCCTCAACTGATACTATGATTTTGGATACTGTAAATACTAGTATTAGTGCTAGTGACTTTTGCGTTACTTGTGATTTGTATAAAAATACAACATCTGGACCAAAAGCATTGGAACAATGTATGAGTATGCCAGTTAGTTTTGTTAATATTAATAACTCTAATAATTTATCAAAACAGATTGTTACAGAAACTAGTGGTAGTTCTGTAAGTTATAAGTATCAAAATATTGATAGTACAGATGTATTTAAGTTTATAGATAACGCTCCTACTCCAACTAAGTATGATGACTTTTATATAATATATACTATACCTAAAAAATTATAGTTAAAAGACGCTTTAATAAAAGCAGTCGGAGAACGATTGCTCCGACTGCTTTTAAAATTATAATATTAAAGATATAGTTATTCAAAGGTCAAGAAGTTGGATACATACCAATTAATAAGTTGATTTCCAAATATAGATGCCAAAGCTATTCCAATAGATAGATATGGTCCAAATGCAAACTTAGAACTTCCAGTGATATGTTTGTAAATCATACCACATACGGCAGCAAGAATAACTCCAAAGAATGCAGATACGCAGACTATCTTAGGACCTACTATAAGACCAGCACATAGCATTAAAAAGGTATCACCTAGTTCTATGCCACGAATTTTTTCGCCAGTTTTTTTCTTTATATATGCTCCAGATACTTCTCCAATGATGAAGAATGGAACGCTAATACATATAGCTCCGATAATTCGTTGAAGTATAGATAGGTTATCCACTTTAAATATTATAGATGGTATTACTAACAATACTATTCCTATTAAGGTACGGATATCTATTTCTAAGGTATTCCAATCCATAAAGCCTATTACTATAAGTAATGAAAAAAATAGACAGTATATAATAGCTTTCCAACTGACACCAAAAGCTATAAATGATATTATGTACATAATACCATTTAACCCTTCAACTATTGGATATTGTGCAGATATCTTAGCCCCACAATTACGACATTTACCTTTAAGTATTAACCAACTTATTAAGGGAATGTTATCATAAAATTTAATCTTAGCACCGCAAGTCATACAGTGAGAAGATTTTTTTACTAAACTTTCATTTTTAGGTAGTCTTAAGATGACAACGTTTAAAAAACTGCCTATACAGATACCATAAATGAAAATAACAGGATAAAACATTACATAAAACATAGGGTCAAGGTATTCTAAGCCCCACATGGCTAACGCCTCCTTGTGAATATTAATAATATACTGTTATTTTATCATAAAAGTAAAATAATTACAATAAAAATATAAAATTTATAATGGAGGTTTTTCTAATGAGCAGAAATAAACCAATAGGACAGTATTTAGTCGAGCAAGGTTTAATTACTACTGAACAGTTAGAGGCTGTTCTATCGAAACAGACAGAATTAAGAGAAAAAGGCACACCAAAACGTTTTGGTGAAGTTATCGTAGAATTGGGTGTACTTAGTGAAATTAAGTTTGCTCAAGCGTTGGCAGGAAAGATACATATTCCTTATGTAGATTTAAGTAATCCAGATATTATTGATGAGGAAGCAGTATCTAAGGTATCTGAGGCACTTGCTAAGAAGTATACTGCTATAGCCATTAATATTCAAGGTAATAAGCTAACAGTAGCTACCGATGACCCTGTAAACTTTGAAATTTTTGAAGAAATTAAGTTCGCTTGTGGTATGGATTGTAAACCAGTTCTAGCTACTAGAACAGCTATCAATAAGGCTATTGGTAGACACTACTCCATGCAGAACGTTGATAGCGTTATCGAAGGTGTAGACGCTTTAAGTACTGCTGACGAAGTAGATGCTGAGGCTCAAGATAGAATTGAAAATGCTCCTGTAGTTAAGTTAGTAAATACTATTATTGAAAACTCATTCCGTGCAGACGCAACAGATATTCACATTGAACCTTTTAAAACTTTTACTCGTATTCGTATCCGTGTAAACGGCGACTTAAAAGAACTTATGAACGTTGGTAGTAAGATTCATAGTGCCATGACTACTCGTATTAAGATTATGAGTGGTATGAATATCGCTGAAAAGAGAATACCTCAAGATGGTCGTTTTACTCACGTTGTAGATGGTACTACTATTGATAACCGTGTATCTTCCATTCCTACTGTAAACGGCGAAAAGATAGTTATTCGTATTCTTGCTACTGGTAACTTCTCTCTTAGAAAGATTACCGACCTTGGTATGACTGATTACAACTACAAAATGTTTGAAGATATGATTAAATGTCCTCATGGAGTTGTATTAGTAACTGGTCCTACTGGTTCTGGTAAGTCTACCACTTTGTACGCTGCTCTTGGTGAACTTGCTAAACCAGATGTAAACGTAGTTACCGTTGAAGACCCTGTCGAAAAAAATATTGAAGGTATTAACCAAGTACAAGTTAATGAAAAGGCTGGTATGACTTTTGCAGCTGCATTACGTTCCATACTTCGTCAGGACCCTGATATCGTTATGATAGGTGAAATGCGTGACTCCGAAACTGCTGATATAGCTATCCGTGCTGCGATTACTGGTCACTTGGTACTATCTACACTTCACACTAACGATGCTGCATCTACAATAGTACGTCTAGTAGATATGGGTGTACAACCTTACATGGTATCTACATCACTTATCGGAGTTATCGCTCAAAGACTTGTTAAGGTTCTTTGTCCTAGATGTAGAGTTCCTAGACTTTCTACCGATGAGGAAAATGCTCTAATGCACATTTCTCAATCCGTTACCGTTTACGATAAAAAGGGTTGTGCTGAATGTGGTGGCACTGGCTACAGAGGTAGAACTGCTATTCATGAGATTATCCACTGTAGTGCCGATGTTTCTAAGCTAATAGCTAAAAATGCTGGTAAGGACGAAATTGAAGAACGTGCTAAGTTAAACGGTACTCGTCTACTTAGAGATAATATCTCGGAATTGGTTATGCAAGGCGTTACTACTATGGACGAACTCGTTAGAGTTACTTATTCTGTATAATATATTATTACTTTTTTGAGGAGGATTTTTTTCCATGTTTGATGAGGATAGAGTTATTGACATCGATAGAGTGCTTGATGAAGTTAGAGTTTTAGGTTGCTCCGACTTGCACTTTACTAATGCTATTCAACCTATTGTAAGACTTAACGGTTCACTTAGAAAGTTAGGTTCTTATCCTGTTATGAACGATTCCATTATTGATGATATTGTCGGTCAAATGATTCCAGATGAACTTAGAGCTCAGTTTAGACGTCATGAAGATACTGACTTCTCTTTTACTACTAAAAGAGGCTTCCGTCACCGTGTAAACGTGTATAGACAAAGAAATCATACTGCTATAGCTATACGTTTACTTCGTAATGATATTCCTACTTTGGAAGATTTACTACTTCCAGATATTATGGCTGACTTTGCTATGCGTCCTAGAGGTCTAGTATTAGTAACTGGACCTACTGGTTCAGGTAAATCTACTACACTTGCCGCTATGATTGATTATGTTAATACTAATCGTTCAGCACACGTTATAACCGTTGAAGACCCTATTGAATACGTTCACGAACACAAAAGATGTATGGTAAACCAAAGAGAAGTTGGTCCAGACGTTCCAGACTTTGCAGCTGCACTTCGTGCTGCACTCCGTGAAGACCCTGACGTTATCCTCGTAGGAGAAATGCGTGACTTTGAAACTATATCGGCAGCTATTACGGCAGCTGAAACTGGTCACTTAGTATTTTCCACACTACATACTACAAGTGCTTCCGATACCATTAACCGTATCATAGACGTTTATCCAGAGCATCAACAAGTACAGATTAGAACTCAGTTAGCGAACGTTCTAGTAGGTGTTGTATCCCAGACACTTTTGCCTAAGTGCGATGGTTCTGGTCGTGTGGCTGCCCTAGAAATTCTAAACGTTACAGATGCTATATCTGCTATGATTAGAGATAATAAAGTTCACCTTATACAATCGTCTATCCAGACTGGTAAGCAGTTCGGCATGATGTGTCTTGACCAAGAACTTGCTAGAATGGCTAAAAATGGCACTATCTATGAGGCTGATGCTATTGAACGTTGTCACGATAAACAAGAATTTTATCGTTTCTTTAACGCTATGGATTAGTTTATATTTTAATATAAAAAAATCTAGTGATGTAATATCACTAGATTTTTTCTATTTTTTAGGCTTAGATTTTTCTTCTAACTTGTTATTAACTTCTTCCAACCTATCTTGAATAGGTTTAGTTTTTTCTTCAAGTTTGGAGTTTACCTCATCAAGTTTAGCAGATACTTTTTCTTCTAATTCTTCCAAGGTATCATTAACGAATGCTGATTGTAATTCAAGATATCTTTTAAGATGTTCACTTAAAGAGTGTTCCGACTTGAACGCAAATACAAAAGATTTCTTCTCTTGATATTCTTCCTTAGCCAATCTAATAGAACGCTTTAGTTCTTGATACTTAACTATGATATCATGGTCAATAGCGAACTTTTTAACTTTAACTAATATCTGCATAGAGTAGCATATATCTATTAAGAATATTCCGTAAAAGAATCCAACTACGAACGAAAACGCTAGATGTTCTGCCAACCAATAGATAGAGTTAAGTATATGAGGGTGTATTAAAAAGTAATATATAGCACTCAATACAGCCCAATAGAAAGAAAATCTTGGACAGATTATGCCTTGAATGTTACCCCATTCGTTAGTATAATCCCAGAGTTTAACTTTCATACCTTTTATGAATATCACTCCTGCGATGTATTCAATAATAGTCATAACTATAGCCATTAGTATAAATAAGATTATCTGTTGAGCAGTCTTATTTTGAATGAAAGATACATCTATTTGTGATAGTATATACATAGCAACCAATCCGAACCCATACAGTGGCAGATATGGTCCTACTAAAAAACCTGGATTAATCCATTTTCTTTCGGGATTTGCTTTGGATATAAACTTTCTATAGAAAAGTTCTAGAACCCAACCTGTAAGACTTCCTATAAAGAATATAAATGCTATAACTAAAAATATTCCCATAATGATGTATCCTAAAAGACTATATCTTCTTTTTCGTGACGTTTAGGTCTGCTCATTAGGTTTGGAAGTGAACTTCTAACGCTTTCATTTTCGAATAGAACTTTATGTAGTTGTTCAGTTATAGGCATGGAAACGTTAACCGATTTTGCTAATGACCATGCTACTTTACAACACTCATAGCCTTCTACAGTACCGACCATAGCCACTGCTTCTTGAGGTGATACTCCTTGACCTATTAATAGACCTGCTCTGTAGTTTCTGCTATGGATACTTGTACAAGTTACTATTAAATCTCCTAGACCAGTTAAACCAGAAAAGGTATCTGTTTTAGCACCAAGAGCGACTCCCAAGCGAACCATTTCAGCGATACCTCTAGTCATAAGAGCAGCCTTAGTATTATCACCATAGCCCATGCCGTCGGAAATTCCTGAGCATAATGCTATTATATTCTTTAAAGAGCCACCTATTTCGCAACCTATAATATCGTTATTGACGTATATTCTAAATAGGGGATTGCTCAAGGTTTCTTGAATAGTTTCTGCGTAAGCTGGTTCAGTGGAAGATACTACTACTGTAGTAGGAATATCTCTAGCGACCTCCTCAGCGTGAGATGGACCAGATAGTATTACTATCTTACCTTGTGGGATTTCATCTTGTAATACTTGGCTCATGCGTTTATGAGAACCTTCTTCAAGACCTTTAGCAGTATTTACAATAATCATATCATTGGTGATATACTCAGTAGATTTTTTAGCTACAGAACGTACAAATTTAGATGGTATTCCAAAGATTACAATATCGCTACCAGTGATGCAATCTATACTAGTAGTTAGTTTAATAGTATCGGATATTTTTACGTTAGGAAGTTTAGTCTTATGTTCATGGAACTTTTTAATATCGTCTATTTCACTGGCGAAGTTAGACCAAACGGTAACATCGTGACCATTTTTATCGCACATTATAGCTAAACTTAGACCAAATCCGCCAGAACCCAAAACAGTAATTTTAGCCATATAAATCAAGCCTCCTTGCTCTTTTTAAGATGGAACTTATTCTCTGTACCATTTTTTAGACGTTCAATGTTAGAACGATGCATATATATTAATATTATACTTGTGCCTATAACTAATATTGTATGTACTATAGTTTCTTGGATAGTAAAACTACTTCTTAAACACTGACTTACAAACGTAACTATTGGATACATAACCGCACTTGCTATACTCGATACAGAAACATATCTAGTAATAGCTAATACTATTATAAAGAAAGGTATCATAATACAGAATGTAAGAGGGTCTATTACTAGCAATATTGAACATGATACTAATACGCCTTTACCACCTTTAAATCCGTAGTATATAGGAAAGATATGTCCTAATATTGCGAAAAATCCTGCTATATAGCCTACAAAGATTGTATTATGACCATCTGCTATTGGTTGCCAGTTTGAACCGATAGCGTTCATAAAATCAGCAAGACCAGTATCAAGCCAGTTGAAGATTAATCTGCTAAGAATTACGGCTATTATCCCCTTAGCTAAGTCGCCAATTAGAGTTAATAGAGCTGGAACAGCTCCATAACATCTAAAAGTGTTGGTAAGACCTGCATTCTTGCTACCTTTGGAACGAACATCTTCACCTTTTAGAAGTTTAACCACTATTATAGCTGAGTTACAACTTCCAAGTAAGTATGAAACTATTGCACATAATAATAATGCTATTAAAAAATTGCCCATAATAAAATAATCACCTACTTAACATCTTGACCGTTGCCACGTTCACGAACGATAAACTTTAACGGAGTGTTATCCAATTTGAACGCAATTCTAATTTGATTTTCAATGTAACGTCTGTAAGAGAAGTGGAATAAATCCAAACGGTTACAGAATATTACAAATGTAGGTGGATTAGTAGATGCTTGAGTCATATAGTATATCTTTAAGCGTTTACCCTTATCAGATGGTGGTTGAACTCTAGTAGTAGCCATGGATAGAACATCGTTAAGAGTACCAGTAGTAATTCTAGTAGAATGTTGTTCATGTACATGGTTAATCATATCGTAGAGTTTTTCCACACGCTGACCAGTCTTTGCAGATATGAATATAAATGGTACATAAGACATAAAACTAAAATCGTTCTTTAACTTTTCTAAAAATTCGTTCATAGTGTTAGTATCTTTTTCGATTAAATCCCATTTATTTATAGCCACTATAGAGGCTTTTCCTTGCTGATGAGCATATCCAGCAACTTTAGAGTCTTGTTCAGTGTAGCCAGTTTCTGCATCAATCATGATGATGCAGACATCGGAACGGTCTACAGCCATGTAGGCTCTTAGTACGCTATACTGTTCGATTTTTTCGTTTACTTTAGATTTCTTTCTAATACCAGCAGTATCTATGAAAACGTACTTACCATGATTATTTTCAATAACGGTATCAGTGGCATCACGAGTAGTTCCAGCGATATCAGAAACTATGGCTCTTTCCTCACCAGATAACTTATTTATCAAAGAAGATTTACCAGCATTTGGCTTACCTATTATAGCTACCTTTACATATTCGCTAGAGTAATCTTGATGTTCTCCATCTGGTAGATACTTTAGAACTTCGTCCAACATATCGCCAGTTCCGTGACCGTGTACAGAAGATATTGCAAAAGGTTCACCTAAACCTAGGTTATAGAACTCATAGAAATCCATAGGAATATCGCCGACATTGTCGCACTTATTTACACATAGAATTACTGGTTTACCACTCTTTTGAAGCATACTAGCCACATCGTAATCACTAGCAGTAACACCAGTTTTAATATCTGTTACGAATATTATAACATCAGCCTTATCTATAGCCAATTGAGCCTGTCTACGCATTTGAGCCAATATAACGTCATTAGTTTTAGGTTCAATACCGCCAGTATCCACGAGCATGAACTCATGGTTGAGCCATTCACACTTAGAGTAAATTCTATCACGAGTAACCCCAGGGGTATCTTCAACTATGGATAGTCTTTGACCTATTAACTTATTAAACAGTGTAGATTTTCCCACGTTAGGACGTCCTACAACTGCCACTATTGGTAGAGCCATAAAAAATTACCTCCTTGTATAATTAAAGTATTCCATTAGTGTTAAAAAATATTCATAAAAACAAAGAGGAAGATTTACATAGCAATCCTCCTCTAATTGTTTTTTAATACGCAAAAGCGATTAAGCCTCATGCTTAATAACTTCTTGACCTTTATAAAAACCGCAGTTCTTACAAACTCTGTGAGGAATAGTTAATTCACCACAGTTAGAGCATTTACTAAATGCAGGAACGTCTAATTTCCAAACGCTAGAACGTCTTTTGTCACGTCTAGATTTTGAAGTTTTTCTCTTTGGTACAGCCATTCTTGGCACCTCCTTATTGTAGGTCTAAAAAGACAGAAATAATCTTATTTACTTGTTGCAATTGCATTCTCCGTGATTAAAGTTATTACCACAACGTTGGCATAACCCTTTGCAATCTTCTTTACACAAGATTTTAGTAGGGAGTTGTAGTAGTAAATCAGAAATAGCAATAGGAGTGATGTCAATGAAGTCACCATCTGCAACGATATAATCATCATTTTGATTGTTGTTAAGAGATTTTACAACAGTATGTTCAAAGTCATAACTAAATTCACGTTCAAACTCATCAAGACATCTGTCGCACACTAGCGATAGAGTGAACTTAACATTGAAAGTCAAGTTTACGATACCAGCACGATTATAAACCTCACCAACAACTGATACAGGAGTGCTAAATTTGAAAGCTCTAATATTCTCAAGTTCATCATGTTGAATTTTAAAGTTAATAGATTTTTTTTCACCAACTATGTTAAAAACTTGTCTAATATTTAGTTTCATTAAAAGCACCTAACCTTCAAAAAAAATATCAACGTATCCATGTGAATGGATTAGTAATGCTAATACGACATCACAACTAATATTTTAGCATAGAAAATCCGTCTTGTCAATAGTTTTTTTAAAAAATTCCATTGAATATAGACGGATTTATAATGCTAGTACAAACTTAAAGACTTATATTAGTCTACAAATTTAGTAACAGAAGTTGGAAGTTCTTCATTATCAGCAGATACAGTAAATATAACCTTAACATCTTCGCCAGTTAGTTTGTCTAAGCAATCTAACATTTTGCCGAAGTCGTCATATTCACGACCAGCAATCTTGAAGATACCATCAACATAGATTTCTTTAATATCATAGTTACCAGCCATAAGACCAGCTACAAAACCATAGAAAGATGTGTAACTTTCGATACCAAAGTATTCAGTATCGCACTTTCTAACTCTAAAGTTTATAGCGTTGCTTAGAGCAGTACCCTTTTCGATACAAACTAGACAACCATTAGTAGACTTTACAGCGTCGTTAATAGTATCGATTAAGATTTTAGTTTTACCAGTACCTTTTTTACCTGTAATAAGTTTAATCATATAAATACTCCGTTCTGCCGTGTAGGACGGCGTTTATTTTTATTATTTATTAAAAAATTAATAACCTAGTTTAGCTTCAAGAGCAGATTTCATATCTTCATAGCCAGGCTTACCTAGTAAAGCGAACATATTCTTTTTGTAGCTTTCAACACCAGGTTGATTAAATGGATTTACACCTAAAGTATATCCAGATACAGCACAAGCCTTTTCAAAGAAGTATACCATATAACCATAGTTAAACTCATCAGTTCCATCTAATTCAAGAATGATGTTAGGAACTCCACCATCAGTATGAGCAAGAATAGTACCTTCAAAAGCCTTTTTATTAACTACAGACATATTTTGATTAGTTAAGAAGTTTAAGCCATCAAGATTTTCTGCATCGCTTTCAAGGAATAGGTCTTGTTTAGGAGTTTTGATATCCATAACAGTTTCAAACATAACCTTAGAACCATCTTGAATAAACTGTCCCATAGAGTGTAAGTCAGCTGAGAAGTTTACAGCATCTGGAAGTAAGCCCTTACCATCTTTACCTTCACTCTCACCGAATAGTTGCTTATACCATTCAGCCATTTGAACGAAACAAGGTTCATAAGATACTAACATTTCAACAGATTTACCTTTTCTATATAGAATGTTTCTTAAAGCAGCATACTTATAGCAATCGTTGTTATCGAAATCAGCCATGAAGTCGTTTTGAGCTTGTCTAGCACCTTCCATGATTTTATCCAAATCGCAACCAGCAACGGCTATAGGTAGTAGACCTACTGCAGTTAATACAGAGAAACGACCACCAACATCATCAGGAACTACAAAAGTTTCATAACCTTCAGTAGTAGCTAACTCTTTAAGAGTACCCTTAGCCTTGTCAGTAGTACAGAAGATTCTGTTTTTAGCTTCTTCCTTGCCGTACTTATTTTCAACTAACTTTTTGAAAACTCTAAAAGCTAGAGCAGGTTCTGTAGTAGTTCCAGACTTAGATATTACGTTTACAGAGAAGTCTTTGCCATCGCAGATAGATATAATCTCATTTAGGTATGTAGAGCTTATATTGTTACCTGCAAAGAATATATCTGGAGTGTCTTTCTTTAGGTTGTTGTAGTATTGAGATTTCATGAACTCAATAGCAGACCTTGCACCTAAATAAGAACCACCAATACCGATAACAATTAGTACATCGGAATTAGATTTAATCTTTTCAGCAGCTTTCTTTATTCTATCGAACTCTTCTTTATCGTAATTAGTAGGAAGTTCTAACCAACCTAAGAAGTCACTACCTTGACCATTCTTAGCGTGTAGTGTATTTACAGCAGTTTCAATTTGAGGCTTCATAGCATCAAGTTCATTTTGACCAACGAAACCTGCAAGATACTTAGTATTTAACTTAAGTGACATTTTAAAAATCCTCCAAGCAGATTATTTTTTATATACTTTAATTGTACAATAAAATTGATGTTTTTGCAATACGATTTTAATATTATTGTGCAGTATAACTAATAAATATTAATGTTATTAGCTTATTTTTGATAATATTGTATAATACTGTAAGGATATCCAAATTTGGATATCCTTACAATAGTAATATTATATTAACTAGTTTTTGTCATCAGAATTTTCATCTATATATGATGCAAGTTTTTCTACGCATAGTGAAGATTTTGAGAACATAGCATAATCTTTTGGTAGAGTTTCGTTGCACTTAAATAGAATGATATCTATAGCGTAACAGTATGGAAGTACTACAGATATAGTAGTTCTATGAATGTCACGTTCTATCTTTTGAGTAGCCTCAGCAGAGAACTTTTCACAGAAATACTTAATAAAGAATAAGTCTGTACCCATAGTATTTTCTTTTTCAAGTTGTTGTTTAAGTTCGTCAATGTTAGATATTCTAACCTTACCAGATGGACTTTCTGCACATAGATATAGTTCAGCACTACTACTAGTAGTCATTTCTAAGCCTATGGTTAGAGAGTCTATATATCCATCGCAGATACACATTAGTCTACCTAAACAAGCTAAGCATAGATTTTCAAAAGCTATGTTACCCATTTTGCAGTAAACATCTTCTGTACAGTTTATAACCACGTCTACCTTTTTAAGGTTGAAAAAGGCATTGATAGTGTCAGCAACTTTTTGAACAATCTCAGAAATACTGATTTCAAGAAGTTCTTCATCACATTCACGTCTAGTTTCTATTAAGTTAAATAGAGGTCTGTTACTATTCATGATGTTTTTAGCATACTGTAATATCTTGTTGTAATTGTCTGTATTGTTTTTCTTGTCTATTTGCATAATATCTATAGCAGATAGTATGTTACTAGTGTTAGTTTTTATTATGTCTTGATTTTCATCTAGCAAGTCGCATACAGCGTCATCTTCTATTACAGATGTTCCTAAGGTTACAGTTCTAATTTCCACTATAACGAACTCATTAGTTCTATCAGCGAAAGTTTTAACGTTATAAGTGTAAGAACTACCATTTATCTTAGCAAGATATTCACCAGGATATAATTCGCAGATATGTTTTCCAAAGTATTTTGGACTATCCTTTCCACGCATATCCTCCTCAGTTAAACCTATCTTAAATAGATTGGTTGACCAACATATAGTGTTGGTTGTGTTGATAATCATCACAGCAGACTTTGAAGTCTTGTACAATTTGGTTAAAAAATCAAGTGATGGCATATTACATACTCCTTTCAAATAACATTTATTATTTGCTTTCTTTATTAACTAAAGATGCTCTAATAAAGTCGGTAAATAATTTTTGTGGTTTATTAGGTCTAGACTTAAACTCGGGATGAAATTGTACACCTATAAACCAAGGATGGTCTTTAATTTCAACTATTTCAACTAACTTTTCATTAGGTGAAAGACCAGCTAAAGAAAGTCCAGCTTGAGTAAGTGGCTTTCTATATTGATTGTTAAATTCCCAACGATGTCTATGACGTTCATAGATTAATTCTTCACCATATATAGAGTAACACTTAGAAGATTTATCTAACTTACATGGATATAGACCTAATCTCATAGTACCACCCTTTTCAGTGATATCTTTCTGTTCGTCCATAATATCTATAACGTAGTCGGTATTAGGAGAATCTTCTGGAGTCATAAACTCTGAAGATTTAGCATCTTTAAGACCAGCGACGTTTCTAGCAAATTCAACTACAGCCATTTGCATACCTAAGCATATTCCAAATAGAGGTACTTTGTTTTCTCTAGCGTATCTAATAGCTTCAATCATGCCTTCGATACCTCTATCTCCGAAACCACCTGGAACGATAATACCATCGCACATACTAAGCATTTCAGAAGCGTTTTCATGAGTAATCTCTTCGGAATTAATCCAAAGAATGTTTACTTTAGCATCGTTTGGAATGCCACCATGACGCAAAGACTCCGCAACAGATAAGTAAGCATCTTGTAGAGCAACGTACTTACCAACTAAACCTATAGTAACTTCTTTGTGAGCGTTTTTCTGTCTTTCAACCATGTTTTGCCACTCTTCTAAATCAGGTTTACTATTTTTTAAGTTTAAGTGATGACATACGCAATCAGCTAAGCCACTATCTTCTAGCATTAATGGAACTTCATACAACGATGGAGCAGTCATATTTGGGATAATATCTTCTTTTCTAACGTTGCAGAATAGACTTAACTTATCTATTATATCTTTAGGAATTTCGCTTTCTGTACGACATACTATTATATTTGGTTGTATACCTAAAGATAATAACTCCTTCACCGAATGTTGTGTTGGCTTAGATTTTAATTCGTTAGAACCAGCTATAAATGGTAATAGTGTAACGTGAATGTACATTGCATTATTCTTACCAACCTCGGTTACAAATTGACGAATAGCCTCTAAAAATGGAGTACTTTCAATATCTCCAACAGTGCCACCTATTTCGGTGATAACTACATCAGTATCAGTAGATTTTCCTACACGATATATTCTTTCTTTAATTTCATTAGTTATATGTGGAATTACTTGTACTGTTCCACCTAGATAGTCACCACGACGCTCTTTATTTAATACAGTCCAATATATCTTACCAGTGGTTACGTTTGAATTGATTGAAAGGTTTTCATCAATAAAACGTTCATAGTGACCAAGGTCTAAATCTGTTTCAGCACCGTCATCAGTTACGAACACTTCACCATGTTGATATGGACTCATTGTGCCTGGGTCTACATTTATATATGGGTCAAACTTTTGAATAGTAACTTTATATCCTCTAGCCTTTAGAAGTCTACCTAGTGATGCAGCTGTAATACCCTTTCCTAATCCGGATACCACACCACCAGTTACAAACACATACTTAGCTGACATAATTAAAAATCCTCCAATTTTTTCTTAAATAAATACATACTAAATCTATTATACTATTTTTTAAAAGAAAATACAAGCATTTTTTTTAGTTTTAGAGTTAAATCTGCCTTTTATATTTAAGGATATTCTTTTGTTCATTATATATAAAAAAATGTTCGTTTTTTGTGCAAAACATAGAACTCAAATTTTTTTTGATTTTTTTTGTAGCCTTTTTATAACTTCAAGAGTTATATATATAGGAGTTTTTGAAAATCTTACTAAAAAATTTCCAAAAACTATTGACTTAGTAATTATTATATGTTATAGTAATATTATAATACAACATATGGATATATTTTTTTAAGGAGGATTTAAATATGAAAAATTTTAAGAAAATCTTAGCCTGTGTGATGGCAATAAGTACAATATCTACAATGGGAGTATCCACTATAGTTAGTGCTGAGGAAACTCAAAAGACTTTCTATACTGGCGATGTAAACCTTGATGGTAAAGTTAATACTATCGACCTATTAACACTTAAAAAGATGCTTTTGGGTCTTGCAGATATGCAAAAAATGTATATCGACAATGATACCCTCAAGTTAGTAGAAGATAACAAAGAAGAAACTATTAACACTATCAATACTATGGAAAATTCATTCATAATGAATAATAAGGAGTATGAATATCAGGATTTTGTGATAGACCTTGAAGAAAGTTGCATAAAAATTCAAGTGGATACTGTAGATGGAAGTTCTCTACCAGTATACTTAATGTTAAAAGTTACTGATAATACTGTATTTAATTCTCAAGGGAACACTCTTGAGCAGTTAAAAGAACTTAACTATCCATACTACGAATTTAAGTTTAATGATAATCAAGAACTTGTAAGTATTAATCAACTAGAGATATCCTCAGCACAAACGACTACATATGATAGTGATAATTATAATTTCTATTTTAATCCAACTAGTAATATTATGGATATTGTTACTAATAGTTCAGGTTGTATTACAAGTTACACTCGAGTGGTTACTATTGATGATAGTACTAAAATCACTTTAGATGGTATCGATACTACATTGGAAAACATTGCAAAAACTCAACCTAATAGTCATATATCTGTAGATGTTAAGTATGATGTAACCTCTCACAATTACATAGCAACTAATATTGTAGCAAAAAGTATCAATCAAGATATTAAATCTATAAGTATATCTTCTGATGGCTCTGATAAAATTTTTGGTATAAATGATGAAATGGGTACAGTTTCTATATCACATGATAATAATAATCAAGTAGACCTATTCTATACCAATGATGATACTAAGTATAGTGGTATAGTATCTTCTATTGAGGATTTATCAACATATCAATCTTGTTATGTGAGTGTGGTACTAACACCAGAAGAAAATCAAAGCAATGTAGAATGTGTGACTATATACTATACTTGGAATATAAGCTATTATACTAATATTGATGGCAAAAACATAATAACTAGTATATCTATAGATAAAGTGGATTAGTAAGTCTATAATTTAAGGAGGAATTTGTATGAAAAACTTTAAGAAAATTTTAGCGTGTGTAATGGCAGTTGCTACTCTAGGAAGTGTTTCTGCAATACCTATGAACGTTGATGCAACTACTGTTACATCAATTCCATATTTTGATTACATAGGTCATCATAGTGATAACTATTATAAAGAGTATTCTGTTACTGGTAAGACTGGTATTATAAAATTATCTTGTGATATTGTATCTGCATCAGATAAAATAGATGATAAATCTATAATATATGATACCGTTGTAAAGTCCAATCCTGATGATGATACTTCCGAAACATACTACAAAGTAGCTACTATGGATGGTATATATTACTATGACGATACAAATGGTGGCGAAATAGTTAATGTAGATAGTTTAGATATATCTAAATTAGATAATCTTGTTATGTATGGCATAAGTAATGCTGATGTTAATGAAAATATACTTGAACTACTATCTAAAAATAATATAGATGTATCACAATGTGAAAATATATATTATAATATGCCATTCTTTTACAACAAAGATACTAATGAATATCTTCGTTATGGTTATAATGACCATTGCAAACTTACCTGTGATAATGATTGGTTAGTAGTTGGAGCATATCTACCAGATAAGTTATCTTCTGTTAATGATGATGATGTTATCTCATATCTAAATGATGTATGTAATGTTTATACTGAGTTATATCTAAGTAAGAATAAAATTCTTGATAATCCAATATTTACAGCACCTTTTGATGATAAAGATAACTTTACTACTAAGAATAATGTTATCTATTATAAATCGGATAATTCATTAGGCAACTTTAATAATTATATAGATTGTAGTCTATTTTTTGAAAGTGAAAATCCTAACCTAACTATAGATGATGTTTTAACTAAAGAACAACAAGAGTTCTTATGTTTTAACGATGGTCATATAAATATTAAACTTGGAAATAATGGTATTAATCAACTTACTGGACTTACTGAATATCATATGTATCTACCTATGTGTAAAGACGATTTATCTTATAACGATTTTATGGTGTATAAGTATAAGATAGGACAATCTTTATTAGATAAGGGCATTGCAAAGAATAGTTTCTTTAGTGCTAATGTGGGTCATGATGATTTTAATATTTGGAGTGCAAAATCTAACTTAGCTATAGTTATGGCAGATGGTTCTGAACCTACTCCAGAACTACTTGGCGAATATGCTAACGAAGTCGAAAGTATTGAAAAAGTATCTAATGCAGATAACAATCTTCTTATAGATGATGATTACTATTATAAGATAAATCTAGTTAATATGGATAGTGCTAATTTATATGAAGATTATAACAGTTCTAGAGAAATTATTAGAACCTTACAAGATAATGAGAATGTCAAGTTCATAGGTGCAGTTGATGTACATTACTTCCAAACAGAACTGGCTATGAGCAGTCATAGTTTCACATATGAAATTCCAATACTTCCAAGTAATAGCAATAAATCTATCACCGAGATAACTGTAGGAGATAGCACTTTCCCTAGAGGAGATATCAACTTAGACGGTAAAACTAACACACTAGATTTACTTATGTTGAAAAAGTATCTATTAGGTTTAATGGAATGGTAGTCTATTATTAGGTTAAAAAATGGCATTATGGAGAAAATCCGTAATGCCATTAGTTATATAAAAATGAGCAGAATATATATTCTGCTCATAAATTTTATACTATAAGAAGTACTTAACACCGTTTTCAAAGATTTGTTGGTCTTTTAAGCCATCGACATTCTTACAGATATCTGTACCTTTACGTTCGCTATGACCCATCTTACCAAGAACACGACCATCTGGGGAAGTAATACCCTCAATAGCGAAGTAGGAGGTATTAGGGTTATATCTAATATCAAGAGTAGGATTTCCGTCCATATCGACATACTGAGTAGCTATTTGACCATTTTCAGCTAACTTCTTTATAAATTCCATAGGAGCAACGAATCTACCTTCACCATGTGATATTGCTATTGTATGGATATCGCCAACGTTGGAACTTGCTAACCATGGAGATTTATTAGATGCTATTCTAGTATTAACCATCATAGATTGGTGTCTAGCAATGGTATTGAAAGTTAAAGTAGGAGAGTTTTGTTTCATATCTACTATTTCGCCAAAAGGAACTAATCCCAACTTAATTAACGCTTGGAAACCGTTACAGATACCTAACATTAAGCCATCACGATTTTTAAGTAGTTCATGAACTTCGTCCTTAATTTCAGGATTTCTAAAGAATGATGTTATAAACTTACCAGAACCATCTGGTTCGTCACCACCAGAGAAACCACCAGGTATCATAATTATTTGAGAGTTTCTAATAGCCACTCTAAACTTATTAACAGATTCCTCAATGCCACTAGATGATAAGTTATTTATAACTATAACTTCTGGAATAGCACCAGCTTTTTCAAAAGCTCTGGCAGTATCATATTCGCAGTTAGTTCCAGGGAATACTGGAATTATTACTCTAGGCTTAGCAATATGTATACTAGATGTTACTCTGTTTTCTGCATTATAAGAGAAAGCCTCAACCTTATCGGTAGATGTTTTTATTCTGCAAGGGAATACTGGTTCTAGTTTACTTTCCCAAGATTGTTGTAAATCTACTAGTGACATTAAGAAGTCACCACAATTTATAGTATAATCTTGAGTAGTAACACCGATAACTTGTTCATCATCTTTAGCTTTGTCATTAAGTTCCACTAAGAACGCACCGTAGCATGAGTTAAATAGTTCAGCATCGGATAACTGTTTAGTGAACTTAAATCCAATATGATTACCTAAGCACATCTTAAATATACCTTCAGCAATGCCATTACCAGTGATAGTCCAAACAGCTTTAGCACGTCCACTTTGAATTAAATCTTCTACTGTATCGAAAGTTTTCTTAACGCTATCGAATATAGGTAGATTATCCTTATCATATTGTGGAGCGATATATATAACGTCATCACCTACAGATTTAAACTCTGGAGAGCAAACCTTTCTACTATCGGCAGTGGATACTGCAAACGATACTAAAGTAGGTGGAACGTCTATATTTTCAAAAGTACCACTCATGGAGTCTTTACCACCTATAGAACCACAACCCATCTCTAATTGAGCCTTAAAAGCTCCCAATAGTGATGCTAATGGCTTACCCCATCTGCTAGGAGTGTTTTGAGTTCTTTCAAAATATTCTTGGAATGTTAGCCAACACTTTTTGTAAGTACCTCCAACGGCTACTACCTTTGCAATACTTTCCACTACTGCTAACATAGAACCATGATATTGACTCTTTTCACTAATGTATGGATTGTATCCCCAACCCATTACAGAACAAGTAGTAGTTTCGCCCTTTAATACAGGAATCTTTGCTACCATGCCTTGAGTAGGTGTTAGTTGATACTTTCCACCAAATGGCATTAGTACAGTACCTGCTCCAATAGTAGCGTCGAACTTTTCAACCAATCCCTTTTGAGAACATACGTTTAAGTTAGATACCATAGATGTCCAACCATCTTTATTATTCTTGTAATCGGATTGTGGTAGGTCAGCAGGTTCAGAAATTTCTATATCGGTATACTTAGTAGCACCGTTAGAGTTTAAGAACTCTCTTGATAAGTCTACTATAGTATTACCATTCCAAGTCATTTTTAATCTAGGTTCTTCGGTTACTACGGCTACTAGTGTAGATTGTAAGTTTTCTTTTAGAGCCTCATTCATGAAAGTTTTAGCGTCCTCTGGAGCAACTACTACAGCCATACGTTCTTGAGATTCAGAGATAGCAATTTCAGTACCATCAAGACCGTCATACTTTTTAGGAACTGCATCAAGATTTATTTGTAGACCGTCAGCAAGTTCGCCTATTGCAACAGATACACCACCTGCACCGAAGTCATTACATCTTTTTATTAGCTTAGTAACGTCAGGATTTCTAAACAATCTTTGAAGTTTTCTTTCTTCTGGAGCGTTACCCTTTTGAACTTCTGCACCACAATGTTCAAGACTTTCTAAAGTATGAGATTTAGATGAGCCAGTAGCACCACCACAACCATCACGACCAGTCTTGCCACCTAGTAGGATAATAACATCGTTAGGTTGAGGTCTTTCACGGCGAATGTTTTCAGCTGGAGCAGCACCTACAACTGCACCTATTTCAAGACGTTTAGCAACGTATCCAGGGTGATATACTTCTGTAACGTGACCAGTGGCTAGACCTATTTGGTTACCATAAGAACTATATCCATTAGCAGCACCGACAGTAATCTTTCTTTGTGGAAGTTTACCCTTAATAGTATCTTCAACTGGAACTAGTGGGTTTGCTGAACCAGTAATTCTCATAGCTTGATATACATAAGAACGTCCAGAAAGTGGGTCACGGATAGCTCCACCTAGACAAGTAGCAGCACCACCAAAAGGTTCAATCTCTGTAGGGTGGTTGTGAGTTTCATTCTTGAACATTAAAATCCAATCTTGAAGTTCTCCGTCAACGTCTGCTTTAATCTTTACAGAACAAGCGTTTATTTCTTCGCTTTCGTCTAAGTCTGGCATAAGACCATCAGCTTTTAACTTTCTAGCACCAATAGTAGCTAAATCCATTAGAGTTAAAGGCTTGTTAGTTCTGCCTAGTTCTTCTCTAACGTTGATATATAAATCATAAGTATCTTTAATGTAGCTAGTAGGAATGTTTACAGCCTTGATATTAGTCAAGAAAGTAGTATGTCTACAGTGGTCAGACCAATAAGTATCAATCATACGAATTTCGGTAATAGTAGGATTTCTATGTTCCTCATTTTTAAAGTAAGATTGACAGAACTTAATATCATCTAAGTCCATAGCAAGACCGAACTTATCTATAAATTCAGCCAATTCATTTTCAGAATAGTCTATAAAACCGTCTAAAGTTTCAACAGTAGTTGGAATTTTATAGTTATTATCTAAAGTGTCGACAGTTTCAAGAGAGGCTTCTCTGCTTTCAACAGGGTTTATTAGATAGCTTTTTAACTTTTCAAACTCATTGTCGGATAAGTTTCCACTTGTGATATATATTCTAGCGTTACGCACACGACATCTTTCGCCTTGTGTTAGTATTTGAATACATTGTTCGCAACTATCGGCACGTTGGTCGAACTGTCCAGGAAGATATTCCACACCGAAAACTCTTTCATTATCTTTAAGAGTAGGTAGTTCGGAATATGTTACATCTACAGCAGGTTCAGAGAACACTGTATTTATAGCTAGGTTAAAATCTTCTTGAGAAAGTTTGTCGGCATCATATCTGTTGATAATTCTTAAACTTTCAAGGTTTTCAAGTCTTAGGGCAGTTTTGATGTCGCTAAGTACTGATTGAGATTCTACATCAAAAGATGGTTTCTTTTCAACGTAAATTCTAAAAACAGACATTATTAAAAACTCCATTCTCCACAATAAAAGTTGTAATTTTTACTTTAAGTAGTCTATCATCTTGTGGAAATGGTAGACTATTTATACTATATAGAAACTATTCAACTATAGAGCCTATACAATAATCATCTTTGCACACTTCTATTTTAACATAAAAAATTGATTTACGCAAACTTTTTTCGATATTTTCTCTTGGAATTTTCACTAAAGTATAGTTAGGGGTATATCCGTGATGGAAATTATCTTCATTTTCACGCTCAAATAGTACAGGAAAGACTTTTCCAACTTGCGATTTTAAAAACTCTGTTTGAGTCTTTTGTGCTACTATAGACATCTGTTTAACACGTTCTTGTTTTTCTGTCTTAGTAAGCTGATTTTTCATCTTATCGGCTGGAGTACCACTCCTTCTTGAATATGGAAATATATGAACCTTAGCAAATCCGACTTTTTCTACAAACTTCAAAGATGTGTTAAAATCTTCTAAAGTTTCGTTGGGAAATCCAACCATTACATCGGTAGTAATAGCACTATTAGGAAAAATTTTTCTAATTTTAGATACTAATTCATAATATTCACTAGAGGTATATGCACGGTTCATATCTTTAAGAGTTTTATCGCAACCACTTTGTAAAGATAAGTGAAATTGTGGACAAAATTTTTCTATCTTAGATAGTCTTATTAAATCATCATCAGTGATTACTTCTGGTTCAAGTGAACCTAATCGAATACGTTCTACTCCAGAGATTTTTGCACAAGTTTCAACGGCGTCTACTAAACGAGTTCCGAACTCTACTCCATAGAACATTAGGTTTATGCCAACTAATACGATTTCTTTATGTCCATTAGACACTAAACTTTCAACTTCTGTTGTAATATCTTGTAAAGATTTTGAACGCAATCTACCTCTAGCATATGGAATTATACAATAAGTACAAAATCTGTTACAACCATCTTGAACTTTAACAAAACCTCTAGTTTTAGAGTCAAAACTTCCTACTTTGGTTATTTCAAAGCTATCTTGAGCAGAATATTCTTCAATGGATACTATCCTATGATTGCTTTTTAGATAGTCTTTTATTAACGATATTATAGCTTTTCTATCTTTAGTGCCAGTTACAATATCTACCGATTGCATGGAATTAGCTTGTTCCTTAAATGCTTGTGGATAACACCCCGTTAATACTATTATCGCATTAGGATAGTTCTTTCTTAATGTATTTAACGTTTGACGTGTTTTCTTATCGCTTACTGCCGTAACTGTACACGAATTTATTATAAATATATCGGCAGATGTTTCATCTTCAGTTATTTCAAAGCCGTTGCTTAAACATTCCGATTTTAAAGCCTCAGTTTCGCATAGGTTTACTTTGCACCCAAAGGTTATAAAGTGTATTTTCAAATAATCGCTCCTTTTTTTATTTTAGTACTATTATTATAGTATATACTAGAGAAAAAATCAACTGATATTTTTGGTACTCTATTTGTGAATATTGCACAATACCAATAAATATTTTTGTGCAAAACATAGAACTCAAATTTTTTTAAAATTTTTTGTAACATTTTCCCCACTTGCAGAGTTATATATTTAGAAGTTTTAAAAAATCGATTTAATTTAAAGAAAATAATTGCTAGTACTTTAGTTTTAATATCAATTATAGGTTGTACACCAACAATGCAAATATCTGCTAATAGTGAAGAATCTTTATTTGCAGTGGTTGCAGTAGGAGATGAAAAGTATGATGTTGAAACAAATAAGATAGCTTTTGTAGTAGAAGATAAAACTGTATCTGATGATGCACAAGTATATGTGTATGATTCTGAAAATCGTAAAATGTGCTTAGATAATAATGCCGACTTATCAACATTTGATATGGTATTTAATGTATCTGAAGATAATATTCCAGTAATAAAAACTACTGTTCAAGATGATATTTCAGCAATATTATATACTAGATTTTTAGATATATCTTATGATTATGAATATCATCAATGGATATTTGCTGCTCAAACTTCTAACGATGCAACTTCAAATGACAAACCAACAGTAGGAGAAAGTAGTGGCAATCCAAATACAGAAATAACTGTCGGTGATAGCACATTCCCAAGAGGTGATATCAACTTAGATGGCAAGGTAAACACTGTAGACCTACTAATGCTTAAAAAGTATCTACTAGGCTTAATGGAATGGTAATATAAGGAGGTATTTATATGAAAAATTTTAAAAAAACTGTTGCTAGTATATTAGCATTTACAACTCTTTGTGGTGCAACATTTATACCTATAAGTGCATC
>JAHABC010000013.1 GCA_018376535.1 Ruminococcus sp.
CAGAGTAACTCCACCACCACAACAGAAGTTCACACCAGTACAGACACCACAAGCTACTCCAAAGATAGAGCCAATTAATACTCCACAACAACCAGTGAATAGAGTAACTCCACCACCACAACAGAAGTTCACACCAGTACAGACACCACAAGCTACTCCAAAGGTAGAACCAATTAACGCTCCACAACAACCAGTGAACAGAGTAACTCCACCACCACAACAGAAGTTCACATCAGTACAGACTCCACAAGCTACTCCAAAGGTAGAACCAATTCAAGTGCAGAAACCTGCATATGTGCCAAAACCTACTCCAGATGCTACTCCAGTTGAAATGATTAAAATTCCAGATGTTACTAATTTAAATCAAGATGATGCTAGAGCTAAGTTAGAAAGTTTAGGATTTAAAGTATCTATAACTACAGAAAACTCTAACATTATAAAGCCTAACTTGATAATGTCGCAAAACGTTCGTGTAGGAACAGCCGTCACTAAAGGTTCGGAAGTAAAGCTAGTATCCAGTGTAGGAACATGGTCGGATTGGTCTTTAGATAAGGTCTTAGATACCAATATGTACATAGTTGAACAGAAAAAAGAGTTCCGTTTCCGTAGCAGAACTAGAGAGATTGAAACTCATGAAAGTACTGAGAGAAATCTTCCTGGATATACTTGCATAGACCAAAAAACTTTATACTCCGATTGGGAAGATGAAGGATATTATACTACTGAGGATAGACCTACTTCCGAAACTTGTGATATAAGTACTAATCTAATAGGCTTTAAGTATTGTGGATACTCTTATGTAGGTAGGGACTATCAAATAGATATGTGTTATAGTACTAAGCAATCTGCTTTGATATTTAATCCTAACACTAAATCAGAAGATTGGGAATATATTGAAAATGTTCTATATCAAGACGTTCCTAGTGAAACAGTCGATTGGTATCCTAACGATGACAACGAAAGATTAACTCCTGCTGGTGATAAGATAGACTGTAATATAAAGATGACATCTTACTTTATAGATGGTAAACGTTATGCTATGAAGTATGGTTCTTTAAGTACAGAATGGTTCTTGTATCATAGAAGAACTGCTATTGAAACTCTATACACTTACAAAAGAGAGTATTTCACTGAATGGTCTGGTTGGTCTAACTGGTCGGATAGTGCTCCTAAACAGGACGAACTCAACGAAGTAGAGGCTAGAATACTATATCGTGCTAGAAGAAAGACTTCCAAAGAGTTATAAGGTTTACATATTAAAATCCCTTGGAATTATATCCAAGGGATTTTTTTAGCTTATAGAAACTTTTCCACAATTTTTAATAGCTAACTTGCCGTTATTATCGTATATATATACTTTGTCGCCATGTTTTATATTTTCTAGGAGTATCTGTTCCGATAGGGGAGTTTCTATACTTTCGGATATTCTACGTTTTAAAGGTCTAGCACCGTACTCTTTGGTGGATTTTTCTAATGCTAGAAGTTTAATAGCACTGTTATCGAAAGATAGTTCTATACCAATCTTACTAGCACGAACTTTTAACTCATTTAGAAGTTTATTAGTAATGCCCTCCAATTGAGGAGTTTGCAACTTTTCAAAGACTATAATATCATCTAAGCGATTTAATAGTTCTGGTTTGAAGTGTTGTTTAGCTTTAGCTATGACTCTGTTTTTAATAGTGGAAATTTCATCTGTTTGATTAAATCCAATATCGGATTTATTAGTCAAATCCGAACCTATATTAGATGTAATTATTATTATAGTATTTCTAAAGTTTACTTTTCTACCAGAACTATCTGTTAGATATCCTTCGTCTAATATTTGCAGTAGTACGTTTGATACGTCTGCATGAGCCTTTTCAATCTCATCAAATAGGACTATACTATAAGGTTTTCGGCGAACTTGTTCTGTAAGCTGTCCACCATCTTCGCAACCGACGTACCCAGGGGGAGAGCCTATTAGCTTTGATACGGAATGTTTTTCCATATATTCAGACATATCAAATCTAATTAGACTATCTTCGCTATCAAAGAGTTGGTTTGCTAGAGCCTTAGATAGTTCAGTCTTACCTACTCCCGTAGAACCCAAAAATAAAAATGAACTTATTGGACGGCGTTCATCTCTAAGACCACATCTATTTCTAGCGATGGCATCTGCTACAGATTTTACTGCTACATCTTGACCAATTACAACCTTTTTTAGAGTATTTTCCAACTCCAAGATTTTAGCATTTTCCGATTTGGAAGTCTTTGCTACTGGAATACCGCTCCAAGCAGAAGTGATATCGCAAATATCTTGTTTGGTGACATAAATATTCTTGATAGTTTTTTCTTCGGAGTATATAGAACGGTGTAAATCTTCCAACGTTATCCTATTAGATTTATTATAATCTTGTTCAAACTCTTTAAGCTGAGGTATCTTTGTACTATTAGATACTTTTCTTAACTTAGCACGAGAACAAGCCTCATCTAATAGGTCGATAGCCTTATCAGGAAGATATCTGTCGTTTATATACCTAGTGGAATGTGTAACTGATAGTTTTAAGACATCATCTGGAATTATTACATTATGATATTTTTCATAGTTAGGTCTTAAACCTTTTAAGATGTGTATAGTCTGTTCTTCCGATGGTTCTTCTACTAATACTGGTTGAAATCTACGTTCAAGAGCGTTATCTTTTTCAATTTCGTGACGATATTCCGAAGTGGTAGTAGCACCAATCACTTGAATTTCACCTCTAGCTAGTTGAGGTTTAAGTATATTAGAAGCATCTACAGCACCTTCGGCAGCACCTGCACCCACTATAGTATGAATTTCATCTAAAAATAGAATGATATTTCCTTGTTTAGTTACTTCATTGATACACGTTCTAATGCGTTCCTCAAAGTCACCTCTGTACTTAGCACCTGCCAATAGAGATGGAATATCTAAGGAGAAAATATTCTTCTTTTTAAGGTTATCGGGGACGTTGCCATTTACAATCAATTGAGCCAAACCCTCAACTATAGCAGTCTTACCTACACCAGCCTCACCGATTAAACATGGATTGTTTTTAGTCCTACGGGAGAGTATCTGTATAACTCTTTCAATCTCTTTATCTCTGCCGATTACTGGGTCGAAACGTTTTTTATAAGCCTGTTCAGTTAAATTCTTGCCATACTTAATTAGAGTGCTTATCTGACGATTGTCTATTTCGTTAGCAGGATTTATAGTCTTATCCTCATTTATGCCCGAACTGTTACTATTAGAGCAATCTTTAAGTAGCTTATTTATATTCACGCCTAAAGATTGCAATATTAAGTTAGCAGTACAATTTTTTTCTTTCAAAATAGCCTCAAGGATATGTTCTGTACCTACTAACTTCATTCCCGAAAGTTTAGAGTTTTCGGAAGAACGTGAAAGTATTCTACATAGAGCAGGAGTCATACATTCATAAGTAAGAATGAGTTCCTCACCAGTACCAACGGTGCTTTTTATCTTGTCGGATACATTCTTTTCGGTTATTCTATAAGATGCTAACGTTATAGATGCTGTATTAGTACCTTCTTTAATTAATCCCAATAACAGATGTTCACTTCCGACATAAGTATGTCCCATACTGCCACTAATCTTTATAGCCAAGTTTATGGAAGTAATAGCCTTAGAAGTGAATAAATCCAAATTGTACATTAAATCCCACCCATCTAAAAATATTATTAAACAATGTCAATACATCTAGGAACGCCTTACAGGACGTTCCTAAGATGGTTATACATATTATAACTTCACCTAATAATTTTATCATATAAACATAAGATTTATTTGTCACTTTATGGGATAAGTTTTAAAAATTTAATAAAAATTTTTCTTTGTAAAATTTGCATAAAACTTTTCAACATATATAATATAAATCGATACATGAGGTATCTAATTAAGGAATATCTGCCATAAAATTCAAAAATATATGAGATGTTTTTTGGACAAACTAATTATTGTTAGCCTATCTAAACGTAGCCCAACAGTATAGTATAATATTCATATTTACTAATATTTATTCATAGATTTTAAAAATTTTATACATCTAAGAGTTTCTATCGTACATTTCTTTTAGAGTAGAAAGAGCCTTTTTTTCTATCCTAGAAACGTACGAACGAGAGATGTTTAACATTTTAGCTACTTCACGTTGAGTTAGAGGTTCGTTGCCAAAAAGACCGTACCTATGTGTAATTATTTCTAATTCACGAGGATTGAGAGCCTTATTAATAAAGTCGTATAACTGTTCGGAACGGATTAACAAGTCAACATCGTCATGAATGTTTCTATCATCAGCCATGATATCCATTAAAGTTAAGGCATTTCCGTCCTTGTCAACGTCTATAGGTTCGTTGATACTAATATCGTTAAGACTTTTCTTAGCATACCTAAAATGCATAAGTATTTCATTAGATATACATTCTTAAATGCACTAAAATATTAAAAAAATATTTTTTTATCGAATAGTGAATATTACTGTTGACATTATGAACAAAATAGGTTATACTATAAATACAAGGGATATATTAAATATCCCTTATGGAAAACAAGGAGGAATTATTGTTGAATATTCAAGACACTAAAGAATGGTATGGTTTTAATGAAGGTAGATGGTGTAATTCTATCAACGTAAGAGATTTTATCTTAAAGAATTTTACACCTTACGATGGCGATGAATCTTTCCTAGAAGGCCCTACAGATGCTACTAACAAACTTTGGGAACAAGTTATGGACCTATCTAAGAAAGAAAGAGAAGCAGGTGGAGTTCTTGATATGGATACTAAGGTTGTATCTACTATCACTTCCCACGGTGCAGGATATCTAAATAAGGATTTAGAGCAAATAGTAGGTTTCCAAACTGATAAGCCTTTTAAGCGTTCTCTACAACCTTTTGGTGGTATCAAGATGGCTCAAAATGCTTGTAAGACTAACGGCTACGAAGTAGACCCTGAAATAGTTGACATCTTTACTAAGTACAGAAAGACTCACAACCAAGGCGTATTTGATGTTTATACTCCAGAAATGAGAAAGGCTCGTCACAACGCTATATTAACTGGTCTTCCAGATGCTTATGGTAGAGGTAGAATTATCGGCGACTACAGAAGAGTTGCTCTATACGGTGTTGATAGACTTATCGAAGATAAGAAGGAACAATTTGCTAATACTTTAGTAAGAATGACTTCTAAGACTATCCGTCTACGTGAAGAACTATCTGAACAAATTAGAGCATTAGGCGAACTAAAGCAATTAGGTCAAATCTATGGCTATGATATCTCCCGTCCTGCACAAAACGCTAAGGAAGCTATTCAATGGTTATACTTTGGCTATCTAGCTGCAGTTAAGGAACAAAACGGTGCTGCTATGAGTATCGGTAGAACTTCTACATTCTTAGATATCTACATTGAACGTGATATAAAGAATGGTGTAATTACTGAAAAACAAGCACAAGAATACATCGACCACTTTATTATGAAGTTAAGACTTGTTAAGTTCGCAAGAACTCCAGAATATAACTCATTATTCTCTGGTGACCCTACTTGGGTAACTGAGTCTATCGGTGGTATGGCTCTTGATGGTCGTTCTTTCGTAACTAAGAACTCCTTTAGATATCTACACACTCTTGATAACCTAGGTACTGCTCCAGAACCAAACATGACTATTCTATGGTCTACTAAGCTACCTATCCACTTCAAGAACTATTGTGCTAAGATGTCCATTAAGTCTTCATCTATCCAATACGAAAACGACGATATGATGAGAGTAACTCACGGTGATGACTACGCAATCGCTTGTTGTGTATCTTCAATGAGAGTTGGTAAGGAAATGCAATTCTTTGGTGCAAGAGCAAACCTTGCTAAGTGCTTACTATACGCTATCAACGGTGGTGTGGACGAAAGAACTTTCGAGCAAGTTGGTCCTAAGTACAGACCAGTTGAAGGCGATTATCTAGATTATGATGACGTTATGGCTAAGTACAAGGATATGATGGAATGGCTAGCTGGTCTATATGTTAATACTCTAAACGTAATCCACTATATGCACGATAAGTATGCTTATGAAAGACTTCAAATGGCTCTACACGATAGAGATGTTAAGAGATGGTTCGCTACTGGTGTTGCTGGTGTTTCTGTTGTTGCTGACTCCTTATCTGCTATTAAGTACGCTAAGGTTAAATGTATCAGAAACGAACAAGGCATAGTTGTTGACTACGAAGTAGAAGGCGACTTCCCTAAGTATGGTAACAATGATGACAGAGTTGACCAAATCGCTGTAGATATCGTTAAGACTTTCATGAATGATATTAGAAAGCATCACACTTACAGAGATAGTATTCCTACAATGTCTATCCTAACTATTACATCTAACGTAGTATATGGTAAGAAGACTGGTAATACTCCTGATGGTAGAAAGATGGGCGTTCCACTAGCTCCTGGTGCTAACCCAATGCACGGTAGAGATACTCATGGTGCTACTGCATCACTATCTTCTGTAGCAAAGTTACCATTCCGTTATGCTCAAGATGGTATTTCTAACACATTCTCAATTATTCCAGGTGCTTTAGGTAAGGACGACAAGGTATTCATGGGCGACCTAGACCTTAAGAACTTTGACCCAACTCAAGTAGATTGCGGTTGTTGCGAAGATACTATTGAAGAATAATTATTGTCTTAATTTCGGTTATAATTTCCTTGTGTCAAACGCTCTTATTTGGAGCGTTTAACACAACGGATTATTATATACTAAATGTGTATACGTTCTAAAACTTTAAGAACTGTATTTTTAAGGAGGATTTTATCATGGCTGAAGTAAATCAAAAGCAAATAGATAATCTAGTAGGTCTACTAGATGGTTATGTTGAAAAAGGTGGTCACCACCTAAACGTTAACGTTCTTAACAGAGAAACTCTTCTTGATGCTCAAGCACACCCAGAAAAGTACCCTCAATTAACTATTCGTGTATCTGGTTACGCTGTAAATTTCATTAAGTTGACTAAAGAACAACAAGATGACGTTATCTCAAGAACTTTCCACGAAGCTCTATAATATAAAAAATTAATATTTTTATATTGGGCGGATTTATATATCCGCCCTTATTGTATGAAAATTTATCGTTGAGGTGATTTTTTATGGTTAAAGGATATATCCATTCTACAGAATCTTTTGGTACTGTCGATGGCCCTGGTATTAGGTTCGTTGTATTTATGCAAGGGTGTCCTATGCGTTGCCTTTACTGCCATAACCCAGATACTTGGCGTACTACTGGTGGTACTGAAGTTACTGTAGATTATATTATTGACCAATTTCTATCTTATAAAGAGTTCATGAAAGATGGTGGTATCACTTTAACAGGTGGCGAACCTCTTCTACAAATGGATTTCGTTATAGAAGTGTTTAAAGCCTGTAAGAAGAAAGGTATTCACACTTGCTTGGATACCTCTGGTATTACTTTCAATCCTAAAGATACTTCTAAGTTCGATGAACTTATTAAGTATACTAACCTTGTTATGCTAGATATTAAACACATTGATGAACAAAAACACAAAGCTTTAACGGGTCATTCCAATAAGAATATTTTGGCTTTCGCTGAATATCTTAGAGATAATAACATAGACGTTTGGATTCGTCATGTAGTAGTCCCTAATGTAACTCAAAATGATGACGACCTCTATAGATTAGGTAGATTCTTAGGTACTCTAAAGAATATGAAGGCTCTTGATGTGTTACCATATCATACTATGGGTAAGGTAAAGTATGAAAAGTTGGGCATGGAATATCCTTTAGGCGATATCCCTCCACTTTCCCAAGAGGACGCTATTAAAAGCAGAGATATTATCTTTCGTGGTATAGTAGATACTATAAAAGAAGAAAAGTCGCATAAAAAAGATTAATATATATAAGTAAATCATCATATAATGTTATGGTGATTTATTTATGCGTAAGTCTGAACCGATAGATTTAGAATTATCAGTATGTGATAAAATCTTTCTGCAAAGTATGATTAACACCATATTTTTAAGGACTCTAAAGTATAAACTAGATAACTCTAATGCTAGTTACAAAGAAAAAATTTCTTATATTGATAGCATTATTAAAAGTTTAAAATCGGGTTGATATAACATCAACCCGATTTTTCTATATATATTCTTTTTCTACACATTAAGTCTATCTATAGAGTGTCAATTTTGTTTATATTAATACAGTAATTTCATCAAAACGCCAACCGTCATCTGTTTTGACAAGAACATACTTACAAGTTCTTACTTCGTAAGGCACGGTAGGTTCTTGATTATAGAAGTAATCACCAGTATACATATCGAATCCATCGTCATCAGTTTGATAGTAAGCATCTGCATGAAATTCTATTCTGTCATCGGTTTGACTATCTAGTACAAACGTGTGACCAAGATAGTATATATTTCCACCTCTGGCACCGTTTAAGCCATATGCGTGACCATTTTGTTCAATAAATGAGTTCATATTGATATAGCCATCTATAAAACTTTCAGTTAAATATTGTTCAAAGTACTGTTTAACATCTTGAACGGTGTTTATTTCAGGGCTTTTTATTCTGCTATAAGTATGATTATTGTGAATTATAGTATCTTCTTGAACGTATTCAAATGGAGAGTCAAAAGCGAATCCTTGTACTATAGAGTAGGCATAACATAATAGTTGTTGTTGTTCTTGTGTTAAAAATTGAGGTAGTGTATCTGGATTATTAATATTTATAACATAGTCTAATTGTGGAGTGGCTATATTATATACTTTTTTAGTAGTAACAGGCCCATCTGTTTGAGGAACTACTGTAGTATTGATAATACTATTTGTAGTACTATCAACAGTGGTTTCTACTGGAGTTGTTACCGTAGTAGTAGCAGTAGTAGTAGATGTAGATGTGGTAATCTTAGTAGTATCGGTAACAGTTTTATCTCCAAGATTTATTATCTTAGTTAGATTGGTATAAATATCTGGAGATGCTTTATAATATTTTTGAATATGGGCATATATTTGAGAAACTGTCCAATCACCATCTTTTCGAGTATCTTTTTCAGAAACTCCTTCTAAGTAGTAGTAATTTGAAACATCTATATATCCATTAGAATAGATACTTATAAAAATAGTTTGTTTTAAATCACCATTATCATAGTATACCATAGTACTTAATTGGAGGCAATCGCCAACTAGAGCATTAGTTTCGTCCAATTCATCGTCCAATAGTTCCCAAGTATCGTAGTTTAGGGTATTTATTATGTTATTGATTGTCTTATCGTTCATAGGAGTTTCGTTGACTGAAAGTTTATCGAAAGGTTTATCAGTAACGCCTAGGAAGTCGGTATTTTCATAGATTAAATTGATTAAATGATTTGTTTTATCAATAAGTTCATCTGTACTGGAAGAAAATTTTAATCTATAGCATAAATCATAATTATTAGTATTCATATTTGGGAATGTTATCTTTAGATATAAATACTTATCTTGGTTAAGACCATTATAGATATCTATATTAACTGGAGTTCCATTGCAAACCTCAGTTATATTGAATATAGGCTTATTAAAATCAATATTAGATGTATCTTCAATTAATAGCCAACTTTCCTTTATAATTGTGGTTGTTAGATTTTTTAATATATTTTTATCTGTAATGGTTTCATTATTGATATTTATACTACCATTATTTTCAAATTCTATGGAATTATTATAACTCAAGCCTGAAGATATAGCACGATAAGTTCCAATATCTATTTTGTATGTTGAAAGATTAGTTGAAACATTATTACTAATATATTCTATACCTACATAGACATCTGTAGAAATATCATTTATTTTAATATCGTCGACATCTTTTAGTATGCTAAAGTGTAACACTATACTATCTTGAGATTGAGTATTTTTGTTAGTAAAGTTTATCTCAATAGTATGAAATGTTTGCTTATCTAATATAGAAACGTCCTCATGTTTTTCCCAGCTATTAGTATTGAAACAACCTACTATATTGTAAATGCCATCAAAGGTGTTACAATATTGGAATATATCAAAACTATCGATACTTCGACAAGTATTGAACTCACAATCTTGAACATTTACACCGAATATATCTTTAAAGTTATCGTTGCCAACTACACTAGTATTAGATACACTACTATTTAGAGTAGTATCTACAGTAGATGTAGTACTTTCACTTTCAGTAGTAGTAGGTTCTAAGGAGTCATTATCTTTTAATAGATAGTTAAATCCAAAAGCACCTCCACATATTAGAGCCACACAAGTAGCAATTGCTATAAATCGGTTATAGTGAAAACCATTAGATACTTCTACATTATTAGTTTCAACTACATGGTTTGAGTTTTTAGATTGTTCATTATTATTTAAATTTTTACTCATACAAATAACCTCCTCTTTAATACTATTGGGGGCATGAATATCGTTAAAAGTATCAAGATATCTTTTTTTAAAGTTATTCATTAAACAAATCCTCCTCTAGTAGTGATTTTAATTTTTTTCTTGCTCTATGCAAGTACGAGCGAACAGTAGTCTCATTTTTATTTAAAGTTTCGGCAATTTCCTTAGTAGAGTACTCCTCATAGTAGAATAGATGGATAGCTACTCTTTGCATCTTAGGAAGTTGCATTACTGCGTTATATAGTTCTGAGTGCGATTGTTCACTGAAAGATATATTATCATCAAGGGGTTGCGTACGCTGAAACCACGGGGATATTAATAACTTTCGACATTGATTGATAGTGACTTTTATAAGCCATGCTTTAATATGTTCTTTACTGGCAAAATCGACTTTGCTTTGCATATACTTTAGAAATACATCTTGAGTGATATCCTTAGCATCATGAGGATTTTTGCAGTATGTAAGAGCTATTTTATATATCATATCTTGATAAGTGTCGATTATTTCTTCTATGTCCATATTTATAGAATTTATTTTGTCATTTTGATTAATCATAATAATCACTAACCCCCTATGTGATTTCTATATATAATATCTTTTTAGAGGTTGAAATGTTGCACCATTAAAAAATTATTTTTAAAAAATATGCAGAGCATTAAAAAACACTCTGCATGATTTATATTATAATTGCAATTAACAGTATATAGCATTCTCAATACATCTGCTAGAATACGTTGCAAACTTGCTACCTTTGGTGTAATCGAATGTAGATACGGCTTTTATAAGTCCTATAGTACCTATAGATATAAGTTCATCTTGATTTTGTGATTGTGAATAGTACTTTTTAATAATATGTGCTACCAATCTAAGATTATGTTCAATTAACTTATGTCTAGCTGAGGTATCGCCTTGTTGCATCTTTTTGAAACATTCTAGTTCTTCATCTGGCGATAGTGGTTTTGGAAATAATCCTAGACCTTCAACGTGCAATGAGTAGAAAAAGAAGTTTCTTAGTACTGCATTGATAATAGTAAATAATATCATAAGTAGAACGCTCCCAACTTATAAGATAGGTGTATATAATAACATCTTATAATAGATTATGCTACTCTATAATACTATTATGATTATTTTAATAATTAATATTGGTATAGTATAGATGTGGTTCAAGGTGAGTATCTACAATACAAGTATATTGAGATTTATATCTAATATCACCGAATTCATTAATAAGTTTAATTTCTATATATTGAGTACCCTCTGAGACGCATTTAAAAGTCCATTTTCCATCTTTGCCAATTAAAGATTTAATCTTATCTTCCGAAAGAGTATACTTATCATCTAAAGTAGTTGTGATATCTTCATCTTCATCATCATTATCATCTTCCTCATCTTCATTAGAGGAGGTTTCTTCAGAAGTTTCACCAGCAAATAGACCGTAGTCACTTCTTAGATAGCCTTCACCACTTACGAACTCAGTAATCTTATCGTCATACATTAAAGATATAGTATAGTAACAGCCTTCCATAGCATCTTGAGTTATAGTAAAGTTAAAAGTACCATCATCATTTTTTTGATATGTATAATCATTAAATTCTATTAATAAATCTTGTTCTAAGGTAGTAGTTACCTCTGTATCTTTAGATGTTCCTACGGTGGTAACTTCAGCATTAGAACTACCTAAATTTTCAAGTTCACTTAAATTATTACAAGATGTCAATAAAGAGATTATGCTAATAATTAGAATAATCTTATTAAAATATTTGTTCATAGGTTCAACCCTTTCAAAGTTTATAGATTAATTATACTCATAAATTGGAGCAAAGTCAATACTTGAAAAATAATTACTTACTTTTTATTTTTCTATTGAAAATATCTTAAAAAAGATATATAATATTATCTATATTACAAATTTGGAGATGATTATATTTGGTTATTGGAAGTATAAAAAAGCCATCTTTTATAAAAGAAACTCTTAAAGGGTGGGCGAACTTAATATTTGCTTGTGTGTTATCATTGTTAGTAAGTCTGTTTACATCTATGTTGATGTCCAGTAACATCTGGAAGGGTATCATTGGATTGTTCACTATGGCTATACTGCTATGTATAATAGGAAACTATGCCTATAATTGTGCTAAAAATCAAAAGGCTTACGAAAGAACTTTTAAAGGTGAACATAGCAATACTAAACACATATTTTTAGGAATAACTATATCTCTACCGTTGATACTTCAATGGATACTCTTGATGGTTTTAAAGTACAGTCAAGCATCGGTAGGGGATAAGGTTTTCTCTATATACAGATTGATAAACGCTTATTATCTTCCTTGGATAAACGTTATATGTCCTAATCACACCCTAGAGGAACTCTCCATTATGAGTGTTATAACTATGTTTGCATTTACCATAATGCCTATTATAACTTTTATATTAGTATATAACATAGTCTATCATAGTATAGATATCGAAAAGATTATAAAATATAATAGAGAATAACATTAAAAGAACCCTCATCTATTACAGATGAGGGTTCTTTTATTAATATATACTAATCAAACATTGGGGTTGACAAATATCTTTCGCCAGTATCTGGGATTACAACAACTATATTTTTCCCCTTGTTTTCTGGTCTTTTAGCAAGTTGAATACCTGCCCAAACTGCTGCACCTGCAGATATTCCAACTAGAATACCTTCAGTCTTAGCAACGTAGTTACCTGTAGATAGTGCTTCATCATTTGGAACTGCTATAATTTCATCATAGATTTTAGTATCTAAAATAGATGGAATAAAGTTAGCACCAATACCTTGTATCTTGTGACCTCCTGCTTTACCCTTGGATAGCAAAGGTGAAGTTTCTGGTTCAACGGCTACAACCTTAATGTTAGGATTTTTAGACTTTAAATAAGTACCTACACCAGTTAAAGTACCACCAGTACCTACACCAGCAACAAAGATATCTACTTTACCATCAGTATCGTTCCAAATTTCTGGACCAGTAGTTTCTATGTGAGCCTTAACGTTAGCAGGGTTATCGAATTGACCTAGAATAACTGAGTTAGGAATTTCTTGTTGTAGTTGTTTAGCCTTTTCTACAGCACCTGCCATACCTTTAGATGCTTCTGTTAGTACGATTTCAGCACCATAAGCCTTTAATAGATTACGTCTTTCAACGCTCATGCTTTCAGGCATAGTTAATATTGCTCTGTAGCCCTTGGATACCGCTACTGAAGATATTCCAATACCAGTATTACCACTAGTAGGTTCAATAATAGTAGAACCTTTCTTTAGAGTGCCTTTTTGTTCAGCATCTTCAATCATATACTTAGCAACTCTATCCTTAACGCTACCAGCTGGATTGAAAAATTCTAGCTTACCAATGATTGTAGCCTCTAGGGATAGATTTTTTTCTATATTAGATAGTTCCATAATAGGAGTTCCACCTATTAAATCAGTAACTTGTTTAAATATTTTAGACATAGTAAATAACCTCCAACACGTTAAATTTCAAAATCGGGGATACTACCCTCATTTATATAACTTATAATCTTTAAAACTTCATTTTTGGCATTATAGAAACCCTTTTCAGATTTATACCAATTATTTCTTCTGGTATGGGTATCACTTGCAGGGCAAGGTATAAAGTTAATCCAATTTGGAGAGTAAGTCTTAGCCATTAAGATACTTCTACGCATATGATATGCAGTGGTTACTAATATTATAGATTTAATATTACTTAACTTAAAGTATCTATCCAAAGGGAGTAAAGAACAAATAATGTTCTCTTTGGTGGTTAAAGATGTATCTTCAACAATAATATCACTTTTAGGGATACCTAGCTTTATAGCTTCGTCTTGCATTAGATAACATTCTTTTATACTGTTAAATTCAGGACGTGGTTTTCCACCAGAAAGTAAAATCTTAGATGAGCGACCTTCCTTATACAATGATACCCCTACTGGAACACGATACTTTGTAGCCTTTAAACTACCCAATATCATAATGCAATCGGCACATTGATTATTATACTCTAAATCGGCAAAGAGTATTCTATCAACTATATCGATATTTAATAAATGTTCATTTAGTTGTGATACCATCATATAAGTTAAATCCCCCAATAATAAAGTTTAATACTTATATTATATCACATCGAAAGCCTGTTGTAAATCAGCGATAAGGTCGTCAATGTGTTCAGTACCTATAGAAAGTCTAATAGTATTAGGTTTAATACCTTGTTCAGCCAACTCTGCTTCGTTTAGTTGTGAGTGAGTAGTAGACGCTGGGTGAATTACTAGAGATTTCATATCGCCAACGTTAGCAAGTAGGGAGAATATCTTTAAGTTATCGATAAACTTTTTAGCTTCAGCTTCTCCACCCTTAATTTCGATAGTGAATATTGAACCACCACCGTTAGGGAAGTACTTATCATAAACTTCCTTGTAGCCGTTGTATTCAACAGATGGGTGATTTACCTTTTCAACTTTAGGATTGCTTAGTAGATATTCAATAATCTTCTTAGTGTTTTCAACGTGACGTTCTACTCTTAAAGATAGAGTTTCTAAGCCTTGTAGTAGTAGGAAAGCACTCAATGGAGATAGAGTAGCACCAGTATCACGAAGTAGGATAGCTCTAATCTTAGTAACGAATGCAACCTTGCCTAGAGCCTTTGCAAAACTAATTCCATGATAGCTTGGGTTTGGTTCTACTAATGATGGGAACTTACCACTAGCTTCCCAATCGAAGTTACCAGCCTCAACGATTACACCACCTAAAGTAGTACCATGTCCACCAATAAACTTAGTAGCAGATTCTACTACAATATCAGCACCATATTCAATAGGTCTAATTAGGTATGGAGTACCAAAAGTATTATCAACTACTAGAGGTATCTTGTGAGCGTGAGCAATGTCAGCCACCTTTTGAATATCTATTGGGTTAGAGTTAGGATTTCCTAAAGTTTCTATAAATATAGCTTTTGTGTTCTCTTGGATAGCGTTTTCAAAAGCATTTTCAACATCTGGGTCTACGAAAGTAGTAGTAATGCCGAAATCTGGTAGAGTGTGTGCTAATAGGTTGTAAGTTCCACCGTAGATAGTCTTTGCAGCAACTATATGGTCGCCATTATGAGCAAGAGTTCTAAAAGTGTAATCTATAGCAGCAGCACCACTAGCGACAGCTAAAGCACCTGCACCACCTTCAAGAGCGTTTATTCTTTGTTCAAAAACGTCTTCAGTAGGGTTAGTTAATCTGCCGTAGATGTTACCTGCATCGGATAGGTTAAATCTAGCTTGTGCGTGTTCGGAATTGTGGAACACATATGATGTTGTTTGATATATTGGCACTGCCCTAGCATCTGTTGTAGGGTCTGCCTTTTCTTGACCTACATGAAGTTGTTTAGTTTCAAATTTCCAATTATTATTTGCCATTTTTTATTCCTCCAATGATTTTTATTTAAGGTTTAAGTTCTTTACTTATTTAACCTAGTGGATTAGTATGATTTAATTATATCATACTTTTCCTATTTGTCAATAGGAATTTGAGATTTCTATAAAATTTATAAATTTCAAGGTGTATTTTGGATATATTCAGTCTATATGCACAATAGATATATATAAAATAATCACCTAAGATTTTTTATCTAGGTGATTCTTCATCTAACTAATATATTATTATATTAGGCTTGTTTTGGAAGTCTATAGTTTACTGCAAAGTTTTGACATTGTTTTTCAAACTCACTATCTTTAGATAGAACATTTAAATACTCATGAACTTCTACAGCATTATTTTCTTCAATTTGAATCATACAAACCGCAATGTTAGAACAATGGTCAGAAACTCGTTCTAATTCGGTTAAAAGGTCGGTAAATACGAAACCTAGTTCCATAGTACATTTGCCATCTTTTAGACGTTGAATGTGTCTGTTACGCATTTCCAATCTAAGACGGTCAATGACTTCTTCAAGGGGTTCAACTTGATGTGCTAATTCCACATCATTATTTTCAAAAGATTTAGTAGTCATATTTAGAATATCGGTGATAGCGTGAATTAATACCATCATTTCTTCGTAAGCGTCGTTAGAGAACTCTATCTTTTTAGAGTGAAGTTCTTCCGATATTTCTATTATATTCATAGCGTGGTCAGAAATCCTTTCAAAATCACCGATTACATGAAGTAATTCTGAAATACATTTGCTATCGGTTTCGCTTAAATTATGGGAGTTCAACTTTAACAGATATGAACCGATTCTATCCTCATAAGCATCAACCATAGTTTCGTAAGTTCTAACCTTTTCAGCCTTAGCCTCATCATAAGATTTAAAAACATCTAAAGATAGCATTATAGCTTTAATAGTCTTTTCGCACATCTTGTTAGTAACGTTTCTGGATTGCTCAAGTGCTACAGATGGTGTATTTAAAATGCGTTCATCAAGCATTTGAACTTCTTCTTTTTCTTCAGTGTCTTTAATAACTAAGTAAGCTAACTTTTCAAGAAGGTTTATAAATGGGAACATTATTATTGTAGCTACTACATTGAATATTGTATGAACTACTGCAATATTAAAACTACTAACGTTATCATTTAAGAACGTAAAGTTGCAAAATGCGTTTAGTGTGTAGAATATTGCTAGAAATACTACCGTTCCAATTACATTAAAGAACAGATGAACTATAGCTACTCTTTTAGCATTCTTGTTTGCACCTATACATGATAGTAATGCAGTCGCACAAGTACCGATATTCTGTCCTAGTATTATTGGTATGGCTGAACCAAAAGTTATTAGGTTCGCATTAGACAATGATTGCAACATTCCTACTGATGCAGCTGAAGATTGTATGATGGCTGTTAATACTGCTCCTACAATAACTCCTAAAAATGGATTGCTAAACTTAGCCATAACTTCTCTAAACTCAGGTACTTCTGATAGAGGTTCAACAGCACTACCCATAGTATTCATACCAAACATTAGTATGGAAAATCCTAGTAGAGCATTACCTATAACTTTAGCCTTATCGCTTTTTTTGGTCATTATTAGAATTATACCCACTAATGCGATTATTGGCGAAAATGAAGTTGGCTTTAACATCTTAATAAAGAAGTTATCACTTTCAAGACCAGAAAGACTTAAAATCCATGATGTAATGGTAGTTCCTATGTTAGAACCCATTATTATTGGTATGGCTTGGGATAGTTTCATAATTCCAGAGTTTACAAATCCTACAAGCATTACCGTAGTAGTAGATGACGATTGTATTATCGCTGTAACAGTCATACCTAGTATTAAACCCTTAAACTTATTAGAAGTTAACTTCTCAAAGATTTTTTCAAGTTTACTACCAGCGAGTTTTTCCAAACCTTCGCCCATAATGTTCATGCCATACAAAAACAGAGCTAGTCCACCAATTAGCGATATAACCGCAAAGATGTCCATAAAAAATCCTCCAAAATATTATATTTTTTCTATTAACTATTATGTATCATATAGGTTTAGTTTATTTACCATTAAAATTAATATATTAGGTAAATCCTTTTTTTGATATAATAGTTTTAACTTAAACTTTTCACTTACTTAAAAAAAACCTCCTTTTTTATATATTAACAGAATATTATTAAAAAATTATTTAATGTAAGTTAAATTTAAGTAAAATATCAAGTAGGTATTTGGTAAAAATTAGAGTATCTCATACTATTGAGATACTCTACAGACTAAAGGAAAAAATATAATATTTACAAGCAATCAAATTAAATTAAAGGATTTTTTCGTCTTTATGGATACCAGTAACATCAAACTTAACCCATTCAGCGATATTTACGGCATGGTCGCCAATCTTTTCAAGATACTTTGTGATAGTAAGTAAATCTACACATAGTTCGCTAATGGCTTGAGTGTTGTTAGTTACTATATATTTAACAATATCATCACGGATTCTTACAAAGTAGTCATCAATGCAATCATCGGCATCGATAATCATATTTGCTTTAGAAACATCATGTTCGGTGTATGCCACGATGCTTTCTTCAACCATTCTAACACTAGAAGTCGCCATAAGTTGTATATTATATATAATTTCGTTCAGCTTGGCATCAGAGGAAAGTTCTTTACCAAAAGATAGCTTTAATATAATCTCACCAATTTCAATCGATTGGTCAGCAATTCTTTCCAAATCGGTTATTATTTTCAATGCTGAAGATATAGTTCTTAAATCTTTAGCTACGGGTTGTTGCTGTAGTAGTAACTTTAAGCATTTGCCCTCAATTTGACGTTCTAGCTTATCTATTAGAGCCTCACCATTTACAATAGAACTCAATTCAGAAGTATCCTTGCTAGTTAGAGCCTTAATAGTAACTTTAATAGAATGTTCTGTTTCACTAGCCATTTTAAGCATACGTTCATTGAGGTCTTTAAGTTGACCATCAAAATGTTTTCTAACGCTAGTACTCATAGAAATAAACCTCCAAAACGAAATATTTTTTTAACCAAATCTACCAGTTATATAATCTTCAGTACGCTTATCCTTAGGCATGGAGAATAGTTCTTGAGTATTGCCATACTCTACGACTTCGCCGTGTAGGAAGAACGCAGTCTTATCAGAAATTCTAGTAGCCTGTTGCATATTGTGTGTAACCATGATTATTGTATAGTTAGGCTTTAATTCTTCGCATAGTTCTTCTATTTTCATAGTGGATATTGGGTCTAATGCAGATGTTGGTTCGTCCATAAGAATTACCTGTGGCTTTACTGCTAACGCTCTAGCGATACATAATCTTTGTTGCTGACCACCAGACATTCCTAATGCAGATTTTTTTAGTCTGTCTTTAACTTCGTTCCAGATAGATGCCTGTTTTAAACTAGTTTCTACGATTTCATCTAATTCATGTTTCTTCTTTATTCCATGAGTTCTAGGGCCGTACGCAATATTATCGTAGATACTCATAGGGAATGGGTTTGGTTTTTGAAAGACCATTCCTACATCTTTTCTAAGTTTAGTTATTTCAATATCCTTGTAGATGTTTACGCCATCAAGTCTAATATTACCAGTTATCTTACAGCCTTCTACTAAGTCGTTCATGCGATTTAAAGATTTCAAAAGCGTGGATTTTCCACAACCAGATGGCCCTATAAATGCAGTAATTTCATTCTTATTCATATCCAAATTTACGTTTTTTAGTGCGTGAAAATCTCCGTAGTATAGGTTCATATTAGATACGCTGAACTTAACATTTGTACTCATAAACATTACTTTCCTTTCGATAATTTTTTGGCTATTAAAGATGCTACTCCATTTAAAGCAAGTACTGTAATCAAGATTACTACAGCAACGGCACTAGCTTCATTCATATGTAAACCCTCACCAGATAGTAAGTACATATGTGTAGCTAAAGTTCTACCTGAACTGAATACGTTTTTTGGAATTTGTGCCATAGTTCCCGATGTGTATATCAAAGCAGCAGTTTCACCTATAATTCTGCCTATTGCTAAGATTATTCCTGCTAAAATTCCGTTCATTGCAGATGGCAATACTATTACGAATATAGTTCTTAACTTGCCAGCACCTAGACCGAAACTTCCCTCACGATAACTGTCATCTACAGTCATTAGAGCTTCTTCGGTACTGGTGATTATTATAGGTAATATCATTATAGCTATCGTAAACGAACCTGCAAGTAATGAATATCCCCACTTTAAAGACGTTACAAAGAACAACATACCAAACAAACCATATACTATTGATGGTATTCCTGATAGTGTTTGTGTAGTTAATCGGATAATCTTAACTATTTTGTTTCCTTTTTTAGCGTATTCCACTAAGTAGATTGCACAACCTACTCCAAAAGGTACAGATACTAACAATGATAATCCTACCATTTCAAGAGTAGTCACTATACTTGGAAACATAGATACATTTTCACTAGTATAAGTTGGAGAAAATAGACTTGGTTTTAAGTATGGTACACCTTTAATCACAACGTATCCTACTAGGAATAAGAATATCAACGATGTTATTATAGCACATAGACTTACTAGTATAAAAAATCCTAATGCAAGTGGGTGAGATTTATAAGTTTTCCATCTTTCAGTCCAAACTTCTTTAATAGTTTTATCCTTTGGAATGTTCTTACACTCTTTTTGAATAATATTATTTTCTGCCTTAATGCCTTCCATAGATTACACCTCTTTCTTTTTTGTAACCAAGCTAAGCGATATGTTTAGCAATAGTATGAATACAAACAATACTACACCAGTAGCAATTAAGGCATCATAATGAAGTCCAGTAGCGTAACTCATTTCGGTTACAATGTTTGCAGTAAGAGTTCTTACACCCTTTAAGAGATTGTCTGGTATTCTAGGTTGATTTCCTGCGACCATTATTACTGCCATAGTTTCACCGATAGCTCTACCTATTCCCAATATTATGCTAGAAAGAACTCCAGATTTTGCAGCAGGTACTATTACAGTAGATACTGCTCTTTCGTGAGTTGCTCCTAAAGCTAATGCACCCTCATAGTAACTCTGCGATACGGCTTTTATAGAAGTTTCGGATAAACTTTCAACAGTAGGTAGAATCATCATACCTAGTAGTATAGATGCAGTTAGAATACTGTTACCATCTCCACCTATGTAGTCTCTAACGAATGGAACTATTACACACATTCCAAAGAAACCGTATACTATAGATGGTATTCCTGCTAGTAGATTTATTGGTGGTTTTAAAATCTTATATAGCCATGCAGGGCAAAATCTAGCCATAAATATAGCTGTAAGTAATCCTATTGGGACGCCTATTATAATTGCTCCAGCAGTTACATATAAGCTACCTAAAATCATGGATAAGATACCATATTGAGCATTATCGTCTAATGGTTTCCAATTTTCTCCTAGAATGAAATCACCAAGACCTATCTTAGTTATTGCAGGTAGTCCGTTTTTAAACATGAACCAACATATTAGACCTACTGCTAATATAGATATACAAGCACATAATAAGAATAGTACTTTCATAGCAACTTCAAGGATTTTATTTTTCATAATAAAAGTTCACCTCTAACTAAGTGTTAATATCATTAAGAAAAGTCGTCCCAAGATGTGATAGTACCAGTATATATATCACAAATCTGTTGAGTAGTTAAGTTTTCGATAGTATTATCGTTATTTACTATTATTGCAATACCGTCTAAAGCTATGGCAGTATCATTTAGAACTGTTTCATCGTCTTTAAGTTCTCTTGATGCCATTCCTATATCGCAAGTGCCATCAAGAACGGCTTTCATACCAGATGTACTATCAGAAGTTTGAATTTCAATAGTAACTCCAGTATTTACAGTTTGATATTCTTCGGCAATCTTTTCAATAACTGGCGATACCGATGTAGAACCAGCAACTACAACCTTTCCAGTAGCTCCATTAGATTTAAAACTTTCAGCGTTATCTACTACAGGAGTGTAATCTTTAGCTTCTACAATAGCTTGACCTTCTGCACTTAGAATATAGTTTATAAAATCTTGAGTACAATCAGAAACTTCATCACCAGTAGCTATATTGAATGGTCTTGAAATTGGATAGCTACCATTCTTTACATTTTCGGAAGTAGGTTCTACGCCATCTACAGTGACTGCTTTAACAGTATCGTTAATTGCACCCAATGAGATATATCCAATAGAATTTTTATTACCAGATACTTGAGTTATAACTACATCAGTACTTTTAGCAATAATAGCATCTACGGTAGTCATATCAGTCTTATTTCCATCAGCGTCTTTTTGTTCTACGCCAGTTAGTTCTATGAAAGCCCCTCTAGTACCAGAGCCGTCCTCTCTTGATATTACAGCGATATCGTTATTAGATACCTTTGCACAACCTCCCATTATGTTAGCCATAAATATGGTTGCAAATAATACTGCTGATACTCTCTTAATACTCATAAAGAAAAATCCTTTCTATCTGTAAATTTAATTTTTATATCTTTTACGATATATATTATACTATGATTTTCTGTAAAGCCACCACCTGACTTTAGTGAAATGTTTGTAAAACTTGATTGTTAAAATAGTAAAACTCATTTTTAGATAAATTTTGCTTTCAAGGGTATTAAAAGAAATTTTATCAACCTATTGACTTTTTTTAATTTAGTGTTATAATTATTATTATAATAAGTAAGTAAAATCTTCGGGGGTAGCGTGAAAGTCGTAACTGGTGGTAAAGTCCACGAGCCTTTTGGCATGATTTGGTGTAATTCCAAAACCAATCGTAAAGTCGAGATGAAAGAAGATATGTTTTTAATAATTGATATTGATAATTTTAGAATATCTTTATTATATTAAATCCCGAAGTTGCACATCTTTGGGATTTGTTTTTTTGAAAGGATTATACTATGAATGATAATTTTTATATGCAACGTGCTATAGAGTTGGCTAAAAATGGCATAGGTTTTGTAAATCCCAACCCACTAGTTGGAGCAGTTATAGTTAAAGATAATACTATAGTCGCTGAAGGATATCATGCTAAGTATGGCGACCTCCATGCTGAACGCAATGCCTTTAAATATTGCGATACTAATAATATCGATTGTTCTAATGCTACTATGTATGTAACTCTTGAACCTTGTTGTCACTATGGAAAACAACCTCCTTGTACTGAGGCTATCGTTGAACATGGAATATCTAAAGTAGTAATTGGTTCTCGTGACCCCAATCCGTTAGTTAGTGGAAAAGGTGTGGAATATCTTAGAAGTAATGGTATAGAGGTTATCACCGATTTTATGCGTTCCGAATGTGATAAACTCAACGATATATTTTTTCACTATATAACTACTAAGATTCCATATGTCATTATGAAGTTTGCTACTACATTAGATGGTAAAATATCCTCATATAGTGGAAAATCTCGTTGGATTTCTTGTGAACAATCTAGGGAGCATACGCATCAAACTAGAAAAAGAGTATCTGCAATAATGGTTGGAATTGGTACAGTATTAGCGGACAATCCTATGCTTACTTGCAGAGTTGAAAAACCATCAAATCCTATTAGAATAGTCTGCGATAGTAGGTTGCGTATTCCTTTAGATTGTAACTTAGTTACAACATCTAAAGATGTTCCTACCTATGTAGCTACAATCTCTAACGATACTGAAAAGATTTCTCAATTGGAAAGTTTGAGTGTAAAAGTCATTAAAACTCAATCCAAAAATGGTAAGGTGGATTTATCACAACTAATGCAAATCTTGGGAAGTCTAAAAGTGGATAGCGTTCTTATTGAGGGTGGTTCGGAACTAAACTTTTCAGCCCTTGAAAGTGATATCGTGGATTGTGTTCAAGTATATTTAGCTCCAATGATTTTAGGTGGTGTTTCTGCTAAGACTTCCGTTGGTGGTCTTGGATTTGAAAATCCTGACTTAGCTAAAAAGTTCAAATTAGTTAAAAATGAAACTATCGGTGATGATTTATTCTTGGAGTACAGAAAGTAGGTGTTCTAATGCTTGTACCTAAACTAAGGTTTAAAGAGTTTAATGATGAGTGGCAGTTAAAAAAATTGGGTAGATTAGTAGATATTAAAAGAGGTGCGTCACCAAGACCAATTAATAAATATATTACATCAAATGATAATGGTGTTAATTGGATAAAGATAGGAGATGTGTCTACTGATGATATGTATATAAATTCAACTAAAGAAAAAATCACTATAGAAGGAGCAAAAAAATCTAGAGCAGTTCATAAAGGAGATTTAATACTATCTAATTCAATGAGTTTTGGTAGACCATATATTTTAAATATAGATGGTTATATACATGATGGTTGGTTATTAATTAGCAATTATAGTAGTTATTTTTATATTAATTTTCTTGTTGAGTTATTAAGTTCACAATATATGAAATCTCAATATATAAAATTATCTGCTGGAAGTACAGTATTAAATTTAAACAGTGACTTAGTTGCATCAACATTAGTACCAGTTCCAAGCCTAGAGGAGCAAACCAAAATAGCTAATTTTCTAAGCCTAATAGATAGGAAGATAGAGTTACAAGAGAAGTTAGTGGAAAACCTTAAGTTGTACAAAAAAAGGTTATTATTGGAAAAATTTGTAAGAGGGGGGCTCTAATAGATTAATAGAAAAATGCATTGAATTAAAAGATTTAACAGAATATTATACAAGTAATTTAACTATTCAGTCATTGAAAGAAGTGGATAATGAAATTTATCCAGTATATGACTTAAATGGCATTTGTGCTTATACAAATACATATCAATTTGATTTTTCATATATATCAATTGCTAAAGATGGTTCTGTAGGTCGCATACAAATATGTGAAAGTAATTCTTCTATAACTGGAACATTAGGAGTTATTAAGCCTATAAATTGTCAATTGGAATATTTATATTATTATCTTCAAACTGTAAATTTCAAAAAGTATATTGTTGGTACAACTATTCCGCATATATACTATAAAGATTATAGTGATATGTTAGTTCCAGTTCCTAGTATAGAAGAACAAATCAAAATATCGAACCTATTTACTAGCCTAGATAAAAAAATAGAACTTGAAACTAAAAAGTTACAAGACCTTAAAACTTATAAAAAAGGTCTATTACAAAAAATGTTTATCTAAAGAGGTGATTAATTTAAAATGTTTACAGGCATAATAGAGGAAATTGGAACAGTATTAAGTATCAAAAAGGGGAGCGTATCTAGTAAGATTACTTTTGGTGGTAAAAAAATCTTTAATGATATCCATTTAGGCGATAGTATAGCAATCAATGGGGTTTGTCTTACTGCTGATACTCTTACAGATAACTCTTTTACTGCCGATATCATGGCGGAAACTCTGCGTAGAAGTTCCTTAGGCGATTTAAAAGTGGGTAGCAAAGTAAACATGGAACGTGCTATGCTCTGTAACGGTCGATTTGGTGGACATATAGTATCTGGTCATGTGGACGCAACTGGAAAGATTATCAACTTTAAACGTGAGGAAAATGCCGTTTGGATAACTATATCTGCTGAGAGTAAAACTTTAAAATATATAGTTGAAAAGGGTTCAGTGGCTCTTGATGGTATAAGTCTAACGGTTGCTAACGTCAACGATACATCTTTTAAAGTTTCGATAATTCCACATACTGCAAGTGAAACTACTTTACTAAATAAATCCGTTGGTGATAGAATAAATATTGAATGTGATATCATTGGAAAGTATGTTGAAAAGTTCCTAAACTTTAAAGATAGTACTTCTAATATTGATACTACATTTCTATCTAAACATGGATTTTTATAATCGGAAAGAAGTTGATTATTTTGAGTAACCTTAAAATTAGAGTGGCAACTCCTATGGATAGCCACAAAATATTAGAAGTATACAAGCCATATATCTTGAATACTGCCATAACTTTTGAGTATGATATTCCTACTCTTGAGGATTTTACTAATAGAATTGTATCTACATTAAAAAGATATCCATATATTGTGGCTATTGAGGATAATCAAATAGTTGGATACGCTTACGCCTCTGAGTTTAAAAATCGTAAAGCATACGATTGGGCAGTAGAAACATCAATATATATAAAGCAAGGATTTCATGGCAAAGGTTATGGAAAAAAGTTATATCAAGTACTTGAAGATATCTTAAAAAAGCAGAATATTCTAAATGTAAACGCTTGTATATCATGTACCAATACTGAAGACGAACATCTAACTAATGATAGTATCTATTTTCACCAACATTTAGGATACTCCATGGTTGGAAAGTTCCATAGTTGTGGATATAAGTTCAATAAATGGTTCGATATGGTTTGGCTTGAAAAATCTTTAAATAAACATACTGTTCCAGTTAAAGATGTCATTCCATTTAATCAAATAAGTAATAACATCAATTTTTAGGAGGATTTTTTATGAAATTACCATTTGATATTAATAATCTAGGAGAAATTACTAAACAGTTTGGAAACATCACTGGTGACGATGTTACTAATCTAAATTGGAAGTTAGTCGGTTACGACAAGGACGGCAAGGAAAAAATGAAATTAGATGTTCCAATAGAACAAATCCTTGATATTGTTATGAAAAATAAAGATTTATTTAATAAGTAATCTGCTACTAATTAGTTGAAAGGTCTAAAATATTTATGATTAGAAAATTACAAGAAAATGATATCGATATAGTTATGAAGATTTGGTTAGATACTAATATTAAAACTCATAACTATATAGATAGCTCTTATTGAATTGAAAATTATAATTATGTTAAAGATGCTATTTTAAATTCTGAAGTATATGTATATGTTGATAATAGTATATTATGTGGATTTATAGGTTTATCGAATAATACTATTGAGGGTATATTTGTTAAATCGGATATGCAATCTAAGGGCATTGGAAAAATGTTACTAGATTATGTTAAAAATCTTAAAGATAATTTATTTTTAAATGTATATCAAAAGAATACATATGCTTTAAAATTTTATCAAAGAGAGGGATTTTCTATTAAATCTCAACAAGTAGATGTATCTACCAATGAAATAGAATATATTATGTTATGGAAATGCTAGATATAACATACTAAAAATTTAAAGGAGGTTTTAAAATGTTTGAATACAATACTATTGAACAGGCTCTTGAAGATTTAAGAAATGGTAAAGTTATCATGGTTAGTGATAACGAAGACAGAGAAAACGAAGGTGATTTAATCTGTTCAGCTGAGGGGGCAACTCTTGAAAATGTAAACTTTATGGCTTGTAAAGCTAAGGGATTAATCTGTATGCCTATGAGTTCGGAGTACATTCAAAAGTTAGGATTACACCCTATGGTTGCACATAATACAGATAATCATGAAACAGCTTTTACTGAAAGTATAGACCATGTATCTACTACTACTGGAATATCTGCACAAGAACGTTCTATTACTGCCATGAAGTGTGTAGATGATAACTCTAAACCTTGTGATTTCCGTCGCCCTGGGCATATGTTTCCACTAGAGGCTAAAAAGGGTGGCGTTCTTGAAAGAAATGGTCATACCGAGGCTACTGTAGATTTACTTCGTCTTGCTGGTTTGAAACAAGTGGGCTTATGTTGTGAAATCATGGCAGATGACGGCACTATGATGCGTAAAGATGATTTAATAAAGTTCGCTAAGGAAAATAATCTAACTTTTATAACTATCAAGGAGTTACAAGCGTATCGTAAAAAGCACGATTTCTTTATGCAAGAAGTAGCAACTGCAAAACTTCCTACCAAGTATGGGGATTTTACTATCCATGGATTTTATAACAACATTACTATGGAGCATCATGTAGCATTGACTATGGGCGATGTATCTAATGGTGAACCAGTACTTTGTAGAGTTCATTCGGAATGTCTAACTGGTGATGTGTTCGGTTCATGCCGTTGTGATTGTGGTGAACAACTAGACAGTGCTATGAAACAAATCGCAAAAGAGGGTAGAGGAGCGTTATTATATCTAAGACAAGAGGGCAGAGGTATTGGACTAATCAACAAGATTAAAGCCTATGAACTTCAAGAACAAGGTCTTGATACTGTTGATGCTAATATCAAATTAGGATTTGCTCCCGATTTGCGTGACTATTCTTGTGGTTCGCAAATGCTATTAAAGTTGGGAATATCTAAGTTAAGACTATTGACTAACAATCCATTAAAGATATCGGACTTATCAGAGTATGGCATTGAAATAGTCGAAAGAGTTCCAATACAGATTAAGTCCAATCGCTTTGATAGTTTCTACTTAAAGACAAAACAACACAAAATGGGACATCTAGTGAATTATGATAATTCAAATGATTAACTATTTTTGGAGGTGAGTTTATGTATATTTTAATTAGAGATTTTGAAGATAATCAAATACGTCTAGTTCATATCAATGAAATAGGATACGATTATGAAAGTCAATGTATGTGGTTTGATAGTCATAATAGTATCGAAGATAGAGTAGTTCCCATTTCACAAAAAAATTATGAAAAGATACTTAGAAAATTATTTGAAGTTGGTAAACTAGATTTATCTGATACACCTTTAAGAGCTTATTATGATAGCGATTTAGATGATGAGGAATAAACAAACAACTCATTTGTTTGTTAAAATAAATCTTAATTGAAAAGGAGTTTTTTAAATGAACATAATCGAAGGAAAATACTTAGGCAATGACCTTAAAATAGGTATAGTTGCATCAAGATTTAATGAATTTATAGTAAGTAAGCTAATCGGAGGGGCAGAAGATTGTCTACTTCGCCACGATGTTAAATCCGAAAATATAGACCTTGCTTGGACTTCAGGAGCTTTTGAAATTCCATTAGTTGCTCAAAAGATGGCTCAAAGTGGCAAGTATGATGGAATAATCTGTTTGGGTGCAGTAATTAGAGGTGCTACAAGTCACTATGATTACGTTTGTGCAGAAGTATCTAAAGGAATAGCAACAGTATCTTTACAGAGTGGCGTTCCAGTAATGTTCGGAGTTCTTACTACTGATAACATTGAACAGGCTATTGAACGTGCAGGAACTAAAGCAGGTAACAAGGGTACTGATTGTGCTATGTCAGTTCTTGAAATGATTAATCTTATGAAACAACTTTAAAAAGTATCAAGGCAGATTTCAATTAATCTGCCTATTGACTTTTTTAGAATAGTATACTATAATATCTATATGAAATTGATTTCACAAAGGAGAATTTTATATGAAAGCTGTTTTTTTCGATATAGATGGTACTATTATTTCCGATGATGGAAAGAAATATATTCCACAGTCTACCAAAGATACTATTAATATGCTCCGTCAAAACGGTTGCATGACTTTTATCAATACTGGTAGAGTGTATTGCAATGTAAATCCCGAAATTAAAAAACTAGGTTTTAATGGATATCTATGTGGTTGTGGAACTAACATAATCGTAGATGGCAAAGAACTATTTCACAATAGTTTAGATAAAGACTTCTGTTTAGAAGTCGCTCACATGATTAGACAATGTAATCTTGAACCTTTATATGAACATCGTGATGGAATATTCTTTGATAATACTATGTGTACTGAAAATCGTGCTTTAAGATTAAAGGCTTTATTCGATAAAGAGGGCAAAGATGTCAACAGAGGTATTGAACACCCAAACTTTATATTTGATAAGTTCTTAATTTGGAAAGATGATACTCCAAACACTCAAAAGTTAATCGACTTTTTAGAACCTAACTTTGAGTGTATACATCGTGAGGAAAATGGTGAGGCTTTTATGGAAGTAGTTCCTAAAGGATTTACTAAATCTACTGCTATAGATATGGTTGCTAAAATGTTCAATATCAATGATGATGACCTATATGCAATCGGTGATGGCGAAAATGATTTACCTATGCTTAAAGCTGTAAAAAATAGTATTGCTATGAAAGGTAATTCTGTAATATATCCATACGTTTCGTATATAACAGATACCCTTTATAATGATGGTATTCAAAAGGCTATGCAACACTTCAAACTTATATAGATAAAAATTCCCTTATCCGTTGGATAAGGGAATAGTTATATACTTTTTTAAACGTTAATATCCATAGATATTACTACTGCTATCATTATAGTATGTAGAATTATAATCGTAAGCATAAGTGGTAGTATTATAGTTGTAATAGTTTTTAGGTTGTCTGTCGAAAGTTGTGGCATCGGATTTTACATAGTTATCGTAATAATCTTTAGAGTCGTCATAGTCGGAATTGTCTGGGTTGACGTATTGAGTTTCATTATTAAAGTAGTTATTAGGATTTTCATAAGTAGTTGCTATAGTTGTGGTTTCAAGATAGTTTTCAGTAGAAGTTTCTTCAGTAGTGGTGGTAGTTTCAAGAGTAGTTGTAGTAGTATCTTCAGTGGTAGTAGTAGTATCTTCGTAAGTTCCATCTAGGTGAGAGTTTACTATTTCCATTACAGAACCAAAGCCAGTAGCCTCAGTTTTAGAGAACTCTACGCTTGTACCATCTAAGTTAGTTAAGGTTAGAACGGAAGTATCTGGATTAAAGTTCCATTTATAGTAGATAAAATCGGAAGTTTCATTATCTATTATATAGAAAGTATCTACAGTAAGTCCCCATTTGCCGTCATAGTATGTAGTATCGGGAGTGTTTTTATTAGCAAGATATAAATATATATCTCCGTAGTTGCACACTAGGAAGTCTACATCTACATCGTTAGTACCGACCCAAAAGCCACCATCGGTTACGGCTGATATATCGTTAAAAGATTGCGTTAAGTCATCGCATACAGTGGAGAAGTCTTTAGTTGGAGTATCTGCCATAGTGAAGTATATACCTTCCATATACAAAAAAGTATCACCATTTTGAAACTTATGTAATGAGTAATCATAGTAGGTTATCATTTCGGTCAAATTGATATCGGAGTATACTGTAATTTTTTGGTCATCTATAGTCCAATAGCCAGTTATATCTTCGTCTTGCCAACCACTAGATAGCATACTACTTACAGTAATAGTATTATCTGTAAAGGTGAAACTCATGATATTTCTAGTGCCATTAGCACCAATCCAGCAGGTGTTCTGTAGTTTTTCTTGTAGAGTTAGTTCCCTAGAGGTAGTAACTTCTTGAGTAGTAGTGGTGGTCTGGACAGATGTAGTAGTTTCTTGAAGATAACTGTCACCAAGGTTTATATCGGCAGTTCTTGAATTGTTACACCCTACGAAGAATAACATAGATGTTATTATTGCTGTATATACTAATTTTGAAGTGTTTTTCATATAAATTCCCCTTTTTTTTGGATACTTATAATATTATATATTAATTTGGTAGTAAAATCAAGAGTTTAAAAGAAATCTGTTAGTTAGCAGATATATTTCTTATCGAAATTTAGAGAACTCTGTTGAAACATATACAAAAAATGCAGATACTAACTTAATAGTATCTGCATAGATATATATATCTTTAAGATTATAGTTCAGCTAAACCTAGTAGATATTTCTTTAGTTGTAATAGGTCGTTACTCTTAACATCTCCGTCACCGTTGATATCAGCACTAACACGAACTATTTCAGTTTCTTCGGATAAGCCTAGTAAGAACTTCTTTAATAGTAGTAAATCATTAGATTTAACATTACCATCGCCATTAACGTCGCCTAATATAACGTATGGTAGTGGTTCAGTAGTGGTAGTAGTAGGTTCAGTATCGGTAGGTTGAGTAGTAGTAGGTTCAGTAGTAGTTACTGATGATAGTTTAATTTCAGTAAGATAAGGAGAAGTATCTTCAGCAACAACTGTGAAATCTACAGCATCACCTACTTTAAATTGTGAAAAATCAAAGTGGTTATAATTTTTGCAAACAATAGTTTTACCATCATATTCAAGCGTAATAGTATCATTGTCAGTATCAATAGCTACTACTGTACCAGAATGGTCAACAGGATGGTCATATCCACCAGTACCACCGTTTGTAGTAGTAACTGTAATAGGCTCAGTAGTGGTTGGTTCAGTAGTAGTAGGTTCAGTAGTGGTTGGTTCGGTGGTAGTAGGCTCAGTAGTAGTTGATTCAGAGGTAGTAGTTTCAGTTGGATTATCACTGCCCCAATTACCAAACTTATGATTTTCGTCTATTTCAGTAGCCTCTGTGATAATACTATTTAGCTTGTCAGTACCGTTGCCATACTTATCATAAAGACCAGCAATAGCCATTATAAAGCAACCGTTGTAATCAAGAGCAGGTTCAGTAAATGAATATTGGTCAGCCTTATCTTCATAAGTACCATTTTCACCAGTAGGGCCACCAATTAAAGCACCATATAGGGTATATTTTGCTGATGGGTTTTGACTAACATCTGCTGAGCAGTTAGCTGCTCTATGGTGAATATGTACAGGCCAACTTTCGCCGTAACCTATTAGATAGCTTGTATTACTATTATTATCTCCTAATAGATAGTCCATGTTCTTTTTAGCATACTCATAGAATTGGTCGTTGCCAGTAGCACTAGCATATTGCATAGCATACATCTGCCAAGCACAATTGTAACGTGATGCTCCCCAGCCACCACCTATAGTATAGTATTTTGGACTATAATCAGTAGTTTGTTTATCCATTTCGAACTTTAATTCATTAGTAAAGGCATCGCCAAAACCTAGTTGAGATAGTAGAGTAGAATATCCACCCCAAACCTTGTCCCAAGTGTAAATCCAGTGGTCATATTCGCCATTGTAAACGCCTTGTTGTGGAGTTATTGGATTATAACTATCTATTTGACCACTTGCTAGGTGACACCATAAGTCACCCCAAGCAATGTCATCATTTTGAGAAGTACTAGAATAGTAAGAACCAACGCCATCATAAGTAGCATTTTTGTAAGTAGAACCGAACTTTTGTAGAGCGTTAGCATACTTTAAACATTCACTAGCGTAGTTGCTATCTACTTCCTTGAATGCCATAGATGCACTTGCTAAAGCTGCTGCCATTTGACAAGCTGCATCTGTAGAGTTTTTAGATTTTGTAGCCCAATATGTAGGTCTGTTCATAGTTTGAGTTTCAGGTGCAGACCATTCACCATGGTCATTATCGCCACCAACCATGTAACAGAAAGTAACGACGTCGTCATTATCATCAAGATATGTAACTTTCATAAAGTAGTCGCACATTTCTTTTAGTATATCAAAAAGATGGTCTTTAGTACCAGTTTCAGTAAAAGCCTCTGGATATTGATTATATGCCCATGCTAAGTTAGTAGATGAAAATGCCATAGTCATAGAGAATTTTAGATGGTCACCCGCATCATGGTATCCACCAGATACATCAACGGTATTAGAACCACCGTTAGCATTTTTGATAAACTCCTTTTCAGCAGAACCTAAACCTTGAGCATTATCTAAAGATGCTTCACTATCGTAAGTATGACAGTTACCTCTCCAAGTTAATGGATTGTCATTAACTTCAGTACCACATTGGTTTCCATCATAGAAGTATAGTGATAGTGCTAAGGCATCACCATAGTTGATGGTGGTTTCAGCTGATGCTACAGCAGGATTTATCATGCTAGAAGTTAATAGCATAGATGCACTTAATACTCCTGCAACTGCTCTTTTGAAATTCTTATTCATTTTAATTAAACCTCCATAGATATATTTTCAGTTACAAAATACTTTATGAGTTAAGTATAGCATTAATTGACTTAAATTTCAAGATATTCTTAAAAATTTTATCATAATATATATTTAAAGTTAACAGTATTTATACAATATCACTAAAAAAGACAAGATGTCCTTATTTTAAGAACATCTTGTAAAAAATATATGATGTATTATAAACTATTCAGCACTGCTAACGGCAGGTTCAATATAAGGGAATACTGAAGACTTTTCTGGTAATGATTTAGTATTTATATTATAATATTCATCACTAAAAGTTACTTCCATGTCATCATAGTACTTGTTAGCCATTTCTAAGTATTGAGTGTAATAAGTAGTATTTTCACCAGTATTCAAATCGTACATAATTAGGGATAGTATATTTTTATTGATATACTCATCATCATCAGTAATAGGAATTTTCTTAATAATGTGATATCCATAGTCAGTTTCTACCAAGTCGCTAACTTCGTTATCACCTAGAGCGAAAGCAGCGTCTTCAAAGGCTTGAACCATAGTTCCAGACTTAAAGTAGTAACCATTTACAGAACCATCTTCATTTACAGTTTCGCCAGGGTCTTCATTGTATTCAGCGACCATTTCATCGAAGTCTGCACCGTCCTTAATCTTTTGAAGAACTTCTTCGGCTTTCTTTCTTACATCGCTTTTAGCCTCTTCAAGAGCCTTATCGTTATTGGATTGGATTTCTGCTTTTTCATCATCAGTAGCATCATCAGGGATAGCCTCAGTTTCGGCAGTGACGTTAGTAGTACTAAATAGAATGTGTTCGCAGTGTATATACTGTGGAAGTAGATTCTTTCTAAAATCATCTTCATATAATGAACGAACTACTTTTTCTTCCAAAGCCTGTCTAGTAGTGGATTGAATATATAGTTCTTTAGTACAGTATGTGCTAGTTAGATAGTCTTCAAAAGTATCATATTCCGAACTTTCATTACTTTCATAAGATGCCTTAGTTTCATCATACTTATCTTGAACGGCTTGAATTTCATCAGCAGTCAAAGATATGTTATTATCTTTAGCAATCTGTTCAACGCAATAGTTATTTACTAGATATGTTATAACATAGTTCTTTAATTGAGAAAGTTTGTCACGTTTATCATCTTCAGCAGTTTTAGATACGTTATTACCACTGGAGTCAGTACCTTCAGTAGCTGTTCCGTCCCAGTAAGTTTCGTCGTCGCCACCTATGGATTTCTTTAAGTTTAAGAAGTAATATCTATATTCTTCCATGTTTATATCGTGACCACCAACAGTCATAACTACGCCGTCAGTGATTTCGTCAGTATAATCAAGATTATCAGGTTGAGATGGAGTCTTATTTTCTTCTACAGTAGAAGAAGTATCTGCAGTATTATTAGTATTATTATCGTCAGTAGAGTTATTATCGTTAGATGATGTAGAGTTATCAGCAGAACTTTCGCCTACAGTAGTATTATCAGCACCATCGGTATTATTAGATTTATCGCAACCTACCATAAATGTAGCCATCATGGATAGTGCCATTAAACCAGCTAAAATTTTTCTATAAACTTTCATAATTTAAAAATCCTCATTTCAAATATAGTTGATATCTAGGGTATCATAAACATTATAGCATAGTTGATACTAAAGTTTGTGACAATTTCATGAAACTTTTATATCTTTTTTGTTACTAATACCAAAATGTAAAATTTAAAATTAATAGTTGATTTTTTCTATGAATATGTTATAATAATCTATATAAGGTATTCTTAGATATAACCATTTAATTTTAGGAGGGAATTTTTTGAAAAAATTAACAAAAAGAATTGTATCCATGGTGACTGCACTAACTATATGTTCAACAATAGCTAGTAGTATGCCTATGACCATCAACGCAGTAGAAAGCACTAGCAAGTATAACTATGCTGAGGCTTTACAAAAATCCATGTTTTTTTATGAAGTTCAACAGGCTGGAACTCTACCAGAATGGAATGAAGTATCATGGCGTGCAGACTCTATGGTAAAGGAAGATGGCACTCCTGCCGACGTTGTAGACGGTGGTTGGTTCGATGCTGGTGACCATTATAAGTTTACTCTTACTAATGCTTATTCGGCGTCCATGCTTTCATGGGGATACTTACAGTATAAAGATGCCGTAGATAAAGCAGGTCTTGGCGAACTTTATAGAAATAATATCCAATGGGGTCTTGACTACGTCATGGCTTGTGATATGGGCGATAAGATGATTGGTACTATCGGAGATGCAGACGACCACGTCGTTTGGTGCAGTGCTGAAGTTTATATGAGAAAACATAAACTTAAATTCGGTGATGAAGAACGTCCATACGATGAAATTACCGACTCTACTACCGTTGCACTTTCTGCGGCTGCTCTTGCTGAAGGATATATCATCTTTAAAGATTACGATTCCGATAAGGCTGAACAGTATCTTGAACACGCAAAGAGTCTTTTTGAACTCGCTGACAAAACTAGAAGTAATGATGACCAAGGTGTACAGAAACAATTCTATCCTACTACCACTTGGGTAGACGATTTAATGTATGCTGCTAACTGGTTATATATGGCTACAGGTGACCAAAAATATCTTGACCTTTGCGAAAGTGATTATATTCCACAATTTCCTACAGAAAGTCAATCTAGTGAGAAGAAGTATACTTGGGGCTTATGTTGGGACGATACTACTCAAGGTGCAGCATTACTCTATGCTATAAACACTGGTAAAAAAGAATGGATTGACCATGTATCACATCACCTTGACTACTGGATAAATGGTTATGGTGGAAAACAAATCCAATATACTCCAGATGGTCTTGCTTATCTTATGAACTGGGGTTCACTTCGTCATGCTGCCAACACTGCTTGGATTGCTGAATTGGCTTCTGATACCATATTTAAAGATAATGATACTCTTTCTAAAAAGTATAACGATTGGGCTAAAAGTCAAATGGATTATATGTTCGGTGACAACAATCTTGAAATGAGTTACGTTCTTGGTATGGGCGATAAGCAACCTACAGCGTTCCACCATAGAACTGCATCTGGTATTCACGATGACCACTGGAACGATTTAGGTCAAGAAAGTAGTGGCGAAGGTTGGCAAACTGAATATGCACATACTCTATATGGAGCTTTAGTCGGAGGTCCTAATAGTTCAGGTGAGTATACTAACGCAGTGGCTCAATATGAGTACTCCGAAGTTGCTATAGACTATAATGCTGGATTTACTGCATCACTATGTGCTCTTATTGATGACTATGGTGGCGAAATTCTTTCCGATTTTCCTACTACCGAAGAACCTAAATGGGCAGAATGGGAAATATCAGCTACTTTAAACGGTAGTGGCGATAGCTATACTGAAATTAAGTGTTGGGCTATGAACCATACCGCTTGGCCTGCTCGTGTTGCTGAAGATATCTCTTATAACTACTACTTTGATGTTTCCGAAATCCTTGATGCTGGACTTTCCGTTGATGATATAGTAGTTCAAAGCAATTCACAACAATATCAAGAGGGCGAACAAGGTCACGCTACCATTTCAGGTCCTTATAAGTACGAGGGCGACCCTAGTGGTAATACTTATTACGCTAAGATTCAATTTGAAGATGGCAGAGCTATTCAACCTACTGGTCAAAGTGAGCACCGTGATGAAGTTCAATTTAGAATTTCTATTCCAGATGCTATAAATGGTCAATCTACTAAGGGTGCTTGGGACCCTACTAATGACTGGTCTTACATTGGAATTGAAAACGCTCCAAATGATTTGAAATCTGCTGACGCTCTTAACGACCACATTACTATGTATGTCGATGGCATTCTAGTTTGGGGTACTGAACCAGACGGTACTACTGCTGGTGATGTTACTGAACCTACTACTACAACTACTACTCAAACTGAACCTACTGAAACTACTACATCTGCTATTGAAGGTGTAGACGTATCATTTACAGGAGAAATAGTAAGCATCGATGATACTAATAATAGTTTTAAACTTAAAGTAGACAATCAAGAAGATACTATAACTATCGTTAATGATAATAATATAGATATCTCTAAGTTTAAAACTGGTGATAAGGTAGATATTAAGGGTAAAGATATCGGTTCTGGAACTACTCTAGTAGTACTAGAGGATATAAAACTATCTGAGGGGGATACCACTACTACACCCTCTGAAACGTCCGTACCTTCCGATACTACTACTAGTAGCGACCTCCCTAGTGGCGATACTCTACTCGGTGATATCAACGAAGATAAACAAGTAAAGTCTAACGACTTATTGATGCTTAAAAAGTATCTATTAGGTTTAGAGGAACTATCTGCACAAGCATTAAAAAATGCAGACGTTACTCAAGATGGTGAGGTTAAATCTAATGACTTGTTACTATTAAAGAAGTATCTACTTGGTTTGGTAGAAAGTTTTTAATATGCTAAATCCACAATTATGATAAACTTTGGAACGCCACATATATCTATATATGGCGTTCCTATAATATGGAGAGTTTTATGGCTTATAAAATAGATAGAAAATTAAATCCTACATTTTTAAATGAATATATCACCTATATGCGTATTGTAAAAGGTTGTTTGGAAAGAACCGTTTTCGCTTACTACATAGATATTAGAATGTTCTTGCGTTATGTATTAATGATAAAAGTTAGTGATAAGTTCGATAACTGCACTATAGAAGATATTCCTATTGCAGATTTTCCATCGGAGTTATTAGATACTATAACTACATCGGATATCTACGACTATCTAACTTTTATGAACGAAGAACGCAAAAATGGTGCTATAGCTAGAGCTAGAATAGTATCATCGTTGAGAAGTTTTTTCAAATATTTAAAGATAAATACTACTCTTATATTGGTAAATCCTATTGAAAACCTAGAAACTCATAAACCTAAAAATAAGATATTTAAGTATCTTACTTTAGAACAGAGTTTTAAACTTCTTGATAGCTTAGATACCTCTAACTTTCCCCGTGACTACTGTATTATTACACTGTTCTTAAATTGTGGAATGCGTCTTAGTGAATTGGTAGGTCTTAATATCAAAGATGTAAACTTTTTGGAAAATACTATGTTAATTCGTGGAAAGGGTGGCAAAGAAAGAATTATCTTTTTAAACAATGCTTGTGTAGATACTCTACAAGAATATTTACAATCTAGGGAACAACCTTCCAATGAACCTGAGGCTATATTTTTGAGTTCTCATAAGAAGCGTATCAGTGCTAGACGAATCGAACAGATTGTAGATAAAGCATTTCAACAAGCTGGTCTTGATGGCTTAGGATTTTCTGTACACAAGTTAAGACATACTTCAGCTACTTTGATGTATCAATATGGTGGAACGGATACTTTAGTCCTTAAAGAAGTTTTAGGACATTCTAATATAGCTACTACTGAAATATATACTCATGTAGCGAACCATCAAGTTAGAAAAGCTATAGAAGATAATCCGTTAGCCGATTACACTAAACATAAAAAATAACATATAATAATAAATGTGAACCCTAACTTTTAGCGTTCACATTTTAAATATGTAGATATTTATGCCCCATCTTCTTCAGCTAACTCCTGAGAAAATTTAAGTTGTTGTTTTTTTCTCATAGCCATTTGACGATTTTTTTCAATATTAGCCATCTTTTTCATATGTTCCAAAGAACTTTCTATTAGCTTTTGACGGGAATTTCTGCAACGTTCGTCAAATACTAAGGATAATGAAATATCATCACGGCTACCATATCTAGTACGTTTTTGCAAGTTGGATTGTATAGCATTTTGAGCATTATCAAAATTTTCCATCATAGATATGGTTATTAAGTTGTATTCTTCAAAACCACCTCTACTTGCAAAAGATGTATAAAGTCCATCAGTAGATACCAGTAGGGCAGTAGGTCTAGTGAAGGTGTAAAAGCTATCAAAAAGTTCGATAGCGTTTGAGTTACACATAGATGCCGTTACGTTTGCTGGGTGAGTTTCATCATCTATTATAGGCATTTCCACTTCGCCTATTTCGTTGATAACTACTAGACTACCATCACCTATTTGTAATCCAAAAGAGTAGTTTTTACACATAACAGCTACTATTAGTGTAGTGCCGTAATAAGATTCCATTTTTATGTTTTCAAACTCATCTTTAGTGAATGGTGACTTTTCTTTTTCGGTAATTGGATTGTTTTGTAGATGTTCTACAATCTTGTCATTCCAACGTGAGATGATATTCTTTTTCATCATATCAAGAATTTTATTCGGACAAGATTTAAAAGCCTCAGTAAAGGAATCGAAATCGGACATATATTCTGAAGTTGCTTCCATAGTGGATTTAACTGCAAATTTAGAACCCATATCACTTCTAAAGTGTTTTTTGCTACCATGACCATCAGCTACTACACAGATAGCATATTCCGAATTTATTGTATGACCAGAACTATCTTGGCATACAGTACCATTTTCCTCATGACTTCTACCCATAACGGTAACATTTATACCTTTAAACAAGTATACATGACCTCCTTTCATATAAGAATATTTTTTATATAGTTAATCTATAAGATTTCCGTTTTCGTCCTCATTCATGATTACGCCATTAGCGATATATATTATAATATTTTTAGATAATGCACCTTTAATGCTTTCTAATTCGCAGATAGCGTCTTCTTGACAGCCTAACTTAATGATTTTATTATCATCAGCTAATATGTATTGATAAGTTTTTAATACTGCATTGCCATCATAATAATTTTTACCATTTTTAATAGAAAAACTTTTAACTTTATCGGTATTTATCATTTGATTATTTTTAGTACAAATCCACATAATACGAAATCAACTCCTAAAATACATAATTATATACATAGTTGATATTAACTACCAACTCTATCACCGTTTACAACATAAGATGTACTCCCTTTAGATAATGCCATAAAGATATTATTTAACTCTTGAATAGCATTTTTTTCAGTAGGGAATATAGTTATATTTTCATTTTTACCATCAATAACGTCGGCATAGATGCCATAGAAGTTTTCAATCTTTTCACCACGATATGTAATTTTATAATATTCGTGATTTATATAGAACTTTTTTACGTTATTAGTATTAATTAAGGTATCATTTTTAGTATAAATCCACATAACAAAGTAATCTCCAAAGGTATATTTTAATATAGACGCATTATTAGAGTTTTCGGAACGCTGATTTCCAGCGTTCCGTTATGATTCAACATAGTAATTTATAGCAAATAATACGTTAGATTATAATACACTCTAAATGAATATGTATATAAAAGGTTTACCAACCAGCATCGAATACATCGTTGAACTCATCATTTTTAGCGATATCCTTAATTTGTTTGCCAAGTTCTTGTTGTTTTCTGTTAGCGACATCTTGTTCTGTCAATTCTTGGTTAGAACCGTTATCAGTTAAGGTCATACTCTTACTACCAATTTGTGAAGATGTTACGGCAACTTTTTTAATCAAGTTAGCTAGTTGAACTCCTGAATAAGCATGAACTACAGTATCAGGATTTTCAGTAAATTCAGCCAACATAGAGTCGTTAGCCTCTTTACCGATACCTAACGCAACCTTAAGAGCATACTTATACCATGTATTAGAGTTAAGTCTTTTTAGACCAGCTTTGTAATCATCTGTAGGATATCCATCAGTCATTAAAAATATAACTGGTGCAAATGATAATGAAGGTGAATTTAAAAAGTTGGAACGTGACATTTTAGTAGAAAGTTCAGTAAAAGCGTCACCCATATCCGTGATACCGTTAGCAGTTAATCTACTCCATTCAAACTCTTCAATAGATATAGGTTCAGAATACATCCAACTACAACCAGTAGAGAACTTTAAGACTGCTATTTTAACATCGGTATCAGCTTCACCAATTCTTCTAATTTCTGGAATCAATTCTTCCATAGCAGTATTAAGTTCACCAATTTTAGTACCCTTCATAGAACCTGAAACGTCTATTAAAAAGAAAAGTACAAGACTTCTTTTAGATACACCCGTAGAGTTTAGTGGGTCATCATCATCAAAATAGTTTTGATTGTTCATAAAATTGCTCATCAAAAAATCTCCTTTATATATTTATAGCGTACATAACGTACAAAATATAGTTAAATTAAGAATTATTATCTTCATTTAAAATTTTAGAAGTAACATCACCAAAGTTCATTTCTAAGCCATTCCATATTGGAAAACCTCCATTTGGATTGATTGTTCTAAATTCGCCATTAGGCATTTTAACGTTCCAAGGAGTGTTAGATAGATTTTTAATACCAAATACTCCTTTATGAATTTTATTTTCTATAACTTCACCAGTAACCTTGTTAAAGTCATCGGATAGTTTAACGGTATCACATTCATAAAGTTTGCAACCCTCATAGATAGGAATATCATAGTTTTCCTTTTCAAAGTGTAGAGCAAAGTATTCAGATTTACATCTAGGGCAACAGAAATTACCATTAGGTAATCTGTTAAATGTAGATGCGTAAGTAGTTCTACCACAATGACAAGGTAATATTTCTGACCTTAAATGTATGAACAGTTTTTGCCATTCATTCTCAATAGGTCTTCTGTTAGGATTTTTAATGCCTTCTGTAAATAGTTTAGTAAAGCAATCCCTAATATATTCTGGATATATATTCCAAAGTTTAATAACATTATCGTGAATACCTCTAACTGGACGGTTAGAAGTATCGACTGGGTCATATACAAAAAGAGCCTCTTTGCCATAGTGTAGAAGTTCAGCTTCTTCAGTAAGACACACACTTTTAACCACTCTTTCGCCTTCAAGAGGGTCGCCTCTAAATAGGAGTTTAAATAGTACTACTCCTAAAGAGTACTTATCGGTTTGAACGTCAGGTTTAGAAAGACCTCTAACTACTTCAGGAGCCATATAACCAGGTTTACCACCTATACCAAAGTTATATCCTTCTGGAGCGATATTATCGCAGTCACAAACTAGAACGTCACCAGTATTGGTATCTATAAAGAAACCACCGTCGTTCAAATCTTGGTAGCTTTTACCAGCTCTATGGAGTTGTCTAAAAGCATTGATTATATTTATAGCAGAGTTCACTAATGCAAACAAATTTTTAAACTGTACAGTAGTTTTAACTGCTTTACCAGTAGCACGGTCGGTAGATATCTTATACATATTAAGAATATCTACAAAAGAGTCATAACCTTCTGGTTTTAGTTCCATTATGTAACCAAAACTATTTTCCTCACCTGTTTTGGTCATGTACATAGGCCAAAGAAACTTTTCACTAGGAGAGCCATCTTTAATATTAGATGCTATATTCTTCTTGAATGCATTAAGATTATGTATCTTGTCGACATCATACCACTTTAAAGCGTAATTTTTACCACGAATTTCTACAAGATATACTATACCTTGACCACCACTACCTAACTCTTTAATAATTTTAGCAGAACTACCATATTCAAGTTCTACAACGTCACCCGACTTTAATTCTATCACAATATCACGCCCCTATAAGTTTAATCGATATATTATAATACTTAATTAAATTAATCTTCTTTAATAAATGAAACCGTTATTCCTGCAGATTGACAATACTTATGTACATAAGAATATTGATAACATTCTACTACTATGTCTGGACAGTAATCGAAAACGCTATCCCCAATATATTTAACACTATCTGGTATTCTAATACGTTGAAGTTTGTCACAACAAGAAAAAGCTGATGCTCCAATACTACCAACAGTATCTGGAATTACAACCTTTTCAAGATTTTCACAGAATTGGAAAGTGCCATCTTCAATTGAAACTACTCCTTTAGGAATTTCAATGCTAGATAGTTTAGTACAAGATTCAAAAGCAGAAGTTTTAATAAACCTTAAAGAACTTGGCAAACTAATGGAAGTCAATCTAACGCAGTTAGAAAAAGCATACTCACCAATAGCAACTACGCCCTCTGGAATAACAATACTCTTTAATAAAGAATATTCATCAAAAGCGAAACCTTTTATGGCAGTATAGCCTTCTGGAATTTCAACGTTACCTTTAAGTCTAAACTTAGAAGCATCTGCAGAAGTGAACACTTTAGTATCTAACTTTTTATGAGATTGTTCTGTATCAGCATTATTAGAAGTGGAAACATTTTGTGCAGTAGCCACTGTTTGCTGTACAGGTTGTTCTTGTTCTGGAGTATACTCCCAACCTAGCATATAGGTAAATACTTTAAGAATAAAATCTATAGCAATCTTAGATAAGAACATATCGTTCTTCATAAACTCTCTAGCTTTGTTAATAGCAGATTCTTTATCGCCATTTTCATGAGTAAGAATTTCTACAATATTATTTTCTATAGCAGTTATTAAAAGACGTCTTTCCTTATCATATTCAGGAATGTAGTCTCTTAATATAGATATAAACCTTTGCTTATTATGGATAGTATCTATACCATAAGTTATATATATTTCCTTAATAGCACTCATAATATGAGCAGTATCGTTAGTATCTGCAGTAGCAACTGGAGTATTACAGTAAGGGCATATTTTAAAGCCATCAGCAAAATCCTTGCCACAGTTAGAACAATGTATCATAACAAAAAACCCCTTTTAAATTAATAAAAATTATTTAGTTTTCTTTTTAATAATATCTTTAACGAAACTAGAAATATAGTCACAATCTTGGAAAGCGTTTTGACCTATAGTAGTAACACTATTTGGAATATTTACATCTTTAAGGTTCAAACAGTGAGCAAACGCCATAGATTCAATTTCTTGTAGACCTTCTGGAAGTACAATTTCACTCATACAACCACAATGAGCGAATGCCATAGAACAAATCTTTTTGATGTTTTTAGGTAAATGAACGTTTTTAAGATTTCTACAACCACCAAAAGCATAGAATCCCACTTTTTGTAAGGTATCTGGTAGAGAAATACTAGCTAGACTAGTACAATATGCAAAAATATTATCGCCTAAATCGGTAGTTTGTCCCATAAATGTGACTTTTCTAAGGTTGGAACAGTTATAGAATGCCCAAGCACCAATTTTATTGACACTAGCTGGAACTACTAAAGATGTAAGACTAGTACAATCACGGAAAGCCTTATCGCCAATAGTGGTAACACTTTCAGGGATTATAATTTCTTCCAAACTATGACAGCCTATAAAAGCACCATCTTGAATAGATTTAACACTGTTAGGAAGAATTATCTTTTTAGGAATACCACAATATTCCATAGCACGTTTACCTATGGATTTTATAGTTCTAGGAAGTTCTACAATTTCATCATAGCCTTTATATTGTAGTAGTATACCATTACCTATGATTACAAATCTATCACGATTTTCGTCAATCCAAGGAGTATTTTGAAACGCTTCTTCACCAACTTGTGAAACACTATAAGGAATTTTAATATTTTTTAGATTAGTACAACAGTTAAATGCTCTTTTGCCAATTCTTTCAACACCTTCTGGCATAACTATAGATGTCAACCCGATACACTCATAAAACGCAAAGTCACCAATAGAAATCAAACCACTAGGAATTTTAATTTCATTCAAACGCATACAACCATAGAAAGCGTAATCGCCTATAGTAGTAACAGTATCTGGAATAGTAACATTTTTTTTACCACTAGGACATATTAATAAGGTTGTAACATTTTTATCATATAGAACGCCATCAATAGTGGTATACTCAGCATTTTTTTTGTCAATGTCAATAGAGTCCAGAGAAAAGCAACCAGAAAACGCCATCTTACCGATAGAAGTAACGTTTTTGGATAGTATTGCACTATTTTTATTCTTACTAAAAATTTTTTTTAAAATAATAGCTAACTTTGCAATGTTGCTAATTCCAGATGAATTAACAGCCATTAAGTTGTCACAATCTTCAAAGGCACGTTCACCAATAGAAACTACGCTTTCAGGAATTTTAACACTAGTCATAGACGAACAACTACTAAAAGCTCCGTTACCTATAGCGGTGACATTTTCAGGAATAACTACTTTTTCTTGAGCATCATCATCAAGTTGTTTTTCAAGAACGCCATCTTTTATTTCAAAATTCATCTCAATATCCGCCCTTTAGTTTAAAAATTATAAAATAAAATCATAGTATCCAATAGCTAAAGGATACCCCATCTTTTAATATTATATCATATACTATTAGTTTTTGCAACCCAAATTTTAATAAGTTTTTAATATTTTATAAAAAAATCCCGTTTTACAACGGTCAATATACATGATTTTTAAAAACAAACTAAAAAAAAAATATCATAAATGCCTAAAATAGAACATTAAAGATGCCTAAAAAATTCCAAATTTAAAAGGAATGATTTTTTAAAATCATTCCTAGTAGATATATTATTTAATTTTGTATCCAAAACCTCTAACGGTTATGATTGGATTTTCACACCCTTGAGCCTCAATTTTTTGTCTAAGAGTTTTAATATGTACGTCTACGGTACGACTTTCCCCCTCATATTCGAAGCCCCAAACTTCAGACATCAACTTATCACGAGATACGGCGATACCTCTATTTTTAAGTAGATATACTAATATTTCATACTCTTTAAAAGTAAGAGTTATTTCCTTATCTGCAAAAGTGACAGTCCTTTTTTCCACATCTACCGAAAGACCGTTTACTTTATATACTGAGGTTTCTACGTTGGATTGTTTATTGGAACGTCTTAATACTGCCTTAATTCTAGAAAGAAGTTCCATAATACCAAAAGGTTTGGTGATATAGTCATCTGCACCAAGTTCAAGACCATTTACTTTATCTATTTCATTGGATTTTGCAGTTAACATGATTACTGGAACGTCATAAGTAAGTTGACTTTTTTTCAAATACTTCAAGACGCTAATGCCATCTTCATCGGGAACCATTATATCTAATAGAGCAATATCGGGGAGTTTGTTCTTAATGGCAATTTTGAACTCATTAGCTGTAGGAAAACCCTCAGCCTCATAGCCACCCGATTTTAATGCACAAAGTATTAACTCTCTAATTCCGTCATCGTCTTCTAAGCAATACACTACACTCATAAAAAAACCTCACTCTATTCATAGAAAATTTCAAAACTTTACTAGATAATTATACACTAAACTTGAGTAAAAAATCAACCCCATTTTAGTAAACATTCTGTAAAGATTATATTTTTTAGAAAGTATATATTACTCATCTTGTGAACCTGCTTTTATGTTGTATATAGGTTTTATTATATCTTGAATAGTAACGGTATCTTGAATGTTTTCCACAATGTCATCTATAGATTTATAAGCCATAGGACATTCATCTAGCGTACTTGCGTTAATAGATGTCGAATATATACCTTGCATCTGTTTTTTAAACTCCGATACTGTAAAAGAGTTCTTTGCTTGTGAACGTGACATTAAGCGTCCTGCTCCATGTGGTGCAGAGTAGTTCCAATCGGGATTGCCTTTTCCTATACATATTAGACTTCCATCACGCATATTTATAGGAATTATAAGTTTTTCACCCTTTTGTGAGGATACTGCTCCTTTGCGTAGAACCATATTTTCAATATCTATATAGTTGTGAATAGTGCTAAACTGTTCTACTATGTGAAACTTCATATTTTTAACTATTTCGTACATCATGGCTTGACGGTTTATTAGAGCGTATTCTTGGATAATCTTCATATCATGAATATACCTATCAAAAAGATTTCCCTCTACATACGCTAAGTGCTTTGGTACAGATGTAGTCTTGGTGTTCTTAATAGCAGATATAGTCTTTTCAATCTCTTTTTGTCTACCTTGAGCTTTTAAACTATCGATAACTTTTTGAATATCATCTTCAGTGGAATGGTTTAATTGCTTATAAGCCTCCTCTTGATAGTATTTAGCGACTTGTAATCCTAAATGCCTTGAGCCTGAATGTATTACTATATATATTCTACCATCTGAACCTTTGTCTACTTCTATAAAGTGATTTCCTCCACCAAGAGTTCCAATACTTTTTTCAGCTTTTAGATAGTTGATGTGTTCAAAGCAGTACAAGTTTTGAAGGTTAGTCTTATCGAAAAATTTATGAGGTTTATTTCTCATTTCAAAACCCATTGGAATATTTTCTCTAATAATCTTATCCAACTTCATAGGTTCGATATGTTTTTCTTTAAGAATAGCCGTTTCCATACCACAACCTATATCCACGCCGACCAAGTTTGGAACTATTCTTTTAGAAGATATAGTCATAGTAGTACCGATAGTGCAACCTGCTCCAGCATGAACGTCTGGCATCATGCGAATGGTTTCGTTCTTAACAAACTCTTGATTACATAGTTCAATGATTTGCTTGATACTGTCATCATCTATTATATCTGTAAATACGGTTGCTGAATTATATTTTCCATTTAAAATTAACATAGATAATACCTCCTAGATATTTATTGATAATATTATATCAAAATTTAGAAAAAATATCATATAAAAAATGTTGCGAGTGTAAACTAGATGTATTATATCATAAAAATATATTAAATGCAAGTTTAAATGAAATAGGCATAGAAAACTTATGTTCTATGCCTATTCGATATTATATTAAACCTTTAATAGGTTCAATGAGGATAAGTATTCAGCGAAGTCATCTTTTAGGTCGTCACGGGATAGAGCAACTTCTACATTAGCCTTTAAGATACCTAACTTATTACCCATATCGTAACGTTTGCCAGTGAAATCCACACCTATAAAGCCATCACGTTGAGCCAGAGTTTTCATAGCGTCGGTTAATTGAAGTTCGTTACCTGCTCCAAACGGAGTATTTTCTAATATTGTAAATATTTCCGATGGGAGTATACATCTACCTAGTATTGAAAAGTATGAATACACTTGGTCTTCTGTTTGAGGTTTTTCTATCATATCGGAAACCTCATACAGATTATCTTTAATGTGATTAACTTTTAAAGATGAGTATTTTTTAATATCATCTTTAGGAACTTCTTTTATACAAACAGTACCTTTTCCGAAAGTTTCGTAGGCTCTACAGAGTTGTCCAATGCAAGGGTCATCACCGATAATTACATCATCGCCATACAGAACGGCAAAAGGTTCGTTACCCACGAAGTTTTTAGCTTGTAGTATTGCGTGTCCTAGACCTAATTGCTGTTGCTGTCTTACAAATGATATATTAGCCATACTAGCAATATTGACTACATCTTTAAGATATTCATGTTTACCACTATCTTCAAGACGTTTTTCTAACTCAGGCATTCTGTCGAAGTGGTCTTCTATGATGGATTTTCCTCTACTAGTTATGATTAGTATATCAGTGATACCACTTTTAACAGCCTCCTCCACGATGTATTGTATAGCTGGTTTATCTACAATAGGGAGCATTTCTTTAGGCATAGCTTTGGTAGCTGGGAGTACTCTAGTACCCAATCCAGCAGCTGGAATGACTGCTTTTTTAATCTTCATACGAATTATCCTCCAAAATATGATATAATTAAACTTAGTATAAAATAGAAGTATGTGTTAAAGATTTGACTACATATGAAAACTATCAGCATAGCAAGGAAGTTTGTATTGTTTTTAGCATCTACTAAACTTCTTAAAAAATCTTGATATGGCTTGTTTTTGGATTTCATACTATATTTGATTTCTTTGATGTTATTAACACACTTTTTAAAGTATATAGGCAGAGTTTTATAACCTACAAATAGTCTAAATACTGCCGATAATACTACGGAAATAACTAAGACAATCTTAAAAGCTGATGATGTGAATATATCCGACATTTGACCTACTAGGTATTGTGGTGAACTCCATATTAATATTGGAATGGCTATTATAAAGTTTATCAAAAATGTAAATACGGCAGGTACATACATATTTTTACTAACCATATAATATTCAGAAAATAAGAAAGCCCATATATTAAATGCGTTTTTACTCTTTTCGGTAGACATTTTATAAAACTTCTTAGTATTAAATAGTGATTTACTATATAGATAAAATTCTAAAAGAGTAACTCCCGAACATTTTTCGTTAGGGTCAAGATTTACTTGATTTAATATATTGTTAGATACAGAAATCACTTTATCATAATTATCTTGAATAAAATTTTCTTGTTTAGTAGAATTATTATTCTCATTAAAAGTATCGACTTTTACTTCACTAAGATTTTTGGGTTTTTGATTTAATATATCGGCAGGTTTGGAATGTTTTTCCGAAAAAGTCCAGCCATTTTTATGATATTCAGTATTTATACATTTTCCAACGGAATTATAACACTCTCTATGATAAGGTGTACCACAAGTTTCGCATACTACAATATCATCATCTTCTAAGAACTTTTTCTTACAGATTATACATTCTTCATGAACAAAGTTCAAAACCATCAACTCACTTTTCATAAAATATTAATTAAAGATGCTTAAAAAGTATCTGTTTACATTATAGCATCTATTTAATACGATGTCAATTATATCACCAGTCTTTAGGTATAAATGATTATGTATAATCTGTTAAGAATAAAAAATACAAATTTCTAACACTGTAATAATTATACACTAATTTACTTAATATGTCAATACCAACCAAGGAAAAGTAAAACGCTTCATTGAAAACAATGAGCGTTTTGGTTAATATTAACGTTTTTTATTAGCATTTTTCAAGATTTTAGCATCTTTTTTAGCCATTTTTTTCTTTTCCTTAGCTATTTTAAGAAGTTCTTTTTTAGTTAGAGTTTGTTTATTAGCGACATCTATATAAGTTTCAGAACTTTCCATGCCATTTATATTGGTAACGTTTTCAAAGGTAAAAGCATCAAAAAGTCGTTGTTTGTTGAAATCTTTTTTGTCTGTTTCTGACAATCCTTTTTCACGAAGTTTGTCTGTTATATCGTTGTTTTGTTGTTTGAAAGTAGTATTTTTATTTTGAACACTATCTATATTCATAGATACATCTATGGGAGCAGGAATGGAGTTTGAATATCTACTTTGATAGTAACTAGATTTAGCCTTTTGAACAATCTTATCTGGTTTACTTGGAATAGGATTATCCTCAAATATAGATACAGGTCTGCTGACGTTTTTATTATTTTTAATAGGTTCAACGTCATTAATAGGACTTATATCGCTATCCATAGATATAGAACCACTGTCCCAACCCTCTGACCAATCGTCTATATCCACAGATGGTGAGGAAGTATTAGTTAAGACTGTATCATTAGAGGTGAGTTTGTTTAATTCCGTGTATTCGTGTACATTAGTCATAATTTTAGCATTTGAATTTTTAGGATTAATTTGCAACATAAGTTCTAAGCAATTATCACAAGGTATGCAAAACTCACCAGTTTCCATATCTAAGGTAATTAGATAGTCTATTAAAGTTTTATGCTCTTTCATCATAAGCGTAATAGCTTCAAATTCAGAACAAGTATCCTTTAGATGCCCATTTTCGATGGTACTGCCATTAGTTGCTTTAAATATCGAACCATCATCGGTAGAAATAACCGTAACTTTAGAATTATTAATGTTAAATCCAAACCCATTGGATTTTTTAACAGATAACATATCTAAAGCGATATCATATAATTCATTTAAATTCATAAAAAAAATGTACCTCCTTTGTTAGTTTGTATAATACACTAAATAAATTATAATATATTCTATAAAAAATGTCAATATATTAGGTAAAAATAATAAAAGTGGCTACGAAATGAATAAATCACTTCATAGCCATATTTATGTTGTTGTTTTAAAGGGATTTGCTATAATTTGGATAATAATATTAATCTAAGCCTAATAACATTCTTTTAAGTAGAAGTAAATCTATAACATTTATATTAGTATCGTTGTTCATATCTGTAGTAGATGTTTTTATGTTGTTTACTGGAAAACCTAATAGATATTTCTTTAAAGCTAATAAATCGGCAGAGTTTATATTGCCATCACGGTTTATATCTCCAAGTTGATACTTAGGAACGTTTGACATCTTATTAGCAAGATAAGTGTCTAAGTTAGATGCTATATTTTGAACATAATCATCAGCATATACATCTATACCAAGACCATCATTCATCATAGTTATATAGTCATCTAAATAGTAGTCATTATTATATAGTTTATTAAATAGCTCAATACCCTTAGATTTATCATTAGAATAGGTATCTAGCACATTAAGACCAGTCAAACCAGCCATAGAGTAATCTGTATTATAGAAAGGTGTGGTATATATTTGATTTATTTGAGTATAAGACGTATAATATTCTTTAAGATTACCTAGTCTATAAGTTATATCATCGATAACGCCATAATCTTTACGAAGTTCCATATACTTAGATTGCAAATCGTCAGGAGTAATAGTATCAAAGTTTTGGAAAGCATATAGTTCCAAATCGCTGGTAGAAAAACAGCTATTTACATAGTTAAGAGCATTATTTAAAGTATTATCCACACACATTATGTTGCTAGTAACTTCATCATCAAAGTAAGCATTTAGATTATCGTTGCATAAGTATGAGAACGATATAGATACATTTTCAGCATTAGCCATTGACAAACTACTAAAGTCATCTAAATTAGAATACCAATCTATAAAGTGACCAAATTCGTGAAATATTCCATTAGTAAAGCAATTATAGAAGTCGCTATCGTCAAAGGTTAGATATATATATCCTTGAGAGTATTCAGGAAGTACAGTAGTATAACCTTGTGAAAAAGTATAGTCATCATCTAATACTAATAGATTGTGGTCTGTCATGTAGTTGTATATATTAAGATAATCTTCGCCTACCGCAGATACTACCGATGTAGCTAATGTATTAGCCTCATTTATATCATAAGATTGACTAATTACTTGCGAATACATTGGACTATCTTGTAACTCTTTAGAGTAGTTATCTATTATTGGAGTTATATAGGTCTTAACATCACTAGATATTTCATTAATTTCATTTAAATCATAAGGAAAAGCCATATCAATATAGCTAGAGTATCCACAAGCGATAGCGTAATCGTTATATAGTTTAACTAAATCAAGATATATTTGCCCTAAAGTACCATTATCTATACCGTACAATTTTTTAGTATCGGATATAGTTTGCTCTATTGAGAAGTATTCTTGTAGCTTATCATTAGGGATATCATTGTAACTAGAGTAATTATGAAGTTCCACATACATATTAACATACTTTTGCAAGAGTTCACTGTAAGTCATGGACGTACCATCGTAAGTTACATCAACATTAGATATATCTGTTTGAACTAGTTCAAGATATTTGGATACTTTATTAGATATTTCAACGTTTATCTTTTGAGCTTCTTCGTTTACAACATCGTCATTTAGAAAACTTGAATAGTAGTTGTATAGTAGTTGATATATTTGTGCAAATATATTCCCTGAAGATGCACCTTCTTTAAGTTCATTTAACAAAGATGTTCCAAATGAACCACTCATTACATTTTTTAAAGTAGTTTTATATTCGTTTAGAACTTTGGTACTTAAATTTTGAGTATGAACGTATTCTGCTAGATTTTCCGTAGTGGGTTCTTGATTATAGTATAGATATATTAAGTTATGACTAGTTATCAATTTAACATAGAATTTATTTACTTGATTGTCTAACTCATTAAATTTAGTAACATTATCGCTAGTATATTCGGCATTGGATAGATTATTAAGAGCATCTAAAGTATCTTGAATGTCGCTCATTTCATAGTGGATATATTCCATATCTTCTAAGTTAGTATCACCATGGATTTCGTCACTCATTAGAGGTTTATCGTAATCGTTTAGTAGAACTTCAGCAGTATAGGTAGTAGTTTCTTGGTCTGCGAATACAGAACTTACTCCAAATGTGGATACTATTGCTAAAGCAGAAAATCCTGCAACTAATTTTTTCAACATATAATTCATAAAAGGTTATTACCTCCATATACAATAAATCATGGAAAATACTTCCCATATATTAATATTAACATAAAAAATAATTTTAGTCAAGATAATTTTTCCCAGATATATTGAAGTATGTTTTAAATTATAGTATAATATTTAGTATACTATTAATTTTTAGAAAGGATTTTTTATCTATGGTTATCTTAGATGATTTAAAAAATGAATTAGTTTCTTATCGAAAAGATATTAATGAACTTTCTGAAGTTTTAAATATCGAAAATGCTAAAAAAGAAGTTAATTCGTTGCATATCGAAATGGAGCAACAGGACTTTTGGGACGATTTGGAAAACTCTCAAAAGGTTGTGCAGAAGTCTAAAAATCTTGAAAATAAGATTGAACACTTTAAACAGTTATCCAATAAACTAGAGGATACCATCGCTATGGTGGAACTAGCCATGGAAGAACAAGATGAAACTATTGTAAATGAAATATTACAAGATTTCAACTCTTTTAAAACAGAATTGGAGGACGTTAAACTATCTACGCTACTTAGTGGCGAATATGATAGCAAAAATGCTATAATAACGTTCCATGCAGGAGCAGGTGGCACGGAAGCTCAAGATTGGGCTGAAATGCTATATAGAATGTATAACCATTGGACAGAACGTCATAACTTCAAGGCTAAACTATTAGACTATCTGGATGGTGATGAGGCAGGTTTAAAGAGTGCATCTTTATTGATAGAGGGCGAAAATGCTTACGGATTTTTAAAATCTGAGGCTGGTGTTCATAGATTAGTTAGAATTTCTCCATTTGATGCCTCTGGTAGAAGACATACATCTTTTGCAGCCGTGGAGGTCATGCCCGAAATAGATGATACTATTGAAATAGATATCCGTCCAGAAGATTTAAAGGTAGACACATATCGTTCAAGTGGTGCAGGTGGACAGCATATCAATAAGACCGAATCGGCTATTAGAATTACTCATATACCTACTGGAATAGTAGTATCTTGTCAAACGCAAAGAAGTCAATTTCAAAACCGTGACTACGCTATGAAAATGCTACGTTCTAAGTTGATTGAAATAAAAGAACGTGAACATCTTGATAAGATTGAAGATATAAAAGGAGTTCAAAAAGAAATAGCTTGGGGAGCACAAATACGTTCATATGTATTTATGCCATACACTCTAGTTAAAGACCATCGTACTGGATTTGAAAATGGTAACATTCAAGCCGTTATGGACGGCGATATCGATGGTTTTATTAACGCTTATCTAAAATCATTGATATCTAAAGAGTAGTATCAATGTATTATACTATCTTTGAACGGTATATTATACCGTTCAATTATATATAATAGGAGGTTTCTATGAAAAAAAAGTTGGGTGCGTACGTTTCTGAGTACTTTAGTCTAACGTACGATAACGCCGATAGTGATACTATTAGAGAACGTATCTTGAGTGGTGGTCAAGTTAGGGGTACTAATCTATGTGTATTGATGTTGGCAATATTTATAGCATCTATAGGATTGAATATGAACTCTACTGCCGTGATAATAGGTGCTATGTTGATATCTCCACTTATGGGTGGAATTATGGCTATAGGTTACTGCATAGCTACTAATGATATAAAGTTGGCTTTACAATTTTTAGTAAGACTTCTGTTACAAGTTATAATAAGTTTAATAACATCTTTTATATACTTTACTATATCTCCCATATCTACGGCACACTCCGAACTACTTGCTAGAACCAATCCTACCGTATGGGACGTTTTGATTGCTCTATTTGGAGGTCTAGCTGGAATAATAGGCACTACTAGACAAGAAAAAGGCAACGTACTCCCTGGGGTGGCTATAGCTACGGCTTTAATGCCTCCGTTGTGTACTGCTGGATACGGTCTTTCAATACATTCTTGGAAGTTTTTTCTAGGAGCGATGTATCTATTTTTTATAAATAGTTTTTTTATCTGCATGAGTACTATAATCATATTAAAGATTATGCACACTCCAGAACATATTAAGCTATCGCATAGGGCTAGACGTAGAGTTCATAAACAGATGGTTATTATGGCTTGTATAACAGTTATTCCAAGTATATACTTAGCGTATCAAACCACGCAGACTAGCATTAAAGAAGGTCATGTGGATACCTACATAAAAGAATGTTTTAACTTTCCAAATACCGAGGTCGTACAGAGTAGTATTAATGAAAACACTATCGAGGTTGCTTTGCTAGGGGAGGCTATCGATAATAAGACTATCGAAGATTTAAAAAGCAAACTTTCGGATTACAATTTAGAAAGTATGTCTTTAAAGATTACTCAAACACAAACCAACTCTGATGTAGATAGCGAAAAGTTAAAAGAACTCATTCAAAGTTTAATAAGTAACAATGTGGATATAGCATCTTTTAAAGATTTTATGTATAAGACTAACATATCCGAGGAAAACTCCAATAGTTCCAGTAAAAATACTATAGATTGTGAAAAAGTTTCAAAATCCATACGTTCGTTGTATACAGAAGTTCAAGATTGCTACATTGGATATGTAAACAACTACGAAAACGCCTCTACAGATGATACCATAGTAGTAATACTATCACTTACAGATAGACTGTCTGCGGATAGCCGTTCAAAGTTAGAAAGTTGGTTATCCATTGAACTAGATGGCAACGAATATATTCTATTAGAGAACGTTTTGCCTGTTGAAACCACTCAAGAAACCACGACAGAAGAAACTTCTATAACAGAAGTTACTACAGTTCAAGAAAGTTAACTATATACAAAAATATCCTACAACATAAGTTGTAGGATATATATTTTAAATAGATATACTATTATTCGCTAACATATGGTAAAAGTGCAATGTGTCTTGCTCTCTTGATAGCAGAAGTTAGTTGACGTTGATGGTAAGCACAAGTACCAGTAACACGTCTAGGTAAAATCTTAGCTCTGTCAGTCATGCACTTTCTAAGTCTAGAGATATCCTTGTAGTCTATAGTATCAACCTTATCTACGCAGAACATACAAACTTTTCTACGAGGTCTTTTAGCACCTCTGGAAGTTCTTTCTCTTTCCATTATAAAATCCTCCTTTTGAAAATATAGAACGCCGAAACGTAAAAATAGGTATGCGAAAGATTATTTTTTAGAATGGAATTTCACCGTCACTAAGGATTTCTTCAAAATCATCTAAATTACCGATATCAAGATTATCATTACTACTAGATGCAGAACTATCGACATCATTACTATTTTGAACACTCGCTGGTGCAGGTGAGTTATTTACGGGTTGTTGATATACTGGTGGAGCTGGTTGCTGTTGTGGTGGTTGTGCTTGATAATAACCATTATTCATATTAGGTTGAGAATTATAGTTATTTTGACCATATCCACCATTATTATTGTAGCCACCGTTACCGTAATTACCTTGATATCCACCATTAGAGCCATAGCCACCTTGTTGATAGTTATTTGCTCCGTAGTTGCCACCATTATTCATAGAGTTATCATTAATAGTAAATGAAACATTATCAGCTAGAACGTACATTTCATAATGTTGAATACCGTTCTTATCGGTATAGTTATTATTTCTTAAAGAACCTTCAATTATTATTGGTTTACCCTTAGAAAAGTAACGAGAAACAAAGTCAGCAGTATTTCTCCAAGCCTGAACACTAATAAAATCAGTTTCTCTTTGACCACTGTTTTTAGAAACGAAGTTTCTATTAACTGCGACAGTAAACCTACAAGTTGGTGTTCCTTGTGGAGTTTGTCTATAATCAGGGTCAGCAGTTAGTCTGCCCATGATGATAACTTTATTCAACTTGAAATTCCTCCTATAAATTTTCTTTTAACAATCTTACGCAACAGTAATTAAAGAACGAAGTACGCCATCAGTGATATTAAGTCTTCTAGTTAGTTCAGCAGGAACGTCAGTAGAAGCCTCAAAGTGCATTAGAACGTAGTAGCCTTCAGTTTCATCTTCAATAGCGTAAGCAAGTTTACGCTTGCCCCATTCTTCAACATTTTCAAAAGTAGTGCAAGATTCTAGGTAAGCCTTAAATCTTTCGATTAAAGCCTTGATACCATCTTCACCTAACTTAGTGTTGAATACTACCATAAGTTCATACTTTTCAGTTAACTTTGCCAATTGTAGCACCTCCTTTTGGATTTCGCTCATGTTTATTTGCATGAGCAAGGATAACAATTATATTATATCATTTTTTTGAAATTTGTCAAGGGAATTTTTAAAATTTTTTCTGTCAATATTTTTATGAGAGTTTTTTATCACATTTAATCTATGGATATAGTTTACTATTATTAGACTTCACATTTAAAATATGTATGTTCCACAATGAAATGAGACACAATATTTACCAATTGAAAATCAATAAAAAAGTAGCGAACTAAGAACTTTTATGTTAAAATAAAAACACAC
>JAHABC010000014.1 GCA_018376535.1 Ruminococcus sp.
TTGTGCTAAACGTCTTTCAGATGATAAACTTAAAATCGTTGCTGATATAGTCCTTAAATTGGTTGAACTATCTAAATAATTTCTATAAGTATTAAAAATATTGTCTAAAGGTATTGACTTTTCTCTACTTTTGGTATATAATATTACCAATAAATATAATATTTAAATTTTATCTATAAGGGAGAATATTTTTATGATACTATTAATTGTTTATTGCATTTTAGGATTTAAAAGTGTGGAATATTGTAAATATCACATATTTAACGTTAGATATGAATTTACGAATAGTCTTACAGATAGTTTTATAAAAAAAGTGTTAGAAGGCATCTTTTTTGGTTGGTTGACTATTCCTGTAATGATATTGCATGGTTTATTTAGTTGGATATTTAGTAAATAAAAGGAGAAGTATATGTTTTGTAATAAATGTGGAACTGAAATTCCTGATAATTCAAAATTCTGCACTAATTGTGGTAATTCTTTTATTAATGATTATGATAGTTTAAATACAAATAGTTCACCAATAGTAAAAAAATCTAAATTAAAAATAATACTTATAGTTGTAGTTGTGATAGTTTTAATTATCGGTGCAATTAGTTATTATGCATCAACGGTTTCTTTTTTTTCTGTTGATGATGTTCGCAACAGTGTTTTGGATAATTATACAAGTAAAACAGTAGGAGAAGCTTTTGAAAATTACTTTTATGATTATTCGTGGGATTCCTTTGTTGCTGATGATGATGATATGATAGATGTTGTAGAGTTTGTTGGTTATACTGATGAAAATATAAAAGTTACTGTCCAATTTTCACATAACTATTCTAGTAATAATAATGATTATAATTATGATGAAATGGAAGTTTCTTACGTCGGAATAGATGAACAAGATTTTACTGCATATCAGGACGAAGTGCTAGATTGTATCTATTATGATGAAAGTATATACTTATTGTTTGAATATTAAAAATTTAAGGAGAAATATGTATGATATGCGAAAAATGTGGTAATATATTAAAAGATACTGATAAATTTTGCAATAGATGTGGAAATTCAGTAGAAAATATTCAAGCTTTATCACAAGATATTTCAGAAAATAAAACTTTTTATTTTAAAAGGACTGTTTTATTTGGTAATAATTCATTTTCTAGAAAAAATCATATTAGCAATGTGACTTTAACTCAAAATGAGATAATCTATAAAAAAATATTACAGAAATCTATTTCATATTTTGATATAGAATCTATACAGGTAAAAAATACCGTTGATATTGGCAATATTATTTTTTTAGTATTTCTATGGTGTATATGTTTAATGGTAGATGATTTACCTAATATTACAATATTATGCTCATTAATACTTACAATACGAGGACTATTTTTTCTAAAGGTTCATAATATAATAGTTGTAGATAAATCCAATAAAAGGTATAAAATCGTTAAGATGTCTATTAAAGAAAATCCTGCTGAATTAATTAATTGTATATTAGTTAGAGCACAAAATTTAGGAAATAATATATCTATTTTAGGTGATTGCATCATTAAAAATTTTGAAAGTAAAGACAATATGGCTGATAAAATAATCGATACTATCCAAGATAGAATCGATGATAATTAGATAAAATTTTTGTCTAGTAATTAGAATAGCGAAAACCCTCATAGATATGAGGATTTTTTATTTAACTACTTTCAATTAATTTTAAATATCTATCAAGAGTTGGTCTAGAGATATCACACATTTTTATACTATTGATTATAATATCATATTTTTGAATTACAACTATCCAAAATTTGCATATCTTTTTTAGCTTGTTTTTTCTTTTCTTTAGCCATGGATAGTAGTTGCTTTTTAGTATATTTATACTGGCGAACAACTTTCTTTAGAGTTTTAACATCATTAGTTATATTAGAATCTTTCCAGTTAATTATTTTACTTAATCGTTTTCTTAAAAATGATTGACTATCAGTTTTAACTTCTATTTTAGAACCGTTAGAATTAGTACTACTAGTTACAAAAGTTTTATTGTTAACTTCTTGAATGAGTAGACTATTAGTAGAATCGGCAGTATATTTTTCATAGATAGGTTTATCCGGTTGAGGAGAATCCCAACCTTCTGTCCAATCGGTGATATCGTTCACATTTTCCGAAGTGCTGATAGCATAGATTTCATAGAACTTACTAAAAGTTTTGTCATGTAGCATTATCCAACAGTTGGAATTATCCTTATTGATACCTAATATTTGTAATTTGCAATCATTACAAGGAATGATAGGCAACTTAGTACTACAATCCACTACGACAAAGGCTTGAATTTTGTTTTCATTAGTCTTAGATATTATCTTTAGTACTTCTTTTTCTGCACAACTATTTTCAATTTGATTATTTTCTAACATTATATATCTATTAAAAGCAGAAAAAACATTTCCCTTATCGGTAACCATGACGCATATTGTCGAATAATGAAGGAAATTGGAATTATTTTTTTTTCGTTTTTCTATTAAATCTAAAGCAATTGAATATATATACTCATATTCCATATATACCCCTCCCAAACAAAAACGTTTAAACTAATAGAATTAAATATTATATTTAATATTATATCATGATTTTTTTATAAGGTCAACAAATTTTCCACAATATTTCAAGGAAAATTATTAATATTAACTAATTAGATTATATTTCAGATTGCATCTTTTTCAAAAAGTTTTTAGTACGTTCATTTTTAGGATTGTCAATAACATCTTTAGGAGAACCCTGTTCAACTATAACGCCACTATCCATAAATATGACTCTATCGGAAACGCTACGAGCAAAATCTATTTCATGAGTAACTATTACCATGGTCATTTTTTCGGAAGCTAATTGTTTTAGAACTCTTAAAATATCGGCAGTCAACTCTGGGTCTAACGCAGATGTAGGCTCATCAAAGAATAACATTTTAGGTTTCATAGCCAAAGCTCTAGCTATAGCGACTCTTTGCTGTTGACCTCCTGAAAGTTGATATGGATAGTAGTTAGCCTTATCACCCAAACTCATCTTATTTAGAAGTTCTTGACCTTCTTTAAGGACTTCCGATTTATCACGCTTTTGAACGTGTATAGGGGCATCTGTTACATTTTTTAGTATGGAGTAGTGTGGAAATAAGTTGAAATTTTGGAATACTAATCCAAAAGTTTCACGAATTTCTTTTAAAGTTTGTCTATCTGCATAGGTGGATACTCCATTTACATTAGATACAGCTTCTAAGCCACAAAACTTCATAGAACCACCATCAACGGTTTCTAGCATGGAAATACATCTTAAAAAAGTGGATTTTCCACTTCCTGATGGTCCTAATATGGATATTACTTCACTTTCTTGAATATTTAAAGTTATATCTTTTAGGACCTGTAACTCTCCAAAACTCTTTTTAATATTTTTAACTTCTAATACGTTTTTAGTTTCTAACATTTCAGTGATACGCTCCTATCTGTAGTAGTTCAACTTGTTTTCCAGTTTTTCCATGCCGAACGCTACTATAAAGTTGAATATATAGTAAAAAACTCCAGCAATAAATAACGGCATTATTGTGGTTTGTGATGCTGAAACTTGTTTAGCAATCGTGAACATTTCAGTATATGATAGTGCAAATGCTAAAGAGGTATCTTTTACCAAGGTTATAACCTCATTAGTTACCGATGGAAGTATGTTCTTTACCATTTGTGGAAATACTATTCTAAAGAAAGTTTGAGTCTTGCTATATCCTAATATTGTACAAGCCTCATATTGACCTTTTGGAACGGCTTGTATTCCAGAACGATAAATTTCAGCAAAATAGGCTGCATAGTTAAATGAAAATCCTATAATTACGGCATAAAATCTATATGTAGAAGATAAGTTCATTCCAAATAGATAGAATGGTCCAAAGAATACTACTAAAAGTTGTAACATTAAAGGAGTTCCTCTAACTATAGATATGTACATCTTTACCAACCATTGTATAGGCTTAAACTTGCACATTCTACCAGCAGTTATTAAAAGTCCTAATGGAAGTGAAAATACTAAAGTAAGTACAAATATTGATAGTGATGCTAACAATCCACTAGATAGTTGTTTACAAATATCTAAAACTTTAGTTCCAAAAGATACACTTGTAGTATTAGAAGTAGTTTCATCAAGAAATACATCATCAGCCGATAAACAGACATTATCTTCTAAGCCCCACTTGGTAGCAATCTGTTGAAAAGTACCATCTGCTAACATTTCAAGTAGAGCGTTTTGAACTTCATCACGAAGTTGAGTATTACCCAACTTAAAGCCTATGGCATAGTTTTCAGAAGATAAGTGTTCATCTAACATTACAAACTTATCGCCACGGGATTTAATTTCATAGTTAGCAACACCAATATCCATACATATGGCATCTACGGCACCAGCTTCTAAGTTCATAAAGGCACTATTATAGTCACCCACCTGTTGGAGTTCTTTAAATGTAGATGCTAACTTCAAATTTTCTTCAGTAGCGTCCTCACCAGTAAGAGTAGCCAAAGCAGAACTATCAGATTGCACGGCTACAATCTTATCTGATAAGTCACTTAGACTTTCAATACCTGAACCTTTATTGACTATGACTACTTGTGAATTATCTACATATGGAGTAGACCAAGTATAATCATTTTCACGACCATTCATAGTAAAGCCGTTCCAAATGCAATCTATAGAACCAGAATTTAATTCCATATCTTTAGAATTCCATTCAATAGGTTGTTTGTGTAGCGTCCAGCCATTACGATTGCAAACTTCTTGAGCAAGGTCCAAATCGAACCCGATATACTCTCCGTTGTCGTCTTTGTATCCATAAGGTGGAAATTCAGCGTCAAATCCGACTGTAAAGATATTATCCGAATTTTCATCAGCCACACAGACAATTCCTTGAAGTAACATTATGTTAAATACTGTTACCATCAAGAAGATTATTAGTTTTTTTAAATGCGATTTCATAAATTTTTTCAAATCCTCCCAAATGATTAATAAACAATATTTACATTATATAAGATATTCTAAAGACTGTCAATGATTATTTTTTGACACTTTGAACATTTTAAAAAAATATTCCAATATTTTGAATTTTCCTATTGACATATCAAATTTATCATGATACACTAAACTTAATAATAAATTTTGATTTTTATTGTGCAACATTTCTGTATTCAAAAGGATATTATTATTAGATATTAAAAAAAATTATATACAGGAGGATTTTCTCATGAAAAAGATAATATCATATATAAGTGCAGTTGTTTTGTTAGCTAGTGGATTTAGTATCCCAAGCGTATACGCCGATACTACTAGTAATTTAAATCTATTGATATCTAAAAAGGTTACTTTAGGTATAACTGAACCTACTTCAGATATTGTATCTAAATGTGATACCAATTCTGATAATGTTATAAATATACTAGATATTGTAGAATTAAAGAACTCTAGTTTAAATTCCAGTAATATAGATTTATCTAAATTTTCCTTAGTATCAGGATATGATAGTTTATATAATATAATGTCATTAAAAACCACATCACAATTTGACCACATTGAAGCAGATACTATTGGCAATAATCTTCTTATAATAAAAAGAACCGCTGATGAAATGTTTGAAAATGTTTCTTATGAGTTATCATTATATGATATAAGTACTCAAAAAGAAATTTCCAACCTAAAAGATGTATACTTTACTGAATATTATATAGTAGGTAATCAAATCTTTCTATGGAATACTATAGAAAAGACTATAACCATCTATGATGAAAATTTCAACATTGTCAATGCTTATGATTTTTCAAGTATGCTAAATACAGATTGGATTGATATATATACATATGGTTCAAAATCATCTATATATATTTATGATAACGACCATCGTATTTTTTATAAAGTAAATCTTAACGGAAAAAATTTCACTTATGATACTTTTGAAATGCCTTATAGTAGTATCTATATCCGTGGAATATCTAACGATGGAAATAATATCTTATTAACAGGACAGAATACTTCTACTTTAAGAAATGAAATAATATCATGGAACGTTAAAGAAAACGCTATTAATTATAGCAGTTTTATGGGTAATGACTATGTAGAATGTACTTCAGATAATACTTTCTTAATAAGTAAGACATCTGGAAATAATATTTCATACGTTCAAACTGGCAACGATAGAAAATACTACAAAGCTAACCTATATGATAGTATGAAGTTCAATAATGATGACAATATCATTGCTATAAATAGCTTACAGAATAATGCTACTATTGATATCTTTAATCAAGATGGTTATAATCTAGCAAATTTTAAATACAAGGGAAATACATCTGGTAAGGGCTACGATTATATTAACACATCTATAAAACAGGTTGGAAATACTCCTTACTATTATATTGTAACCTATGATTTAAATAATAATTATAATATATTACTATGGGATAGTTCTAACTCTACAAGTGGTGAAGATTGGGAAGTAGTTTCCGACTATACTCCAATAAAATCCATGGTTGGAAAAAACAAGGATTTCTCAAAGTTGTACTCCAAAGCAGAAAACATTGGCGAAAAGTATGGTATAAATGTATATATCGCTGATACTGTCACTTCTGATTTATTTAAAGATACTGGCTATTCTGTAAAACAACTCTTAGATGTTTCTACAACTAACTCAGCATTAACCGAATTGGATAACATATTAGAAGTTTATCCAGAAGATTTCTTTAAACAACTATACTTTGGAAGTACTGACCAAGTAAATATATACCTATCTAGTGAAATAAAAGGTAATGATGGCGATTCTTTAGATTTTGCTGCCGCTTTTGTAAATCAAAATAATAATATTCACATGATGGTTATTGATGCTGATGCGTATGATAGTTGGGAAGATACCCTAAACCATGAACTTTCACATATGATAGACGCTAGATTAACATCATATACTGAAGTTCATCAAGATGCACCATTCAATGAGGATTCTTGGAATAGCTACAACCCTAAAGGCTTTGAATATACATACTCTTATAATGATTATTGGGAAAATTCTTATAATGAAAAATACTTTGTAAGTAGTTATGGGACTACATTCCCAACTGAAGACCGTGCTGAACTATTCGGATATGCTATGGAATGTTACTTCAACAAAAATATTGATAGAAATTTTATATCCATAAATAGTCCACGTGGAAAGAAGTTAGAATATTACTTTAAGTGTATCCGTGAAAGTTTTGATACTTCTAAATGGCCAACTGCTACACCTTGGGAAGAAGTACTATCTAGTAGTAGTATTAGTAGTGAATATGTATTCCCATTTAACGATGGAGATGTATATACTATTAAAAATCTTGAAAGTGGTAAGTATGTAAATGTCGATTATGGAAAAGATATCAATGGTACTAATGTGTATCAATGGACTGGTGATGGCAGTACTGAACAAAAGTTCAAAATGGACTTATATCAAAACTCGTATAGAATACGTGCTATGTCTAGTTCTAATGGTACAGATAAAACTCTTGATATAGTTAAGTCTAATGGAAACGTTGTATCAGGTGCAAACGTGGAAATATATGAACCTATTGACGATATTGCTCAAGAATGGCTATTCGTTGAAGTAGAAGATGGTGTATATAAGATAGTTCCTAAGTATAATACTAAGTTAGCACTATCGGTATATGGCAACGATAACGGTACGGCTAACGGAACTACTGCGACATCTAACGGGAATATATTCGTATCTACTTATACTGGTGCAGATAGTCAAAAATGGATAATATCTAAAATAAAGTAATAACTATTTGAATATCTAGTATGTAATCAACTACATACTAGATACTCTTAATATGCTTGAAAAATTTTCATAAAATTTTCATTATTTTCATATTGACAATATCTAAATTTAGATGTATACTTGTTACTAATAACAATATATTATCATTTTATAAGTTAAAGGAGATTTTTATTATGCTAAAAATATTCAAAAATGAAAAATTCTTATACGCTTTAGGTGGAGCAGTTGCTATAATAGTAGGCAAAAAGATTGTTACTGCTAACAAGACACGTCAACTAGTAGTTTCTGGATTAGCTAAAGGTATGAAACTACAAAATGATGTTAAGGAAAAATTCCAAGATATTCAAGATGAGGCATCTGATATTTGCTATGATGCAAAATCTGAAGCTGGTCTAAATGATGAAGAAGTGACTGAATAATGAAGTTTCAAATTACTTACGATAAACCAAAAAGAATTCGTTTTAAATGTGGTTCTTTTGCCTTTGATAAGTCGTTAGAAAATTCTATCTATGAACTATTTATTTCCAAAGATTTCGTTACTTCTGTAGATGTTCACCATCAAAATGGAGGTATACTAGTTCAATATAAAGATGGTTTTCGCAAAGATGTAATTAATATAGTTGCAAAACTCAATCCTAAGAAACTAGAAATCGTACAAACTACAGAATATCAAATTAAGGAAATAGATAATAATTTTAAAAACGATTTAAGTAAATTGGTAATAAATAGAATACTATTAAAAGCATTATTACCTACTCCATTAGTACGCATAAAGACGATATTCAATAGTTTAGAATATATATCTAAGGGGTTAAAATCTCTTGCAAAGTGCAAACTAAATGTAGATGTATTAGATGGTGCATCTATTTCGGCTTGCCTACTGCAAAAGAACTATAAAACTGCTGGAACTATTATGTTCTTACTATCCATCTCGGGATTGCTTGAAGACTACACTAAAGCAAGAACTCGTGCAGTATTAACCGATAGCTTAGCTATAAAAACTGAAAAAGTTTGGTTAGTAACTGGTCAAACTGATGTTTTAATTCCTATTTCCGAACTTAAAGTTGGAGATTGTATCCGTGTTAGAACTGGTAGTGTCATTCCAGTAGATGGCGAAATTGTTAATGGTGAAGCCTCAATTGATGAAAAATCCATGACAGGTGAACCTTTAGCAGTTATGAAATCCACTCATGCGACAGTATTTGCTGGTACTGTTATAGAAGAAGGTTCTATAGTTATTAAAGTAAGAGAACTTTCATCTAATACCAAAATTAGTAAGATTATTGAACTAATTGACAATTCCGAAAACTTAAAAGCTAGTGTTCAAAGTAAGGCTGAAACTCTTGCCGATAACATTGTACCATTCAGTTTCTTAGCGTTTGGCTTGACTTGGTTAATAACTAGAAATGTCACTAAAGCAGTATCCATATTAATGGTAGATTATTCTTGTGCGATAAAGTTATCCACACCGATAGCAGTAATATCTGCTATTAAAGAGGCATCTGACTATGATATTACTGTTAAAGGTGGTAAATATCTTGAAGAATTTTCAGTTGCAGATACAATAGTTTTCGATAAGACTGGTACTCTAACTAATGCAGAACCTAAACTTGAAAAAGTTATTCCATTTGGAAAGTATTCTGAAGAAGAAGTCTTAAAGATATCAGCTTGTTTGGAAGAACATTTTCCTCATAGTGTGGCTAGAGCCATCGTGGAAGGTGCTAAAGTTAGAAACATAAATCACGAAGAAGAACACGCAGAAGTAAACTATATAGTTGCTCATGGAATTTCTACTACTTTACATGGTCAAAAAGCGATTATAGGTAGTCGTCACTTTGTTGTTGAAGACGAACATATAACTATTTCCAATGAACAACAACAAAAGATTGACAATCTTTCTGGGGCTTGTTCTGTAATATACTTAGCTATTGGTGATAGGTTGGCTGGTGCTTTATGTATCAGTGACCCCCCAAGATTAGACGCTAAAGATACTATTAGTGATTTGAAACTTCTAGGTTTCGATAGGGTTGTAATGCTTACTGGTGATAGTTCTAAAACTGCTGAAGTTATCTCTAAACAGTTAGGAATTTCCGAATATCATGCACAAATCTTACCAGAAGATAAACATTTCTATGTTGAAAAACTTAAAGAAGATAATCATCATGTGGTAATGGTTGGCGATGGTATTAATGATGCTCCAGCTTTAGCAGTAGCTAACGTATCGGTTGCCATGAGCGATGCATCGGATATAGCTAAAGAAACTGCGGATATCACTCTAAGAGGTTCAAACCTTGCTGAATTAATTAGAATGAGAAATTTAAGTGTTAAACTTATGCAACGTATTAAGACAAACTATCGTTTTATAGTTGGATTTAATTCTACATTGTTAGCATTAGGTTTCTTTGGTTTAATATCTCCATCGACGTCGGCACTATTACATAACGCATCTACTATGATGATATGTGTAAAGAGCATGACACCTCTACTAAACAAAGATAATAATCTAGAAATATAATAATATTAAAGAAGTCCAGTTTAATTAAACTGGACTTCTTTTTTATATATAGATTAATCGATACTAAAACCTAATAAGAATTTTTTAAGAATTAATAAATCATCAGTCTTTATATTACCATCGCTGTTCATGTCGGCATTAGCGATATTAATGTCATCTTTATCGATAAAGCCCATTAAATGCTTTTTCAAGATTAATAAATCATTAGTTTTTATGTTACCATCACTATTTACATCACCTAATAGAATATTAGGTTCTACATCGGTAGTTGTAGTAGTTGTAGTAGTAGTAGTTGAAGTTTCTGTAGTAGTAACAGTAGTGGTAGTAGTAGTAGTTTCATCAGTTGGAGTTGTTACTGTAGTAACGGTAGTAGTTTCTTCAGTTGAAGTTGTTGTTTCAACTGGAATATCCACACTGTCAGTATATTGAACATCATTGAATACTACTGTTGCGATAATTTTATTATCTTCAGTAGTTATAGTAGCATCAACTACTTGGATATCTTTACAATTAGCACATTCAAAGGTTGCAGTTGCAGAGGTATTATCTTTAGACCAAGTCCAAGTAGGCTCACCGTAACTGTGACCTGTTTTAGCTAATAGAACATCATCTAAAGTAGCCGATTGAGTAGCATCTTTATCTAAGAATATGTGTTTGCAATCTTGACAGATATAGTATTCTATATTACCATCTTCAGTACAACTATTAGCTTTAGCATCTACTTTAGATATCTTAGATAAATCATGTGATTTTAAAACTATTGGAACATCTATATAACTTTCAAGAGAGTTTTCTGTTTCACTAGATACTATTCTTAAAGTATACTCACCACTAGCAGTAGGAATTTCACTCAATTGATTTTTATCTTTATCAAGCCATACATATGATACCTCAGCAGTAGTATCTGTTAGAGTAACTTGCTCATCTGTAGGATTTGTTATAGTTTCATTACAAGCATACTCTTTTTTATAGCTATCAAGAAGAGTTATACTATTAGATACTTTATCTACAGTTACAGTAGCAATATTACTACTAACTTGAACATCTTTTGAACCATCATTATAAGTTAAGATACAAAGATATTCAAAAGTACCTGTTCTATCATTAGGAACGTCATAAGTTTCTTGAGTAGCATCTTCTATAGGAGTTTGAACTATATCTTGAGTATCCTCATTACGTTCAACCTTATACCATTGATATTTAATGTCACCATTATTTTTATACTTATCAAGGAAGGCTTGGTCTGTAGATGAGGTAGAAAGTGTAATGATATCATTAGAATTATATTCTGTATTGCTTGTTTTTGGAAGCACTTTAAGTTTATTATCTATATATATGTCATCTACTGTTACTTTTTCAATATTTTCCTTGTACCATTCAGATGATGGAGTGTTTTTTAAATTTAATAACTCATCAGAAATAATCATACTATCATCTGATTTGTAATAGTAAGCATAATTACTATTAATAATGCTATTTAGCGTATGATTAGTAGTAACATCATCATAATATTGCCCTACTGTATCATCTTGTAGATTATAAGAATAGTTATATATACTTATGTTACTATAATCACCACCAGATAACTCAACATTTTCATTATCTCCGTTTATGGTTACACCACTTTGGAAAACACCACCAGATATTTTAAGATTGTTTAAATATACATCATCAATATTTGGCATTGTATAGTTTTTAGAATTTCCAAAATCAATTTCACTTACAAACACACCGCCAGATATGTTCATATTTTTAATATCGAAAACTATCTTATTAGATGTAGTTACAGGTAATATAGTTTCTAGATATGTTCCACCAACAGAATTTTCATTTAAAACACCACTAAAAGTACCATTTTCGATGTTTATAATACCATTTCCACTAAACATATTAGTTTGAGGAGATGTATCAGTTGTAGAAATAATTTCTATACCAGACTTACAAGATAATAGTTCCATATTTAAAGAGGCATCTTGGTTCATATCTTTTATATTAAGAGTTCCATTTACCTCAAATAGAGAAGTATAGTTACTTTGTACATAAGATGTATCTTCAACATAGATATTGGCAGTACCTTGTATCAAAAATGGTGTTATAGTTTCAACATTTAATCTTATTCGACCACTTACGCCAACTTCTTCCTTGTCATTGTTATTTATATTTAGACCATCTAATACTAAGTTAGCATTAACGCCCTCTGGCACTACTATTTGAGTATCTACAAGAGTATCATCATAGTCATTTTCATAAGAAATCAAATTACTACCAGTTAGCACATAAGTGCCATCTTCTTTGATAGTAATAGTTCTACAAATTCTATTAGTTTCGCTTTCAACACTCCAATCGATTTTCTTAACGTTAGATATTTTAACATCTATACTTGTATTTTCTGGAGTAAGTTGCGAAATATCAATAACAGGAGCATCTGTAGTATCTATAGTTACGGCACCTGCTGTAATTGAACTACTAATAGTATCATTGTACATTGGCACACATAGATTACTCATAAGCATAGATACACATAGTATACCTACTACTGTCTTTCTAACAGATGATTCGCTTAAATTTTTCATAAATAGAACCTCCTTAAAGTTCATTCATAAGCATATTATACTTATGATAATACTCATCAAGATATACTTTGCTATTCCAAGGCTTTAATTGACCAATATAGTGTATAATATTATAATTTTGACGTTTTAAATCAATATAATAATTTTTATACAAATTATTTTTAAGAAAACTTTCTATATTGTTCATATAGTTCCAAATAACATCTAGGAACTTAACTTTTCCATTAAATAGTATATTTAGAACATCTTGGTCATTATAAATAAAGTTTTTGCTATGTAGAGTATTCATAACATCATGAAAAGTGATAGTTTTTCTACATTCTTTAAGATTAATCAATAATACACCTGCATTAAAATAGTCATTAGGAAATTTTAAATTAAGAAATTTAGTTCTGTAAGTGTTTATGTTGTATATGTAGTTATCTTCAAAGTATATTGCACGTTTAGATATCTCATAGTATTTAATAGAACTATCCTTTATAGCTCCCACAAGGTAGCCATTAACGGATATATCAAATAGTTTAGAAATATCTCCAGTAACTACAATATCGCTATCAAGATATATTATTTTATCATAGTTGTTAAATAACTCAGATAATAAAAACAGTCTATAATTAGTTTCAATTGAGTAATATGCTCCAACGTTGTAGCTTACAAACTTTTCATAGTTAGATACATCGATAAAACGTATAGAAAAATTTTTGTAGTTATGTATCAAATTAAGAATTTTATTCTTATTTTCAATAGATATATCTTTATTTACAATTAATATATCATAACATCTAAACATATTGGCGTTACATATAAGTGAATATATAGCCGTTGCCAAATGTTCACAATAGATATCATTACTAGCAAAGCATATATTTATGGTAGGCAGTACACATTCTATAGTGTTCATATTAAAAAATAATCCTTTCAAAAAGAAAAAACATCATTAATTATAAAATAATAATATCATATTTAGAAATATTTGTCAAGAAATATTATGATAAAAAATAACTTTTTTTATTTAAAGATAATGTTCTTTAAACTTAATAAATCTATAATATTTACTTTGTTATCTGTAGATATATCAGCTAATTTAAGTTGTGAACTACTTAAAATATCGTATCCTAATAGATGCTTTTTCAATAGTAGAATATCTATAGCATCACTAGAACCATCGCTATTTATATCACCTAGCACACTTGAAGTACTATTATATACATTTATAACGTTACAGATATCTATAGTTTTTTCAATTCCACTACTAGAAGTTACTACTACAGAATACTTTCCAACGCTATCTTTAGATGCTTCTTGAATAGTATAATCTTTACTTGTAGCACCATCGATTATCTTTCCGTCATGATACCATTGATAACTTGCAGTATCATCTAAAGATGTTTCTACTGTCATTGGTAGAGTGTCATTTTCTTTTAAGGATATACTATATAATGTTGAATATACTACAAAGTTACTGGATATTGTATATTCTTCCGATTTTAATCTACCAACACTAGGCCAACCAGTTTCAGCACTTTCTTGAACGTTTACTTCTACAGATGATAGTTTAACACCATCTTGTAAACCCATGATATTGCCAAATGGAATTTGAAATTCACAATAATCTCCAATATGCTTACATATGCAACCAATAGGTTTGCCATCATTATGATTAAAGTATACAAATCCATTAGGTTGATAGTATAACCAATAAGTTTCCCCATTAGTTTCGTTGACAATTCTTAGATTGTATACTGGACTTTCTGCATTTTGAACTATCTTTGCCATGACATATAAGTTTTTATCATCATTAGATATATATAGTTCATTTTGATTATCTTGTAAAACTTTAGACTTTTCAGTCCATTCGGTAGAACTAGAAAGCTGACCATCAACAATAACGATATCGTTATAAGTTAAGAACTTACTATTGAATATTGTAGGATTTTCCACATCTGTTTGATAGAAAGTATTATCAGTAATCAAATCTATATCTTGTGATTTAACTACTTCTACTGAACCTAAATAGTTAGCTCCAATAGAAGTATTCCAGATATCGCTATTAGCAAACTTTACACAACGTTTGTAACTATCTGAAATATCTTGATTACTTACAGACATTCTAATATAAACGTTCCAATCACCAGCCTCAAGACCTGCTGGAACTTTTAAAGATATCTTAGAATTAGTAGTGGTGCATGAATACCATTCCATAGTATTTAAATCCACAGGCGTAGAAATATACTTTCCATCTTTTTCAAGTATGATTTCAACTTTTTGATGCTTTAATGGATTTGCAAATCCAGTATTTTCCACATTGAAATCTAAATTCAAAGTACCTCCTTGATATATCTGTTCACTAAGTTTAGAACTTCTAAGAACAAATCTATAACCAAGATGGTCTCTTATAAACTTATGCACGGTTTGACCATAATACGCAGAATTATCTACATTAGCAACGTCATAATCTTTTGAGAAAGTATAATCTTTGTATAGGTTGTAGATATTTGAGTTTATATAACTCAAATGAGTCTTATACATCTCTGGTATTGCGTTTTGAGGTAAATAAGTATCATACTTTTTAGCCCAATCTAGATTACCTGAAAATTCGCCACCATAATAAGATGTTATAGTCTGTCTGCTTAACCAATTAGTTTCTTGTTCTCTGTTGAACATAAAAGTACCAAGGTCAGTATCCGAACCCATATAACCATCATTGTACATACCAACTCTAAGAGCCTCACCAGTTGGAACGTATGTATTTAAATCGCTCATTGAGATATTTGCCCATGTAGCAAAAGTATTTGGAGTTCTAACTGTAACTGGAATTTCTTCAGGAACGCAATCTAACATAGCATCTAACAGTTTAGCCTTGTACTCTAAAGATGTATACTTACCACTATGTTGTTCACCCCAAGCACCTACGAAACCAGTTTCCACAAAACATAATATATCCTTGTAATCTTCTAATATACCATTATCTTGTATCTGTTTAATATGTGATAGAACTTTATCAAAGGTACTAGGTTCGGGATTAGTTTTACCATTAGCATCATATCTAAATCTAACTGCTATAGTACAGCCATTTTTCCTACAATTTTCAAAAGTTGCTCTAAGATTAGTAAAGAAAGTACTATCTAAATCGTAGTCCGAACCCTCAGTATAGTTTCCATCATCATCAGTAGAGCCGTTTGCACCACTGGAAAAACCTCCAATATCTATAAACATCAAGACCAAATTTGCAGTTGGATTGTATACAGGAGTATTATCAGGTTTACAAGTATACCAAATAGTACTAGTATATCCAACTGTTGGATTTTCTATAGTATCGGTAGTTTCGGAATAGTCTATATTAGCATCTTTTAACTGAGAACTAATCTGTACTTGAGAAGTACCAACATTTATAGTATCCGATGCTACTGCAAAAGTAGATGCATTACTAATTAATATCAATGCAGATAGTATTATACTTATATTTTTAAAATTTTTCATATTAAATAAGTCCTTTCGTAAGAGGATATAATTTCTTGTAATCATAATATCATGATGTTTCTAAAAAGTCAATATACCCCCACGATTAATATTGACATCAAATAAAATCTTTGATAAAATAATATCTATCATGTTATATTAAGGAGAATTATATGAGTATACTTAAAGTAGAAAACGTTACACACGGTTTCGGTGCTAGAATGATTTTAGAAGATGCATCATTTACACTACTAAAAGGCGAACACATTGGATTAGTCGGTGCTAATGGTGAAGGTAAATCAACATTTTTAAATATGATAATAGGTAAAATAACTCCCGATGAGGGCAAAATTGAATGGTGTAAACATATCACAACTGGATATCTTGACCAATATAGCACTCTAACAGCTGGTAAGACTATAAAAGATGTCCTAAAAGAAGCATTTCAACATCTTACCGACTTGGAAAAGGAAATGTTAGACGATTATGAAAAAATGGCAGATTGTTCCGATGAGGAAATGACGGCTCTAATGGAAGATGTTGGAGAAATTCAAGAAATCTTAGAACAAAGTGGATATTATACTATAGATAGCAAAATATCGGAATACGCAAACGGTCTAGGATTGGGTGAAATCGGTCTTGACCATGACGTTTCAGAACTATCAGGAGGTCAAAGAGCAAAAGTATTACTAACTAAACTATTACTAGAAAATCCAATGATTTTAATTCTTGATGAACCTACTAACTTCCTAGATGAAAATCATATTGAATGGTTAAAGAACTTCTTGCAAAACTACGATAACGCATTTATATTAGTATCACATGATATTCCTTTCTTAAATGATGTTGTGAATGTAATATATCATATAGAAAACGCTTCCTTAACACGTTATAAAGGCGATTACAACGAATTTAAACGTATGTACGAACTAAAAAAGAAACAACAGGAACAAGCCTACGAAAAACAACAGAAAGAAATTGCTCACTTACAAGATTTTATTGCTAGAAATAAAGCTCGTGCAGCTACTGCTACGTTGGCTCGTTCAAGACAACGTAAGTTGGAAAAAATGGATATAATAACTACTACATCGGAAAAAATGAAACCTATTTTTTCATTTCAATCTGCAAGAACTACTGGTAAGGTGGTAATAGATGCTAAAAATTTAATAATCGGCTATGATGAACCCCTAACTAGAATATTAGATTTTCAAGTGGAACGAAATCAAAAGATTGCTATAAAAGGTGTTAATGGTTTAGGAAAATCCACTTTATTAAAAACTTTATTAGGAATAGTTAAGCCTATACAAGGAACTATAGAATTAGACCAATTTGTAAAAGTGGGATACTTTGAACAAGAAGTAGTATCATCTTCAAAGACGGCTTTACAAGAAATTTGGGACAAGTATCCATCTATGACTAATGGCGAAGTGCGTTCGGCATTAGCAAAGTGCGGACTTACTACAGAACACATAACTACTCAAATGAAAGTTCTATCTGGTGGAGAAAATGCAAAGGTTAGACTTTGCGATTTAATGCTACAAGAATACAATCTGTTAGTATTCGATGAACCTACTAATCACTTAGATGTAGATGCTAAAGACTCTCTAAAAGAAGCTATTAAAAAATTCAAAGGAACCGTTCTCTTGGTAAGTCACGAACCTGAATTTTACAACGATATTGCTACTGATATCTGGAACTTAGAAAGTTGGTCAACTAAGATAGTTTAAATATAGTGTGTCAAATTGACACACTTTTTTCTATGCAAAAAATCTACTGATTAATTAATGTGTCAAATTGACACACTTTTTTCTACATAAAAAATCCATAGATTAATATCTATGGATTTGTTTTATTCAAAATATAGAACAGTTTTGCATTGCACTCTTTAGGATTTATTATGTAGCTATAATGTTCAATTGGAACTTTTATATTTTTACTGTGAACATAATCTTCAAAAGATTTAATACCTTCTTTCACAATAGTATCGATATCTTTATCATAAGTTACTGGAGTTTCTAAAATTATCTTTTTCAGATATGGATTAAACGGAATGACATTATTATAATTTTTGAAGTAAATCATATTTAACTTAGAAAACTCTTTATTGGAGTTAGATGAAAAAATATTTAAATACTTATTCATATTATTGCAGTATAGAGTATCCATCTCATTTACTACACCATTAGAATTTATATATACATTTGGAAGAGTATCATCTAAAAGAACATCTATTGATAGAACAAAACATACTGGTCCATGAATATTAAACTTAGAATAAAATTTTCCTAAGTTAAGTGGATTAACTGGTATATCATTAGAAGTATCAAACGAACGACCTAACTTATTTGAATATTTCAAAAGATATTCCAAACCACGATTTTTAAGTTCTTGTTTAGATAAAAGTCCCCCTTGACTTATAAACAATTGTGATATTGCTATCACATTAGAATGATATAGATACTTATAGCCATTAGAATATAAAAAACTATGTAACTTTCTTTTATCTATAGACAAGAAAAAATCACCTCTAAAATTAAATTAAAATCTATGAATAGTCATCTATAGTAATTTTTGATTATTACTTTCTAGTTCCAAATTTAAAGATATAACATCTTTGTTATTCTTTATGCAATGCATGATAATAGCATCTCTTTTAAACCTAACGTATAGTGGCGATACCTTACACTGTTTTAAAACTTTTTGAGTTTCTCTAATAGTCAAATTCATGCCTATACATATGGCTATTAACTTATCCCTTGATGGCTTACTCTTTTGACCATTAAATATCTGATACGCATAGTTAGGATTTAAATTTGACTTTTTGATAACTTTTTTTAAACTTAAACCTTTTTCAGCTAATAGTTCATTCAAAATAACAGATACATCTTTTTTTAAAAATTCTTTTTCATTTTTCTTTAAAAAAGATTTTAATGTATCTTTAGTTTTTTCAAGAGCATTTGATAGTTCCTCAGTAGATAAATTTCCTATATTGACCATCTCCCATAAAAATGATATAATAAACTTATAAATATTTAATCGAGGTGCTATATTTTGAATAAGTTTAAAGAGTTAAAAATACTATCCCAAGATACGATAGGAAAAGTATCTGTAATAAAAAATATATACAATGATAGACTATATATTCATAAATACATACCATTAAAGCAAAAATCACTATACGAAAAGTTAAAAAGATTAAACTGTCTATATCTACCTAAAATATATTCAATAAAAGATTTAGGTTCTAAAGTGGAAATATTAGAAGAATATATCTATGGCAGAACTTTAGAAAATATTCTATTAAAAGATGAATTTTTATTAGCTATTGATATGATAGAATATATGGAAGGCATCTGTACAGCTGTAAGTGCTTTACATTCTATTGGAATTATTCATAAAGATATATCTCCTAAAAATATAGTAATTTCTACCACTAACAAGCCCGTATTGATAGATTTTGATATATCTAAACAACAAATACATAATACCACTAAACAAGATACTAACATAATGGGTACTTATGGATATGCCTCACCTGAACACTTTGGCTTTAAACCTACTGACCAACGTTCTGATATATATTCCTTAGGTGTTCTTATGAATATGATGTTCACAGGACAGTTTCCAAATCAAAAGTTAGTAAGTAGATTTAAATATCCAAAACTTTATAAGATAATAAAAAAGTGTATTCAAATAGACCCTAATAAAAGATATCAAAACGTAGCTTCACTATACCATGATTTAAATAGTATAAATTTTAATCGTTATGATGATATTCAAATATCTGATTACATAAAACGTTGTGATGATATGTTGACTTTAGAAAGTAGAATGGCTCACAAACAGTATTACAAGGCTATAATCACAATTGAAAAATATTTAAATTCTAAAAATCAAGATACGACACTTATACCAAAATATGTTGTATTACTATCACAATGTTACGAAAGTTTAGAAGATATAGACAAGGCTATCAAAGTTCTATTTGACTATATATACTCTCAAAAAAAGATATCACCTAACAATTTAGTGTATAAGAGATTAATCTCTTTAAGTGACAAATTATCCATTAAGTACCAAAAAGAGTTGTTTAAAGTTAGAAAATGTTATATAAAAGATATCTAATACTTACTTTAGAATTAACTCTTTTAAAGATATTAAATCTAATATATCTATAGAACTATCGGAATTAATATCTGCTTTTAAAACGTGAGTATCATCTAATGGAATTACATTTAAGATATGTTTTTTCAATAGTAATATATCCAAATAGTTTACAGTTCCATCAAGATTAATGTCACCTGTAGTATCAGTTGATGGCTTTTCTGGTTCAGTCACTGGAGGTTCTTCTGTAGTCGTTTCAGTAGTAGTGGTAGTAGTAGTTGGTTCGGTAACTGGTGGATTAACTGGCGTATCTGTAGTCTTTAGAATATACTTCTTTACATTTAAATTTCCAGCACTGGAAATGTATGGAACATATAGACTATCTTTTAAATAAATCATATTGTAAGAACGAACTACTTCGTTAGCTAAACTATTTCCTAACTTTTCCCATGAACCATCAGCATAATGATATACTATAAAATCTTCTGGAAGTTGTGTATTAATAGCAATGTAGATATCATTATTTTGTATTATAGGAACTATATCAAATATCGAACCTTCAATATTAGATGGCATATCTAAACTTGTGATAATGTCATCTTTTATTTGATACAATCCACAAGTAGAGCCAGTAGTCGCTACTATAAAGGTATCGTTATATACTGCACTAGATATTGAACTACAACTTTCATTTGAAAGTGTATTAGTAGTCCAAGTATTATCAGCGTATGTAGATATCTTTGGAATACTATTATCATTTAAATCACGATAAGCAACCCATATTTTATCATTGTTACACTCTATGGATAGATTACAAGCATTTTCACTAATAGTATCACCTATAGTTTTGTAGGTATCATCAATAGTATTGTACTCCAAGATGTTCAAAGCATATGGAAAACTTCCAACGGTATAGGAAATATATATTTTATCTTCATTAGATGTAATATCTGTATATTGTGAAAGTTCGGAACTAGAATATTTTAAATCCCAAGTATCAGTAGACTTATTATATCCATAGAGTTTAATATTAAAATCATAGTCGTTAAACATAACGTATGGAGTGTCATTAGCAATGACTATCTTAGCATTGTTTACACTTCCATACTGCCCCGAACCTATACTATTGCCTAAGGTTGTCCAAGTATCATCTTTAAGATAACTAACCGTAGCAGATGAGCCATTAGAAGTAACCATATATGGAACTTCATTAAGAGTAGTTATATCTACAGAAGAAACATCAGTAAAATTAGATGTATCTGTAATAGTGTTCCAAAGTTTAGCATCGGTAGTATTAGAAAATTGGACATCAAAAGTGGCAGTATCATCTTGCAAAGATATATTACTTATTTTGATGCCACTATTAGTTCCATTTGAGTACACTAACGCTCCTTGAGATATTCCATCAGAAAAGTCTAACGAACCTATTTCTTTTGGAGCGTTCTCGCTACCATATGCGGATAAGTATATATCACCTTCACCACCATTAAGAGTAGTTTCATTAGGTCTGAAGACGTATACACCATCAGTATCATATTTGTAATTGCCAGCCACTTCAGTATTTATTCTGTATATCACTAGACCAGTGCCATAAATTTTAGTATCCATTTCCTCAGAATATGCTGAACCTTGTTTTCGATATTCAATGGCAAATAGTTCCGTATCTGATAGTGGAGTTTTTAAAATATACAATCTATTTCCATTATCTTCAGATACTGGCTTTAAAGAGTATGAACCATCTTTAATTATTTGAGTAGGTTCAAGCCAATTAGATATATTAGCCCTTTGATATGCTAATGGATATTGTAAAAATATTGAGTTTGATGCCATTATATCCCAACGCCCAACAGGAACACCTGTTCTTGTATCGTTATGATATAAATCAGGATATCCTAAAGAATGCAAAAACTCATGACATATTGCACCAACTCCACCAGATATTAAATTTTCAAACATTGAATAACTATTTTGAATGTTAACATATCCAACAGATAATCCATTTATTTCCAAACCGCTTAAATAGAATGCTTTTGGCCAAAGTATATCATTCATAGCTTGAGCTTTTCCATCAATAACAAGTATAATATTATCTATAACACCATCGTCATTTCCATCTAAATCGATATCAGTTGAAACTTTTATGTTACTTAAAACTTCAGCTACTAGAAGTTCATAGTTTAGATAATTTTCTTTGGATTGACTTAACTTATATGGAACTATAACACCATCTTGCATTTGTGGAAAGTAGCTATCAACAGATGCTTTTCCATAAGATATAGTATCAACATAACTTTTTAAAGACCTTTGTGTAGCTGTACTATTACACATATCTATCATGGAATCTGTATTTTTTTCCATAAAGTTGTAAGTGCTTAAGTCATCAAATTGAGCAAATAAAACTAGATTATTTATCTGTTCAACATCATTTGTGGCAGAAACTTCAATTTGATTTGTCGAAGATACTAACAACAAACCTACACTTAAAGTTACTGATATTAATTTATTATATAAATTTTCCATTAAAACCCTCTTTTAAAATAATTGTAGATTTAATTAATAGTTAAAACAATGTTTTTTAACTATTTATAGTTATATTATACAATTATATTCTATTATTGTCAATACAAATCTACGATTTAACACGGAAATCAATTTTTAATAACGATTCGTAATAAACAAGCAATATTGAGCAGACAATCGATGGAAGTGCGTAATATGGTGTGTAAATAGAAAAAAATTTTTAACTAAATACGGCAAAAATCTCACATCTTTAAGTGGAGGAGTATGTCACAATATTATTTACTTGAAATAAAATATCTCTTTTTGAACCATTATTTCAAGTATTGATATTTTTAATCTAATATGTTATAATACACTATGGAAATATTTTCTTATAATAAATTTTGGAGGAATAATCTTGCAACTATTTGAAATATTAGGCGATAATTTTTTTAAACCATTAACAAGTAAATATCATGATATCTTTGCTGATTGCTTAATAATAATCTATGAAACATATAATAATGAACTCTCTTATGGCGTAGATAAAGAATATATTATTGACAAGTTAGTAACATATTTTGAAAACAAACAATCCGACAATATAGTATTTGAGGACGATACAGAAAGTATTGCTATCACTCCAAGGGAAAAGGCTCAAGCAATTATTAGAAAATTAAAAGACTGCAATTGGATTGAATTAGAACAATCTTTAGAATACAAAACCTTAATAACTTTGCTATCACATTCGGTAACGATAATACAATCTTTAAGAAGTATTACTAAAAATAATGAATTGGAATATGAGGCTTCAGTATCCACAATATATTCTATATTGAATAATAAGAAATCTTATGATAAGCCATATCAATATGCTATAAAAGAAGTATACTACAAAACTAAAGAATTAATTTCTGAACTAAAAAAGTTAAATTCCAACATTAAAAACTACATCGATAGCATTACTATGGATAAAGATACTAAGGATATAATAGAAATGTTCTTTGAATATCAAAATAATATATTTTCTAAACCTTTTAGACGTATTCATACAAGTGAAAATATATCAATATTTAGAAAATCTATAATTGAAAAGTTAAAATATATACTAAATGATGAAAATATACTAAATTTATCCACAAATGGATACATGAAAGTTGAAGAGTGTTCTAACTTTGAAGTCGCTAAAGAAACTATTATCAATATGATAAATAACATAATCTATGCTTTTGAGTACACCTATGATGATATAGTAAAAGATATCAACTATAGAAATAGCAAGTATATAGAAAGTGCTATCGCTAGAGCAAAGTTCCTTTTAAGCAATAATAATGATATAGAAGGAAAAATAAATCAAATTTTAAGAAGTATGGTAGAAGATATAAATGTAAACAATCAAAGTTTAAATGATTATATATCTAGTGATTTAGAACCACTTTTTGAAATAATTCCACAAGGTTTTATAGATAATCAATCTTTAGCAGTAATTCCTATAGATAGAAAAACAGGTATTCCTGAAGAAATATATGTTGATAATAGTATTTCACAAACTGAAAGAAATCAATTAAAAGAAAAGCTAAAGCATCAACAAGAGAATAAGTTTTCTAAAAAAAATATTAATAGGTATGTTATAAACATCTTAAAGGATAGACCCTACATATTAGCATCTCAATTGGAACTATGTGTTAAACGTGATGTGATTAGAATTATATATATCAAATTGTATGCAAATACTGACAAAGTCGATTACACTATAACAAATGTTAATAACAAAATAGTAAAATCTAGTTTTGAGTTTATGGACTTTAAAATCGAAAGGATACACAAAATATGAGTTTTGAAAATGAACTTGGTTCTATTAGTAAAGATAATTTTAGAAAAACAGCTAATAAACTATTAAATCATTGCTACTTACTGAAAAAACGTGATGATACTCGCTTAGACTATCAATATGTCAAGCAATATCAAGATAAGTTTTCTGAATATTTTGACCTATTGGGATATAACCTACAAATTGATGATACTAATGGTGTTATAGGCTTACACAATAACTTAGATAAATCATGTAGGATAAAACTTAGAAAATATCATAGTATACTATTGCTAATTTTAAGACTTCTTTATGCTAAAGCAAAGAACACTCTATCATTAAACGAAGAAGTGGTTATAACCTTGGAACAGATACACAATGAGTATTATATTCTAAGAGTTAAAAATAAACCTACTTTAGATAAAACTATCCTACAAGAAGCTCTAACTATATTCCAAAGATATAATATCATTGATAAGCTAGATAATGATATATCTAATCCAGATATGAGAATAAAAATATATCCATCTATTTTGTTTGCTGTTCCAACAGATAATCTAAACAAAGTGTTCAATGATACTTCCGAAAAGTTAAAAAAATATGCAAAGGGAAACATATACGATGAAGAAAATTAATAGAATAAAGTTGATAAATTGGCACTATTTTGTAAATGAAACTTTGAATATAAAAGGGTCATTTCTTCTTGCTGGTGAAAACAAATCTGGAAAGTCTACTATTTTAGATGCTATTCAGTATATCTTAACTGCCAATTCAAGAAATTTTAATAAATCCGCAAACGAAAATAGTAAACGTGATTTAAAAGGTTACGTTCGTTGTAAAACAGGTGTAGATGGCAAAGAATATCTTCGTACTGGAAGTATAACATCTTATATAGCTATAGAGTTCTTCGATGACAACACTTGCAACTACTTCGTTATTGGTGCTAAAATAGATAGCCCTGATGAAGATAGTACTTTAGATGTTAAATGGTTTATTTTAGATAATGCACTAGATGATATCACTTTTATGGTTGGAAATCGTCCTGCAATGGATAGTGAATTTCGTGTAAACGATAAAAAAATTATTACTATTAGAACTCAAACTGAAATGAAATCTCAAATCATGCGTAGATTAGGTAATGTAAACGCTCGTTTTTTTGAACTAATACCCCAATCTATTGCCTTTAAGCCTATGAATAATGTCAAAGAGTTTATAAATAGATTTATCTTACAAGAACACAAAATAGATATTAAAAATCTACTGAGCAACATTCAACACCTTGATGAACTAAACGAACTTATGGAAAAGGTATCTACACAAATTAATCAATTGAACGATATCTTAAAAGTAAAAGATAAAATATCCGATATTAAAGATAATATTCTAATCTATAAAATAATGATTGAAATGGCTAATTTAGAAAGATTACATCAAGAATTAAACCAATTAAACTTAATGTATACCAATCTTAAACAACAGATATCTTTAATTAATAATAACATTCAAACCCTTAATATTGATAGAAATAATGCTCTTAATAAACTTAAAACTTTGGAATATTCATTAAATTCCAGTGATAACAGTAGGTTAATATCAGATTGTAAATATAATCTTCAAAGATGCACTGATAAACTTACAAATTTAACTCCAATATATAATAATTTTTTAAATCGCATTAAAGATTTAAAAAATATACTTCCAAAGTTAAGAATATCTTTTAATATTAATGAATTACTATCAAAAGATATTACAATTGAAGATAAAATATCTATGTGTAATAGGTTATCTACAACCATAGAACATCTAAAAGAAGATTATACAAATAGAAAGTATGATATTAAGACTAAACTAACAGTAAATAGAGAGAATATCAATCGTATTCAACAAGAAATTAATCTTTTAAAGGATAAAAAACTTTCTTATCCAGAAGATACCACTAAATTAAAAAGATTAATTGAACAAGAGTTTCAAAACAGACATATAGTATCTGATGTGTACATATTTTGTGATACTCTTGAAATAATTGATAATGTATGGCAAAATGCTATTGAAGGATATCTAAACTTTAAAAGATTTTTCATTTTAGTTGAACCTAAATACTATGATATAGCTTTAATGGTATATAATAGATATAAAAATGAAATATCTACTGTTGGATTAATAAATCTAGAAAAACTAAGTTTGAATATTTCTTCCAATAAAGATAGCTTATCAAACTATGTAGTATCTCAAAATAGATATTCTAAAGTCTATGCAGACTATCTATTAAATGATGTAATCCGTTGTGATGAAATTTCCAATTTAAAAAATCATTTAATTTCCATTACTAAAGATTGTATCTTATACAAAGACTATGCCATAACTAAGATTAATCATAAATTTTACGATTTACCTTACATTGGAGTATTTGCCATTAATAAACAATTGGAAATTAAACAGTTGGAATATTCCAATTTAAACAATGAAAAAGATACTTTAGAAAATCAATTAAAGAAAGTTAATAGTATCCTATTTTTGATAAATAAATTAAAAATTGATGATATCTCTAATAATGTGAATATCATTGAAGATTATTCAAAAGCTAAAGATGAACTATCTAATGCACAAGTACAGTATAATGAGGCTTTACAAAATCCGAACTATCTTGAACTGATTGACAGAAAAACTCAAGCAGAACGCATATATAAACAATTGGATAATCAATATAATGAGGCTACTATAAAAAGTGGTAAGTCACAATCCAATATTGAAAGACTATCCAATGATATTGCAAGTTGTAATGAAAAGATAAAGTATCAAACTACCATCTATGATAATCTAGTTAAAGATAATTCTTTAATTGAAGATGATGCTATTAGAAAATATAATCGCTTGAAACAAGGAAAAACTATCGATATTATGATTAATAACTTCAATAACAATAGATATTCCTATGAAAGAGATTTAAAAAATGTAGAACGTGAACTTATAAATCTACAATATAAATTCGATGGCGGTAACTTGGGAATAGGATATGATAACATTCAACACTATATAGATGAAAAAAATAAGTTGGAACACTCTGAATTAATTAAGTATAAAGATGACCTTGTTCAAGCACGTCAAACTTGTGAAAGTATTTTCCATCAAGATTTTTTAGCAAAACTTAAAGAACAGATTGAAAATGCTCAACAATCTTTTAAAGAATTAAATAAATCTCTTAAAGACATATACTATGGCGAAGATAACTATTACTTCAAATTGAGCAAAAATAAGAACAAAGAAGCTATATATGAAATGATTATGTCACAAAATAATATTCAACATGATACTGATACCTTATTTTCTATAGAGTTTGAAAATGAACATAAACAAGAAATTGATGAACTTTTTTCTAGATTGACTGCATCAAGTGATATGAATGATAAAGCTATTCAAGAATATACTGACTATAGAAGTTATCTTGACTATGATATCAAAATTACCAATAAACATGGCGATATTAAATGGTTTTCAAAAATATACGCTAATATGAGTGGTGGTGAAGCTCAAACACCTTATTATGTAGCAATAGCATCTTCATTTTTGCAACTATATAGTAGCAATAGTATAAGAATTATCATTCTTGATGAGGCATTCGATAAAATGGACGATGACCGCATTCAAAGTATGATGAAATTTTTCAATGATATGAACTTTCAAATTATTTTGGGAACGCCTCCTGCAAAAATAGAAGTCATTGGAGAGTTTGTCGATGAAGTATTAATGGTTATGCGAATCGGCAATAGTAGTATTGTGGAGGAATATATTTTATAATGAACTATCAAGAAATACTTTTAAACACTCTATTGAATAAGTTTGAAAATAGTAAATCGTATATAGACACTAATAAGAAAAATCAAAAGATTTCAATAAAAATATCCAAGATATTTCCTAAATATCTTGATGAAACAGACTATTATACCTTTAGAGAAATCAATCAAGAATTGGAATATATGCAACAAAAAGAATATATATACCTAAAATTACACTCTGGAGAAATGTACGACTTAGCGATATTAAATCCATTAAAGATATCTGATATCTATACATATTTGAATAGAACGCCTAAAAAAAATATATACTTAGAAATAAGTTCTTTATTAGAACAGTTTTCTAACAAAAATGATGTGCTTTCTAAATACTGCTCCGATTTGCAAACTAAACTAAATAATGGCACTTTAAAGTATACTTCTGAGTATGTTACTCTTTTAAATCAAGAACTTATATCTATAGACCAAATCTTTAAATTAGAAAAAGAAACTTTTTACCGTGATTTTTCTATCAAAACGTTTGGAAATTCCAAAGTTTTTGAAAAGATTAGTAAATCAGTAGCGAATATACTCTATAAATATACAGATTATCCCAATAAAGATACTATTTTAGCATACTTTAATCTAGTAAACAATCCAACATATGTATACTTTAAGGGAAATGCTATCTTAGAGTTTACTACTCAAAACTTGGATTTATCTAAACTTCCTACAGATATAGGACTTCCTATAACTCTATTAGACGATATTATAAATATACACATATTGGGACAAAAAGTAATAACTATCGAAAACTTAACAAATTTTAATAATTATCCTAGGAACGAAGATTTTGTAATCTATTTAGGAGGTTTTCACAATCAAGTACGCCGAAATTTTATAAAAAGAGTATATAAAGGCAATCCAAATAAGGAATATCTACACTTTGGCGACATAGATGCAGGTGGATTTTATATCTTAGAACATTTAATAAGTAAAACAGGCATAGATTTTATTCCATATAAAATGGATATCCAAACTTTAAAAGAATATTCAAAGTTTACTCAACCTTTAACTCAAAACGATATCCTAAGATTAAATAGACTATTAAATACTAAATATCATGATACTATATATTATATGTTAGAACATAATTGCAAATTGGAACAAGAAGCTATTATATAATAGAAATCTATAAAAGTAGTTATATCTGCCATGATTTCTATTTTTACATTGGTATTATATTCTATACTTATATTAAATATATTACAATTTAAACCAATTATCAAAAACTTTTCTTTGAATTTTGTCAGTTTGCATTGATATTTTTCAATATGGTTGATGGATTTTGTAAGAACATTTAATTGAAAAATTCCCACAATAGTGGTATAATTAATAACTGTTGCGATTGCGATTATATTTTTTTTAGAAAAGAGTGTGTTTTATAGTGATTTCTAAGTACATTTTTGACTTGAAAAAAGAATTTTCAGGTTATAATGGAAAAAAACTTTCAGCCGACCTCATGGCAGGTTTAACAGTAGCAGCAGTAGCATTACCACTTGCTCTTGCATTCGGAGTAAGTTCGGGGGCAGATGCAGCAGCAGGACTTATAACGGCTATAGTTGCGGGTATACTTATAGGTATGCTTTCAGGAGCATCATATCAAATATCGGGGCCGACGGGTGCTATGACTGTCATTTTACTTACACTTTGTGGTAAATACGGTCTACAAGGAATCTTTTTAGCAAGTTTTATATCTGGAATAATATTACTTATTGCTGCGTTGCTTAAGTTTGGAAAACTTGTATCATATATACCAGTTCCAGTTATAACTGGATTTACTTCTGGTATTGCCATAATAATAGCTTTAGGTCAAATAGATAACTTTTTTGGTACTCATTCAGAGGGTGAAGATGCTATTCATAAGATACTATCTTATGGTGAACTTGGATTTTCTCCTAATATATATGCCGTAATGTATGGCTTACTTGTAATACTTATAATGATATTTTATCCTAAAAAGTGGAATGAAAAGTTTCCATCATCACTTGCTAGTATAATAATTGCTCTTATAGTACAGCTTGTGCTGAAGTTAGATGTCACTGAAGTAGGTGCAATACCTAAAACACTTTTCCCTGAAAACAGACTTTCACTTTCAGGTATAAACTTAAACGATGTAAAAGACCTTATAACTCCAGCAATATCCATAGCTGCACTTGGTATGATAGAAAGCCTTCTTTGTGGAGCATCGGCTGGAAAAATGAAGGGTGAAAAGATTGACGCTCAAAGAGAACTAGTTGCTCAAGGTATAGGAAATATAGTAATACCATTCTTTGGTGGAGTTCCTGCAACAGCTGCTATTGCTAGAACTAGTGTTGCAATAAAATCTGGTGGTCAAACAAGACTTGTAAGTGTATTCTATTCATTAACGCTTGTAGCGTCGATGTTTCTATTAGGAAATGTAATGTCAAAGATACCACTTTCCGCTCTTGCAGGCGTGCTAATGGTAACAGCCTTTAGAATGAACGAATGGTCGGCAATTAGAAATCTTTTTGATAAAAAACTTAAATATTCATCAGTGCAATTCTTTGTAACCATGATTGCAACTGTTGTATTCGACCTCACCATTGCAATAGTGATAGGCGTGGTTTGTGCAATGATTATGTTTATTCTTAAAAGTTGTAATCTTACTGTAGCAGTAAGCAATATAGATATGGAAAAACTTGAACATGATATTATCGATTATCAGTTTAAATATCGTCATTCAAAGACGAAAGTTATATACTTAACAGGTCCGTTATTCTTTGGTACTCAAGATAAACTTACAGATGTACTTCATGAATTAGATGATGCAAAGTCTATAATATTCTCCATGAGAGGCGTTCCTACAATAGATGATTCTGCTATAACTGAATTGAATACACTATACAAAGAATATACTAACAACGGAAAAAGAATATTGTTCTCTGGTGTTCAAAATGATGTTAAATCTACAATGGAAAGGGCTGGTTTCGTTGAAACCGTTACAGAACAACATTTCTGTTGGGACGTTATCTCAGCACTTAAAATAATCGAAAAAGAAAGAATTGCAAGTCATAACATTCAAATACCAATGAATGAAATTGCATAATATATGTATATAAAAATCCCTTACAATTTTTTCATAAGGGATAAAATATTAATACTTATTAGCTTCTTTACTATTTACTTCCACTGTTTGAGTAGTACCATCATACTTTTCAATAATCCAATTAGTTATATCACCATGTTTTTTAGTATATAACTTGCTACCCATTCCACCGATATCAGCACCTAAATAAAAACGTATTGCAGAAAATTGACATTCTTTCAAACAAGCAGTACAGCCCCAGCAATCTTTTGGATATTTTATGTATGCTTTATTATTAGCATCTAATTTGATTAAATTTCCAGGACAAACTTCTTTACATCTGCCACAACTATGGCATAAATCCTTACTTATTAGAATGCTCATAAGTTTCACCAACCTTTACTAAATCACGGAAGATAATTTCAATCTTACCATCTACCAACTTAGAATTTACATACTTTAACCAATTTTTGCTCTTATTTGGATAGTCCAAATTTTCAGCAAAACTATGCCAACGAGTTTCTTTTCTAGCTTTAAGATGTTCAATCAATACAAGACATACAGTCAAACGTTCTTTTAATTCATATACGTACATTAATTCTTGCAAATCGTCGGCGTGTAGATTATCCGACAATCTAATGATTTGTTTAATCTTTTCAGTAGCAAGATTTAACTGTTTTTCATTAAATTGATAATGGGTACTAATTCCACCAGCATAGTTATCCATAACTTTTTGCATAGCCTCTTCTAACTGTTCGGTGGTGAACTGAGCATCATTATTTTCCAAATAGTGAGTGTACTCTGCTAGTTTAGATTGCACTTCATCTTCAGATATTTCAATGTTATCCACACCTTGAATATACTTCAATGAAGATTTTGCACATATTTCACCTTCTACCAAAGCACCCGTTACATACTTTTGAGGACAACCTCCAGCTACATCACCACCAGCAAAAAGTCCATGGATTGTAGTTTCACGATTAGTATCTACCCAATAGCCACTAGCAGTATGACCACCTACTATATAAGGTTCTGTTCCCTCAATTTCAACGCTCTGTTGACTAGGATTTTTACCACTTTCAATCCATTTTAAGGTTTGACTTGGTGCCATATTTAGATAAGCCTTTAAAAGTTCTTTATCTTGTTGTGATGTAATTCCCTCAGTCTTTAGATAGCATGGACCACGACCATCAATATTTTCTTTGACTGTACCGTAAACTCTTTCCGATGTAGTTAGTCCATACTTAGTTTCATAGATATCGCCTTTAGAATTTACTTGCTTAGCACCAACACCTTGAGCGATAGTTCCAGTTGGAGCAATAGTATCCTTACATCTAAGTGCGATAAATCTCATTTCGAAGGTAGTCATTTCAGCACCCGAACGAATGCCCATAGAGTAACCTGCTCCCGTATTGAATGGAGAGTACCACATCTTGTGACGAGAAAACGTTGGATTGTTAGGTCGATATATTCCAGATGCACCACCAGTAGCACATATCACTGCTTTTGCAGATATTACATATAGTATACTTTTTTCTATATTAAATCCAAAAGCACCTATGATAGTATTATCTTTAACAATGTAGTCCGTTACGTTCACATGATTTAATACTTTTACATTCTTATGTTTAGTAGTGGCACTAGCTAAGATAGGTTTAATATTTTCACCATTAATCTTGATATTTCTATTACCTCTGGTAACATACTTTCCATTTTCATCTTTTAAGATTACTAAACCTAGACTTTCTAATTTTGCAGTAACAGCATTAAGACGTTCACACATAGTTAGTAACAAATCTTCACGGACTATATTGTCAGCATCTTTTTTAGCGTAGTCAACGTAATCTTGTGGAGTTCTACCCTCAGTGATATAAGCATTTATAGCGTTCACACCAGCAGATAAACAACCACTTCTTTTAATGTTAGCCTTTTCAAGTATCAAAACCGATACGTCTGGATTTTCTTCTGCAATAGTAATAGCAGAATAGCACCCAGCAGTACCTCCACCAATTATTAAAACATCTGTAGATATTCTTTCTATTTCCATAAAAAATTCCCCTTTGGATTTTATTTTCATTAGATAAATATTGGGTTAGGGTCTATAGTATTAGTATTTTTAATAATCATAGTAGTACTATCGTTGAATGCGTATACTTGATAGATTAAAACTCTTACTACTTCACCGACTTTAATTTCAGGTTCTTCAAGAGTTCTATAACCAGTTAAAAGACTTCCTTTGACCAATACCTTTATTTCAAACTGATTACCCTTAAAATTTACTTCTTTAACAGTAGCATCTTCACAAGCACTTCGGAACTGTTGAAACTCATCTTGTTTAGTAATTTTAATAAACTCTGGACGAATTATAGCCTTAATGAAATCTGTATCGTTTGCAAAACCTATGAACTTTTTATAATCTTCAATAGTTTGTGACTGTCCTATAAAGTTAGCTACAAACGGAGTTTTAGGATTTCTATATATCTCCGTAGGAGTGCCAATCTGTTCAATATTACCATGGTTAGTTATAATAATCTCATGAGCAACTTCAATAGCTTCATCTTGGTCATGAGTAACAAAGATACTAGTAATACCTAAAGTATCAATCATACTTCTAAGCCAACTACGGATTTCTGCTCTAACCTTAGCATCTAAGGCGGAAAAAGGTTCATCTAATAGCAGTAATTGTGGATTAGGTGCTAAGGCTCTAGCAAAAGCCACACGCTGACGTTGTCCTCCAGATAGCTGACTAGGATATCTTTTTTCCATACCCTTTAAGCCAACCATTTCAATCAATTCAGAAACACGTTTTTTAATATCAGATTTACTTTTCTTTTGAATGTTCAAACCAAAAGCAATATTATCATATACTGTCATATACTTAAATAGTGCGTAGTTTTGAAATACAAATCCGATGCCTCTTTTACCTGCTGGGATATCATTTACAAGTTGACCATCGATATAAATTTCACCACTGTCAACAGTTTCAAGACCTGCAATCATTCTTAGAATTGTGGTCTTTCCACTACCACTAGAACCTAATAAACCAACTAACTTACCCTTTTCAATTCCAAAAGATACATTATTAGAGGCTTTAAAGTTTCCATAAGATTTATTAACATTTTTTAATTCAACGTACACTAATAAGCACCTCCTAATCCTTTTTGCCCTTGTATTCTACAATGCTTTTAACTATCAAGATTATTATAGCAAACAATACTAATATAGATGATACTGCAAAAGCATCTACATATTTAAATTCGTTATATAAGATTTCTATATGCAACGGCATTGTAGTAGTCTTTCCACGCAAATGTCCCGATATTACCGATACTGCACCAAATTCGCCCATAGCTCTAGCAGTACATAACACTATCCCGTAAAGTAACGCCCACTTGATATGCGGAAAAGTTATCTTAGTAAATATAGTCCAAGCGTTTGCACCCATTATAGATGCCATTTCTTCCTCATCATTACCGATACTGTTCATAATTGGAATAATTTCTCTTGAAATAAACGGAAAAGTAACGAATATCGTAGCTAAGATAATTCCACTTATAGAGAATACAATCTTAACGTTTATAGATTGCAAGAAATCGTAAGCCCAACCAATTCTACCATAGGTTAGAATGAACACCAAACCTGCAATTACTGGCGATATAGCTAACGGAATATCTATCAATGAAGATAGTAACTTCTTGCCTCTAAACTTGAACTTTGTAATCGTCCAAGATGCAACCAATCCAAAGATAGTATTTACTACTACAGCTATCACGGTTGCCAATAGAGTCAACTTTATAGCACTAGTGGTATACTTATCAGTGATAGCTTCCTTGTAGGCATCAAAACCATTGCTAAACGCATTAAAGATTACTGCTATTATAGGAACTATTAACATTATTATTAAGAACAATGCACTTATTATTATCAATAGCCACTTAACAAATCCACCATTAGATTTTTCATTGTTCATGGATATCACCCCTTAGTAAACTTATTAGTATATATCTGTATTGAATTGGTAATGAACATTATTATAAATGATACTACTAACATTACCAAAGCTATTGCCGTAGCAGATGTATAATCAAACTGTTGAAGTTTACTCATAATTAATAGTGGAACTACTTCAGTTTCATAAGGTTTATTACCTGCAATGAATACTACACTTCCGTATTCGCCTAAGGCTCTAGCAAAAGCAAGACCGAAACCAGTCAATAACGGAGGTAATATTTCAGGAAAGATAATCTTAAAGAATATCTGCGACCTACTAGCACCGAACATTTCACCAGCCTCTTCATAAGTTTTATCGAACTTTTCAAGTACTGGTTGAACGTTTCTAACTATAAATGGAATACCTATAAAAATCATAGCTATAATTATACCAATCTTTGAATAAGATACTTGTATTCCAAACTTAGCGAATATCTTACCAAACCAACCATTTTCAGAATATAGAGTAGTCAAGGTTATACCTGCTACAGATGTTGGCAAAGCAAAAGGCAATTCAATTAAGCCGTCCATGAACCTTTTAAGTGGGAAATCGTATCTAACAAGAACCCACGCTAAAATTACTCCAAAGATGCTATTTATCAAAGTAGCTATGAACGAACACATAAAACTAACCTTATATGCTGATAGTAACCTCTTACTTGTGATGGTTTCTAAAAAATCGGAAAAATTTTGTCCAGAAGTATATACTACCACCGATGCTACTGGAATAAGTACCATAATACTTAACATTGCAAGTGTAACTCCAAAAGATAACTTGAAACTAGGAATTACATTGATATTCTTACTTTTTCTTTTTTTCATAATATCAATTTACCTCATATATTTGGTCGAACACTCCACCATCGGCAAAATGTTTTTCATGTACTGCGTCCCAACCACCAAAGATATCATCATTAATATTAACTAACTTCATAGATAGGTCAAAAGTATCGCTAAACTTGTTTAAAATTTCTTGATTAGTAGGTCTATAATAATTTTCACCTATAATTTCTTGAGCCTCATCTGAGTACAAGTATTCAAGATATTCATGAGAAACTTCTCTAGTATTACGATTATCAACTACTTCATCTACAACAGCAACGCTAGGTTGAGCCAATACACTAATACTTGGACTAACTATCTCATACTGGTCTGGATACTCTTTCAAAGTAAGATACGCCTCATTTTCCCAAGCTATTAAAACATCACCTTGACCGTTTTCGACGAATGTAGTAGTAGCACCTCTTGCACCACTGTCTAATACTAGAACGTTCTTATATAGTTTGCCAATAAAATCTTCAATTTGAGTTTCATCGCCATTAAATTTTTCATTAGCATAAGCCCATGCTCCAAGATAGTTCCATCTAGCACCACCAGAAGTCTTAGGGTTAGGAGTAATAACACCTATACCATCTTTAACTAAATCGTCCCAATCTTGAATATCTTTAGGATTATCTTTTCTAACCAAGAAAACAATAGTAGATGTATAAGGAGCAGAATCCAAATCAAATTCATTTTGCCAACCACTATCAATTAGACCTGCTTGTTCAATAGCTGTAATATCGTACTCCAAAGCAAGAGTAACTACATCAGCCTCATTACCTTCAATTACCGAACGTGCTTGAGAACCTGAACCACCATGCGATTGAGTAATTGTAACATCTTGTCCAGTAGTATCTTTCCAATGTTGCTTAAATATAGAATTATATGCTTCATAGAGTTCTCTTGTAGGGTCATACGATACATTGGTTATTTCCACTGGTTGAGTATAATCATATTCCGCACTACTTTGATTGCTTGAACCACAACCTGTAAGAGTACCCACATTCAATAAAGATATCGCTAATAGTAATGAAGTAAAAATCTTTTTTTTGTTTTTCATAATAAAATCACTCACTTTTATGTATATTTAGTATTCCTACTGGAATACTATGTTTTCAATTATAGTGCTATTTTTTAAAAAAGTCAATGGTTTTATGAAAATTTATGGATAAGATATATTACAGATATGTATTATTAAATATTTATAGTAAAATATCACAAAACACTTGACAAATCGACAGAAATATTAACTTATACTACCACTAATTTAAGATATACTTATATTAATATAGGTGTATAAAATTCTAGCTTTGATACCATTTTGGCAATATAACTAATTAATCATAGTATTTAAATAGGAATTATATAAATATATACAAAATTCCCAATAATCTATTGACATATCCATCTTTACAGATTATAATTAAAACATACTAATTCAGTAGGAATAATAAGAATTGATTAATTTAACTCATTAAGGAGGTTTTTATATATGAGTAAACTATCTCATTTAGATGAACTGGAGGCAGAAGCAATATACATACTCCGTGAAGTTGTCGCAGAGTGTGAAAAACCTGTAATGCTATATTCAATAGGTAAAGATAGTTCAGTTATGCTACACTTAGCTTTAAAAGCGTTCTATCCTGAAAAACCACCATTTCCACTACTTCATGTAGATACAACTTGGAAGTTCAAGGAAATGATTAAATTCCGTGATGAAACTGTAAAAAAATATGGTCTTGATTTAATTACTTATACTAACCCAGAAGGTCTTGCTAAAGGAATAAATCCATTTGACCACGGTTCAGCATATACCGATATCATGAAAACTCAAGCATTAAAACAAGTATTATCTAAGTATGGATTTACTGCTTGTTTCGGTGGTGGTCGTCGTGATGAAGAAAAATCTCGTGCTAAAGAAAGAATTTTCTCCTTTAGAAATGAGGCTCAAGCATGGGACCCTAAAAATCAACGTCCAGAAATGTGGAAACTATACAATACTAAAATCAATAAGGGCGAAAGTATTAGAGTATTCCCAATATCTAACTGGACTGAAAAAGATATCTGGCAATATATAAAACGTGAAAATATAGATATCGTTCCATTATACTTTGCTAAGGAACGTCCAGTTGTCGAAAGAGATGGCAATATCATAATGGTTGATGACGATAGATTTCCTCTTAAAGAGGGCGAAGTTCCTCAACTAAAAAGCGTTCGTTTTAGAACTTTAGGTTGTTATCCACTTACTGGTGGAGTTCTTTCTACTGCTACTACCTTAGATGAAATTATAGACGAAACTTTAAGTGCTGTATCTTCTGAACGTACTTCAAGAGTTATCGATAAAGAAGCTATCGGTAGCATGGAACGTAGAAAAAGAGAAGGTTATTTCTAAACTATAAACTAATCCAAACTACTAGAAAGAAGGTTTTTTGTTACATGAAAGGATTATTAAAGTTTATTACTTGTGGTAGTGTAGATGATGGCAAATCTACTTTGATTGGTCACATTCTATATGACGCTAAGTTACTATATACAGACCAAGAAGAAGCTCTTGAACTGGATAGCAAGGTTGGTAGCCGTGACGGTGCTATTGACTATTCTCTATTACTAGATGGTCTAATGGCTGAACGTGAGCAAGGTATCACTATTGACGTCGCTTACAGATATTTTACTACCGATAACAGAAGTTTTATCGTTGCTGATACCCCTGGTCATGAAGAATATACTCGTAACATGGCAGTAGGTGCATCTTTTGCTGACCTATCTATTATCTTGGTAGATGCTAAACAAGGCGTATTAGTTCAAACTAGACGCCATGCTAGAATTTGTTCCTTAATGGGTATTAAGCACTTTGTATTCGCCGTTAATAAGATGGATTTAGTCGGCTACAGTGAAGAACGTTTTAAAGAGATTGAAAAAGAAATCTTTGAACTATCTAAAGAATTAAATCTACAAGATGTCAAGATTATACCAATATCTGCAACCGTTGGCGATAATGTTACTATCAAATCCACTAATACACCTTGGTATAAGGGCGAACCTCTACTTGAATATCTTGAAAATGTAGATGTATCCGATAAGGAAGCTGAACAAGGTTTCTATCTACCAGTACAAAGAGTATCCCGACCAAACCATACTTTTAGAGGTTTCCAAGGTCAAATTGAAAGTGGTGAAATTTCAATCGGTGATGAAATTACAGTACTACCAAGTAACGAACACGCTCTAGTTAAAGGAATACTAGTATCTGGTAAGGAAAGCGACAACGCTTTTGTAGGTCAAGCAGTAACTATTCAATTAGATAAGGAAGTTGACGTATCAAGAGGTTGTGTACTATCTGCAAATACAGATATTGGAATTAGCAAGAATCTAAAGACTACTATTCTTTGGACAGATGATGAAAAGCTATCTGTTGGTAAAGAGTACCTAATTAAGTTAGGAACTAAACTAATCACTGGAGTACTATCCAAGATTGAATACACTATCAACGTAAATACTGGCGAACATCAACAAGCAGATACTCTTAGCAAAAATGAGATTGCTCTATGCGATATCGTTCTTACTGAACCTATAGTCGTAGATAAGTTTAAAAATCACAAAACTTTGGGCGAATTGATACTAATAGACCGTATTACTAATATGACATCTGCGTGTGGCGTAGTAGAAGATTTTGAAAAGTATACTATCCAAGATAGAGCCTCCTTTAAAAATGGCGATATAGTTGCTCGTGGTGATATATTTGAGGAGTTCTACTATGATGTAAATAGTCTATCTGTATTAAAGTATCAACCAGTCAGCAACACTTACTCTATTGGTGATGAAATTCCTACTCAAAGTGATAGCTATAAGTATCCAGATACTTTTGATATCTTAGTTCTTCGTGATAGCGTTGCTATTAAAGTTCGTGACAAAAAGATTGTAGATATTATCACTTTTGATAACTATACTTATAGTAATGTTCCAATAATCAACGGTAGAGGTTTTGAAGTTAAGATTAAATCTCAAGATGATTTTAAATCTTTACTAGACGATTATAACTCCATAACTCCAGAGAATGAAAAAGATTTCTATTCAAAGTGGTTGAAGTTCGATACCTATAGAAAAATCTCTTTCTAATTTGATATAGTTTAGAAATATAAGGCATCATGGATTATATACATCCATGGTGCCTTATTATATTTATCAAAGTTGCCATATTTTACATTAGTAACTTGTTTAAATTGATGAAAAATACAATTTCTATTGAACTTTACATATTAATATGGTATAATATATGTATATTTTTATATAAGGAGATGAATTTTTTGGATAATACTAGTTCTTCAAATCACAAGCAACAGAAGAAACTAAATAGTATGAAATCGCTATCTTTATTAGACAATATTATAAATAGAAATACTGATGATGACGATGTTATCGATGATACCTCAAATGATGATAATATTAGTTCTAAATTAGATGATATCTCCATATCCTCTCAAGAAGATACTATTGTTAAAGATATGACTAAAGATTTAGACAATATAATATTATCATCACAAATGAAATTACAAAGTAAACCTACTAAGGTTTCAAACATCGCTAAAGAAATGGTCAATCCTTCCAATGTTGATGTTAATCAGCAGTTGGATATTCATGAGATAATTTTTACAACTAATAAAATGCCTATAAAAATATTAAAAATACTCCCTAAGTTTGAACACACTTACACCTATATTTGTAGATATATGAACAATAACCATATATTAAGATGGTATAATAGTTCTACTTGTAAGAATTTAGTCAATCTTAGAAAAAAATTAGAAAAATTACAAAAAAGTGACATAAAAAACAGTTGCATACTAACTCCTACAGTTCTAACAAAACCATCGGATAACGGTTGTTTCGGTTGTGTATATACAGAACTTACTCAGGAATACTTCACCTTGATTGACATAATAAACGGCTATACTATAGAGTATGATATAGAAAACGTTCCAACTAGAAAGAATATTAAATTTAAGAGTATCAACGCTATGATTAACGCATCTATTAACATTGCTAAGATGTTCTTAAATTTTCAATCCAAAGATATGCATATGTACTCTTTCTATGATGAAGACTTATTTATAAATATAAATACTGGCGATATCCTTCTTGATATTACTAATTCTATATACGTTAGCAACGATTTAAAACAGACAAATCTTGAATGTACATATCTAGCACCAGAAATTTTAAAAAATACCGATGTTCCTAATACATTTAGTGATAACTATACTCTAGCAGTAATACTATTTAGAATATTCTTTCACGACCACCCACTAGAAGGCAAATCCGTAATAGATGATACTTCCTTAAACTTTAAACAAAGAATGAAACACTATAGTGATAATGCTATATTTATTCTTGACACCAATGATACATCTAATAGGGCTATTAGAGGAGTTAATTTTGCAACACTATCCATGTGGAATAAATATCCATGTTATTTAACAGATGCCTTTACTAAAACTTTTTGTGATTACTTATTTAATCCAAGTGAACGCATTACTATAGAAAAATGGTTGACTATACTATTACATCTAAAGTGCAATGTACTACCTTGTGTATGTGGTAGAGTGGATTTTTCAGTATCATATGAACTAACTGAAGAATCTTTTTATAAGTGTCAACGTTGTGGAAGTAAATATCATTCAATGTACTTTAAAAAGAATGGATTTACTATCCCCGTATATGATGGCAATAATATCTATTCATTCTTATTTAAAGATAAAGTTTCCTCATATGATGAGGTTATGGGAATAATAATGGAAAACAAGATACATAAAAATCTATTTGGCTTGAAAAATCTTAGTAATACTGAATGGATTTGTGACGTATCTAACAAAGAAACTAAAGTTATAAAACCTTTAGATGTATTACCTATATTCGCTGGTAATACTGTGGATTTTTATGGTTCTATAGCTGAATTTGATTTCATTCAAGAAAAATAAATCTATAATGAAAGGACTCTATTATGATAGTGGACAATAATATTGAAAAAATTATAACCGTTAATAGCGAAAAATGTATTGGCTGTAATAAATGCGTTAAAGTCTGTCCAATAAAGGTTGCAAATAAGACTGTCTTAAAACCTAATACAGATGACCAATTTATAACAGAAGTTAATCCAGATATGTGTATAAACTGTGGAGAATGCGTAAAGGCTTGTAAACATGGTGCAAGAAATTATGTAGACCATTCTAAAGTATTCTTTGATATGTTCGAAAAAGGTGAAGCTATAAATATTATAGTTGCTCCAGCAATAAAAACAGCTTTCCCTTATGATATGTGGAAACATATGCTTCAATGGTTCAAAGATAATGGAAATGTAAAAATATATGATGTTTCTTTAGGTGCAGATATCTGTACTTGGGCTTATAATGACTATCTTAAAAATAACAAAGGTAGCAAGATTATCAGTCAACCTTGCCCAGCTATAGTTAACTATATTGAAAAATATCAACCCAAACTTATTATGAAGTTAGCACCAATACATAGTCCTGCATCTTGTTTAGCAACATATCTAAAGAAGTACAACAATGAGGGAAATAAACCTATAGTATTATTTTCGCCATGTATATCTAAGACTTCGGAAGCGATTAAATATAATACTTTCAACTTTAATGTTACGTTCAAAAGTATAAATGAGTATTTTAAAAGTAAGGGCATGAGCTTTGACAATCTTGGTGTTAGCAGATTCCAATTTGATGACCATTCTGGTGTATTAGGTCAACTTTTCCCTAGACCTGGTGGCCTAAGAGATAATATATTGGCTCTACAACCAAATTTGATAGTTCGTACTGCTGAAGGACCTCAAAATGTGTACAAACGTATGGAAAGATATGTTGAAGTTCCAGAAGAAAAACGTCCTGATGTATTAGACGTTTTAAACTGCCAACATGGTTGTAATGAAGGTACTGCTAGTATAGAAAACAATTCCTTATCCACTATTGAAAGTTGCATGGACGAATTAGAACTAAATGCCCAAAATGAAAGAGGTTTTTGGCTACTAAAAGATAGAAACTATAAAAAGTTCGATAAAATATTCGATATTAAAGACTTTAGATGTATATATAAAAATAAATATATTATGGTACAAAAACCATCTGCTAATGAAATTGATAATATATTCAATTCTATGTTAAAAACAACTCCCGAATCTAGAAATATAGATTGCAACTCTTGTGGATACGATACTTGCTATGACATGGCTTGCATGATTTTTAAAGGTTACAACATAAAAAATAATTGCGTATATTATATGAAAAATAGACTACATTCTCAATTGAAAAATATTCAAGATTTACATAATACACTTGAAAAAGAACTATCTGTATTGATTGAAACTTCTAATAGTCTTACAACTACTATAGAAAATGTTAATGAAAGTTCAAAGCGTTCAAATAAGACTTTAAAGAGCTTAATAAATGACCTAAATAGCATGAGTGCTGTAGTTACAAACTTCCAAGAATATTTTAATGATATAAATACTGATGATGTAACTTCTGAAGATATAGATAATGTTACTAATCTATTTGATAAGTTGGAAAACATATTCAATGAATCATTTTTATCAAGATTGCAATCTAACATTCAAAACGATAATGAAACTATTGAAACTATCCATAATTTAGATGAGCAATCACAAAAGTTAAAAGATATAATATCAGAAATCAAAGAAAAGTTTGAATATAAAAATTAATATGTTTGTGTATCGAAAGAACAAAGTGTGTCAAATTGACACACTTTATTTTTTATTTCAAATAAAAAATAATCACATATTTAAAAATTGCACATTTTGAACATTGTAATAAAACACTTGATATTCATAGCAAAGCAAAAATATCCACATATAGAGAATAATAGTCTATAACTAAACTATGTGATTTATAATTTTATTAAGATATTTTCATCTAAAAAGTAGCTTTGTCTAACTAATATACCACAAAACTTGACAATATTAAAACTCAATGATATAATTATATGAGTTAGCAAATGCTAACTAACAATTAGAAAGGTTGGATATATCATGTTTATTGAAATTAATGATATCAAAAAAAGTTTTGGTAGTGACGAAAGTAAAATAGAAGTACTTAAAGGAATAAATATCGATATCGCAAAAGGTGAAATTTGTGTACTTTTAGGGCCATCAGGTTCAGGAAAGTCCACACTATTGAATATAATAGGTGGCATAGATACCGCAGATAGTGGATATATTTCTATTAATGGTGAAAAAACTGCATCAATGAATGAAAAAAGTTTGACTATGTACAGACGAAAACACTTGGGATATATTTTTCAAATGTATAATTTAATACCTAATCTTAACATAAAGGAAAATATTGAAGTAGGAGCTTATCTTAGTGACAAGCCCCTAAATATTGATGACCTTCTACATACTTTAGGCTTATATGAACATAGACACAAATTACCTAATCAACTATCTGGAGGTCAACAACAAAGAACGGCTATCGGTAGAGCCATAATTAAAAATCCAGATATATTACTCTGCGATGAGCCTACTGGTGCTCTTGATTACAAAACTTCTAAGGAAATACTTAAATTAATTGATGACCTTAATAAAAAGTATAATAGCACCATAATCATGGTTACTCATAACGATGCCATTAAAAATATGGCTGACCGTGTAGTTAAACTTCGTGATGGTCAAATTAGAAAAAATTATGTCAATGAAGTTAAAATCCCAGTTGAAGAACTAGATTGGTAATTATGAGGTGATGTTATATGAAAAATCCTTTAAATAAGCGTCTACCTAAAGAATTAATTCAAGATTTCGGAAAATATCTTGTAATATTCGTGTTTATGGCTGGTTTAATCTCTTTAGTTTCGGGATTTTTAGTCGCTGATGGTAGCATGATTAAAACCTACAACGAAAGTTTTGAAAAGTACAACATTGAAGATGGTAACATAGAACTTTCAAAACCTATGAATAATGCTTATAAATCCACTTTAGAAGATGAGGATTTAACTCTATATGATAACTTCTATATCGAAGAACCTACTAAGGAAGTGGACAGCACTCTTAGAATATTTGCCAATCGTGAAGAAGTAAACAAGGCTTGTCTAATGAGTGGTGATTTTCCCACTAAAGAAAATGAAATAGCTATCGACCGTATGTATGCACAAAATAACGAAATATCTATAAATGATACTCTTACTCTTGATGATAAAAAGTTTACTATCACTGGTTTAATAGCACTTTCCGATTACAGTGCATTATTCTCTAATAACTCCGATATGATGTTCGATTCCATTAAATTCGGTGTGGCTATAGTTACTAAAGATGGCTTTAATTCTTTTGGTAAAAATAATCTACATTATGACTACTCTTGGAAGTACAATACACCTCCTACTGATGATACAGACGCTACAAACAAAGCCAATGATATCTTAAAAGAACTATATCTTAATGATGATGTAGACATGGATTTAATGTTGAACTTCACACCTCAATATAGCAATCAAGCCATACACTTCACTGGCGATGATATGGGTGGCGACAGAGCTATGTTTATAGTATTATTATACATAGTAACGATTATTATAGCTTTTGTATTTACAGTAACTACAAATAATACTATCACAAAAGAGGCATCTATAATAGGTACGCTAAGAGCCTCAGGATACTCTAAAAAAGAAGTTCTAATGCATTATATAACTATGCCAGTTATAGTAACTATAGTATCGGCGATTGTCGGAAACATCTTAGGATATACCATGTTCAAGCAGTTCTTCGTAGATGCTTACTATGGTAGTTACAGTCTACCTACCTATCAAACTACTTGGAACTTAGAAGCCTTTATATTGACTACTATAATACCATCTATAATAATGCTCCTTATAAATATTTGGATAGTTTCTAAAAAGTTAGAACTCTCTCCACTAAAGTTCCTAAGACACGATTTAACTACTAAAACTAAAAAGAAAGCTGTTAGACTATCTTCTAAACTAGATTTCTTTTCTCGCTTTAGAATAAGAATCATATTGCAAAATATTCCAAACTACATTACAATGTTCATAGGAATGTTATTCGCTGAATTTGTATTACTATTTGGATTTATGTTCTCACCTATGTTAGAACAATATCAAGAGGATATTGGTAATAGTATGTTTGCTACATATCAATACATTTTAAAAGATACCGTTGAAACTAACACTCCTAATGCAGAAAAATATTCAGTTAATAGTCTAATAGTTGATACATCAAACGATATTAAAGATAGTGTTAGTATATACGGTCTTATAAAGAACAGTAAGTATGTAGATATTTCACTATCTGAAGATGATGTTTATATCTCTGATGCTTATGCAAAAAAATATCATGTAAACATTGGCGATATAATTACTCTAAAAAATCCTTACGGAAACGCTAGATATGGTTTTACTGTTACTGGTATATATGAATATCCATCTACTTTAGCTGTTTTCATGCATAATACTAAGTTCAATAACGTGTTCAATTGCGATAGCGACTACTTTAATGGATATTTCTCCAATCAAGAGATTAAAGATATCTCTAGTAAAGATATCTCTTCAGTTATAACTGTAGATGACTTGACTAAAGTTTCAAGACAGTTATTAGTTTCTATGGGTACTAATTCAAAACTTTTCCTATGGTTTGGAGTTATAATGTTTACTCTATTGATATACTTACTATCTAAATTGATTATAGAAAAGAATGCAAATTCAATATCCATGACTAAAATTTTAGGATATTCTAATATAGAAATAGCTCAGTTATATATACTAGCCACTTGTGTAGCTACAGTAATCTCATTGTTAGTGGGATTGCCTCTAACAAACGCTTTAATGAAAATGGTATTTGAATACGCTATAGCAAAAAAAATGAGTGGTTGGATACCATATATTGTAAACTTTGATATCTTCATTAAGATGTTCCTATTAGGAATAGTTTCATTTACAATAGTAGCAGTTACTCAACTATTCAAGATTAAGAAAATTCCTATGACAGATGCTCTTAAAAATGTAGAATAGAACAAAATAGAATAATATATAATAAAATCCTCATCTAAAAAGATGAGGATTTTTTAATTACTACTAAACTTTAAAAATTAAGCCTTAGTATTAGTAATAAAATCTAAGTCGATAAAACTTACTGTATTAGTTTGTGACATTCTACCTCTGTTCATAGCATCTTTTAGGGATTCCAAAACAGAAAGGTCTATATCACTAGGGCCAGTCTTTTTAACTAAAGATACTGAATACATAACCGATAAACTTCCATTATTAATATCATGTGGTTGAGCCAAAGTCATTCTAGCGTTATTAATGAAGTTTATAACTTTATTATATCCCTCATTACCAGCGATTTCTTTCATAACTACTACAAACTCATCTGAACCAGTACGATATATATCAGCATCAGTGAAACACTTTTTCAATCTGTCAGAAGTAGAACTTAAAATCATATCACCAGAGTTACTTCCATAGTTGATATTTACTGCATTAAAGTTATCGATATTAAACATTATGAAATAGTATGCTTGATTTTCACCAATCTTAGATTTACCTTTACTATAAGTATTAACAAAAGATATTCTGTTATTACAATCAGTTAAGATATCATTAAATACAGCAGTATTAACAGTACTCTGTTGTTTTTCTATAGTCTTTTTATTCTTTTCAAGTTGAGCGTTAGCACGTTTTTGAACAGCACTCATAACATTTATAACTACAACTATAGCTAATGTAACTATAAGTGTAACGACACCTATTGCCTCACCATATTTTCCAGTAGCTTTAACTCTATAGTTTTTAGTAGCATTTGATAAATCTTCCAAAGCACTTAATATTTCACTAGTACAGTTTTCTACTGGAACTAATTTCAAATTGTAAGTACTTTCGGCATTAGAAACATCTTTGCTATTTAGATAGCCTAGTACATTATTTACATATTCCGCATAAGATTCAAAGTAGTATGTAAATAATGTATAACGATTATCTTCAGCTTTATTTTTATTCAATTTAGAATAACTATCCATAGTAGAAGTACATTTGGTCATATAGTTAGAAATTTTATTGGTATACTCAGAAATATCTACATCAACATTTTGATTCTTTTCACGATTTAATTCATTTATAGAGTATAATATATTATTATCTATATCATTCATATATAAATGTATATCCTTAATGTATGATACCGATTGAACATTAGTTTGAATAATATCATTATACCTTAGATACATACTAAACAAACTATATAAGTCTGCTATTGCGAACCCAATAATTACAATAGTCATGAATATGAACCTATTCTTTTTAATAAATTCCATAATAAAAAAATCCTTTCCATTAATTTTTAGCATCACTGACCATTGGTTCAGGAGGATTTAACAATATTTGAACATCATTATTTTGTAAATTAGCCAAATTTATATACTTTATACCAGTATTTATATTTTTATCTATAATTTCGCCATTAGCAGATTTAACTGCGTTTCTAACTCCAAGATATCCAAATAAGTATGGACTTTGTGCTAAAGTACCATTTAACACACCATCTTCAATGAACTTTATTTCATTAGCAGATGAGTCCCATCCAACTATGCTAATCTTACCATTTAGACCTTTTTCTTCAATAGCCTCACAAACGCCCTCAGTAGCGTGTTGATTTGTAGCATATATAGCTTTAACACTAGGATTTTTTTCAATATAATCCAAAGTTAAATCTTTAGCAGTTTGAACATCATAGTTACAATATAGAATATCCTTAATATTTATATTTTTATATTCTTCAGATTCTTCTATCATATTGACAAAACCATCTTGACGTTGTTTAAGTGTTGCATTCTCATCATTTGCACTAGATGCAGTTGACATAATCATTACATCGCCAGTAGCATTTATTAAAGATGCTAGGTTTTGAGCTCCTATTGATGCAGCTTCTTCATTTTCAGTACTTACCATAGATACAACTCCAGTATATGTAACTGCAGAGTTAATAGTGATAACTTTAACACCTGCTTCTGTAGCATTTCTAAGAGCGTCATCTATAGCCGACCTATCTAATGGAGAAATTACAATTGCATCAACACCATTGCTTACAGCGTCATTAATCAATTTAATTTGACCATCGATATCAGTTTCAGTATCGGTTGCGGTAACTATTAGATTAATACCCAATTCATACTCAGCATCTTTAGCACCGCTAACAACGGTATCCCAGAATTCATTGCCTAGAACACTAGGAATTAATTCAACAGTGATATCTTGTTTTTGAATCATAATTTCATCTTGTTGGTTGCAACCTACCGTTCCCAACATACAAAATACAGATAAAACAAGTACTATTTTTCTTTTAATATTCTTCATATTTTATCTCCTTAATATATATTAAGCAAAAATATTATGTTTTGCTTTCAGGCATTTTTAAATACTTCAAAGTAGTTTTAATTCTATATAGTGATGCTTCACTATGTAGCATTTATTATAATTCTTTATATTCTTGCTTTTGAACCTTGCTATTTTTGAATAAATCCTTAATAGTGGATATCTCAGCATTTAATGACAATTGAATTTTTTCAGAAGTTAAGATATTATCAATACTAGAATTAATTTTCTCATAAGTAATAGAGGACTTTTTTTAAATTCAATAAAAATATCAAATTGATATATTTAAATTTTAGTAGTATTTACCAATATTCTAGTATATCCGATATCTATTATAGCATTATCTGAAAGTATTGCGAAGTCATTACTTTTAACAATTTTATCATTGCCACTACGATTAGAGTAATTCCACGGAATTTTAGTCAAATTTTTTAATACATAACTATTTTCGTCATCAGGATTTAATTCTATGATTCCAATAGTATCGTCCTTATTGTACTTCTTGGATACAAAGCTAAGATATACTTTAGAGTTTGCTTTTATAGGAATGCATCTTTTAGTGAAATCAAAATATATATATCCAATATTATTGCCACACTTTTTGCACTTAAAAGAATCATCTTTAAATGGAAGATTTTTCAAGAAATCCGAATAACCACACTTACATACAACAGTCATAATCTTTAGATGTTTAAATACTAAAAGAATATCATCATAAGAAATTCTATCCAAAGGTCTATGCAGATTATTTTCAAAAAAATCTTTAAAAGTAAGTTTAATATAGTTAGGATATTTATTCCAAAGTCCTAAAACTTGATAATGAACTCCTCTAACTGCATGGTTAGAAGTATCTAAAGTACTCATATTAAATATAGCTTTTTCAGAGTACCATAGTTTATGAGTAGTAATATTCACATCATTTACAACATTATAACCATCTAGTGGGTGGTCGTGATATAACAATCTAAACAGAATAACTATCAACGAATATCTAGTACTATGTTCGGTAATCACGTTATATATGTTAGTTTCAGGAGCTAGATACTCATAACTTATTGTATATTTAAGATTATAACTTCTAGTAAAAGTACTAACTATATCCATATATATATCACCTGTATGAGTATTTATCAACAGATTACGTTCATCAAAGTTATATAAATGCAAATCAAAGTTAGCTAAATTTTTAAATAGATTAATCAAATTTATAGCAGTGTTTTCCATAGAATTCAACTTTACGAACTTACTTTTATTTGTAATAATATCATAAAAACTATGATAATGATTAACTGACATATTTGTGATATATCCAAAGCCACTATCAGATTGATAAATTTTAGTAGGGACAAATATTATCTTTTTAATTTGAAGGTTCTCAGTAATATATTCTAAGGTTTGCTTAGCTAGATTATAATTTTTAAAACGTTTCAATGAATACCATAAAAATTTATAATGCGTTCCATTGCTACCCACGATATAAGTTCTTAAACCATCAAACTCTCCACAATCCTTTTCTATTTTATAGGTAACTCCATCAATTAAGATGGTATCAGTAAATTCAGAAGCATTTCTAAACTCTGGTGGAATATACTTATATTCCTCAGAATCCTCTTCAACTGGAACTGGATTTTCAAGTTGTTTAGTTTTTTCTAAAGTATTATCTTTATTATTAGAGTTTAAAGGCTCTTTTGAAACCTCTTCAACTAATGATAATTCATCTTCAGTGCTATCATTAGATGGAATATTCATATCACTTACAAGACTTTCAATATCCAATTGAACAACATTAACATCAGTATTAATATCATAAGATTTAACTTGCTTACTTGAAACTTTAGATTTATCATCATCTTTACCAACATTAGTAACATCATTAATATCAAGCGACAAGTTTAATTTAGATGCTGTTAAGTTATTAACACCCAAAGATATATTTAACATTTCAGCAGTAACATTATTTATTAAAATGTCAGGTTGTTCAACATCTTTTGGATTTTTTTTACTGCCAAACGCCCATTTTTTTTTATCTGCCATAATAAATCCAACTTTCTATAGTTTACTTTTTAAAGCGGTCATCAATTTTCATAGCTTGTTTAGCTTGTTTTTTTCTTTCTTTAGCCAATTTCAGCAATCTTTTTCTTATGGACTTAATATCCTGATTTGGTATATCTTTAGCAATAGAATTTTTGCTAATATCATCGTCATTCAAGTCAAAATCTAGTAGATTATCTAACTTATTTTGTAGATAGTTGTTATCTTCTAGACTAATATCTACTTTAGCATTTATACTATGTGGCATAAACTGTTGCGATGCATTTTGCGAATAGTATTGAGAACTATATTTAGATACATATTTAGAACTATATTCGGATACAGTCTTAGAAGATTCTTTATCATTAGACATATACTGCGATACTATAACGCTACTATTAGGTATATATTGAGATACAATACCCCTACTCTGTTGTGGAACAAATTGCGATACTACTCCATTACTTTGTGGTATATATTGCGATACTATTCCGTTATTAGCAGTAACATATTGCGAATTATTAACAACTTTATTATAACTACTTACTGCAGTAAGAGGGTCAAGTTCTATGCAATCTGCGTACGCCTCAATGTCGGCAGTATTGGTATCATATCTAGCAACGTCGCCAATACCAATATACTTCTTATTAGGTGATATCACTAAACATTGATTATTCTCAGCATTAATTCCTAAGATTAAATTTACACATTCTAAACAAGGTAATACAGGTATCAAAGTAAACGCATTTATAGTAACTATTGCTGAAATGATACTTTCTCCTTTAGTGAGCATATTTTTAACAGCATCTTTTTCGGAGCAACCATTAACTAACTTACCATCTTTTATATCCATAGAATTAAATCCGATATACGTTGCACCAGATTTTGTCATTAAAACACTAACAGTATCATTTTGATTTATATTAACTTTATTTAGAACTCTATTTCTAATAGTATCGGTTGCAATAGAATAGATTATATCATATTTCATAAAGCCAATTACCTCTTTCTTCCTTACGATTACCATATAAAATTATAGATTATTAATATTAAAAAAACACATAGTTATATTATACCATATGTTTTCGATTGTTTCAAGAATTTTTTTCAAATATTTTAGTCAATTAAAGCAAATTTAATACTTTTATTTCAATCCATGAAATATATCACAAGAATGATACTTAATTTAAACTAAGTTTGTTCAAAATATCCTTTGATTTAAATAATATTTTCTGATATAATATATTTAACGATGTGTAGCACTGTGCGTAATTCCAATCAGTGCTACACATCGATTTTTTTTTAGGAGAGATTTTATGGAAAACATCAATCAAAAAGACAAAATGAGAAGTATGCCCGTAAAAAAACTAATTTTATCAATGGGCATACCTATGGTTCTATCCATGATGTTACAAGCCGTATACAACATCGTGGATAGTGCATTTGTTTCTAACATTCAAGATACTGGCGAATTGGCTTTAAATGCTCTAACTTTAGCCTTTCCACTACAATTGCTAATAGTGGCTATAGGAATAGGTACTGGTGTAGGTTGTAATGCATTACTATCCAAGAGTTTAGGACAAGGAAACATCGAAAAAGCAAGTAAAGTCGCAGGTAATGGAATGTTCTTAGCATTGATTATATACATAATATTCTTGATATTTGGTATATTTGGAACTGATTTATATATAAGCTCTCAAACTAAGAACCCTATAATCAGTAAGATGGCTATAGACTATCTAAAAGTATGTTGTATAGCATCATTTGGAATAATATTCTTTTCCATATTTGAAAAGTTACTCCAAGGAACAGGACACTCAATGTATTCTACAATAGCACAAATAGTAGGTGCTGTAATCAACGTTATACTAGACCCTATTATGATTTATGGTTATTTTGGTTGTCCAAAATTGGAAGTAAAAGGTGCTGCATATGCTACCGTAATTGGACAAATAGCATCTTTCATACTAGCTTTGATATTCCACTTTAAAGTTAATACAAACATATCCAATGGATTAAAATACATAAAACCATCAGCAATCATTATAAAACAGATATACGCTATTGGATTACCTGCTATTATATCACAAGCGTTACTATCCATTATGACATATGCTCTTAATATAATACTTGTATCTGTAGATGAGGCTCTTGTAACTGCCTATGGATTGTACTATAAAATTCAACAGTTTATACTATTTGCAGGTTTTGGACTTCGTGATGCTATTACTCCAATAATTTCATTCAGCCATGGCATGGAAGATAAAAAGCGTATCGATGATGGTATAAAGTTCGGAATGGTATACACTATAGCAATAATGTCCTTTGGATTAATATTAGTGGAAATTCTAGCGATACCTTTTTCAAACGTATTCGGTTTATCTGGAGTAACTCAACAGTACTGTATAAGTGCAATGAGAATAGTATCCATTAGTTTTATATTTGCAGGAATGAATATAACATATCAAGGTATATTCCAAGCATTAAACGGAGGAATACAATCATTGATAGTATCAGTATGTAGGCAATTCATATTTGTAATACCTATAGCATGGATTTTTTCTTTAATAGCAAAACATTCTTTAGACCTATCGTGGCTTATTTGGACTACTTTTATCATAGCTGAAACAATATCGGTGATAATCGCTCACATTTTAATGAAAAGATTATATAACAAAGAAGTAAACGACATCTAGTATTGCAGATGGATAATTTTATTGACAAAATATCGATTGTATTGTAAAATATCCTTATGAAGTATATTATCATGAGGTGAATTATGAATACAAATGAAATAAACGACAAAATCAAGAAGATTTTAATATCTGAAGAAGAAATTAAATCCAAAATTACAGAAGTAGGAAAACAACTTTCTAAACAGTATGACGGAAAACCACTTCTTTTAGTGAGTATCTTAAAAGGAGCGTTCATATTCCTAGCAGATTTAAGCCGTGCTATACAAATACCTTGTGAAATAGGTTTTATGTCGGCTAAGAGTTATTACAATGGAACATCATCTAGTGGAAAAGTTACCATAACTATGGACTTATCACAAGATATAAGTAACTATCATGTAATAATTGTTGAAGATATTATCGATACTGGAAGAACTCTTAAAGATGTAATAAACATATTAAAATCAAGAAATCCATTATCATTGCAAGTTGTAACCCTACTAGATAAACCTAGCAGAAGATTAGTAGAATTAAATGCAGATATCTCTCTATTTACTATCCCAGATTTATTCGTAGTAGGTTATGGTTTGGATTGTGCAGAATATTATAGAAATCTGCCATATATAGCTGAATATAAAGAATAAATGGCACTGTTATTGCTAAAGAAATAGAAATCAATGCTGATAGTGTAAATTTCAATATAATTCAATTCAATACAGATACTACTAAGAGTTTATCACGTTTTCAATTATTCTTGGCTGATATTTTCTATGATAATAAGGTTAATATAGCTGATTTAATAATTATGAAAAAAAAGATTTTAGGAATAATTTAGAGGTAAAAAAAATGTTTGAATATATTTTTAGTGTTTATGACCCAGTATTTGTTACAGTAGATACTGTCTTTATGTATGGTCAAGGCGAAAATAAACTTATGCCAGGTGATAAAATACAAATAGAAGCTATTGGATATTTATCTGGTATAGCTGCAGCTGACGGACTTATTTATGCTGGTAGAACCACTGACGGTGATTATATTTATAAAGGTGGTTGTAGCCATGTGGATTCTTATGTATTAGCAATAAGACGACGCTCTAAGTTCTACCCTTTATTAAAAACTTTGAAAAAAAATGAATGGAAGAAAAAATGGTCATGGAAATAATAAAGTTTATATAAAGACCATCAAGAATACCTCTATTTCTTAGATGAAAAATAAATTGCATTCTAAACATTGAAAAACTAAAAATAATTTTTTAGCAAAAAATATTATTTTCTTGGAATCAATTGCATAACAACAACTATGATACCCTATTAATTTTAAGATAATATGAATAAATAATCTGAGAGTATCATAAAGAAAATCCTTACTTTAAGTAAGGATTTTTTATTTTAAACTATTGCACGACATTCCATGTAGAACCTTTTATCTTCAGCGTGTCCCATGGAAAAAGTTTTTCTAGGTAAAGAACCATCTTTTATAACAGTTGGAAAGAGTTCACTCTTAAGCATATCTGGAAGTATAAAGCCTATACTGTTGCTATTCTTAGATAGCTTAAATATAGCATCTTTACCATGAATATAGTCTATACTGCCACTGTTAGATTTCAAATAATCATCTAAAAATGATTGCAAACTTCCAACAGTTAAATTGGATATAGGATTTTTAATATACAAAGTATTTTCCACACCATCTACAACGTATGAGAACTTTTGCATATCGCTTGAACCCTCTTTAGATGTCTTTAAAACATCGTTCATTTTAGATAACAAATCACTAACATTTACATTAGATACTATTCTATGAATGGCTTCAAATTCAAGGGCATCACTATGTAGATTAACTATCTCAATTAGAGCGTATCTTGATGGGTGATTAGATAAATCCACATTAGGATTTTCTCTTTTTAAGCGTTCATAATTTTCCTTAGCAGTAGCTAAAGAATGGTTGCCATCGCCCATAGCATATAGTAGAACCTCATCTTTAGGTAGATTATACTTTTTACTATTTTGTTCCAATAGATTATATAAAGCATCATCAATTTGATTTTGTAACTCTAAACTGTCTATTAGATATCCTGTAATATGGCCACTATTTTTCATTAAATCGGTATCATATAGTTTTTTTAGAGAACTTTTTTTATCTGCTATAGGTTCTATGACAGTTTTAGAAGTATCATCTATTAAAATCATAATATGAGTTAATTCAATAGGAGCATCTTTTCTAACTTTTAGACGAGGAGGTATTCTTTCGATAACAGTCGCTTCTGTAGCTCTAACTTGTGATGTACTTCCCTTATTGTAATCATACTTTTCCAAATCGATTTTACCCACAAGACCACAACGTTTTTTACCATCACTTTGAATACGTTCAACATATACAAAGCTATTTTTATATTCCACTAATACATTATCTTGTAGATACTCTTTCATATTACTATTTATATTTTTAATTCTTTGATTACAATTATCATCATTAAGATATACTTCTGGAAGTATTAAATTTATAGTAGATTTTTCTCCATTAGATATATTTTCAACATCTTTCCAATAATCGAGTTCATAAGTAAATTGGTCACAAGCAATGACACTCCATTTTTGAATATCGATATTTTTATTTGGCAACAGAATATTCGCAGTTTCAAAAGCAGTTTTCATACTGTACAGTCCTTTCATGAATAGTATGAACTTATTATAACACATATAATTTTGAATGTCAAAAAATAAACCTACTATTTAAACTTATTCTTATTAGATTTTTTTATTTGATATCTTTTATTTTTATTACCTTTCCTAGTATTGTATTTCGATTGTATAGTTATTTTTTGTATCCCTTTAAACTTATT
>JAHABC010000003.1 GCA_018376535.1 Ruminococcus sp.
ATATAATAATTTTCCTATGCGTCCTCTTGGCTGGCTTTCCCCTAAACAATATTTACTTAATTACCATAAATTGTGTCTCACATCATTGTGAACCCTACACTACTTTAGTCACGGCATTAGCTAACGTACTAGCTCAAAGGTTAACTAACGAAGAACTTGAAATCTTTGCCACCATGACCACTCAACTAGGCGATACCTTAGAAACCATAATAGTACAACGTTCCATCTACTGCAAAAATGATTGTCTTGAAGATTCAACCAATAGTTTGAATGCGTAATTGTGTAATATATACAAACTATTTTGAAAGCATCTAAAAAAATATATTGACAATGCTATTTCTTAGATGTATAATATATCATAGTATGTTAAATTTGATTGTGAGGTAATTAAAAAAATGTTTAACAGTAAATCTGAAAAGGCAGAAGAATTTATCTGTCATGACGAAATCATGAATACCTTAGCCTATGGCAAGGAAAACGAAAACAATGTACAACTAATAGACCAAATTCTACAAAAGGCTGAAACTCTAGTAGGATTAAACTATAAAGAAGTATCCGTACTAATACACGCTTGTGAAAATACTGAAAACTCATCTTTAAGAGAAAAGATTTTCAAACTTGCTAGAAAGATTAAAGAAAAAATCTATGGTAAACGAATAGTAATGTTTGCACCATTATATGTATCTAACTACTGCGTGAACGGTTGCAAATATTGTGGATATCATACTGGTTCATGTATTAAAAGAAAGAAACTAACTCAAGAAGAAGTTGCAGAAGAATGTCGTGCTATAGAGGCTATGGGACATAAGCGTATCGCCATGGAGGCTGGTGAAGATGATACTAACTGTTCTATAGATTACATCTTAGAGTGCATGAAAACTGCATATGCTACTAAAAATGGTAATGGTGAAATTCGTAGAATAAACGTAAACATTGCTAGTACTACTGTAGAAAATTACAGAAAACTCAAAGAGGCTGGTATTGGCACTTATGTTTTATTCCAAGAAACTTATCATAAACCAACCTACGAAAGATTACACCCATCTGGACCTAAAAGCAACTATGAATATCATACAACTGCTCACGACAGAGCCATGCAAGGTGGCATAGATGACGTAGGTATAGGAGTTCTATACGGTCTATACGATTATAAGTATGAAGTAATTGGTACTATGTTACACGTTAAGCATCTTGAAGATACTTTTGGAGTAGGTCCACATACTATATCCATACCTAGAGTTAAGTATGCTGAAGATGTAGACTTATCACTATTTACTAATATAGTATCCGATGAGCAATTTAAGACCATAATAGCCGTATTAAGAGTAGCCGTTCCATACACTGGAATTATAATATCTACTAGAGAAGCTCCAGACTTTAGAGATGAAATCATAGGTTTAGGAGTATCTCAAACTAGTGGAGGTTCTTGCACTGGTGTTGGTGGCTATGCTGATAGAGTTCTTAGAGGTGGTGTAAACTCCAATAGTTCTTGCGATGACCAAAGTACTGCTCAATTTAAGGTAGCAGATGAACGTTCTGAAGCTGAAGTTCTCAAGATGTTATTAAAGAATGGTTATATTCCTAGTTTCTGTACAGCTTGTTATCGTGCTGGTAGAACTGGCGATAGATTTATGCAATTTGCAAAATCGGGTAACATATGTAACTACTGCCTACCTAATGCTATGCTTACTCTTACTGAGTACGTTCTAGATTATGGTGACGATGAGTTCAAAACTCTTGCTTTTAACGTCATAGATAAAGAAAAAAATAACATTGCTAATCCTAAAACTAGAGCCTTATTCGATGAATATATCGAACGTATTAAAAACGGCGAACGTGATTTTAGATTTTAAATATATACATATCCATGGGCAGAATTTATATCTGCCCATATTTTTATTTATAGAAAAGTTAGCAAATAATAATTATTATTTATTAGATATCAATTATTACAAATTTCTACACGCCAATATGATATAATTACTGTATCAAGGAGGAAGAACTCATGGACGTAATATATCAAGAGGTACACCAAGATACTACATACAAACTACTAGGCAGAGATATTGGAAACATAGTAATATACGATATAGAAGTAGAAAAGATATCATATGAAAGTCATACTATAGAAACGGTATCTATGATATCTTCTGACTGTCAAACGTCTATGTTACTATTAGAGTTGGTTATTCGTGGAGAAATTTCTACTAAGGATTTAATAAGATATTCCAATGAATTTTTAGACCTATGTTATCCAATAGAATAAGTTTAAATCAAGAACGTTCTGTAATAGAGCGTTCTATTTTTATCAAAAGAAAAAGCAATAAATTAAGTGTAAATTTAATGAATGATAACATACAAACTTACATGTATACAATAAAAAATATTGAAATGTAAGACTATAAAGTTCGCTATGTGTAAGATACACAAAAAAGTTGAAAATAAGTAGTTTTAAATCATAAACATATATTCTTGAAATTATCACAAAAAGATTGTATAATAGTAATTGTGCGAAAAAATAAAGAAAATGTTTAGGAGGTTTATCAATGAAAAACAACATTGATGTGTTTGAAAAATATAGTATACCTAAAGCAGTGTTTACGTTAGCGACTCCTACAATGTTGAGTATGTTAGTAACCATATTCTACAACATGGCAGATACTTTTTTTGTAGGTCAAACCAACGATGCCAATCAAGTATCAGCAGTATCACTAACCACACCGATATTTACTATAATGATGGCATTAGGTCACGTATTTGGAATAGGTGGAAGTTCGTTTATATCAAGAGCTTTAGGACAAGGTGACAGACACAAAGTAAAGAATATATCCAGTTTCTGTTTTTATGGTTCAATAGTAGCTGGATTGCTCATGATGGTAGTATTCTTATGTTTTATGGATACAATTTTAAGCCTAATAGGAACATCAGCCGATACTATAGACTATGCTAGACAATACTTAGAATATCTACTCATTGGAACTGTATTTATAGTGGCATCATTTGGATTTTGTAACATAATAAGAGGCGAAGGTAATGCAAAAATATCCATGATAGGCATGATGATGGGTACTATAGTAAACATAGTATTAGACCCTATTATGATACTAATTCTAAAAATGGGAGTAGCTGGTGCTGCAATAGCTACAGTAATAGGAAATATATGTTCAGTGATATTTTATATAGTATACTTTATAAAAGGAAACACTATACTATCCATATCACCAAAAGATTTCAGTATTAAAAAGATAATCGGAGGAGTATTTTTGATAGGCATACCTGCATCTTTGAATAACTTGCTAATGAGTTTATCAAACATAATACTAAATAGATATCTTTACTCATACGGTGATGACGCTATCGCAGGTATGGGCGTAGCAATGAAAGCTAATATGTTAGTAGTAATGCTCCAATTAGGCTTAGGTATGGGAATACAACCTCTAATAGGATACAATTTCGGTGCTAGAAACTACAAGCGTATGAAAAAGGTAATGCACTTCGCTATGATAGTAAACGTAATAATAGGTACTGTATTAACTGCTGTATACTTAATGTTCACTGAAAACGTTGTGGAAATATTCATAAAAGATGAAAGTGTAGTATCATATGGTGTACAGATGTTAAGAGCCTTAATGTTATCTAGTGCAGTAATAGGAATAATGTTTGTATTTTCATTTTCATTTCAAGCCATGGGAAAAGCAATACCATCATTAATACTATCCATAAGTAGACAAGGTTTTGTATTCTTACCAGTGGTTGCTGTAGGAAGTTCTCTTTTTGGATTAAGTGGTATAATATTTGCTCAACCTATAGCAGATTTAGTATCATTAATAATATCATTAGTAATGTTCATAATCATAACTAAACAGATGAAAAAAGAAGATGACTTAGAAGATAAAATATTTCAACAAGATTTATCTGCAAAGTATTAAACTAAATCGTAAGTATAAGAAAATAAAGGAAGTATCTAATTAAGATACTTCCTTTTTTTGTACAAATCAACAATAATAGATGATAAAATTCTATCTTTAGATAAGTTGTAATATCTAAGTCAATGTGATATAATTTTTTTAGATATATACTCTAGGAGGTTTTTTCATGAAAAATAAGATTATATCAAGTATAATGGCATTAGCGATAACAACGACATCATTTATGAGTGGTTCTACGGTAAACGCAGTAGAACCTAATGACAACTATGCTAGACTTTTACAATATTCAATGTACTTCTACGATGCTAATATGTGTGGTACAGATGTAAGCGAAAATACTCAATACACATGGCGTGGAGATTGTCATACCTATGATGCTACACTATCATTAGATAGCACTAACACAAACCTATCTGATAGTTTTATATCTCAATATAAGAACGTACTTGACCCCGATGGTGATGGCACTGTAAATGTATCAGGAGGATATCATGATGCTGGTGACCATGTAAAGTTTGGACTTCCAGAAGCGTATACTGGTTCTACTCTAGGTTGGGGCTACTATGAATTTAAAGACGCTTACGTTCAAACTGGTCAAAGTGAACACATTGAAACTCTACTAAGATACGTCAACGATTACTTCATGCGATGTACTTTTAGAGATGATAACGGTGATGTAATAGCGTTCTGTTATCAAGTAGGTGATGGCGATATAGACCACTCTTATTGGAACGCTCCAGAAGTAGATGAAATGGAAAGAAAAGGTTGGTTTGCAACTTCCGAAAAACCTACCACCGATTGCATATGTAATACAGTAGCATCATTAGCAGTGAACTATCTAAACTTTAAAGATACCGATTTAGAATACGCTGAAAAATGTCTTGATTATGCAAAAGCACTCTTTAAGTTTGCAGATGAAAATGAGAAATCTGTAGGTAAGCCAGAAGATGGCCCTAAAGGATATTATGGTTCTAACAAGTGGGAAGATGACTACTCATGGGGAGCAGTTTGGCTATATATGGCTACTCAAGATGAAACTTACATGGATAAGGCTCTTACTTACTTAGATTACTATGCACCATCTAGTTGGACTCACTGTTGGAACGACGTTTGGAATGGTGTTCTATGTATGGTCGCAGAGGCTAACGACCAAGTAGGCAACGATAAGTTTGTAAACAGATTTTTAGAAATATCAGGAAAAAGCCCATATGAAAATATAGACTTTTGGAGTCAAATTGCTGAAACTGTAACTAAATGGCAAAATGGTTCAACTCCTAGTATCACACCTGCAGGATACTGTTTCCTTAACCAATGGGGCAGTGCTAGATATAATACTGCTACTCAATTTTTAGCATTGGTATACGATAAACACAACTACGGAAAAGCTGATAAGTTCAGTGAATGGGCAAAAGGTCAAATGGATTATCTATTAGGAGACAATCCTAACGATAAGTGTTACGTTGTAGGTTTAGAAGACTATTCAGTAAAGTATCCACACCATAGAGCATCTTCTGGACTATCTAAGTGTGAAGATACATCGGAACAGAAACACGTCCTATATGGAGCGTTAGTAGGTGGCCCAGGTGCTAACGATGAACACATCGATACTACTGCCGATTACATATACAACGAAGTAACTATAGATTATAATGCCGCATTCGTAGGGGCATCTGCTGGATTGTACGCTCTATTTGGTGATAGTTCTATGTTACCTGATAAGGATTTTCCACCAGCTGAACAGACTTCCGATGACGAAAACGGTGGAAAGTATTGGGTAGAAGCATTCTCTGTAGATATAGTTCAAGATGCTCCAAAGGTAAATGAGATAACGTTCTATGTAATGTCGGATAGTTCAAAGCCATCTAAGAACATCTCCGTTAGATACTACTTCAATACTTCAGGTATGAACTCCATAGACCCTAACGATATGGAAATTAGAGAACTATACGACCAAATGGGTATGGAAACTGAACATAAAGCAACACTATCGAAACCTGTACAGTATAAGGATAGTATATACTATGTAGAAATATCATTCCCAGATTATGCCATAGCAAACTCAAATAAGAAGTATCAATTTGCATTAGGAACTTACGCATGGCAGAACTCTTGGGACCCTACAGATGACTGGAGCTATCAAGGTATAAAAATCGAAAAAGATGCCTTTGCAGGTACTGTAGAAAAAACAGATTACATATGTGTATATGATAACGGCGTTCTTGTAGGTGGCACAGAACCCGATGGTTCTACTCCTGACGATTATACTACTACGTCTGCAACCACTGTAGATACTTCAAGCATAGATACTACTACGTCTGCAACCACTGTAGATACTTCAAGCATAGATACTACATCTACCACTACAGATATAACCTCTAGTGATACTAGTTCCACTACGGATATAGTAACATCAACAGAACAAGATTCTAATATTCTACTCGGAGATGTAACTTGCGACGGAAACATAAAAAGTAATGATTTACTACTATTAAAAAAATATCTATTAGGTTTAGAGGACCTTTCCGAACAGGCTCTAAAGAACGCAGACTTAAATTCAGATAAATCTGTTAAAAGTAACGACTTATTAACCTTGAAAAAACATCTATTAGGCTTAGTAGAGTTATAATATGAGTATTATATACAAAAGTTATTGACATTCTCTATTTTAAATGATATAATTGCATATAGATATATTGTTTATGAAAGGAATTTAATTCTATGAAAAGTAAAGTTAAAAAATCGATAGCATTAGTAAGTGCATTGAGCATAGTAGCTACTACTAGTGCCATTAGTGTATTCGCTGTTGATACCTCTAGTGATACTGAATACACTCAATTTCCATTCACTAAAGAGTGCGAAGACCCAGAAATAGCTAACGGCAACACAACTTGGACTGATATATACGGTCAAAAATTCGATGGATATTCTGGTGATGGTTTCGTATATCTAACTGGAAACTCCTTGAAGTTTGAAGTTACTGTCCCTGAAGATGATATGTACGAAGTAAAAGTTAGATATACTCAAGTTCTATCGAAAGAAGGTCGTAAGCAGACTATATGTATAAACGGTACAGACTATATGGTAGACTTCCCATATACTGATACTTGGAAAGATATCAGCTTTGGTATGTTTAGACTTAAAGCTGGTACTAACACTATAGAGATTAAACCTCAATACGGCTACGCTAGTTACGATACTATAACTGTAGATAAGGCTCAATTCCCAGAATTAAAGGTTGACCCTACACTATCCGATAAGAATGCTACTTCCGAAACACAATCACTTATGAACTATCTATGTTCTGTATATGGAAACGGAATACTATCTGGACAACAAGAAATCTATGGTGGTGGTAACGATGGCAATACCGAACTTGAATTTGATTTCATAAAAAATCTTACTGGCGAACTACCTGCTATCCGTGGATTTGACTTCATGAACTATAACCCTCTATACGGTTGGGACGACAAGACCACTGAAAGAGTTATAGAATGGGTAAACGATAGAAATGGTATAGCAACTGCAAGTTGGCACATAAATGTACCTTTAAACTTTGCTAACTACACTCTAGGTGACCAAGTGGATTGGACAAAATGTACTTACAATGAAAAGAGTGACTTTGATACATCTAAGGCAATAGTTGAGGGTACTAAAGAACATGATTATGTTATGTTAGCTATCAAAGATTTAGCTGAACAACTTACTAGACTTCAAGATGCTAACGTGCCAATCATTTTAAGACCATTCCATGAAGCCGAAGGTAATGGTGGTGTAAATGGTGAAGGTGCTTGGTTCTGGTGGAGTAAATCTGGTGCGGAAGTTTACAAAGAACTCTGGAAGATGTTATACACTACTCTAACCGAAGATTATGGTCTACATAATATTATTTGGGAGTTCAATAGCTATGATTATAGTACATCTGGTGCATGGTATCCTGGTGATGACTATGTAGATATGGTCGGCTTTGATAAGTATAACACTGTATATAATCGTCATGATGGCTTAACTAGTGGTCCTAACGTTGATGCTATATCTTCAACATTCTATAGTTTAGTAAATCTAACAAATGGCAAAAAGCTAGTTGCTATGCCTGAAAATGATACCGTTCCAACTATAGAAAACATGAAAACTGAAAGAGCTGGTTGGTTGTACTTCTGCCCATGGTATGGTGAACATCTAATGGACGCATCTAAGAATGACCCAGATACTCTAAAGGCTATCTATCAAGATGACTACTGCATAAACTTAGGCGACCTACCTAAAGATTTATACACTAATAGTGATACTCCTACTCCACCAACTGGTATGATAGATATTACTACTACTGTTACTAAGGTTACTGATGAAGATATCACTCTTGAGTTTGTAGATAATGACAAAACTTATGAATGTACTGTAAAAATTGCTGACCATTTCAAAAATGATGAAAAAATTTCTGTAGGTGATACTATCATTGCAAATGGTTATGGTTGTGGACCTGTCAATTATGGCGATATTGATAAATGGTTCGCATACGCTAGTTTAGAACTTAAATCTAAGAGTACTGATAATATTGTAACATCTACACCACAAATCATTCCAGTTTATATTGATGGTACAGTTACTAAAATATCCGATGATAGTATTACTATCGTTGATGAAGATGAAAAAGAGTATATCTGTCCTATTGACAAAGATACTGAAATAGATGATAATATTGTAGTAGGTTCTAAAGTTAAAGCATTTATATTTGCAAACTTCTTTGATTTCACTAAAGTAAGTAGTACCACATCAATATCCTTAGTAAGCAGTGATATAACTACTACTACTAATGAATTTGATATGCCAGTAGTATTAACAGGTACAGTATCTGAGGTGGATACCGAAAATGATACTATCACTGTTAAATTTAGATTTACTAAAGTTATTAAAGGTTACTCATCAAAGGCAAATGTAGGCGATACTGTTACTGCATCTAATATGCGTGATGTTATTGACGATGAATGGTTTGAAACTGCTACTATAGTTATTACTCCTGCTACAACTGTAACCACCGTTACTACTCCTGATGATACTACAGTAACTACTAGTATCCAAATAGGCGACTCCGACAATGATAAGGTCGTTAAAGGCGATACTACTTGTGATGGTGAAGTTAAATCTAATGACTTACTATTACTTAAAAAGTATCTATTAGGACTTTCCGATTTAACACCTCAAGCGTTGGCTAATGCCGATATAAACGGCGACGGCGACGTTAAGAGTAACGATTTATTAGCACTTAAAAAGTTCTTATTAGGTCTTGCAGAACTATAAGATAATATTGTATAATAGTTAGTAGCATACTTGAAATATAGTATGCTACTTTTAATTATCCATAAAGGAAGTGTATAATATACTATGACATTACAACAACTTAAATATGTTATAGAGATAGTTAATAGTGGTTCTATTACAGAAGCATCTAAGAGGTTGTATATATCACAACCCAGTCTGTCCACGGCAGTTAAAGAACTAGAAAACGAAATGGGAATTGAAATATTCAATAGAACATCTAAAGGGATATCGTTATCAAGTGATGGTGTAGAGTTTTTATCTTATGCAAGACAAGTAATCGAACAGACCGAACTTTTAGAACTTCGCTACAAAGATAAAAAAGTCATAAAAAAGATATGTTCAATATCTACGCAACACTATGCCTTTGCAGTAAACGCTTTTTCTAACTTGATTAAAAAACTAAACGTATCAGAATATGAAGTAACTCTTAGAGAAACTAAAACCTATGAAATTATCAACGATGTAGCTAACTTCTACAGTGAAATAGGAATACTCTACTTAAATAGCTTTAATAAGAAGGTTCTAACTAAGTTATTTAAGGAGAACAATCTAAAGTTTATAGAACTATTTAAAGCCGAACCTCATGTATTTATAAGCAAGAACAATCCGTTAGCCAACAAGAGCATCGTAACTATAGATGACCTTAAAGAGTATCCATTTTTATGCTTTGAGCAAGGAAACTATAACTCTTTTTACTTTTCCGAGGAGATTTTAAGCACTCTACCAAAAAAGAAGATTATCCATGTTAGTGATAGAGCTACGCTATTCAATCTGTTAATAGGTTTAAATGGATACACTATCTGTACAGGAATACTAAATAGCAATCTAAATGGTAACGATATAGTTTCTGTTCCATTAGATACCAACCAAGATATATTAATAGGATATCTAATAAATCCAAAAGTTGTACTTAGTAAGTTCGCAAAAGAGTATATTCAAGAGTTAAAAGATATCATTCAAAATGATGGTTATAGCATAATCAATTAGCAGAAAAATATTCTGGAATAAGTACTCGGCTAATACTTTCGGATAGCAATTTAGAGGCATTTTCAACAATAGCATCTATATCTTTAGGTGTAACCATAAAGTTAGGAGTATCTGTATTAGGAGTACTTCCAGTAAGATTTTCAGCTATAGTATGCAAATCCACGACCGTAGGAACTCCAATAGCTATTACTGGAACTCCTAAAACTTCCTTAGATATCTCTTTCCTAGAGTTATTTACTCCACTACCTGGGTTTATTCCACTATTAGATATTTGAATAGTACTTCCTAACCTAGAAATATCGGAACAAGCAAAAGCATCTATGACTATTACGGAACTAGGTTTTATGGTATCTACAAGAGATTTAATAATCTCAGAACTTTCAATACCCGTTTGACCTAAAACACCAGCCGTTATTATGCTAACTTCTCTCAAAGATGTCAAGAAGTCGTAATTAGGGAGTTCTGTTTTAAAGTGTCTAGTAGCTAGTATACTCCTAGCAGATATAACTCCAAGTGTATCGGGAGTTACATCGTTATTGCCTAGACCTGCCACCAGTACAGAGCCATCTGGAATATACTCTTTCAATTCAGCAGATAGTTCGTCTACCATAGCGTCAAAGTTATCGGAGGGTTTTCCGATATCCATACTTTCTAAAGTAACGTATCTACCGATTTTTTTACCTATACGTCTGCCATACTCCTCACTATTTATAGAAACTTCTGTTATATTGAACACATCACCTCTAGTATTTTTAACCATGCCGTCAGTATCTTCTAACATAGATATACTTTCTATAGTCAAATCAGTTCTAAGCATAAAAAAGACCTCCAATCATACTTTTTAGTGGATTTATCTAAAAATGTTGAGAATTTTTCGTGATATTTTTATCATATTTTCACTTGAAATTTCATTGAAAAAATGTTAATATTATTATTAGCGTTCGATGTGGTATTTATACCAAAGTTTTTTAGATTATACAAACTTGTCATTATTTGTATAATTTAATACGTCTAAAAAGTGTCGATATATCGTTTGCGTGAGATATGTGTTTTTAGACTATAAACTATTAGTAATTATTATAAAGGAGTTTTTATCATGCCAAATATTAAATCAGCTAAGAAGAGAGTTAAGGTTAATAAGGTTAAGGCTTTAGCTAATAAATCAAGAAATAGCGAACTAAAGACTGCTATCAAGAAAGCTACTCTAGCTTGTGAAACTAATGCAGAAAACAAGGTTGAAGCAGTTACTTATGCTATCAAGAGAGTTGACCAAGCTTGTGCTAAGAATTTAATGCACAAAAATAAGGCTGCTAGAAAGAAATCTCAACTTGCTAAGATGCTAAATGCGTAATTAATAAGATTTAAAAATGTAAGCCCTCACAAGTATGTGGGGGCTGTTTTGTTAGGAGGTTCTTTGCATGATTGCAAACTATCACACACATACCTACAGATGTAATCACGCTCATGGCGAAGATAGAGAGTATATAGAAAATGCTATAAAAGGCAATATGAAAATCTTAGGATTTTCCGACCACTGCCCTTGGATATATACTAATGGTTATGTATCAAGTACTAGAATGTTGCCATCACAATTAGACGATTACTTCACTTCTTTAGAAAGTTTAAAAAAAGAATATCAAAAAGATATAAAAATATATATAGGTTTTGAGGCTGAATATATCCCCGAACAGATGGACGCTCAAAATGAACTACTTAAAGGATATCCCATTGACTACATGATTTTAGGTGAACACTTTATATCTCCTGAACCGTCTAAATATGTAGGTTTTCCATCTGTAGATGAGAACTATCTAAAAAACTATGTGGATAAGACTATCGAAGGTATGGAAACGGGAAAGTATTCGTATGTAGCACACCCAGACTTATGTAACTTTGTAGGTGATATTCAAACTTATAATGCTCACTACGAAAGACTTTGCAGATATTTAAAGAGTAGAAATATTCCTATAGAAGTTAATCTATTAGGATTTATTGAACATAGACACTATCCGAACGATTGCTTTCTACAGATAGCTAAAAAGGTCGGTAACACTGCCATAATTGGGTGCGATGCTCATTCTCCAGATAGACTATCTAATATAACAGCTCAAGAGGAGTGCAAAAAGTTCATAGAGGCTTATGGTATTCCAATTGTGGATACTCTACCTAACCTTGATTAACATACATTAAGAGCATCTAAGATAGATGCTCTTAACTTTTTAGATTATAATAACTCCTAGTCCTTCTAGTAATGAGAATATCAAAATAGCCAATATGAATATAGGACATATATACTTAATCATGACTTTATAGAAACGTTCTTCTTTAAAAGCCACTCCCCCGACTTTTATTTCATTAGTAATAAGTTTTATATCGCAGAACCAAGCCACCAACAGACAAGTTGTAAAAGCTATTATAGGCATAATCACGCTGTTACCTAGAAAATCGAAGAAAGATAGAATATCCATACCTAGAATTTTTATATCTATCCAAATGCCGTGTCCCAAAGATGACGGTGTTCCCAATATAAGAGCAAATAAAAATACCACTATACAAGCAGATATTCTACTCATAGAAAGTCTATCCATAGTTATACGAACTATGGTTTCCATCATAGATATTGCACTAGTAATTCCAGCAAAGAATACCAATATAAAGAACAATCCACCTATAATATTACCATAAGGCATCTTATTAAATATCTTAGGTAGAGTTATAAACATCAATCCTGAGCCTTTATTCATGTTATCCAAGCCCTCAAAAGATATGACAGCGGGAATTATCATCAAACCTGATAAAAAAGCCATAACAGTATCCCAAAGTTCAATTTGACGTACCGATTTAACTACGTTTATATCTTTTGGAGTATACGAACCAAAAGTTATCATAACGCCAGTGGCAATGCTCATTGAATAGAATAGCTGTCCCAATGCCGACAACAGAGTTTTAACAGAAAAATGTTTAAAATCTGGAACTAGATAGTATTTAACACAAGATGCTACTCCGTTTATAGTAAGAGCATAGATAGTTATTATTAAAGTTAATATAAAAAGAATAGGCATCATAAACTTGCTGACGTTTTCAATTCCTTTTTGAACTCCAAGGAAGACAATAATAGTAGTAATAGATAAGAATATCAATAAGTATGCAATAGGTTCTAAGGTGCTACTGGTGAAGTTATAGAAGTAATCAGAATTAGCCATATCTGTAGCATAACCACCGATATAAGAAATCATATATTTAGTAACCCAACCACCTATCAAGCAGTAGTAAGGAAGTATTATAATCGGAACTAATGTAGCTACACCACTCAAAAAAGAAAACCTTTCATTAATAGATTTATATGCACCTATTACACCTAAGCCAGTCTTTCTACCTATAGCAACTTCGGTGATTACTAAAGAAAATCCAAAAGTTACGGCTAATAACAGATATACTAATAAAAACAATCCACCACCATACTCCGATGCTAAGTAAGGAAATCTCCAAAGATTGCCTAAACCCACGGCACTTCCTGCTGATGATAATATAAATCCTATACTACTTGAAAATGATGTACTATTATCTTTAACTTTGCTCATATTTGCACTCCTTATAGTATGATATCTACTTATAATATTAACTACTATTTTGCATATTATTCTAAATACAAAGTTTTTGAATAAGTAAACAAATTATGAACGAATCTAACTTGTATCTTCTATGCCTCTAATACTTCCATTAAATTCATTTTTTTCGTGATATAATCACTTCTTTTAGATTATATTATACTTTCTTATCTTTATTAACAATTTGTTTACTCATTAAAAAGCCTTAATTATATCTATTTCAATCCTTGACATGATTTGTACTATATACTATAATATTAATGATAGTTATGTTGTAATTTTAGAAATTTTTGTTACAATACTTTAAAAAACAAATTTATTGGAGGATTTTTATGTGGAAAAAAGTATTATTAACTATATCTGCCATAGCTTGTGCGATTGTAAATACTTCTTGTAATAACGAAGTTACATCGGTTAAGTCATATAATCCCGATGAAGAGTGTACGATTAGTATATCTTGGTGGGGTAGCGATGACCGTCACGATGCTACTCTAAAAGCAATAGAATTGTTTGAAAATGAAAATCCAAACATTCATGTTGATGTGGACTATGGCAGTTGGAACGGTTGGAAAAATAAAATCTTTGAGGAATATGAATCCGATACTTGTGCAGATGTAATTCAAGTCAATTACGACTGGTTAGTAACACTATCTTATGACGGTTCAGGTTTTTACGATTTGGAAAAGTTAGGTGATTATATAGACTTATCTAACTTTAGTGATGATATCTTACAGTTTGGTAGAAGAAATAACGTTTTAAATGCTCTACCCGTTTCGATAACTGGCAGATGTTTATTCTATAATCAAAGTTCTTATGATAAGGTCGGTGCAGAGTTGCCTAACTCTTGGGACGATTTATTTAATATTGCTCCTAAGTTCAAGGCACAAAAAAGCTACCCTTTAGATATTGACAATAAGATTGGTTTTACTGCATGGTATCTAGCAGTAGTCTATGAACAGCAAAAAACTGGCAAAGAGTTTATAACTTCCGACGGTAATCTAGGATTTACTGTAGATGATATTACTGATGCTCTACAGTTCTACAAGGATTTGCAAGATGCTGGTGCTATAAGAAGTGTTTCCCAAATAAATGCTCAAATAGGTTCAGAAAATCTTTATGATTCTAAATTATGGATTGATGGTACTGTTGGTGGTGTTGTCGAATGGGGAAGTTCTATATCTAAGTATCAAGCCACTTTGGAAAATCCCGATAGTTTAGTGATGGGTAATCTACTTACTATGGATAATGCTTTAAATTCTGGTTGGATGTACAAGCCATCTTTACTATTTGCTATAAATAAGAATACCAAATATCCAGTGCAATCGGCTAAACTATTGGACTTTTTATATAACAATCCTGAAGGTGTGGAAGTTCTAGGCACTACTAGAGGTATTCCAGTATCTACATCGGCAGTTGATACCTTAAAAAATTTAAATATGTTAAATGGTACTGCCTACGATTCCAATAACTTAATATTGAATAGTAATCCTATATTGATTAGTCCTTATATGGAAAATTCTGATATGCAATCGCATTACAATGAGGCTATTGAAGCTGTATCTTTGGAACTATTAACCCCTAGTGAGGCCGCACAAGGTATGTATGCTAACATAGTATATACTTTAGATACTCTAAAAGAAAGGAAGTAGATTATATGAAAAAATCATTAAAAGTTAAGTTTTCCATAGCATTTGGCTTGATGGTCGTTATTGCTTTGTTTATGTTTATATCTTCAATGTATACATATAACGTATCCATACCAAAAATGAAAGATTATACTAATTCGTTATCTGAATTAAATGAGTTTAGATATCAATTTGGTGAGTTTAATACTTCTGTTGAGAAGTATCTAAACACTGGTTCAACTACAGATTTGGAAAGTTGTCAAAAGTTAAGTCAAAGTTTAAATGTTCTATGCAATAGCATAAGTGATAAGTATTTAAATTCTAATGATGAAACACAATCTTCATTAATTAGTGCTATAGTATCTAGTTATCCAACGTACATAAATCAAGTACAGGATTTAATAGATATGGATAATACTACTCAAGCTATAGGATTGTATAAGAATAAATATTCTAAAAATGGAACTTACATTGAACAGTATATTGAAAGATTAATCTCTTATAACTATAAAGTAAGTTCTAAAAGTCTAGATGATACTTATTCTACTACACAAATATTTCAAACTGCATCTATAGTATCGTTTGTGCTATTGGCTTTGATTATAGGCATTCTATTTAAAATGACTTTCAAAGATGTTGTTACACCTATTCAAAAGTTGGCTAGACAATCTCAACAGATTGCTAACTATAATTTCGACGTTGAAAACATTCAAGTTAATACTAAAGATGAAATATCATCTTTGGTAAGTATGTTTAATCATATGAGAGAAAAGCTAAAGTTAATGTTTGATTCTAATATTAAAAATCTTCAAATGGCTGAGGAACTTTTGGTACAAATTCAAGGTAATGAGGAGTTAGAAAAGTTTGTAGAGTATCAAAAAAACCTAAACGATGAAATGTTCAAAGAGGCTAATATAGACCATCTAACTAACCTAATGAACAAAAACGCTTTTATACATTGTACCGATGAAAATATTAAATCTATTGATAGCAATGACCTCTGTGCGTTGTTTGTATTGGATATAGATAACTTTCAATCTATAAGTAATACTCTTGGTGAGGGTGCAGACGAACTTCTTAAATATACTGCTAACGAACTAACTAGAACCTTTAAAGATTGTGGTTTCGTTGCTAGATGGAGTCGAGATGTCTTTGTAGGTTTTATATCAGGATTGCCTAATGAAGAGTTTTCTTATCAAAAGTGCAAAGAGCTAAACTCTATTATGAATATTCACTTTAGACATAAAAAGAAGTTTCACCCAGTATCTGTTAGTATTGGAGTGTGTGTATGTTACAATCCAGTAAACTGCGAACAGATGTTCCAAATTGCAGAAAAGGAAGTACAAAGTGTAAAAGCATCTGGTAAGAATGGATATCATGTTAAATCGTTAGTTTAGAAAAAAAGACTGCTTGTATAAGCAGTCTTTTTTTGGTATTATATCTAACAATATATTAATAGTTAATCAGCTAATAAAGATTTAGCTAATTCAACTAATTCAATATCAGTATCGTCAGTAGGTTCACCTGCACATATAACAGCATCATGAGTTATAATAGCACCATCAGATACACAAGTATCAGTCCAAGTTCTAACCCATTCACCGTCGCCCCAACCATAAGAGCCAAATAGAGCAATCTTTTTGCCATTTAGTTTAGGTTCGCAATCGTTGAACATAGGTAGGAACTCAGTATCTTCTAATTCTTCAGCACCCATTGCAGGACAACCAAAAGCGATTGCAGAAAAATCGTCTACTAAATCAGCAGAGAACTCACTAGCAGTGAATAACTTAGCTTCACCACCATTAGAATTAACACCATCTACGATAGTATTAGCCATATTTTCAGTATTACCAGTACCACTCCAGAATACTACAGCTATATTTTTCATAATAAAAATACCTCCTAAAAACTTATATAGTAACGGTCAAACGCTTAATAGAAGTTCCTTGATTGAACAATCTTTTATAGACATCAGTACATTTTTTAAACCTTTCGAACGTTTTAAGAGCCTCGGTTTTATTGTGATATACTTTCCAATATCCACAACACTCACAATTTTTTCCACAATTATCTATAAAACTTATAACGTCTAATAATGGATATCCTAAGAATACTCCCACTTCATGAGGACATGGCATATTAGCAAAGTTACTCTTTAAGGTTTGCAAACTATTAGATATACTAAAGTTAGTATATCCACATTTGGATAAAAACTCTTGAACGTCTGCTTTTTGTAAGATATCGTTTAGTTGTTTTTTTCTAAACATATAAATTAAGGCCGATTTTTCATTATAAGAAATTACTTCTAAACGAATTCCTTTATTACAAAGCCAAGAATTTTCATGGTCTATTATAGTTTTCAAGTTTTTAAGAGTGCTATAATTGTATCTAAATAGACTAGCTACTTTTAATGATGCTAGTGTTGGTGAACAGTATTCTATAAAAGATTTCCTAAGCATATGTATTAACCTCTTTCAAGTATAGATATTAAGTAAGCGTATGCTAACTTCTCTATAGTTAGTATGATATCATAGTTAAGATAGTGTTGTCAAATTAGTTAGCTAATGCTAACTTAAAAATATCTATTAAATTTGTGTTTAATTCTTGACATTTTAAACTTTATGTGATATAATATCTAAGTGTTTTGGAAACGTAGCGAAGTGGTCATAACGCAAACGACTCGAAATCGTTCTATGTGAAAGCATACGTGGGTTCGAATCCCACCGTTTCCGTATATATAAGTATAGCGTAAATCTCAATTTGGATTTACGCTATTATTATTACTATTTATTTTGTTTCATTCCAAAAATCAGCCATAAGCCCATTCCAAGAGCCAACATAAATCCTAGAAATCCAAGGGCGGGTATTCCTAAAATGGTTGGAGTCATACTGGTAGTACACAACATACTAGAACCTATCAATAAAGATGCCGTTATTAAACATACAACTATCTTATTTACCATTTGAGATAATTTTTTCATAATATCTTCTGAACCTGTTAAATCTAAGTTTACCTTTGTATGACCTTTAATAGTAGCTTCCATTAAATCAGCTAGTAGGGCGGGTATTCCTAGAGCCTTATTACTAGAGTTCATTATTGTAGTAATGGCTTTAGTTACTTCCTTAGTTATATCAAATTCGGATATTGTTTCGTACTTTAATCTCTTACTAGCTACGTCCACTATATTTACATCGGGACTTACTTCAGCAAGAACACCTTCAATAGTCATAATTCCTCTAGCCAACATGGATAGTCCTTTAGGAATTTTTATCTTATAACTAGATATTAAACTCATAAGTTCGTCTAAAAATACAGCAATATCCACATCGCCCATATCCATAGAGCAGTATCTGTCTAGCATAGCGTCTACATCTTCATACATTTTGCTATAGTTTATAGATGTATTACCCATTCCAAAAGACATTATTACACTAATTAAATCATTTACATCTTTTTTAACTATGGATTTTATAGCTTTCTTGAACAGTTTTCTATCTTTTTGAGTAAGTCTGCCCATCATACCCATGTCAATCCAGATTATATTGCCATCTTTAATCTTTATATTTCCAGGGTGAGGGTCTGCATGAAAGAAACCATCATTTAGAACTTGTTTCATATAGTTATCGGCTAAGGCACAACCTAGATTGTGTCTATCTATGCCATCTTGGTCTAACTTTTTTACATTGTCTATAGAATATCCATCTATGAACTCCATAACTAATATTTTGGAAGTGGTTAAATCATTTTCCACTACTGGACAACTAACTTTAGCCTCATCTTTATTATTTTCATAGAACTCTTTTAGATGGTTCGCCTCAACTAAAAAGTCTAGTTCCTCTTGAGATATAGTCCACATTTCATCTACTACAGATGCTAAATCTACACTTTCACTTATTGGAATAAGTTTCAAAGTCTTAACTGCTTTCTTCATTAGTTGGATATCTTTAAACATTATCTCTTTTATTTTAGGTCTTTGAACCTTTACTACTACTTGTTTTTCGGTATCCTTTAGCGTTGCTAGATGCACTTGTGCAATAGATGCTGAACCTAATGGTTCTTCTTTAAAGTCTGAAAATATATCTTCAATAGGTCTATTGAGTTCTTCTTGAATTGCAGACTTAACTTCATCAATGGGTAATGGTTTTACATTGGTTCTAAGTTTTTCCAACTCTTTGCAATATTCTTTTGGAAGAAAGTCTGTTCTCATGGACATTACTTGACCTAGTTTTATAAATGTAGGACCTAAATCTTCTAATATCAATCTAAGAACTTCTGGACTTAAACCATTCTTTATTATTTCGTGTTTCTTTAGAATTTCTAAAATTTCAGTAATTCTTCTTTGTTCTTCAGGTTTATCTTTCATATTTAAGACCTCCTTTTTAGATATTATATCATAATAGTGTGTAATTTGCAAATAGTTTTAATATTTAGAATCATAGCAACAGCATTTAATTTTATGTTCAAATTTTCTTGATGAACAAAAATGTACAAAAATAGTTAGCCTAATAGCAAAGTTAACTAAGGCTAACTAAAAATATTGTATTTTTAATAACTTATTGATTTTTTTTCAAAATTGGTGTATAATCATAGCGAACATAGATTTCTATATTCTAATACATGGAAAGGAAGACTGAATTATGAAGATTTGTTCAGGACAAATAAAATATCTAGTAAGTATTTTAGAACTTTCAAACACTTCTAAAAACGTTCGTGGTGTGGATATCGCTAAATACTTGGAAGTAACTAGACCTAGTGTAACTAAGATGTTAAAATGTCTAGCGACATCTAACTTAATAGATGAAAACTTTTCTTATGGTGTAAAGTTCACTGAAGAAGGTCTAGAAGTAGCAACAAAGTTCCATAAACAATATAAATATATATACATATTCTTTTTGAATATGCTTAAACTCTCCGAAACTGAGGCTAAAGAACAAGCCTTAGAGTTTATATCATCTTTCCCAATAGAAACATCTACGAAATTTTCCGTACTCGTTAGAAACACTATAAAAAGACAACAACAGAAAAATAAAAGTATATAATATGTAATAGTATTACTTTAAAGTTTCAAATACGCTCTTTAAAGAACATACACTACTAGAGTGTACTCTTTCAACAGGAATATTATTCTTTTTAGAAATCTGTAAAGCAGAGTACACCATCTTATGAGATACTGTATTAGTAAACAGTATCATCAAGTCAGGATTTCCAAACTTTTTGGAAATCTTGCCGTTTTCTTTAGTGAATATTTTAGCTTCGTGACCGTACTCTTTACAGATACTATCATATTGAGCAGTCATTCTTTCGTGACCACCTATTATAACTATACTCATATAAAAATCAAATCCTTTCATAAAAAAGTAAATATATATACTTGAACCACGTTCAAACGTTGAATTTATGTGAATTGTAATTCAATATTGATAGTTTACTATATAAATAGCATATATGTCAAATTGGTTAGCAGTAGCTAACCGATTTCTTATATAAAAATCTCTTGTGTTATTGCAACACAAGAGATTTTCAACGAAATATTAATGTGAAATACTAAAATTCTTCAAGTAAACCTAATAGATATTTTTTCAAAGTTAGTAAATCGTTAGATTTAACTTGACCATCTTTAGTAACGTCTGCATTTTTAAATTGAGCATCAGTGAAATCTTCCAAACCTAAAAGATACTTTTTAAGTGTTAATAAGTCATTAGATTTAACTTGACCATCACCAGTTACATCACCAAGAATACCCTCAACCACATCTGGTAAAGATGTAGTAGTATCACTTGGTTGACTAACCGACGTAGTAGTATCAATTGGATTTGAAGTGCCTGTTGGCTCACCAGCTGATGTGGTAGTAACAGTAGGTTCATTAGATTCAGATGGTGTAGTAGTAACAGTAGGTTGAGGGTCTACATTTCCTCCATTAGGAACGTTAAACTTTTTACCCTCATAGTCTACTAAGCTAGAACCTAAGCCAAAGTAGTTGCTATCAGATACTAGTTGCATAAAGCCATTAGTATTTATAGAACCGTCAGCATTTCTCCAAAGTTTGTGGAAATCGGATTTCATTTCAGGAGCTACAACGCTTACAAAGTCGCTATCGGATAGTGTAACAACTTGGTCAGCAGTACCCTTGTAACCATTTTTGATATCAATCTTATCAGTTACTTTGTAGTACTTAGAGTTATATAGTACAGAACTTTCCATAGTACCTTCAAACTTATCGTTTGATACGTTTCCATTTGCATTATAATAGGATAGTATATTTTTAAAGTCGCAACCGTCATCTGTACAACGATATAATGAGAAGTTAGGCTTACCATTCTTACCATAGTTATTATTGAACGCAGTACAGTTAGTTAAACTTTCCAACTTAGGATTGTTATTATCTGTAAAGCCACAATTTAGATTTTCAAAAGCTAAACAGTTCTTAACCACATGAGCAGAACCTACTCCAGAACCACCTAGTTTAAATCCATTACCATCGCAGTCACCGTATCCACGACCATCTTCAGTATAACCATTTCTAAACGCAATGCAGTTTTGAATAGTTACCACACCTATAGGGCCAGTAGCATCTTTAGCGAATAAGTCCCAACCGTCATCGGAGTTATTATAGGACATACAACCATCAAAGATGTTGCCCTCACCACAAGTCAATTTAGCTGCAAAGCCGTCAGCATTTTCCATAGTAGCGTCATCGCAGTTATTTTTAGATGTACAGTTTAAGATTAAGTTATTACTTGGCCAAGTATCTATAGTAGCGTTATTAGTGTTGTAACGTGATATCTGTAGACCAGTATCTTGGTTATTGTTGAAAACCATCATTTGAATAACGTTATTACTACCAGATAGTAGCATACCGTTATCACCAGCCTTAGTGATTTCAAAACCATAGAAGTGCCAGTAATCGCCATCTAGGACTACACCACGGTTAGAACCATTTACAGCCATAGCAGAGAAATCCCAAACTACGTTAGCATTAGGATAAGCCATGATAGTCTTATAAGCATCAGCAGTACCACAATTATTTTCGTCTATTAGAATGGTTTCACTGAACTTGTAAGTACCATCTAATAGGTAGATAACTCCACCTGCTTTAACGTTAGATATAGCATCTAAGACGCTAGTAGGCTTATCTATACTAGAACCGTCGCCAGTACCATCTGGTGAACAGTATATAGCATCGGATACCACACTTGGAACGTCTGGAGTTTCTGTAGTAACAGTAGGGTTGGTATTAGAAGTATCTTGTGAACCTGTTGTAGTAACGGTAGTAGGTTCAGTTACAGAACCAGTATCTGCTACAGACATATAGAATATATTACCACTATCGCCTTTAGTTATAGTGTGTTTACCTGCACTTACTGGGATTGCTGTAATTCCACTACTATCAAGAGTAACCTTTTTACCATCTACTTTTACATATGTAGCAGTATTAGTAACCAAAGTTAGAGTAGTATCTTTAGATGCAGTAAACTCAACAGAAGTAGAACTTTCCAACTTTAAGCATTGAGTTAAACTCAAGCCATTGTATTCCATAGTACCTTTGTTCTTAGCTAGATTACCAGTAATAGTATAGTATGTGCTAGAAGTACCATCTGTAGTAAAGTTGTGAGTTGCTCCACTTCCACTGATTGGTGCAGTAGTTCCAGTTGGTTCGGTAACAGAACCTGAACCAGTAGTAGTAGTAACTGTTGTAACTGTTGGAGTTGGGTCTGTAGAGAAGTTTCCACTACCTATAGCAACTACTCCAGTCTTATAAGATAGTAACTTATTCATTAAGTCAGAATTTACAGCATAGTTAGTATCTTCTACAGAGTTATCAAAAGTAAATGATAAGTCGCCACCGTTCAAACGTCCAGCCTTAGACATTACTATACTTGGAACGTCTTGAACGTCATCAACGGAATAACTGTACATGATATCTGGGTTAGTATCGAAGTTACTGTAAGTTTTTCCACCTTGCTTTGCAGTAACTGTAGATGGTACTTTCTCATCTCTTGATGTAGCTTCATAGGCATCAAATTCAACGCTATCTTCTTGATATGTTCTATATGCTTTTTGACCTTCCATATAGTTACCATAAGATTTTATAATTCCACCATCGTCACTAGAGAATGTACCCTTACCAGTATCACTAGATAGAATATCTGAACCTTGCATTGAACTTAACATTGGATACTTACAATTTCTAAAATAGTTAGCCTCAACAAAAGCCTCTGAACTCTTAGCAGCACCAACACCATATTTAGAGTTACCATCGTAGTAGTTATTGTAAACGTGTACAGACATAGTTCTAATTCTAGGGTGTCTGCTATCGGAGTGGTCAAACCAGTTGTGATGGTATGTAATCCAGTTTTCGCCTGTTTCAGATTTCATACCACATAGTGACATCTTTCCACTATCCCAGAAGTGATTGTACGAAATAGTAATATATTGAGAGTCATCTTTTAAGTCCATAGAGCCGTCACCTTTGCCTTGGTCACTATCACCACCAGCAGAGCCATAGAAGATATCATTATTATGAACCCATACGTTTATACTCTCTTTTAGAGATATAGCATCACCATCGCTACCACCACCCCAGAGCATTAAGCCTAGATTTCTTATTTCTACGCTATTGCACTTGAAAGCAGCAACACCAGCACCATATAGGGTAGCATCTTCACCGATACCCTCAAAAGTTACATTAGATGCCTCTTTAACGCCTATAGCATATGCAGATTTCATATCACTACTAGCAAGACCATCTAAAGATACTTGTCCTATGATACGGAAACATAATGGAGTATTACACTTTTTAGCCTGTTGAGTAATGTTTGCTATACCAGTTTGAATAGTACCACCAATATCAGCAGTTACGGTATTTTTAGTATCTTCTGTAATGTAGATTACTTGAGTTCCCGATTTAAGAGTACCATCATTATTGTATGCACCTACGCCATTACCCTCAGCTGGAGAGTTTTTAGAAAAAGCAAAGCCACTTCTATCATAAGATGACACTGTTAAAGTAGAAGTTTCAACTTCACCACTGTTCTTTCCTACTACCTTTAGAGTATAGTTACCAGCAGATAAACCTACAGCATCAGCACGGAAGTGGTCGGCATATTGACGTATTAGCATACTATCTATTTGAACATAACTTCCACCAGATTCTTTATAGTATACACTATACTCATCACTAGTAGAGCCAGTCCATTCCACATAAGCACCTTCCTCGTAGCCGTTAGCCTCGGAAACTGCTGGAGTACTTGCATTAGATGTAGCACTTACACTTAAAGAGTTAAAATCCTGTACTACTGTAGAAGTAAATCCAGTAGCATTGCCCACAACCATTGCTAGTACAGTTATAAAAGCTATCTTTTTTTTGAATGAATTAACCATATAAAAATACACCCCTAAAATAAAAATAAATAATTTGTAAACGTTTTACCAATTAATTTTTTGATATCACAACCTACATTTTGATATTAGCACTTTTAAAGAAATTTTTCAACATAAAATTTGATTTTTGTATAATTTGTATAATATTTTTGTTCAAAATAACAATAAAGTAAAATTATACTATTGAATTTGTACTAATAACATGATATAATTAATAATAAAAATCTTGGAGGTGCAATATGGGACTTATTCACATATATTGTGGCGATGGAAAAGGTAAAACGACAGCATCTATAGGGTTATCCATGAGGGCTTTGGGGAATGGTATGAGAGTTCATTTTGTGCAACTCTTAAAAGGAGATTATACATCAGAGTTGAACTCTCTAAAGTCAATACCTAACTTGACTATAGACCGTTGTAACAAAAACTTTGGATTTACTTTATCTATGGACGAACAATCTAAAATAGATATCACTAATGTACATAACAAAATATTATTAAACTGCGAAAGATTAATGCAATCTAATGCCATAGATATGCTCGTTATAGATGAGTTTAATTGTGCTTATGAGTACAATCTACTAGATAAATCCATTGCAGATAGAATAGTATTTAATAAACCTAGTAGCATTGAGTTGGTTCTTACTGGAAGAAATCCACATGAAAAATTTATTCAAGTAGCAGATTACGTTAGCGAAATTAAATCCATAAAGCACCCATTCAATAAGGGTATTCTAGCTAGAAAAGGTATTGAGTATTAATATGAAAAAAAAATTACCTATAATAATAACTATAGGATTACTATTTATATTTGCGATATCTTATATTATAGTAGATATCATATCTAATAGAAATAGTAGTGCTACTGCTGAGATATATCAAAACTCCAAACTAATAAAGGTAGTAGATTTATCTAAAACAGATACTTTTACAATATCTAATAGTGATGGTTCTTATAATACCATTCAAGTAAACGATATGGGCGAAATAGGTATTATAGAAGCATCGTGTCCAGATAAAACTTGCGTACATACAGGATTTACTAAGACAGCATCTAAGCCTATTATATGCCTTCCAAATAGGTTAGAAATAAAAATAGTCTTGAAAGGACAATCTAATGAAAAAGAAATCGACTTATACGCATACTAAAGATATAACTAGACTATCTTTATTTATTGCAATAGCCTTGACTATATTTGTATTAGAAAATCAAATACCCATACCAATAGCAGGGGTAAAGTTGGGATTAGCTAATATAGTCACATTGTACTTAATACATCAATATAGCGTAAAAGAGGCTCTTTTTGTCCTGATAGTTAGAATTTTCCTAGGAAGTATATTTGCTGGTCAAATGATATCTTTTGCGTACTCTTTAGTAGGTGGACTTCTAAGTTTAGGTGTAATGTGGTTAGCAAATAAACTTCAAAAAGGAGATAATATCTGGTTTACAAGCGTACTAGGTGGAATTTTTCACAATATAGGACAGATTATCGTAGCAATAATACTATTAGGTTCTATTAATGTTATATACTACCTATCCATATTGGGAGTTTGTGGCATAATAACCGGACTATTCAATGGCTTGATAGTACAAATCTTTATTAAAAGCATAAACAATATAAATAAAAAGATATAGGAACATCTTATATAGACGTTCCTATTCTCTAAATTATATGTATGTTAATATGAATATGAGCAAATCTAATTTAACTACAAAGATACCCTGCCTTTTAGGTTAGTTATTGCTAACTTGTACTTAGTTTACATCATTTTTGTCGATTAGTCAACATAATATAAATAAAAAATTTCAAAATTTTTAAATTTACATACCTATGTGATTTAATGTGTATCTAAAATATAATACCTTGTTAGCTTATGCTAACTTTAGATATTATCGCTAAAAATCGATTTATATAATATCAATAAAAATACATTGACTTTGTTAAAAATTAATGTTAATATTAATCTATACATATTTTATTTCAGGGGGATTAATCATGAAAAACATATTAAGAAAGTTATCAATATTTCTATCGTTAGCCATGGTTATTAGTGGTATGGGAATGTATAGCATATCTAACGATAGTACTATGCAAGTATCCGCAGTAGGAAATCCCATAGTAGAAAAGCTAGACCGTGGAATTACTGCTATAAATACTGGTAACGGAATGTTAGTAAGTTGGAGGTATCTGGCTAATGATACCGAAAATACTACTTTCAAACTATATCGCAATGACGAACTTATATACACTAGCGAAAAGGATATGTCTACTTGCTATCTTGATAAAGACGGTTCAGCTAGTAGTGTATATCGTGTGGATAGTATTGAAAATGGTTCTGTTAAGAGTTCAGAAACTTGTACCTTAATAAGTAACAATTCTTATTTCGATATTCCTATGGACGTTCCAAAGGCTCAAACTAGTGGAGTTTCTTACAGTCCAAACGATTGCACCGTGGGTGACGTAGATGGCGATGGTCAATATGAAATATTCGTCAAGTGGGACCCATCAAACTCTAAGGATAACTCTCAAAAAGGGAAAACTGACAAGGTCTTTATAGATTGCTATAAGTTAGATGGTTCTAAACTTTGGCGTATCGACTTAGGAGTAAATATCCGTGCTGGAGCACATTACACTCAAATGTTGGTCGCAGACTTCGACTCCGATGGAAAAGCCGAACTCATCTGTAAAACTGCTGACGGTACTATCGATGGTACTGGCGTTACTATCGGTGATGGCTCTAAAGATTACCGAAACTCTAGTGGATACGTCCTAACTGGTAGTGAGTTCTTAACTCTATTCGATGGTGCTACTGGTAAGGCTTTAGATACCATCAACTATAAACCTGAACGTGGTACTGTTTCCAAATGGGGCGATAAGTATGGAAATCGTGTGGATAGATTTCTTGGTGCTGTAGCATATCTTGATGGCGAACACCCTAGTGCTATAACCGTTCGTGGATACTATACTCGCATGACTGCTTGTGCTTACGATGTTAAAGATAAAAAGTTAGTCGAACGTTGGTACTTCGATACTGGAAATGACTCTTCTAAAGATGGTTATGGTGATGGCAATCACAACTGTATGCCTGCCGACGTAGATGGTGATGGTAAACAAGAGTTAATCCTAGGTAGTACTTGTCTTGATGATGACGGCTCTGTACTTTGGTGTTACAATAAAGGTCATGGCGATGCTATGCATCTAGGAGATTTATTGCCTAATAGAAAAGGTCTTGAACTTTGGATTTGTCATGAAGATAAACCTTATGGAGTATCTTTATTAGACGCTTCTAATGGTAAAGTTATCTTTCATAAAGACGGCTCTGATGATACTGGTAGATGTTGTGCCGACAACGTCTGGGCGGGTAACGATGGTGCTGAATTTTGGGGCTTAAACAATGATGTCTTTGATGCTGATGGAAATACTCTATCGTGTCGTAGACCTGCCATAAACTTCCTAAGCTACTGGGACGGCGACCTTGAACGTGAAATATTAGATGGCTACACCGATAGTCCTGCAACTATCAGTAAAATGCAAGACGATGGTAAGTTGACTACCCTACTATCTACTGATGGTTTCTACACTTGTAATACTACTAAAGGAACTCCATGTTTATCGGCTGACCTATTCGGCGATTGGCGTGAAGAACTAATAGTTCGTGCTAGTGATAGCAAATCTATTAGAATATACACCACCAACTATGAAACTGATTACAGAATTACTACTTTAATGCATGATGCTCAATATAGAAATCAAGTAGCAGGACAGAATATAGCATACAATCAACCACCACACGCAAGTTTTTATCTAGGTTCAGACCAACCACTTCCCGATAGACCTAACGTAACCGTATTAAATGCTGATACTCCACAAACTCCAGTTGAACCCGAAGAAACTCTAAAAGGTGCTACTCTAACCGATGGTGCTATCTTCACGATACAAAATGTAAATAGTGGCTTATATATGGAAGTAGAAGGAGGCACTCAAGCCATTGGAACTAACGTTCAACAATGGGGTGCAGATAGTCCATCTGCACACAATACTTGGAGAGTCTTATCTGCGGGTGATGGTTATTACTATCTATATTCGCAAATTGGCGACAAGATAACATATCTACTAGACTTAGACTTCGGAAAAGCTGATGATGGTACTAACATTCAAATATACACTAATACTAAAGCAGATGCTCAACAGTTCAAATTTATTCAAAATGACGATGGCTCTTACTATATTTTAACTAAATCTTCCAAAGATAAAAGTTGTCTTACTGTTCAAGATAGTTCTACTAAGAGTGGTGCTAATATAATGCAATCCAAGTTAGAAAAATCCGATGCTCAAAAGTGGAAACTAACTCAAGTACAACCTCTAGGAAACGCCATAGATACAGATTACACCTACATGATTAAAAATGTAAACAGTGGTTTATATCTTGAAGTAGCTAACGCATCTGCTGAAGATGGCTCTAACGTTCAACAGTGGAACGCCTCTAATAGTGAAAATCATAACACATGGAAGTTAGTATCTGCTGGTGATGGTTATTACTATTTCTATTCAATGTTGGAAGATGGAAACACCTTCTTACTAGATGTCGCTGATGGAAAATCTGCTAGTGGAACGAACGTTCAAATATCAAAAGAGAACAAGACAAGTTCTCAACTATTCAAGTTAGTAGCCAATCCAGATGGAACTTATAACATAGTAACTAAGGCATCTAAAGATAGTTGTGCATTAGATGTAAATGCTAAATCTAAAGAAGATGGTGCTAATATTAGTCAATATACATCTAAGAATAGTACCAATCAACAATGGATTTTTGAAAAGGTATCTTTAATTGATGAGCCTATAACTCCACCTACTGAAATAGTCGGAGATGTAAACAAAGATGGTTCTACAAACTATCTTGATTTACTTGAACTAAAAAAGGTTATATTAGGAATATCCAGTATATCACAAGATTTCAACTATGATGTAAATAAGGATAGTTCTATAAATATTCAAGATTTAATCACTTTAAAAGATATTATCTTAAAGAAATAATATCCATAAGATATAAAAAATCTCTCAGCTAACTAGTTGAGAGATTTTTTTATTATGTAATATTAAGATAATCTACTTAGTTTGAAAGCTATCAATTAAACCTAATAGATACTTTTTAAGTAATAGTAAATCGTTAGATTTAACTTCACCATCTTGAGTAACATCTGCATTAGCTAGAGCTTGTTTAGATAAATCATCTAAACCTAGTAGATACTTTTTAAGTGCTAATAAATCATTAGATTTAACATCATTATCACCATTAATATCGCCTAATACAGTAACTTCTATTACTGAAGGTTCTTTAGTGGTAGTAGTAACATCATTAGATGTTGTAGTATCTTCGGTAGTAGTAGTTATATCAGCAGATGTTGTAGTATCTTCAGTAGTGGTAGTTACATCAGCAGATGTTGTAGTATCTTCAGTAGATTTAACTACATCACTATAATCATATAGAGATTTTTTATTATTTAAAAATCTATTATACGCAGTTAAAGAATAACCAATCTGTTCAGTAGTCATGCCATCAATATTGCTATTTAGTTGAAATTTAAAAGATACATTATCATTATCAACTGTAGCGAAGTTCATCAAATAAGATAGTATAGTATCACCATCATCAGTAATAAATCTAGTATCTTTAAGAGCATCTATATTTAGCATAGATAAAGCACACAATACTTGAGTAGCACTACATGGATTTTCTTTTCCCCAACTAGCATATCCACCATCTTTACATTGTACATTAGCAAGTAAGTCTACAGCCTTATCTACAGCAGATTTAACCTTATCATTAGTAGAATAGTATGGAGCTAAAGCCTGTAAAGTCATAGCAGTCATATCCACATCATAATTAGAACCACCAAAAGTCCAACCACCATCTTCAAGTTGCTTAGATAGTACATACTCAAGCAGTTTTTCACGACTATTTTGAGTTTTATCTTCAGCACAAGTAGGGATTTCATACTTACAAGTATCTAGTGCAAGTAGACCATATATAGCACCATTTAAACCTTGTTTAACAGTAAAATCGTAATCAGCAAGTGGAGATACTAAGTCATAGCCCTCATAATTAGAGGCATCGTAACCTAAAGCAGATAGTGCTAAGATAACTCTTTCATAATCTGTAGCCTTATTGGTACTTAATAGACCATCATCACTAGCTAAATTATCATTTAGATTTTTAAGATACTTATTCTTAAAAGTTTCGGTCATATTACCAGAACGTGCTAGTTGAATAACAGCCCATTCGCCACCTACAGAACCAACTGTTGGATTTTCAACATTATTTAATAAGTAATTAGATACACCATCTTCTAAGAAATCTATAGTATATCCTATATCCTTAATATCACCATTTAGATATTTTTCTACAGAAGTATTCAAATCTTTAGTAACAGTAGATATATCTTCAACACTAGATTTAAAATCTATAGCAACCTTATAAGCGTCATCATAAGAAGTTCCAGAATAGCCATAGTAATTAGCATAAGCCATAGCAGAATACAAATCAGATTTATCATGAGTATCAACCATAGCACTTGTATTCCAGCCATCATAACCTAAATCTGCACCGTAACCGTAAGCCGAGAAAACCCAACGTATTACAACATTTCCATCAGAAAGATTTGCACCAGAAGTTACATCTACTGTTTTAGATTCATCATCAATTATTTCAAAGCTATCCATACCAACAGAAGCTGAAATATCATTTACTCTATAAAGCCAACCTGACATATTAGAATAGTCAAACTCACCTAATACATCATCAGAGTTAGTATCCTCATGATTATTTAAAAAAGTTTCATTTTCCAAAAGCCAATCTGGAAAAGTAACATTACCTGTATCAGCACCCTTTATTCCAGATAGATATCCACTACTACCTTCTATTTCTACTCCTAAATCGTTAAAGAGTCTTTCAGTAATAGTATAAACGGTATCATTATCTTCATACTCTACTAAAGTTGGTTGTATAAAATAACCCTGTCCTAAAATAGAAGTATCTACCAATACAGTAACATAGTTTTTATTGTCTACAGTTTCAGCCACTGTGGACAATGGCATAAATGATACAGTTTGCATTGCTAGAGTTAAACCAGCTAATGCAGAAATCAATCTTGTTGAAAACTTCATAAAAATAAACCTCCAAAAATTAAAAATAATGTAATCTAGTAGCATAGTAAATCTATGGAAATACTAGATTTATATACGACATCATAAACATACAAAAACCCCCTTAATTTTTAAGTAGATTATATTTAATCTTTAAACGTTCTATCTTGCTAACCATGGGATTGGTTATAATATACAAAAATACTGCCGTGGATACTGCATGAACTAAATCGAATGGCACTCCTGATACTATATAGGATAGTATTATCTTTAAACTCAAACTAGAGGAGTACATCAAAGCAGATGAGAAGTTTAATATAGCACCATATAGTATAAAGGTTATCAAAAAGCCGAATATCATCAATTTATACTTAGATATCTTTTTATTGTAGAAAGCATATCCAGATATTAAGCCTATTAATCCCCATGCAAACATTTGAAACGGCGTCCAAGGGCCTTGCGAAAATATAAAGTTTGATATAAATGCTGATAACATTCCTACTAACATACCACTTTCAGCCCCTAGAGTTATTCCTGCAATTATAACTATCGCCGTAACTGGCTTGAATTGTGGCAACCAATAGAAAGCCGTTCTACCTATGACCGCAATAGCTATTAAAGATGCTATTAAAACTATCTCACGAACCTTTAACTTTCTACCAGTAGATTTAACTAATAATATCATAGATACTATCATTAAAGCTATGCTAACCATGTAATAATATCTGTTACCAGTCATTACGCCTACAGCTATACAAGATATCATTAATACTAAAGATACAATCATGTAACTAATAAACCTTTCCATTAAAATCGTTAGAAATTAGATATCCTTTATTCTGTCTGCCCAAAATTCTGCCAATAGATGTAGTAAAGTATCTGTTATTGGATAGTATTTCTCTAGGAGAACCATCTGAAACTATTTCACCTTGAAACATTACTATTAGTCTGTCGGCGACCTCGAAAGTAAAATCGACATCATGAGATACTATTACTATGGTTTTACCTCTAGCAGATAGTTCTTTTATTATGCTTTTAAAGATATCTTTTCTATTAACATCTAAGCAATGAGTAGGCTCATCAAAGACTATTATATTGGTATCCAGTAGAAGTATCTTAGCGATAGCAGACATTTGTTGTTCACCACCAGATAAATCAAATGGGTGACTATCTTTAAAAGATGATAATTGCATACTACTAAGCATATCAAGAATTATATCATCTGGAATAGGCAAACCGTTTAATCTAGTAGATTTTAAATCTTCAAATAGAGTACTCTTGCAGAATACAGTTTGAACATCTTGAGGTAGACAAGTTATAGTATCTAAGACTTTAATCTTGCCATATTTAGATTTAATAGCACCTACCATTAAAGACATCAAAGTAGACTTTCCAGAGCCATTTGCTCCGATTATGCAAGTAATTTGATTGGAAAAGAGTTTCAAATCTATGCCATTTAATACATCGGGATTATCACGAGAGTATCTAAAATAAAGATGTTTAATATCCACTTTTAAAGTTTTTTCGTTAGTGGTTGCATCTTTAGATACTATTTGTGAATAGTTTCTAGTTAAGAACTCTTTTCTAAAGTTGCCAGTTATCAACATATTAGATGTAAAGTTTTCATAGTAAGCAACCTTAATATATGATGGCAAGTACGGAATAGCCTCTGCACTTTTAGATATATCTTCCTTAGATGTATCTTTAAATATAGAGCCATCTTGCATAAATATTAACCTATCGGCATAGGAGAAGATGTAATCAAGGGAATGTTCGGTGATTATAATAGTTATGCCTAACTCTTGATTTAATCTTTTTATTACGCTCATGAACTCATTAACGGATATAGGGTCTAATTGAGAAGTAGGTTCATCTAATATTAATATATCGGGGTCTGTAACCATAACAGATGCTAAAGCTAAAATCTGTTTCTGTCCACCAGATAACTCATTTACTGATTTATTATACCAACCATCTATACCGAAGTAGGTAGCTATCTCCATAACCTTAGAACGTATCAGTTTAGATGGCATTGCAAAATTTTCCAAACCAAAAGCAAGTTCATGCCAAACCTTGTCGGTTACTATTTGATTATTCACATTTTGAGCAACATATCCAACCTTACCCATTGGAACTTTATCCATAGGTTGATTATCAATAAGAACTTCTCCCGACTTCTCACCAGTAGGAGCAGTTGGCAACATTTGACGTATTAAAGTAGTCTTGCCACACCCAGATTTTCCAAATATAACTACAAATTCGCCCATATTAATATTTAAATTTATATCTTTTAAGATATCCTTGCTCATTGGATACTTAAAAGAAAAATTTTTATACTCTACCATCTTTTTAAATCCTTTAAAGTTAAGATTGTTGGAATTAAACACATAACTAGATATGCACCCTCAAAGATATACATTTTAACATCGAAAGATACACTTAACTTAGTAGTATAACTATAGGTAGCATATTTAGATGTTATAAACATTAAAATATCCATAGAGGCTATTATTATTAGAACTACTATATCCATATATTTAAATCTAATTGGGTGATAAGCTGTTCTATGTTTTTTGTAGCCAAATCCACGACACTTCATAGTATCGGAAGTTTCTATAGCGTTTTCCAAAGCCCAAGTTATAAGTATGGATATACAGTTTACGGATATTATTATCTTACGAATAAAGTTAGCCTTTTTGATATCGTTACCTAGACAACTTTGTGATATAAATATCTCTTTTAGTTTTGCCTTGTAGCGTGGAATAAATCTCATAGCCATGGATATAACTAATGATATTTCAGGTGAAAGATATCCAGTAACCACCAAAATTTTATCAGATGTTAAAACTCTATTTACCGATAAGAACCACATTATAACGGTTAAGTATAGCGTTCCTAGAGCCACTCCATACGCAATAGACTCCAAAGTTATGGGATTACTATTTAAATAGATTAATATGGTTTCTCCCTTATGATTAAACGCAACATTGACTATCGTAACGAATATCATGAAAGGTATTCCAGCAAGAATATACTTTAAGATATCATTTTTACGGAATATTATTCCACTAGATATCGCTCCTATTAAAGATATAATCAATGTTAAAGGGTGCAAGTTCAAAGATACCACACATATCACCGATACAAAGTATACTGTAGCTACTATTGGGTGATATCTATCTAAAATACTATAAGTGTTCATTAGCTGACTGCTCCCATAACGCAACCCACATCTTGACCTAGGTCGCAAGTATAACAGAACACTATGTTATCTCCTTGAGCCAACATATATCTGCTACAACCGTAGTTAGGAAACCAATCATTTACGGAGTACATCCACCCAGATAGCGAACCACAATCGAACTCATACAGATTATTAATACCCTCTATATACACCGAATTGTACATTGGAGTAAATGAACATTCCATTTGAATACCATTCTTTTCAGTTTCTCTAGCGAGTACATCGTATACGGATTCACCCTCATAGAATATAACTTCTTGACAGTCAAATATTATGCCATCGTTAGGAACGTACTGTTCTTTACCAGAAGTCAAGCTATCCATATTGTTAAGAATGGTATCACATTTAATAGTAAGATAGCAAGTATAATAGTCATCATAAGTGATAGTAACGTCATCAGGTTCTACTGGTAGAGGTTTTCCACTAGGAACTGGGTCTGTTTTGAAGTCATCTTGAGAGATTTGTGAACCATCGGAAAGCACTCTTTTAGGAGGAATATTTTCATTAGATATAACATTATCATTTTCGCTTGGAACTTCTTGAATAGAAGTTTCAGTACTATTAGATGTAGTAGCATTGGTAGTAATCTTAGATGATGTAGTAACGGTAGTATTAGTAGTAGTCTTAACTGTAGAAGTTTCACTTGATGTAGTATCTAAAGTAGTAGTAGTATCTGTAGGTGCAGATGTAGTAGTATCGATGTTAGTAGTCTGTTGAGTTGTAACAGTAGTTTGATTTTCTTTATCAGCAGTGATTACATACACACATGATGTATCATTTACTGCATAGGTTATTGAGTAGTCATCATCTACAAGATTGTATGCCATATTTATTTCAGTAAAAGTATCATTAGATGTATCAAGTTTATATAGTTTAAAATCTTGAAGTTTTTCCTCATTAGATATATATACTGTCAAAGTAGGATATCCATTTAGATGCAAACTTTTTGGGAAATAGTAAGAACAAAAGTAATCCGATTTCAAACTACTTTGAATTATGCTATTGTAATCGGAAGTGAATATTAAACTCAAGTCAGTACTTTGACAATCTGTAAGCATATTTTGAGAGTAAAACCATTGATACTTAAAGCCATCGGATTGACCATCTATAGTCAAGCTACCAGAGTAATCTTTGTAATCTAAGGCGTTGAAGTTATCAGTAGTAATTTGAGTGTTCGGCTTGTAGATTTTAATACTAAACACACATACCAACGCAATAACAATCAAGATTAATACAGGTACGATATACTTTAAATTATGTTTTACAAAATAGATAACATTTTTCATATAATAGCACCTCATTAAGCGTTATTTTTAGATTTAAACTCACGTTTACGAATTTTAGTTCTAATTCGTTTTAGGTGACGCTTTTCCAAGATGTCATCATTACGAGGAGGTTTAACTCCAGCGACTTCCAAAGCTCTAGGCCAAGGGCCAAAAAAAGATTTTATCATCATAACTTGATAGTCTGAGAAATCCGAACGTTTAGGAAGTCTATCCAATTGGATAAACTTTTGTTTTAAAAGTTCAAGACATTGTTCTCTAGTAAGTTTTTCATTCATAAAGATGTATTCCCCCAAAAAAATGACATAAAAAATCCACTTCACATACAGATTAGTGAAATGGTACAGCATCTGAATTTAAAAAGGATACACCAGTCCTAAGATAGTAAAATCCAGTTGGCTGTCCTTCCGTAATCAAAAGGCATAAACCTAAGCAATATAGGGAGTATTCCGACTTATGCCAAAGGCAATCACGGTAATGATTGTTGCGACGGATTTTCACCGAACTTCCCTCTAATTCAAAACGAACCTATACTGTAGAATATTATCATTGCATTTTGATTATACTACAATAATCATGCTTTGTCAAGAAATTTTTAACTTATACTATCATGAGAATATTTATTACAGAATTATTTTAATATTTTTGGATATAATAATCTATAGCATTATCATATACGCTTTGTGTGAAATCGATATCTTAAAGTATTTGTGAAATGTGTACAAATATTAGCCGAAAATTTCGTGAAAATGGTGTATTTACTTTTTGATTTTATTAGGTTATAATATAATCAAAGATATGAAATTGATTTCATATAATTCGTGAATATTTGATGAAAGGAATGATTTTATGGACTTTAAAAAATCTGCTAGTGAAGTTCTTGACAAAATTGGTGGTAAAGAAAATTTAATATCAGCTGCCCATTGTGCTACTAGATTGCGTTTAGTAGTATCCGATGAAAAAATTATTCAAAAAGAAGATATTGAGGAAATCGATGGTGTAAAGGGTGTATTTATTGCACAAGGACAACTTCAAATAATATTCGGAACTGGTACTGTAAATAAAGTGTATGATGAGTTTATAAAAGTTGCAGGAGTTCAAGAAACCTCTAAAGAGGATATGAAAAAAGAAGCTGCTAAAAAAGGAAATCTTCTACAAAGAGCGATTAAAACTCTAGGTGATGTATTTGTTCCAATAATTCCAGCCATAGTAGCTGGTGGTTTGATTATGGGTATCATGGAGGCTTTAAACTTCATGAATAACAACGATATAATTAGTATAAATACTGATGGTTATTTGTATACCTTAATAAATCTACTTAGCAATAGTGCGTTCACATTCTTACAAATACTGATAGGTTTTAGTGCCGTTAAGACTTTCGGTGGTAATGGATATCTTGGTGCAGTATTAGGAATGTTTTTAATCCACCCAAGTATGCAGAATGCCTACACTGTAGCTACTGAAGGTTACGCTACTACTTACAGTATATTTGGTCTATATGATGTTCCTCTAGTAGGATATCAAGGTCATGTAATACCAATAATAATAGCATCATTGATATTAGCTACCATTGAAAAGAAGTTACACAAAGTAGTCCCAGAAATTGTAGACTTATTTGTAACTCCATTAGTAAGTTTAGTAGTTACAGCTTTAGTAACTTACACATTCGTAGGACCAGTATTTATATGGTTAGAAAATGGCATCTTAGATTTTGTACAATGGTTAATAACTATACCATTCGGAATAGGTAGCTTTTTAATGGGTGGAATATATTCCACAACTGTAGTAGCAGGAATACATCATATGTATACCGTTATAGATTTAGGTCAACTTGCAGAGTATGGTTTCACATACTGGTTACCAATAGCATCAGCTGCCAACGTTGCTCAAGGAGGAGCTTGTCTAGCAGTAGCTTGTAAGACTAAAAATGCTAAGATTAAATCCATGGCATTTCCATCAGCACTATCTTCAATGCTAGGAATAACAGAACCTGCAATATTCGGTGTAAATATTAGATTTATAAAACCATTTATATGTGGTTCTATAGGTGGAGCTTGTGGAGCATTAGTAGCATCTTTAATGCATCTAGGAGCAAAAGCCACTGGTGTTACTGGATTGTTCGGAATTTTATTACATTTACACGCTCCACTACAATATCTACTAGTTATGGTAGTTGCTATAGGTGTAGCATTTGTTCTAACATGGTTCTTTGGATATTCCGATGAAAAATGTTTAAACAAAAATTAATCTGTTGAAAGTAAGGAAATAATATATATTAAGTAAGAAAGAAAACCACTCCCAAAAAGGAACGGCTGAAAAGCCGTTCCAAATATAAAAAAGTTAAGTACTATAAATAATGAGTTTACTTGATAAATCTAAGTAAGCGTATTATTTAAAGCATTTAAAGTTAGGAGGATTTTATTTATGAATGTTAGACAAAAAAATCTTTTAAAAGCGTGTGCCGCATTAGAGGGCAATGCTAGTACCGATACTAAATATAGACCAAAGTATCATATATCGCCAAAGGTAGGTTGGCTAAATGACCCTAATGGCTTGTGTCAACTTAATGGATTGTATCACATATTCTATCAATACTCCCCTTTTGATACCAAACCTGGGCTTAACTACTGGGGACATTGCACTACTAAAGATTTCATACACTATGAATATCATGAACCTGCACTATGCTCAGATGAAAAGTTCGATTGCCATGGAGTATATTCTGGTTCAGCTTTAATAGATGACAATACTTTGAATATCTTTTATACTGGAAACGTTAAGCAAGTAGGCGATTTCGATTACATCACCAAAGGCAGAGAACACAACACTATTAGACTAACTTCTAAAGATGGTTTTAACTTCTCTCAAAAACAACTATTGATGACTAATAGTGACTATCCAAAAGATGTAACTTGTCACGTTCGTGACCCTAAGGTTTGGAAAGAAAATGGTTCATACTATATGGTATTGGGTTCTAGGCGTTTAGATGATGTTGGTGAAGTTTTAGTATATCAATCTAGCGACTTAAACTCTTGGAACTTAATAAATAGAATATCCACTAAAGAGAAGTTTGGCTATATGTGGGAATGTCCTGATATGTACGACTTTGATGGTACTAAAGTATTAGCAGTATCGCCACAAGGTATTGAACCTAATGGATATCTTTATAACAATATCTATCAAAGTGGATACTTCGTACTAAACGGTGACTTCACTGGAAACTATTCTCTAAGCGACTTCACCGAACTAGATAACGGTTTTGACTTCTATGCTCCACAATCTTTTGTAGATGAAAATAACAGACGTATATTAATCGCATGGCTTGGACTTCCAGATATAGATGATTTATATTCCAACCCTACTGGCGATTGGGTTCATATGTTGACTATTCCAAGAGAGTTATCTTTTAAAGATGGAAAAGTATATCAACAACCACTAGAGGAACTTACAATGTTAAGAAAATCTACTAATAACTTTTCTTGTAACGGTAAAAGAAGTTTTCACATAGATACCACCTTTGAATTGATAGTCGAAAATTTAAAAGATATCTTTACAATTAATTTAGATGATGTTATAATTTCATATAATAGCAAAATATTCAAGTTAGAGTTTGGTAATAGTGGCATGGGCAGAACCTTTAGAGCTATAGAAACTAACAATGTATATAAAGTTCAAATATTCTGCGATAATTCTTCTTTAGAAATATTCTTAAATGATGGCGAATATGTACTATCTAGTAGATTTTATCCTAATGAAGAAATTTTAAACGTTGCTATAGAAACTACTTCAGCTGATGTTAAACTATTTGAAATTTAATCTAAAATGAGGTGTATGTATGAAAAAAGTAATATCTATTGGTGAGGCTTTAATAGATTTCATTCCACATGAAAAAAATTGTCTATTAAAAGAGGTATCCAGTTTTGAACGTGTATGTGGAGGTGCTCCAACTAATGTATGTGCAGTAGTATCTAAGTTAGGAGGAAGTTCCAAAATAATAACCAAACTTGGAACAGATGCCTTTGGAGATTATATTATAGATACTCTTAATAACGTAAACGTAGATACATCATGTATACTACGCACCGATAAAGCTAATACTTGTTTAGCATTTGTATCGCTTAAAGATGATGGTAATAGAGATTTTTCATTCTATCGCAATCCAAGTGCAGATATGCTACTAGATAAGAATGAATTACAATCTAGTTGGTTTGATGATATAGGAGTTTTACACTTCTGTTCAGTGGCACTAGTGGAAAGTCCTATGAAATACGCTCACATTGAAGCCATCAAGATAGCCAAGCAAAAAGATGCAATCATAAGTTTTGACCCTAACGTTAGACTTCCATTGTGGAAAAATCATGATGAGTGCAGAAAGACCATCAACGAATACTTGCAGTATGCAGATTTATTAAAAATTTCCGATGAAGAAGTAGAGTTCATAACTGGTTTAGATATAGAAAAAGCATCTAAAAAACTACTAAGTGGAAATATAAAAATCATTTTATACTCAATGGGCAAAGATGGTGCTATGATTATAACTAAAAATGGTTCTGTTAAAGTTCCACCTGTAGACGTAAAAGCTATAGATACTACTGGTGCAGGTGATAGCATAATAGGTGCATTTTTATACTGTCTATCTAAAGATGGCATTACACCTAAAGATTTAGAAAATCTATCTCTTAAAAAAATAGAAGAATATTTAAAGTTTTCCAACTACTATTCCAGTTATAGCATACTTGGTAAAGGAGCAATAAACTCTTATGCTACCTTAGACCAAATTGAAGATTTTATATCACAACATGAAAATAGATAATATTTAATGAAAGGTTGTTTATTATGTTCGGATTTTTTAAAAAAGATAAGGAAAGTACTCCAAATAGAACAGAATTAGTAGCTGTTCAAAACGGCACTATAGTCAAAGTTGAAAATCTTCCTGACCCAGTATTCTCTGAAAAAATGCTTGGCGATGGCTTTGCAATACTTCCTAATAATGATGGTACTGTAGTATCTCCAATAGATGCCACTATTGAAGAAGTTCAAGATACTCTACACGCATACTGTCTACACACTAATGATGGCTTAGATATATTAGTTCATATAGGAATAAATACAGTATCGCTTAATGGTGAAGGATTTAAACCTAAGGTTAAAAAGGGGCAAAAAGTAAAAGCTGGTGACGTTCTTGCATCTGTAGATTTAGACTATATTAAATCTAAGGGATTACCTACTTACACTGTAGTTCTAGTAACTAATATCGATGAATTAAAAGATTTTAATATCTCTGCTAACAAAGACGCCGTATCTGGTGAAACTGTAGTAATGACTTACAATAAATAATGGAGGTTGATTAATATGAAAGAAATTAAATATGTTATCACTGATGAAAATGGTATCCACGCAAGACCTGCTGGAATTTTAGTCAAAAAGGCTAAAGAGTTCAACTCTAACATTAAGATTACTAAAGTTGGTAAATCTGCTGATGCCAAAAAACTATTCAACGTTATGGGACTAGCCGTAAAACAAGGCGATGAAATAATTGTAACTATCGATGGTGAGGACGAAAACACTGCAACTCAAGAACTACAAGAATTTTTATCTAATAACTTATAATAATAGATAATGGAACACTAGCTTTAGTGTTCCATTATAATGCAAATTCAAAGGACGGTGATTTTATGGTAATCATACAAGGTAAGAGCGTGTATAAAGGTATTGCTATAGGTAAGATATCTTTTTTTAAACGTGGAAAGTTAGACGTTTCTAAGATTAATATTGAAAATCCCACTAAAGAGATAGAACGCTTTAACATAGCAAAAGAAAAATCTATACAACAACTAAATGATTTATATGAAAAGGCTTTAGCTGAAACTGGTGAGGAAAACGCTCAAATATTTGAAATACATCAAATGATGCTTGAAGATGATGACTACAATCAATCCATTTTAGATATGATTAATCAAGAAAGAGTAAATTCGGAATATGCTGTAAACGAAACGGGCAAAAACTTTGCTGAAATGTTCTCATCAATGGAGGACGAATATATGAACGCTCGTGCCGTAGATGTCAAAGATATATCGGATAGAATTTTAAAAAATCTAACTGGTGCAAGTTTAGATAACTCTACTAATGAAAAGTGTATAATATGTGCTGACGATTTATCTCCTAGTGAAACCATTCAACTAGATAAAAATAAGGTTCTTGCATTTGTTACATCTAAGGGGTCGGCAAATTCGCACACTTCCATACTAGCTAGAACCATGAACATTCCAGCAATAATCGGCATTGGTGATGCCTTATTAAATCCAATATACGACGGAAAGATGGCTATTGTAGATGGTTACAATGGAACTCTATACATCGAACCTGAAGAACCTATACTCCGTGAAATGAAACATAAACTTCAAAGCGATATCAACGAAAGATTAGCTTTGAACGGCTTAAAAGGAAAGTCTAACACTACCATAGATGGAACTACTATCAACGTATTTGCCAACATAGGTGGCGTAAGCGATTTAACTAAAGTTATAGAAAATGATGCAAGTGGTATAGGTCTATTTAGAAGTGAATTTTTATATCTTGAAAGTGAGGACTATCCATCAGAGGAAAAACAGTTCCAAAGTTACAAGAAGGTTCTTGAAACCATGGGCGATAAAAAAGTCGTGGTTAGAACCTTAGACATAGGTGCTGACAAACAGATAGACTATTTCGGTCTTGATAAGGAAGACAATCCAGCTATGGGATACAGAGCCATTAGAATATGTCTTGATAGACAACATATCTTTAAGACTCAACTTAGAGCGTTATTTAGAGCATCTGTATATGGAAACTTAGCCATTATGTTCCCCATGATTATATCCAAAGATGAAGTATTAGAAATAAAATCCATTATAGATACAGTAAAATCAGAACTAAAAGCAGAAAACATTCCATTTTCGGATAACGTTGAAATTGGTATCATGATAGAAACTCCAGCAGCTGCCATAATAAGCGATATATTAGCTCCAGAAGTAGACTTCTTTAGTATTGGAACTAACGATTTATCTCAATACACTTTGGCTATAGATAGACAGAATCAAAAGTTAGAGAACTTTTTCAATCCACACCATGAGGCAATCTTAAGATTGATTAAGTTGACTATAGACAATGCTCATAAAAATAACATATGGGTTGGCATATGTGGAGAGTTAGGCAGTGATACATCTTTAACGGAAACTTTTCTAAAGATGGGTGTTGATGAACTTTCAGTATCTGCACCATGTGTACTTCCTATTAGAAACAAAATCCGAAGTTTAGATTTATCCAAATAGATTAAAAGTGAGATGTAAGTATATTACATCTCACTTTTTTCACTTAGTAGATTGTCTATCTACTATTTCATAGCCCAACCTATACTGTTTAACGATATTCTTATTACTTTCCAAATTTTCAAGGAGTATATTACAAGCCTCTTTGCCACCAGTGACGTAGTATAGATGTGCAGAAGATAATGTAGGCGTACATAGATTAGACATCTTAGAATCTCCTATAGATATTATTTTGACATCTTTAGGAATTTGTATATTATGTTCTTGTAGACTTTTCATAGCACCAAGAGCGATATTATCAGTAGCACAAAATAGACCGTCAAAACTTTCATTTAAATCAAGTAATCTGTTCATAGTTTTGTAGCTACTGTCACTGTTGAAATCGCACTCACACATTAGCTTAGAATTGATTACAAGGTTATTATCATTAAGGGCAGAAGTAAAGCCATCTAAACGAGATTTACCAGCAGATTTATCTTTAATAGTAACACCAATGTAGGCTATATTTTTGCAATTAGCTTTTATAAGTCTTTCAGTTGCTCCATAAGATGCTCCAAAGTCATCATAATATACGCAAGAGGTTCTTTTTTCAAACTGACCTAGCACCACTATAGGCTTAGAGTAATCCTCAATAAGTTTGTAGTGTTTTTTAGTAAGAATAGTACCTATTAGAATAACTCCATCGACGGTATTATTTTTAAATATAGATAAAAATTCCAACTCTTTATCAACCGAATTATCGGTATTAGCCAATAGAATATTATACTTAGTATTCTGTAGTTGTAAGGTGATACCTTGAACCATCTTAGATATAGATTCCGAATTTATCTTAGGGACTATAACTCCTATTAGATTATTTTTTTTAGTTCTTAAAGTTTGAGCCGATGTCAATGGAATATATCCAGTTTCCTCGATAACCTTTTTAATCTTCTGTTTTTTTTCTTCGCTCACATAACCATTATTTAAATATCTGGATACAGTTGCAGGTGATACTCCAGCCAATTCTGCTATTTTAGATATGTTCATATAAACAACTCCTTTTTACTTCAATATGATACCGATTTCATATTTTATATTATAACATTTATTTAAAAAAATTCAATACATTTTAAAAAATAATGATTAAAAAAATTTCATTCAATAAGAATTTCACATAGCTACTAACATAATTTTGACGCACTAATTTTAATACTATCGATTTTTTAAATTTTTTAGATTTTTTTAAAAAAAATTTAAAAAACACTTGATTTTTTTGTGCAGTTGTGATATAATGTAAACATAATAATTAATGCAATTGTTAAAAGTAACAGTTGTGTTATAAGGGAGGAATTCTTTTGAAAACTACAATTACAGCTAAAAAAATGCAAATACCACAAACTTTCGGAGAGTATGCCGAAAAGAAAATCAATGTTAAGTTAGATAAGTTCTTCGGTGAGGAAGCTGATGCTAAGGTAATCATTGCAGAACATAAAAATCAAATTATCATTGAGCTTACTGTACGTTATAATGGTATAATCTACCGTGCAGAACAAACAGCTATCGATAAGGAAGATGCCCTTGATGCTTGTATCGACAAGATTGTTCGTCAAATTCGTAAAAATAAAACTAAGGTTGAAAAACGTCTAAAAGATAACGCTTTCAAAGGTCTTGTTGCTGATACTATCGATGGTGAACAGGCTGACTATGATGTAGTTAAACATAAAACTTTCGTTCTTCGTCCTATGGACGTTGATGAGGCTATACTACAAATGAATATGCTTGGTCATAATTTCTTTGTATTCTTAAATGCAGAAACTGGTTCTACTAACGTTGTTTATAAACGTGATGAGGGTAACTACTCAGTTCTTGAACCTACTATTGAATAGATTTTGCCTACTAATTTAATTGAATAAAATATAATAACCAGTATATCTAATCTGATATACTGGTTACTTTATCAACGTATTTATGTTGCTATACTAATAATTAATTTTTCATAATATATCCTTTCTGAAAAAAGATAAGTCTAGTACTATACTAGACTTATTTTTATATCAACTTTTAGAAAATCTTTGATGTTCCAAATTCAAATCATTTAGAAGTTTGTTAAAACTCCAACTTTTATTTGTAGGTGTCAATACCGATTTTAAAGGGATATCAACATTTTTAGACTTTAAATACTTTAAGAGTTTATCCATAGTAGAATTATCGAAGTTGACCATTAATATACATCTGTCACAATTTAAAGGATACTGTTCTAAATTCAATTGAGCAACCTTCAACAGTTGTGATACTTTTATATCTAATTCCGATGGCATAACTTGTCTAACTATAAAATCATACTTACTAGATGCCTCTAGTAGATACTTTAAATTATCATCTACTATACCATAGGCTAAAACCATCTTTAAAGATTTACTTACTATCTTAGATTTCATAATACAACCACCCTAAATATTATTGAAAAACAGTTCAAACTGTTTTTTTATACGTTGTTTAGCTTGTTCTCTAACTTTTTTAGGAGATACTATTTCTAATACTGGACCAAAAGAGAGTAGCCTAATTAATAGTTCAGTTTCGGTTTGAGTATCGTACCAAATTTGAGAAGTAATAGTATCATTTTGATTATCATACTCAGTATACTTTTCGTAACAAGCGAACTCCATCATAAACCTATTGATACCGTTTCTTTCATTTATGACTTTAACGGTAATAGGTTCTAAACTTTTTCTAAATTTAAAAAATCCTGATATACTAACACTATCCACCCAAGATTTATTACTAACAGATACATTATTAATCCCCGATATATTTAAAATATAATATTTAAACTCATTATTATTATGGAGTTTAGCCGTAAATAATCTAAACTTATCATTTTTCAAGGAATATTCTAATCTTAGGGGTTGAAAGTATCCGATAACTCTTTTATTTTTAGAAGTAGTATAATCTATAAGCAGAACTTTTTTATTTTGAATAGCTTTCAACACATACAAAAAGTTAGATTTGTAACTTATATTAGAATAGTCATCACCATTAGAAAACTTATCAAAATAGAAGAAATTATTCACATTAAATAAAGGTTGAACATCTTGCAGTTGAGCCTCCATAGATTTAAATAGCTCGTCTGTAATGAACAGTTTAAACTTATCATCTAATAGTAGAGATTTTATCCAAGATTTTTCAAGAGTAGTTAAAGGCATAAAGGGTTTATTTTTCAAAGTAGATGTATACAAATCCTCTTGATTACATTCCAATAAATTCCATCGATTATCATTACATAGTTTAGGCATCAAGAAGAGAACACTTTCAGAGAAGGCATTACATCTAATAATATCGTCTATCTGTTGTTTAGATAGAGGAGATTTTTTTAATATAGCATCTACAACTGAGTAGTAGCAGTTATACACTTCCGAAAATATTTCCAAGGTCAATCACTCCAATACAGATTATACATTCTGCTAACATCATTATAGAACCTATTAACGATATTCTTATTAGGACTATCTATGCTAACAATTCTGCCCGTAAAACTGCGTATCCAATTTTGTGTTTCGGCGATATCGAAAGTTTCGATGGTGCAAGAATACAATTCATTAGATACCTTTTCTACCCTACCGTTTCTACATTCTCTGAGTAGTCTGTTAAGGATAAAACTCTCATAAGGCATATTGACTTTAATAGTGAACGTTATAGTTTCAAAGTTACCGAACTTTCTAGTAGTTCCAAAAGATATCCCCCAGCAATATTTAGAGTTATTTTCTAAAATTTTAACATATTCCGAATAGTTAGAAACGACATCTAAAAGTTTAACCGAACGAATACAATCCAACCTTAAAGATTTAATTCTAAAACCTTTTAAGCTAAAGCATATTAAATATCTTCTACCAGTTTGTGTAGATACATATATCTTTAATGGAACTACTCTCAAGATAAACTCTTGATTATCCTGTTTAAAGTTTACTATTTCTATATATTTATTTTCATTTATAGCTTGTATTATAGATATCAATATAGTATCTTCTAGGGTATGAACTATATAGTTATGTTTTATAAGAAAGATATCATTTTTTATATCCAGTTGATTTAATATGTAATATCCCACAACACCAAAAGGAGATATCATAGAATAGAACTTCAAAGCCGTTTGAAAATCCAAACTATGCACAAAGCTAGGTTGTTTAGATAATGAGTATATATATGCTTTACCGACTTTTTCTTTTACCAAAATACCAGATTTAGTATATTCATTTAACTTTAATCTAACTATTTGAGCATCTAGTATAGTGGAATAGTTTTCGCATATCTTATTAGTTATATCGTCTAAGGATAGTCTATCATAAGATTGCAAAATATCCAAGATATAAAAGTGCAAAAGGATATCATTGTCGGTAAAACTCTTAGATTGATACGCTCTATATAGTGGATTAGTATATATCTGTCCACAATCTGCCGAAATAGATACTTGTCTACCTCTAGGAGTATCTTTAAACTTTACTAAGTCACCCAACCAACTTTCAATTCTGCGTTTTTCGTTATCGTAGGTACGTTGACTTTTTTGCTGAAAATCATTTCTAGTTTTAAAGCCGTAGATATAGAAATCTTTCATATATTCACGGACGTTCTTTAGACTTTTAATAAGTTCGTTGTAGTTGCTCATATAGTACCTCCTAAACTTTATTACATACAAGATTATAACAGATTTAGAAAAAAATATCAACATTTTGAGGCAAATATTTGAGTTCGCAACTTTTTTTATATGATATCTTTAATACTATGTGATATAATCTAAACATGAAAGATACTTACAGCAAGTTATTTATGAAGATGAATTATTATAGTATCTTGATATTAATGATATCTAACTATTTAGGTTATGTTTATTTTAAAGATATCCACAGCAACATTTTAATTATTTAACTTGTCACGTTAAACTTTGATATCTTGTATATAATCTAAAACGATACACTCAGCAAAATTTAACTATTATGAAGTCAAAGTGGTTAAAGCGTCACTATTATGTGAAGACGGTGGTTCAAATCCACCCAACCTTTAAGGTTGTGGCTAAGTTTTCTTAATATAAGGTATCGTGTATAGTTAGATACATTAATAAATCTATCAATAAAGACAGTAACAGCATATATAAATTGGCAAGTGTGAGTTCCAACCTCATGCGTATGGGTTCGAATCCCATAACGGTCGCTACATATGACCGTTTAAAACTCTGTCTTGATTTATAAAGGAGGATTTTCTAATGTTTAACTTTTTAAACTCTATAAAAAAAGAAGCTAATTTAACTACTACTGAAAATAATGCCCTTACATACTACAGTACGCTTTCCGATTGCTTAGATTTATTCTATCGTATAGGAGCGTTACGTCAAGCAAACGAACAAGAAATAACATCTATAATAGAACGTGCCTACACCGAAAACAAAGATTATACTTTTAGAATACTCTTTTTTGCCCGTGATATTAGAGGTGGTCTTGGTGAAAGACGTGTATTTAGAATATCCATGGACTATCTAGCGAAAACTCATACAGATAGTGTTCTTAAAAACTTAGAACTATTCTCTGAATACGGTCGTTGGGACGACCTTATCAACCTATACAATTGCAATGTGAAAGTCATTCAAAAGAACATTATAAGTATAATAAATCAACAGTTAAACAAAGATATCCAAAATATGAATAGTAACAATAGTATATCATTACTAGCAAAGTGGATACCATCTATAAACGCATCTAATAAAGATACCATATCTTTAGCCAAAAAGATATCTAAAGAGTTAAATATGTCTTATAAAGAGTATCGACAGACTATATCCAAACTTCGTAAACATTTAGATATCCTAGAAAATAGACTTCGAACCAAAGACTACTCTTTTGACTACTCTAAGCAACCATCAAGGGCGATGGTTAAATATCGACAAGCATTCTTTAGAAACGATGCCGACCGTTATATGAACTTTTTGCAATCTGTTAAAAATGGTGAAACCAAGATTAATACAGGAACTCTATACCCTTACGATATAGTACGCCAAATACTAAACAATAGAGGAAAGATATCTAAAAACGAAAGAACTTCCCTAGATGTAACATGGAACTCACTTCCTAGTGTAAATATCGATAAAAATTCAATTGCTGTAATAGATGGCTCTGGTTCAATGTATATGTCCTATAGATGTGATTTGTTACCATATCAAGTAGCGATATCTTTAGGATTATACTTTGCAGAACACTCTACTGGAGCTTTTGCAAATCATTTTATAACATTTTCAAGCAATCCAAGATTAGTGGAAGTTAAAGGTACAGATATTGTGGATAAAGTAAACTATATAAGTACCTTTAATGAGTGTTCTAATACGAACATTCAAGGTGTTTTCGATTTAATCCTTAATACTGCTATACATCAAAAACTACCACAAAAAGAACTCCCAGATACAATATATATAATCTCCGATATGGAATTTGACAATTGTGCATATAATAACAATCAACGTTGCACCAACTTCGATTGTGCTAAGCAAAAGTTTGAACAATATGGATATAAACTTCCAAACGTAGTATTTTGGAATGTTGCATCAAGAAATCAGCAAGTACCAGTTACAAAGCATCAAAGTGGAGCATTATTAGTATCAGGTTCGACGGCAAAAATCTTTGATATGGTTCAAACTGATAAGTTAAATCCTGAACAGTTCATGCTAGATATAATAAACGGTGAACGATATAATAAAATATTCGCATAAAAAAATCCCACTATATAGTGGGATTTCTTATTTAATCTATTGGATTTAAAAAAGTATCTAAATTTTCAGTTGTAATATGATATACTTGCGTTTGTAAGTCTATCATATCCTCATCAAAGAGGAAATTATGTAGATAGGTATATGCTTCATCATCAGTAAGGGTATCTTTATTTTGTAGAATGTACATATATGCTTGTGAATACTTTTCAATATATTCATTTACGGTATCTACATCTTGTGGATTTTCACCCATTACAGTATTATATTCTTGAGTAAAATCTTTCATTCTACATAATATTTCATAACAAGTTCTTGCTGTTGAATTTTTATCATTAGGTACATCTTCACCCCAAATTGCGAACTTAACTGCTATATATCTCAAGCACCTTAAACCATTGTAATGGTATGTATATTTTTCCACACATTCCTTTTCCAAATCCACTAAGTCTTTAGGGATATCATTATCAACACTAATCTTATCAAATGGATAGTTTAATTCTTGAATTTTCTCGTCAGTAACATTATAATAATCATACATAAAATCTTGAAATTGCTGTTCTATTTCATCATGGTTAGGATATGGTACATAAGTAAAAGTAGGGACACCATCTACATAATACAATGTATCTAATTTTTGTTTAGCTTCAGTATCTATCATCTTATAGTACTCATCTACTATAGGATAGTTTGTACTTAAATCCAAAGGATATTTTTTATTTACGCATTGCATACGAAATTGTGCATATTCAATATCCTCTTTAGAATTAGTATCTTTTATAAATTGACATTCAATTGCATAGAAATTTATATCATATAAATAACGATGTAGATTATCATTTATCTCATCATTACTTAAAGTATTAATATAAGAGGTTACATCTACAATATCATCATTAGAAACTCCAATAGTTTCAGTAACTTTCGTAGTTTCTGTAGCACTAGAATTACCAACAGTTTCTTGTGATACAATATCACTTCCTATCTTAGAACAACCATTCAACAATAACAACATTGATAATAAAATACTAAACTTTTCTATATTTTTCATACTATCACCTCTTATTATACTCTACTTACTCTTATTATATAAGTATATGGTCTTACACCTTGATTATTACCACTAGAACTTTGATTAATCTGTTCTATCTCTGGTTTTAAACGATGTCTATGGACTTCTCCGAAATCTCCACCAGCACTATATACTGCCAAGTAAACACTGTTATTAAATTCTAAACTACTAGGCATACCTAATACACTATTAGTAGAAACTACAACACTAGTATGACCGCCAGGATATACTAATATATCTCCTGGTTGAATAAAAGTTACATTTGGAACTATTGAAATTAAACTCATTGAATATCCATCATTTACGCAACCTTTCAAAATGTCAAATTCAGATATTAATTGACCAGTACTTAAATAAGTTTGGGAACATTTTGTTCCAACTTGTTCCATATTTAATACACCGCTAGAATATAAAGCTACACTTACAGCCGTTGAACAATCAGTTCTACAACCAGTAAATTCTTGACCATTTATAGTATATGTTCTTCCACAATCTACATCAAAATCATATTGCCAATCTTTACGACTATATTCATACATAAATTCTCCTATAACATCTCTCATATTTTTAAGAACAATATTATCGGAGTTACTTATAGCTCTATGTAAACTACTAATACTATTTTCTGGATAACCACAATTGTTAAGTAAACACTTTTTTAATAATGATAAATCAGCACTATTAATCTTAGCACCATCACCAGCACTAAATTGAATATTAGCAGTTTTTAATTGGGTTGCTGATAAATCAACTTGACCTAATAGATATTTTTTTAACATTAACATATCATTAGATTTAAGTGAACCATCTTCTACAACATCACCAAGACCATGTCTGTAACTTCTATAAGTTTCAACTGCAAATGAATTAACACCTATTGATAAATTACACACAAAAATAGCAGATATTATCATTGACAAAATACGTTTTTTAATTTTGATTTTTTTCACAGCCATCACCTCATTTAATTTATATGTTCATTGTATCACAAGATGAATTCTTTGTCAATAGTTTTTCAAAAAAAAATATAATTATAGCGTTGAATTATAAATATACAGACTTATCTTTTAGAATTTCTAACGATATTATATAAAACCAAGATTGAACAATCAAAGGATAATATTCTCACAAATATTAGTCAATATATGTACTAACATCTAAAAATCGCATATGCTATAATACTAATGCTAAAAGATAAGGAGGAATGTTTATGGAAAACACAAGAACAAAAGGCGATATGACCATAGGAAATCCATTAAAATTGATAATAGTATTTGCTATTCCAATACTAATAGGAAATATATTTCAGCAAATGTATAACATCGTAGATACTACTATAATAGGTCATGTACTAGGAGATAACGCTTTGGCATCTATTGGAGCGACTACTCCGATATACAATCTAGTTATAAACTTTGCCAACGGCTTGACCAACGGATTTGCCGTAATAATCGCTAGATGTTATGGTAAAAAAGATATCAATGCATTAAAGATATCTGTAGCATTGACCATGACTTTAACATTAATAACATCTATAATATTAACGATATTTAGTATATTAGGAATAAACCCACTATTAAGATTTTTAAACACTCCAGATAACATAATCAACGATGCGACATCATACTTAATGATAATACTATCATGTTCGATAGTAACCATGTCATATAATATGTTTGCAGGAATGTTAAGAGCTATCGGAAATAGTAAAGTACCATTATACTGTTTAATGGTATCTACAGTAGTGAACATAATTTTAGATATAATATTTGTAAAATACTTATCGTTAGGAATTGCTGGAGCAGGTTATGCTACAGTAATAGCACAAATAGTATCTGTTGCACTTTGTGTGATATACATATATAAGAAAAATCCACTTTTAAAGTTTGAGAAAGAATATCTTAAATATGATAAATATTTACTAACCGAACTAACTACTACAGGATTATCTATGGGTTTAATGTTAGCCATTGTAGATATAGGTTCAGTAGCTTTACAGAGTGCAGTAAACTCTTTTGGAGAACAGACTATAACAGCCCATTCCACTGCTAGAAAGATACAAAGTATATTCATGATGCCTCTAGGAACTTTAAGTATAGCGTGTTCAACATTTGCCAGTCAAAACTTTGGAGCAAATAAGATGGACAGAGTAAGAAAAGGAATAACATCGGCATTGTGTATAGCGTTCATATGGAGTACTATAGCAACAATACTATCTTTTGTATGTTGTGATAGTATATCTTATGCAGTAACAGGCACATCTGATATTACTATACTAAAGACTATAAAGCAGTACATAACTATAAACGTACCATTCTTTTATGTTTTGAGTATCCTAATAATACTAAGAAGTAGCTTACAAGGAATAGGTAAAAAGATAGTTCCATTATCAGCAAGTATTATAGAACTAGTATCTAAGTTTGTTGCAGTAGGATTTGTTGCCCCAACGTTTAAATATCTAGGAATATGTTTCTTAGAGCCAGTTATATGGTTTGTATGTGCAATACTAGTAGGAACTGCATTTATAATCTACATGAGAAAATATAGAGTATCTTATTTAGATAAAGCTCTAGTGAACTAAAAAAGTCCCTTACTTTACAGGTAAGGGATTTTTTATACATATTAGATTGAATTTTCTGTAAAATTGTGATATGATTATAGTATATATAAAACTACAACATCACAAGGAGATTTTTATGAAAAATTTTTTAAAAACCACTATATGTATATTAATAATAGCGAGTCTATCCACAAGTTGTGGAAACTCAAACCAAGCCACCGTTGAAACTACCACTTTAGAAACAACATCTATAGAGGAAACCACACTTTTAACTACTGAAGAAACTTCTGCAACAGAGAGTTCCACTGTAGAAACTTCGACAGTAACCGAACCTACAACATCGATAACTGCTAATAAAGATGGTATAACTCCATACAATATAATAGAAAAGTACAAACCAGAAGATATTCCAGACTTTCTAAAAAGTATAGATTGGAATGAAAGTATGGTAGTAAACTCTCCTGAAGAGTTAGAAAAATATCTAGATGAACAATGTTCGCAATTTAAAACAGTGATACCATTCATTATGAGTGGTTCTTGTGATACTATTACTGAAGAAAATAATCATTCACTAGTAAGTAATGAAAAAGGTATTCCTAAAGCGTCATTACATCAACAAAACCTAAGCCACGATGATGTAAAAGCGATATACTGTGTATATAATGTAGTATACTATCCTAGTGCGTATGTAGTGTACGCATATCAAACTGGAGATAAATCCTATCTTGAAGGAGATAACAACACACTATACGAAAAAGCAGTAGATTTTATAGAAAATACTCTTGATAAAGACGCATCTGATATAGAAAAGGAAAGACAAATCCATGACTATATCTGCGATATAACTACCTACTTTACAGATGAAAGCCAAGACTATACAGACTCTTCCATTCCAAGATTTAGAAGTGCTATAGGTTCTATGATAGATGGTCAAGCCAACTGCATGGGTTATACCGATACTTTCTATATGCTATGTACTATGGCTGGTTTAAAAGTAGAAAAGGTAAACAGTCTTGAAGAAATGAAACACACTTGGAACGTAATCACATTAGACGACAAAAAGTATGTAGTAGATGTAACTTGGGACGATGATGCTCTTGAACATAATGGCGAACACATAAACAACTATGTATACTTTAATGCTAGTTTAGATATCATATCAGAAAAATATAGATACGATGCATCTGTTGAAACTCCAATGCAAGAAGTAGTTTCCACTTGTGACGATAAATACTTTTTTGCTATGAACCACTCTAACTATGGATATCTAACTAATAACAGAGAAGAATTTTATTCCAAAGTTAAAGAACTCATTGAGAGTGGTCAAGATAAAATATATATTGCTTGTAAAAACAACGTAGCTGGTGATACTAACGATATGGCTCAACAGATATTTAATCAACTTGATATGCAAGTAAGTCTTAATGGAGTACTACAAAATCTTAGTGGATATAGTTTCGCTTATATAGAGAGTTCTGTTCAATAACTATGTACATAGAAACTTATAACTTTGTTCATAAAAAGTTTACTTGACTTGAAGTGAACTCTAAGTATTATAATATTTACATAATATTAATTACCATTTAGGAGGATTTATCTATGTATTTAGAAAAAATATCATCGCCAAAAGATTTAAAATCTTTAAACATCTCAGAACTAGAAAGTTTAGCCATTGAAATGCGTACTGCTCTACTAACAAAGTTGAGTAAAAAAGGTGGACATATAGGTCCAAACTTAGGTGCAGTGGAACTAACTATTGGATTACATTATGTATTCAATTCACCTGTAGATAAAATAGTATATGATGTATCCCACCAAAGTTACTGCCACAAGATGCTAACTGGTAGAAACAAAGCATTCTTATATGAGGAAAACTATTCCGATGTATCAGGATATTCAAATCCAGAGGAAAGCGACCACGATTTCTTTACTATAGGACATACATCTACTTCTGTAAGTTTAGCGTGTGGTCTTGCAAAGGCTAGAGATATAAAAGGTTCTAATGAAAACATTATCGCCGTTATAGGTGATGGTTCTTTAAGTGGTGGCGAGGCTTTTGAAGGTTTCGATTTTGCTTACGAACTAAAAAGCAATCTAATTATAGTAGTAAATGATAACGATATGTCTATTGCTGAAAATCATGGAGGTATATATCAAAACCTAAAACTTCTCCGTAATACCAAAGGTAAAGCTGAATGTAATCTATTTAAATCCATGGGCTTAGACTACGTTTTCATTGAAGATGGTAATAATGTATCACAAGTTATAGATACTCTTAAGAAAGTTAAAGATATAAACCACCCTGTAGTAGTTCATGTAGTAACTCAAAAGGGTAAAGGATACGCTATCGCCGAGGCTAATAAAGAGGCTTGGCACTGGAATACGCCTTTTAATATTCAAGATGGTTCTCCAAAGTACACCTTTGATGGCGAAGACTATGGCGAACTAACTGGAGAATATCTAATTAATAAGATGCAAGAAGATAAATCTGTAGTAGCAGTTACATCTGCGACACCAGCAGTATTCGGATTTAATCAAGAAAGAAGAAAGTTAGCAGGTAAGCAGTTCATAGATGTAGGCATTGCTGAAGAAAATGCTGTAGCAATGTTATCTGGAATGTCTAAAAACGGAGTAAAAGCCGTATACGGTGTATATAGTACATTTATTCAAAGAACTTATGACCAACTATCACAAGATTTGTGTATAAATAACAATCCAGTTACTATACTAACGTTTGCGGGTTCTGTATATGGCATGAACGATGTAACACATCTAGGAATATTTGATATACCATTCTTATCCAACATACCAAACATAGTATATTTAGCACCTACTTGTAAAGAGGAATATTTTTCCATGTTAGATTGGAGTATCAATCAAAGGAGTTATCCAGTAGCGATAAAAGTTCCAGCAAATGGAGTTATATCCAGTAATAGAGAAGTTCGCAAAGACTACAGTGACTTAAATAAGTATGAAGTTACTAAATCTGGAAACACTGTAGCAATCATAGGTGTAGGAGATTTTTATCAACTAGCCAAAGATACTGTTAAAGAACTATCCAGTAAGTACAATATAGATGCAACACTAATAAATCCAATATATATCACTGGCGAAGATACCAAACTACTAGAAAGTTTAAAAGATAATCATAGTATAGTAGTAACTCTTGAAGATGGCGTTATAAATGGTGGATTTGGTGAAAAGATATCCCGTTACTATGGCAACTCTGAAGTAAAGGTTCTTAACTTTGGTTTAAAGAAAGAGTTCCTTGATAGATATAATGTTCAAACAGTATTAGAAGAAAATCATTTAACTAAAGAGTTAATATCTAATGATATTATTAACTTATTAAAATAACCTAATATTAAGTATCCAAAAGATGCTAATAAATTATTATAGTGCAACAACTTCCTTCATATTATATGTAGGAAGTTGTTGTTTATATGAGTAAAATTATTGACTTTTACTATACAGTATGATATAATAATTATCTATTGATATACTAAAAGAATTTTTTAAAAAAACCAAATATTTTCTGTCTTCTTTCGGTTGTTTAATTTTTATTAACATGAACTTTTAGTATAAGTGAAAATAATTATAAAACGTTGAAAGGATTGACATTGTACTATGAACATAATAGTATGTGATGATAACACTCTAGTTTGTGAGAGTTTAGTTTGCGATATTAAAAATATCGATGCAACTATTAACATTATCACTTTTAAAAGCTGTTTTGCCGTGTATGAATATCTTAACGATAACGGCAACGATATTCAAATAGATGCCATTCTAATGGATATCGAATTTCCACACGACTTAAATGGCATAGACTATTCCCATGAAATTTTTAAAAAATTTCCCAACATAAAGATACTCTTTATTAGTGGGTTCATGGAAAAGTATGTGGAAGATATGTTTTTAGGTATGCCTAACTTTAAGCCATATGCCATACTAAAAAAACCTATAGATTTAAATAAGTTAAAAACTCATATTGATAACTTAAAAACTGACCATTCAATAAAATCTAAAGAGAACATTTTAACATTTAATGCAAAAAATGGTACTATTTTTGTAGAGTTGGAAAGAATACAATATATCTATAGTTTTCAACGTAAGGTAACTATCGTTACATATGATGGCGAATATACAGGATATAATAAAATTTCAAACTTAATGAAAGAGTTAAAATCTTTAAGTAATAGATTTTATAACTGTCATAAAAGCTACATTGTAAATGTAGATGCTATAACTAAAATACCATCTAATGAGAACTTTGTATATATAGGTACAACTGGTATTCCGTTGAGTATTATCAATGGAACGTCTGTATCTCATAAGCGTAAGGATATTATTAAGTTAAGGTCGCTTAATCATTCCGAAGGGGGTGCTTCAAGTGAGTACTGATAAAGCTCTATTGATATGCTTACTGGTAGAGGCATTATCGTTGCAGTTTAATAATGTAATATTTTCGTACTTGAACATAGGCAAACCTAAGATAAAAATATTACTATTATATGTGCTAAACATAGCCTTGACTTGTGGCGTATATCTAACTCTAGGAAAACAAGCTGCTGAAGTTTGGAATATAATATCCATGGTGTTATACTGCGTACTTAATAACGATACCACTAAGGCATCGTTTAGGTTGCTAATGGGAGTTATCTCTGTAATGTGCTTATTTATTAGTGATGTTATTGCATCAGTAATATTTATGTTCTTTGGAATATATAGCTTTACTTCCAACTTTGATGAACATATTAGTATGCACATAAAGTACGAACCTGTTATTTTAATGTTGATATCTACATTAACGCTTATATTTTCGATTATAGTATCCATGTTACACTCAAAAAAGAGGTTTACCACTATAAACTGGACTTTCCTATTTAGTTCGGTGATACAATTTGCATTTGTGATATACATAAGCAGAACTATGGCAGATAACAATATCCAAATAAAATTAGGTAGTTTAATAGTATTTGTAGTTATAGTATTAGTATGTATAATCTTTGATGCGATAATAATAAAGCTATCTAACAAGATTGTAGAAGATAAATTTCAATCGGAAAAGAACTCATTTTTAGAATACTATGAGAAGATGTATCAAGATTACCATACCAAGACCGAAAAAAATCTATTAGAGATTAGAAAAATAAAACATGATTTTAATAATTCAATGCAAGTCGTAAAATCGCTTATAGCCAATAACGATTTACAAGATGCTTCCGATTTAGTATCGCAACTAGAACAACAGTATAAGAGTAACAATGCAATCAATTTTTGTAGCAATCCTATATTGAATGTTATTCTACAGAACGCCAACGAACAATGTTCCAATAATAACATAGAGTTTACTACCAAATGTGCTATACCTGAAAAGTTAAGCATCAATGCAGTAGATATGTGTAACATATCCAATAATATGTTAAATAATGCTTTTGAGGCTGTTTGCAACATTAAATCTACAGACATTCCCAAAAAGATATCCTTTAGAGCTTGGCAAGATAATGAAATGATATTCATTGAAACCATAAACTCTAAAGATACCAATATTAACGTAAAAGCTAAAAAGATTATAACTTCTAAACAAGATGCCGAAAATCATGGCTTTGGCTTGGATATAATAGAACATATAGCTTTAACATATAATGGCAATGTCATTGTGGATTACGATAAAACATCGTTTAAAGTATTAGTTCAATTGAGTGTATCTAATTGATTATTACAAATAGTTTATCGATTATTACATCGATAGACTATTTTTTTTAAAATATGATAAACTATATATATAGTATATCAATAAAAAACGAATAGACGTACTTTAAAGCCCATCTGATTTCCACAACTTTTAGATATTTAACATTTTGTAATCTAAACTATTGCTTTCATTCCCAGTTAAATATAGTTAAGTGCATTAATGTTAGTTATTTAAGAGGTTTAAAATCTGTTGCTTTTATTTGTAATTTCCGTCTTTTTGATTTGTGCTTCCCTTCCAAAGCTATGTTGTCCAGTTCAACTTGCCTTAGCAAGATATGTACAAGGATAATTATAAAATTTAAGTTTTTACTTAAAGATGGTAAACACACTATTATTGAAGTTCATGCCCTTTATATAGGTGGGCTTTAAAGTACGTTCAATTCGTTCAAATCCAAAAAAGAACGCTCTAATATAATAGAGCGTTTTTTTAATCAATTTAGAATAACAAGCATAAGATTTAGATATCTTGCAAAAGATATCCAGAGAGTTCATTAATAGGTTTAAGGTTTAATCTTGTAGAAGTATACATAAAAATCATCTCATCAATATAGAGGATACTCAGTATAGTAGATATTATTCTATTTTTTAGATGTAAATACTTTAGCCAATAGTAGACAAATAGTTCCACATAGTATAGTCGGAACTATACTCTTATTAGATGTATCTTCTGCTTTAGATATAGGCTTAACTCTACTAGATACGTTTTCTGTACTAGTAGACATCTTTTGTGTAACAGTAGAGGTAATCGCAGTAGTAGTATGAGAGGTATCCTCATTAGAATTATAAGTAGTATCAATAGTAGTAGAGGTATCGAAGTAGTTAATAGCATCTAAGAAGTTTCTATAGTCAACAATTTTAGCCTTATGATTTTTAGATAGTTCTTCAACAGAGATATCGAAGTACTGATTTTTAAAAGGATTAGTAACAATATCATCTTGGCTATAGTAATGATTATTAGAATCCCAAGTACAGTCTACATAAATCCAACGACTTTCCTCATCATACCAAACGGCAGTCCATTCATGATTAGTAACGGTATCATCATCAGCAAGATTTTCATAAGTAACCTCTTTATTGTTCACGGCTGAACCTCTAATATTTACGCAATATATTCCTTGAGCGTTACACAAAGCAGAAAAGAAGTTAGAATATCCTGCACATATAGACCTATGATTAACTAATATATTTTTTAAACATATGGTATTAAAATCGGCAGCATTTTCAGATGCTTCATGGTCATAAGCCATATTTTCGCACACATAATCGTGAATAGCTTTTATTTTATCGTATGTAGTAGTACAATCCTTGCAAATATCGTTAGATATTTCTTGAATAGAATTTAAAGTATCTGCCACTTCATTATAATCTCTTGATGGGGATACATAATCCACTACAAATTCAGCAGAATATGAATTTATGTGTTCCATTTTAGATATATTCTGTTCAATTACTGCATCAAGTACAGATGTACTATCTGCTGAAACGGTAGCATAATCGATTATATTACAAGGTTGTCCTATAGAAGTAAGTGTTCCAAAAGTAAACATCATAGCAGATGTTACTAAATATTTATAAAATTTATTCATACAAAGTACCTCTTAATGTATAGATTGTAATATTTTAATAGTATCATTATCTTCCAGTCCCTGACAGAATTTATCGATAACTTGTCTAAATAGATTATTATTTGGTATAGCATAATCAAATAACATCATACATGAGCGAACTTTATAAGCATCTGGATAACCAAAGATATACATAAAATTATCAAATTTAGAGTTTAAAAGTTCTGAAGTTATTTCAATCAATCTAGCGTGTAAAACTGGGTGATTATAATAATCTATAGCCTCTTGAAGATTTTTTATAGAAAAGTATTTTGTCGTACTACTCCAACCAAGACCATCTATTTGAGGAAATACATACCAAATCCAATGTGATACTTTTCTACCATGTTTTAACTCATCAAGTGCCACTTTATAGGTTTGACCAAAGCCATAGCCATCATTTTGAGCATCTATGAACTTTTGTAAATCTGTCAATCTAAATTCTATAGCAAAAGCGTCATACATACTTTGTTTTTCAGTAGAGTAGTAAACATTCATGCAGTTTGCATCGATAATCTCATTAGGTAGATATCCAAGTTTTTCTTTTGAAAGGTTTTTATATAGTTCATTAAAGCTACTAAAACGATATAAATTTGTAACTACAACTTGTAATTTAACTTTTGCATTATCCATAAGGGAAAATTCTATGAAATCGCCTACTTGCACTTGTTGACGTTTTTCATCATACAATCTAACTTCAATAGTTTTAGTTTGATTTTTAATTTTATTAAAGGGTTCTTGCATCAATTTCATTGAATGTATTAACAATTCAAACACTTCCTTTAAGTGAATATGTAATTTACATAAATTATAACATATTTTTTATTAATCATCAATAGAAATAAATAAAAAAACCAACTACCTAATCGATAGTTGGAAAATTTGGTTGCGGAAGCTGGTCAGGTTATGAGAACTGAAATCTAATAGATAAAAATCCATATTTTAAATGTATTTCTAGCTATCATCTTAAAAAGGGCGACTGCATTCATAAGTTCATGTAAGTATTAATCTTTTAAGTGATAACATTAACCAAAAATCCATCTTATAAATTAAGACAATTTTTTGATTATCTTTGTATTATTTATTAAGGATTATATAACATACTCCCCCACCTAAAGAAGTGGAGGACTTTTTGCTGAAATTGGTTAAAAATATTTTTTTAAATCTTCAAAGATTGGTTTAGTATGTTCATCTGTTAAACCAAAATCCAAGGATTTATAACACCATGCAGAACGACCTATTCCAAACCTTTCAAAAGCTGAGTGAATATTTTTGTACCATTCTAAAGTACTATCTAAGTCAGCTAAATTGATTACGCCATATTCACCACAATATAGAGGTACATTTCTTTCTTCTGCTACTTTTACAGCTTGTGTAAATTGCCATTCAAAGAATTCTGTTCCTACGGTAGCCGTTTTAGACTTACTTAATACACTCTGTATAGGTAAGTTGAAGCTATTTTCAAGTTCTTGATAGTGTTCTGTAGTATCTGGATATGAAAGCCTAAAATCTGCTGGCATATTATCAACCCAATAAGCCCCTTGATGTGTAAATATTAAAGGCTCATAACAGTGGAAGTTATAAACAATCTTATCATCATATGGTAGAGGTAAATCAGGAATAGCCTCAATACTATTATGCCAATATCCACCAATTAAGATATATATATCAGGGGCAAACTTTCTAATGCGTGATATACACTCTTTTGAAATATCATTCCAAATAGCACCATATTCTTTGTTAGTAACTTCATTTAGTAGTTCAAAGGCTATTCTATTAGAGTACTTACCAAAATGTTTAGCTAAGTATTCCCAAAGTTTGTAAAATCTTTCTTGAAGTCTATCATCTTCAAAAAAACCATTTTGGCATTCTTTAGGGTCAAAAGAAAAGCCATAAGTTTTATGTAAGTCTATTATTAAGTTTAGACCATACTTTTCACACCAATCCACAACTTTTTGAAGATATTGCAATCCACTATTTAGATAGTTTCCATTGTCATCTTCTAATAAGTTGTAGTCTATAGGTAGTCTAATATGGTCTATGTTCCAAGTAGATACTTTTTTAAAGTCATCTTCTGTTATAAAATTATCATAAGTTTCCTTTGAGTAATCGCATTGAGAGAACCAGCCCCCAAAATTAACACCTTTTTGATACCCAATAAATTTTTTCATAGTGTATAAGTCCTTTCTATTTTTTTAGATTAAATGGAATACTATATTTTGTTAGTATTCCATTTAATGGTTATATTTATATCGTAAGTCTGGGATTTAATCTATGTATATATAATATCAAAATAGATGATGTTAATATATCACTTAAGTTGCTTTTATAGTAGAATATTGATATTGAATTTATCCTTTCAATATGATATAATCTTAAGTAAGTTCTATATTAAGGTGGTTTTTACTGTGAATATTAACATTATATGCGATATCTTAAAGTTGCTATTGGTACAAAAGCTAACGCTTTTAGAAATTTCAAATAGCTTAAGCATTAAACCAATTGTGATATCTAAAAATATTGAATATCTATTGGAAAATGACTTTATACTTGAAGTCAATGGGCTATACTCTATAAGTCCAAAAATTATAGATGATATAGTAAAAAAAGGACTTATCCCCTACTTACAAGAAGCATCTAACAATGATTACTGCAACTTTTTAATACATCAACGTGAAGATAATTTTGAACATATCTCTTTTGACCGTGAAGTTGCTTTTTACGAAAGCATATGTTCTGGCAACATGGAAAAAGTTAAACTCTTATCTACTCCACTATGTAGCAAAGGATATGGTATACTAAGTACAGACGCTTTAAGAAACTTAAAATATCATTTTATAATATCTACAGCGTTAATTACTCGATTTTGTATCAATTCGGGAATGACTTTTGAAGAAGGTTACAACTTAAGCGATATGTTTATTATTAAGGCTGACCAATGTACTACTCAACAAGAAGTTCATAATTTGCACTATAATATGATTATTAAGTTTACTAAACGTATGTATAGCATAAATAATAACAAGATATACTCTAAGCAAATAGTTAAAGCTATAGATTATATAAGTGACCATCTACATAGCAAGATTAGAGTGGAAGATATTGCCGATTATCTTAACTTAAGTGTAGCATACCTTTCAAGGCTTTTTAAATCGGAAGTTGGTATAGTATTAAGCGAATATATTAATATAAAAAAAGTAGAGTCTGCTTCAAGTATGTTACAATATTCTAAATTTAACGATTTGGAAATAAGCGAAATGTTGGAATTTAGTTCTCAAAGCTATTTTATAAAGGTGTTTAAAAAGTACACTGGTATGACTCCTAAAGAGTACAAGAGTAGATATAGATTTGACATTCTGTAAAAGTAAAGATAAGGCATACAAGTATGCCTTATCTTAATAATATGTTTGAATATTCTACACTATTCTTTATATGTAACCCATTGATAGTTAGCAGTTAATGGAGTAGTACCATCATAATGATTAAGCCAATCATCTACACCAGTACCTGGCCAAACGTTCATCATAATTTTACCAGGGGTACTTGGGATATTTGTAGTAGCGGAATATACTTCTTTTCCATCAACATACCAAGTAATTTTATCAGGTTGCCAATCAAAACCGTAAGTATGATAGCCTTTGGAGGCATCAAAACCCAAATCATACATATATTCATGATTTCCAACGCCATTAGTGAAGTAGTTAAATTGAACTTTAGTAGTATCTTTACCTAAAACTTCAATATCTATTTCGTCCCAAGGGTTATTGTCGGAAGGACCTGTATAGATAAAGAAAGAAGATACTACACCATCATTTTTAATAGCTTGCATTGAAGTTTCATAGTATCCATAGTGATAGAAATCGTTGGTACGATATTCAGCACCTGAATAATTATATTGATTAGTTTTATCTTCATCAATAGTAAGGCTTAGACGGCCACTATCTATAACAGCATTTTCCTTAAACCAACCACAATCGAAAAAACCGCCATTTCCCCAACCATCAGAAGCTATAAACATACTTGATAAACCTTTTCTAAAATCTGCAATAGATGTTGCATTTTCGTCCATTGGAGTACCATAGTCTATTATTTCATCATTTGGTGTAGGTTCAGTAGTTGAAGGTGGATTAGGCTTTATATCGCTATCGCTTAAGATATCATGTTTTAGTTTAACAAGGTCTAATATATCAATATTACCGTCTTCGTTTATATCTAAGTCGGTGCTATCGGTGGATATATCTAATATATACTTTTTTAATCTTAATAGTTTGCTAATGTTTGAAGATGGTTCTACTGGTGTAGAGTTGTTATCTTTCATAGCATATGATAGTAGATTAATAAAAGGAGAGTTCCAATATATAGTAACCTCATTAGTTGAGTAGCTTTCAGCATTATCAACATAACATTTGGCAGGAGGTTCGTCCATTAGAAGAGCTTCTGCAAAGTTATCTTCTAAGTTTTGATTTACACCACCTACAAGCATACCATATACGGCGTGTTCGCTTTTCATAGAAGGTCTATGGTGTGGGTGTTCAGGTGATACTGTACCATATCCAGTAACAAAAGAAGTTCCTAAAGCGTTTTTACCTAATAGATAGTTTAACTGTTCGTTAGCGATAGATGCATATTCACTATTTTCACTTATGGAGTTTGCAAAGTATAAATCCATACCATTATTAGCGATGGTCATATTGCTACCCCAATTGAATTTACTAACAGATACACCATATCCATCATTTTGAGAAGTTGAAACTAAACTATTTGCAGAATTTATAACATATTTTGATATCTTTTCTACTATTTCAGGATTTTTAAGTTCACTATTTGCAGAAAGATATGCAAAGTTTCCATATTCGCCAACAGTAGCCCAATCAAGTCCACTGGATACCATACTACTTGCCATAGTTTCAAAGTCGTTTAGATACTTACTATCACCAGTAGCTTTGAATAGTTGAGCAGTAGCCCAATATCTTTCGTCACGGTCATTAGTGTCGCCATAGTCACCAGTAGTGATATCTTTAGGATTGCTATATATCAAGTTAGGATTTTCTTCTAAGAATGTATATGCTAACTTAGAACGTTCTAAACATAGTTCTGCGAAGTCTTGGTCAATATCTTTGTAGTATTCATAAGCCATGGACATTACGGCACAGAAGTCAGCAGTAGCAGTAGTAGTTACAGGAGTAACTATTAACTCTTCTGTTTCATACTGAGGCATAATATACCCAGGGAAGTTAGCACAAGTAACTTTATGATGTACTCCACCAGTAGATAAATCTTGCATTTTTAGAAGCCAATCTAATTCATAGCGAACTTCATCTAAAATATCAGCAATACCATTTCCGCTTTCTGGAATACCTACGCTATCAGTAAAGATTGATGGATTGTTATCATAGGCAAGAAGTAAATCTGCTACAGCTTTAGAACCTGCTACTACATATCTACCATAGTCACCAGCATCATGCCAACCGCCTGATACGTCTATCTTTTCAGTAGTTCCATAGATAGTTGCTAAAGTATCGTGACAAGTTGAATGTCCTACGTTAGTATCTTCTACTTCTGTTCCACATCTTTGTAAGTAGAACATCTTTAAAGTATCATTAAGTAGACTATCATAGGTGTTAGAGGCTATGTTGAAGTTATAAGATTTTCCTAAAGTTTCAGTTTGAATGTAGTATGTACCTTCAGTTTTAACGTTTGAAAAGTCACCATAGCATAGAGTTTCATTAGCCTTAGAGTATACCTTTTCATTTGATAGTGTTCCAGAATAGACTACTTCGTTAGTATTAGCATCTACTACATCAAAAGTAGTACCTTCAAGATTTTCACCTTTAAATACTGCTATCTTATCTGCATTTGGAAGATATCCTACTTGATTAGTATGAATATAGTTTTCATCTTTTTTAAATTCAGAATAGTCTACTTGACTATCATCTACTAAAGTAAGAGATACATTATCTAAATATATATTATGTGGTGAGTTGTCACCATCACCTTTTTGCTCTCCGCAGTTGAACACTAACTTAGAAAATAGGTCGCTATTATATTCCATAGTGAAGTCTATTTCCATATGTTTAGTTTCGCCAGCTACTAAATCGATGCTTTTCCAAGTATAAGCGGTGTAACTTCCACCGTTTTCTTGTAGAATACACTCTATAAGTCTGCTTGTGTCGGAAGAAATATCAAAACTTAAATGATACTGTCCGTTCTTATATAGTGGAACTATATTGTAGTATGCTTGTACACCATAGTTTAGAGTACCTACATCTTGTATGGCTATATCCAGTTTGCCGTCTTTTACGGATACGGTAGCATCTGCACCACTGGAAGCGTCTATATAACTACCCCAACCTTTTAAAGCATTATCAAATGTGCCATTTTTAATTAATTCTTTAGGTGTACCTTCAGCGAATACACCTATAGAAGCTACATTAGTACTAACCATTACTAAAGATACGATTCCACTAAGTATTTTTTTTAAATTCATGATTTTTTTACCCTCCCTAAATGATTCAAAAATTTTTTATTATATACTCGTTTAACCAATTTATTTATATACTCATAATACTTGAAAATAGGATTTAAATATACCATTAATATCATATTCATGGTAAAATGTTGATATGAAGTTTATATCAATTTAAAAATTTGTGATAAAATCCAGAACTTAGCTATTAAAAAAATCTAATAGAAGCATCAATCTTCAAGATGTTTTATTGAAAAACCTTAAAATTTAAGAATTTTATCAAAATAGTATTTGTGAATTAAAATAATCCATTTAAAAGAGGTTAATCAAAATATTTGGCGTCCTTGAGGCGACAAGAGTAGAAGAAATCTACTATTTTAAGTAAGTTTTCATATGTCGACTATTCGGCGACCATCAAAAACAGAAAAATCTCTAGGGCGTTCCTAGAGATTTCATTTTGACATAGATTACATATCTATTGAATTTAAAAAATAAAAAAACCAACTATCTAATCGATAGTTGGAAAATTTGGTTGCGGGAGCTGGATTTGAACCAACGACCTTCGGGTTATGAGCCCGACGAGCTACCTAGCTGCTCCATCCCGCGATTTAATTTAGTGTATCTCAGCTGAGTACTTTATTAGTATATCATAAGATAGATAAAAAGTCAATAGATAAAATAATATTCGTTAAATACTCACAAATATAACTTATATAAATTGGATATATATGTATACATTTCACATATAATTGAAGTGAATAAAAAAAGTACATAAGGGAATACTTCTAATGGAGGTGAAAAACATGGAAAGCAATCCAAAAAAGAACACTAAGACTAACAAGATGTTTTTCATAGCAGTTAGTATAAGTCTACTAATGATTTTAATAGCTTGTATGGTAGTATATCCGCAAGTGATACCACAAAATATAGATAATCAACTAGCCGAAATGCCAGAAGATACTGCTACTATCACAGAAGAAACTACTGCTATTGAATACAATCCTGTGGATAACAAATCGTTGGACGTTCCAAAGGTGACTACTACCGATAACACTACACAAGATACTTCAACTAAAGAAACGACTACAAAAAGTCAATCCAGTGAACCAGTTGTAAACACTGCACAAGATACATCAGCAATAATGCCAATACCAGATGGAGAGGTTCTCAATGAGTTCAGTAATGGCGAACTAGTAAAGTCTGCGACTAGTGGAATATGGCAAACTCATAACGGTGCAGATATAAAAGCTGACATAAACACTCCAGTACAAGCCATAACCGATGGCACTGTAACTAAAGTGTATGAGGACGCTCTACTTGGAATATGCGTCACAATAGACCACAAAGATTACATTGCTAACTACTGCAACTTAGATAAAGGTGTATTAGTATCGGAAAATGATACGGTTACTAAAGGTTCTATAATTGGAACTATAGGCAACACATCAGTAAGTGAGAGTGCTTTAGATAGTCACCTACACTTTGAAGTTTTAAAGAATGGAAAGTATATAAATCCATTAGATATAATACAATAACTACGAACTCCCATCTAAATAGATGGGAATTTTTTATGCAAAAATAGGCTTATCAAATAACATGATAAGCCTAAATATATTACATAAGACTAAAATTAAACTAATTGGATAATAGCCATCTCTGCAGCATCGCCACGACGAGGGCCAACCTTAATAATTCTAGTATAACCGCCATTTCTATCAGCGTACTTTGGTGAAATTTCATCAAAGAGTTTCTTAGCAACGTCTTCCTTAGTAACGTAAGCTAAAACTTGACGCTTGGAGTGGAGGTCATTGTTCTTACCGATAGTAATCATCTTTTCAGCAACAGAACGTACTTCCTTAGCACGAGTAACGGTAGTTTCGATTTGACCGTTCTCTAGTAGATAAGTTACCATAGCTCTAAGCATAGCTTTTCTATGGTCTGAAGTTCTGCCTAATTTTCTAGTACCAGCCATTGAAATTCACTCCTTTTCATAGTGTACCACACGGAGAGAACTCCGTGGGCGTATAAAAAAATCTAATCTTTAAAAATCGTTAAAATAAGAATGCTTTAATTAGTCTTCTTCGGAATTAAGTTGAAAACCAAGAGAAGTAAGTTTATCTCTAACTTCTTCAAAGGATTTTCTACCGAGGTTTCTAACCTTCATCATTTCTTCTTCGGACTTATTAATTAAGTCATCAACTGTATTAATGCCTGCACGTTTCAAGCAGTTAAATGAACGTACTGATAAGTCAAGTTCCTCAATGGTCATCTCAAGGATTTTACCCTTATCCTTATCTTCATTAACAGAAAATTGTGTATCTTCGTATTGGTCTTCCGAAAGGTCAACAAACAATTTTAGATGCTCGTTGAGGAGATTGGCTGCCTGTGATACGGCTTCCTTAGCAGAGATAGTACCGTCTGTCCAAACCTCAAGAGTTAGCTTATCGTAGTCAGTAATTTGACCAAGACGTGTATCTTCGACATGGAAGTTTACTTTTAATACAGGGGTATATATACTATCTACAGCTATAACGTCGATAGGTAGTTGGATAAGTTGCTTATTTCTTTCAGCAGAAACGTATCCTCTGCCCTTATCTATAGTTATTTCCATATATAGTTTAGCATCTTTACCCAAAGTAGCTATGTGCATACCAGGGTCAAGAATATCTACTTCTGAATCTGCCTTAATGTCACCTGCGGTTACTTCGCCCTCGCCCTCAGCCTCAATATAGACTGTTTTAGGACTTTCACCGTGTAGTTTAGCTGTTAAACCTTTAATAGCTAAAATAATCTCAGTTACGTCTTCCTTAACTCCAGGAATAGTGGAAAGCTCGTGATGTACTCCGTCAATCTTAACAGAATTGACTGCAACACCTGGCAGAGAGGAGAGAAGTACTCGTCTAAGGGCGTTACCTAGTGTAATGCCGTAGCCTCTTTCTAAAGGAGAAAGTACAAACTTAGCATACTTACCGTCACTTTTTTGTTCAACGATATCTATTGTTGGCTTTTCAAACTTCTCAAGCATTAAAACTCCTCCTGTTTCGTAATGGTTCAATCTTCGCCCGAATTTTCGTCATAACATTTCGGGACATCGATAAAAATAGTGTCGTACAATCGTAAACAAACTTATTATTATTTGGAGTACAATTCGACGATAAGGTGTGAAGCAACTTCATAGTCGATATCAGTAGCAGCAGGCATACGAACTACAGTAGCTGAAAAATCATCTTTTTTAGGTTCTAGCCATACAGGAACTACTCTACCGTTAGTAGCTTCTACAGTAGATTTAAACTTCTCAGAAGTTCTATCCTTTTCAGCAAGAGCTATAACGTCGCCAACCTTAACTCTGTAAGATGGAATGTTTACCTTCTTACCATTTACAGTATAGTGGTTGTGAACTACAAGTTGTCTTGCTTCACGTCTAGTTAAAGCTAAGCCCATTCTAAATACTACGCTATCTAATCTGCTTTCAAGACAAGTGATTAGGTTGTCACCAGCCTTACCTTCCATCTTAGATGCAATTTCAAAGTAGTGATAGAATTGCTTTTCTAATACACCATATATAAACTTTAACTTTTGTTTTTCCTTTAATTGCATACCATATTCAGAAACTTTCTTTCTGTTATTAGCATTCTTAAATCTATTAGATTCCTTCTTAGAAACACCCATAACTGCTGGGCTGATACCTAAGTATCTACATCTCTTAAGAATAGGGTCTTTATTTACTGCCATGTTATTACACCTCCTATAAATTAGACACGTCTTCTCTTAGGTGGACGACAACCATTGTGTGGAATTGGAGTAACGTCCTTAATCATTTTAACTTCAAGACCTACAGTTTGTAAAGCTCTAATAGCAGCTTCACGACCAGAACCAGGTCCCTTAACGAAAACTTCTACAGTCTTTAGACCGTGTTCCATAGCTACCTTAGCTGCTGTTTCAGCTGCAGTTTGTGCAGCAAATGGAGTAGACTTTCTAGAGCCTCTAAAACCAAGACCACCAGCACTAGCCCATGAAATAGCATTACCTTGAGTATCTGTAATAGTTACAATAGTATTGTTGAAAGTGGACTGAATATGAACAGCACCGCTTTCGATATTTTTACGTTCTCTACGTCTTCTAACAGTAGCAACTTTCTTCTGTGCCATATCTCATGCCCTCCTTACTTTTTCTTGTTAGCTATAGTCTTAACAGGACCCTTACGAGTTCTAGCGTTAGTCTTAGTTCTTTGACCTCTTACAGGTAGACCTTTACGGTGACGAACGCCTCTGTAACAACCAATTTCAACAAGTCTTTTAATATTAAGGGAAACTTCTCTCTTTAGGTCACCCTCAACGTTACAGTTCTTATCAATATACTCACGAAGTTTAGCAGTATCGTCTTCAGATAAATCCTTAACTCTAGTATCTGGGTTTACACCAGTTTCCTTTAGGATTTTATCAGCAGTAGCACGACCGATACCGTAAATATAAGTAAGACCGATTTCGACTCTCTTATTTTTAGGTAAATCAACACCAGCAATTCTTGCCATTAAAATTTGCACCTCCGTTATTAGATAAACGTTCAAAAGACTTAAAAACGTTATATAGCCTTTTGAACATAACATTACTTGCTATTCCTAAACTATTAACCTTGACGTTGCTTGTGCTTAGGATTTTCACAAATAACCATTACTTTGCCTTTACGCTTGATAACCTTGCACTTTTCGCACATAGGCTTTACTGAAGGTCTAACTTTCATTTTAAATACCTCCTTGATTAGTTAAAAATTACTTGGCTCTCCAAGTTATTCTGCCTTTAGTCAAGTCATAAGGTGACATTTCTACAGTAACCTTATCACCTGGAACTATTCTAATAAAATTCATTCTAAGTTTACCAGAAACATGAGCCAAAATAACGTGTTTGTTTTGAAGCTCTACTTTAAATACGGTATTAGGGAGAGCTTCCACAACAGTACCTTCTAACTCAATAACATCTTCTTTAGACATTAGTGTATCCTCCACTTTATATAATGTTTAGACTATCATACTCTTTAAGAAAGTTTCTCAGCTTTTTATCGGTAAAATTGTCCAAATCTATTACAGACTTAGTAAACTGTAAGTGTTTAGGGTTTTTCTTTTTAGGTTTACTAAGTTTTCTATCCTTACCATTAGCAATATAATAGAAACCCAAGGGGTCATAAGCGACGACTACAAAGTAGCCACCACTATCACGACCTGCACAAGCCTTAACAACCGTGCCAATAACCTTATTCACAACATTTCCCCCATTACGCTTCAGTTAATATAACTGGTCCATTTGGAGTAACTGCAATAGTATGTTCAAAGTGAGCAGAAAGTGAACCACTGTTAGTAACGACAGTCCAACCGTTAGGAAGAGTTCTAACGCCATCACCTCTAACGTTTATCATAGGTTCAATAGCGAAAGTCATACCTGCAACTAACTTTATACCCCTACCTGCTGTACCGTAATTAGGAACTTCTGGAGCTTCGTGAAGTTTTCTTCCCACACCGTGACCAGTATAGTTTTTAACTATTCCATAGCCTAAAGGAGTGCAATATTCTTCGACTGCGTGACATACATCACCAAGTCTGTTTCCTACAACTGCCTTTTCGATAGCTTTGTATAGACTAGCTTTAGTATCTTCGAGTAGCTTAGTAGCCTCTTCAGAAACCTTACCTACTGCAAACGTAGCACAAGTATCGCCATGAAAACCATCTATATAAGCACCAACGTCTACGCTAACGATGTCGCCGTTTTTGATAATCTTTCTCTTGTTTGGTATTCCGTGGATAACTTCCTCATTAATAGAAATACAAGCACTACCTGGAAAACCACCGTAACCTAGAAAAGATGGCACTGCACCACAACTCACGATATAGTCATGAATAATCTTATCCAATTCTAAAGTAGACATACCAGCACGGATTGACTTACCAGCCAACTCTCTAGCTTGACCTGCTATTTTACCTGCTTTACGCATCTTTTCTAAATCGGATTTAGACTTAACGTTCACCATAATATATTAATTTACTCCTACTGCCTTGAGTGTAAGTTTAGAAGTTTCAGCAACTTCTTCTTGACCTACAATCGTTTCGAGTTTATTCTGTTTACTATAATATTCTTTTAAAGGAGCTGTCTTTTCGTGATAAGTTTTAAGACGGTCAATTACAGTTTCAGGCATATCGTCCTTACGAATAACAGTCTTAGCACCACACTTATCGCAAACTCCTTCAACTTTAGAAGGTTTAAAATCGACATGATAAGTAGCACCACAATCCAAGCAAACTCTTCTACCAGAAACTCTCTGTTTAATAGTTTCGTCTGGAACGTAGATTTCCAAAACCTTGTCAATCTTAACACCCATGTTGTCTAAAGCCTCAGCTTGAGGAACAGTTCTTGGGAAACCGTCAAGAATAAAGCCATTTTTAGCATCATCTTGAGCAATTCTATCCTTTAGGATACCAATAACTATCTCATCTGAAACTAAAGCACCACTGTCCATAGCTTCTTTAGCTTTAAGACCATACTCAGTACCGTTCTTAACAGCCTCACGTAGCATATTGCCTGTTGAAATTTGTGGGATATTAAGAGCCTCTGAGATTACTTCTGCTTGAGTACCTTTACCAGCACCAGGAGCACCTAACAAAATTAAGTTCATAAAAAATCCTCCATTATTCTAAAAATCCCTTATGATTTCTCATCATCATTTGAGATTCAAGTGTTCTAACGGTTTCAAGAGCTACGTTTACTACGATTAGTATTGAAGTACCACCCATAGCTAAGCCACTTAAATCTGGTACTGCCATACTAAAGAAGATTGGGAATATTGCAATTATACCTAAGAAGAATGCACCTACTATAGTTATCTTAGAAAGTACCCTTTGAATGTAATCGGCAGTTGGTTTACCTGGTCGAATACCTGGGATACCTCCATTACTTTGACGTAGGTTGTTAGCAATCTCAACTGGATTGTATTGCATTGCTACATAAAAGTAGTTAAACGCAATTATTAATATAAAGTATAGTATTGCATACCATGGACTTCTATAATTAAAAAAGTTTAAAAATCCTGCATAGAACTTTTGTCCAAAAGTTTCTGGATTTTCAGCTACTGGAAAGAACATTCCAATAGTACTAGGTAGTGACATAAATGCCATAGCAAAGATAATTGGCATAACTCCAGACATACAAACCTTAACTGGAATGTGTGTATTTTGTCCACCATATTGCTTTCTACCTACAACTCTTTTAGCGTATTGAATAGGTATTCTTCTTTCAGAGTCGTTCATAAAGACAATGAAAGTAATCATTGCAACATATATAAGCAAAATTAAAGGAACTATAAAAACATATGGGTTTGGTTCATTTTTAGCTAAAGTAACCATATCCACTACATCTACTGGCAATCTAGCGATGATACCTGCAAATAGTATTATTGAGATACCGTTACCTATACCTTTTTCATTTACTCTATTACCTAACCATACTACCAACATAGCACCCGTAATGAATACTAACATAATAGCTATCATGCAGAAGACACCTTCAAAACCAGATTTATACTTTACAGCACCTGCACTCTTCATGGTTAAATAGTAAGCTAAAGACATAACAATAGCTAAAGCAAACGCCACATATGCTGATATTTTATTTAAAACCTTACGTCCTTCCGTACCTTCCTTAGAAAGTCGTTCCAATGGTGGAAGTGCGTAGGTCAACAATTGAATTATAATCGACGCATTGATAAATGGTGTGATTGAAAGCGAGAATATTGTCGCCTTAGATAGAGCACCACCTGTCAAAGTATCGAGATAGTTTAAAAAGTTTCCGTCTGAAGCGTTAGCTCCCATCCATTCTGAGACTACGCTAGTATCTAAGAATGGAGCAGGAATTACACTTCCTATTCTAAATATGACTATAATGAGTAATGTGTATAGCAATTTTTTCCTAAGTTCTGGAATTTTCCATGCACTTTTGATGGTTTCTAACACACTACATCACCTCTACTTTTCCGCCAGCCTTTTCGATTTTTTCAACAGCAGTCTTAGTAAACTTTACTGCCTTAACTGTTAGATTTTTGGAAGTAAGTTCGCCGTCACCAAGAACCTTAACACCGTCACAAACCTTCTTTACAAGACCAGAAGCCTTTAGTAATTCTGTATCTACTACAGTACCGTCTACAAACTTATTTAAATCTGAAACGTTAATTACTGCATATTCCTTAGCAAAGATGTTGTTAAAACCTCTCTTAGGAATACGTCTAGTTAAAGGCATTTGACCACCTTCAAAACCTGGTCTTACGCCACCGCCAGAACGAGCATTTTGACCTTTGTGACCTTTACCAGCAGTCTTACCATTACCAGAACCATGACCTCTACCAACACGCTTTACTTCTTTAGTAGAACCAACAGCTGGTGATAATTCGTGTAACTTCATAATCTAAGCACCTCCTTATATTGCGATTATTCTGCGTCTGTTACCTCAATTAGATGTACAATCTTATTAATTTTTCCTTGAGTTTGAGCATTATCAGGTTGAACTGTAACATCGCCAATTTTTCTAAGTCCTAAAGAGTTAGCAGTAGCAATTTGGTCTTTCTTAACAGCGATAAGACTTTTAACAAGTGTAATCTTCTTTGCCATCTTCAATCTCTCCTTAACCTAAAATTTCCTTAACGCTCTTGCCTCTCTTTTGAGCTACTTCCTTTATAGAAGTACATTCAGCAAGACCTTGAATAGTTGCTCTTACAACGTTGCAAGGGTTGTTAGAACGTAAAGACTTAGTTCTAATATCCTTAATACCTGCCATTTCTATAACGGCACGAACAGGACCACCTGCAATAACACCAGTACCAGGTGCAGCTGGTTTCATAAGAACTTCACCAGCACCAAACTTGCCAATAATTTCATGAGGGATAGTAGTACCTCTTAGAGAAATCTTAACAAGGTTCTTCTTAGCATCTTCAATACCCTTACGAATAGCATCAGGTACTTCACCAGACTTACCAAGACCAAAACCAACGATACCGTTACCATCGCCTACTACTACTAAAGCAGAAAACTTCATGATACGTCCGCCCTTAACAGTCTTAGATACTCTATTAATTGCAACGACTCTTTCAGAAAGCTCCAATTTTGAAGCGTCTATAATGTTAGCCACTTGCGTTTACCTCCTTTGTTTCAATCGACGTACCTAAAAAGATACGTTATACTAGAATGTATTAGAATTTTAATCCGCCTTCACGTGCACCTTCAGCTAATTCTTTAACACGACCGTGATATAGGTAGCCACCTCTGTCGAAAACTACTTCAGTGATACCCTTTTCGATTGCGTGCTTAGCTACAAGTTCGCCAACCTTCTTAGCACCTTCAACGTTACCGCCATCGCCTTCAAAATCCTTTGAAAGACTAGATGCAGCAGCAAGTGTTACTCCATTTACATCATCGATAATTTGAGCGTAGATGTGCTTAGTGGAGCGGAACACATTAAGACGTGGACGTTGAGGAGTTCCTGAAATTTTAGCACGAACTCTCTTATGTCTTGCAGTTCTTGCTTTATTACTATCCTGCTTTTTAACCATCGTGAATCACTCCTTATATTACTTTTTGCCCTTACCGGCTTTACCTTCCTTACGGATAATACGTTCACCTGCGTACTTAATACCCTTGCCCTTATATGGCTCTGGTAGACGCTTTTCACGTACTTCAGCAGCAAATTGACCTACAGCTTGTTTGTCTAAACCACTGATTACGATTTTAGTTTGAGATGGAACATCAATAGTAACGCCGTACTTAGGTTCCATAATAACTTGGTGTGAATAACCAATGTTCATAACTAAGTTGTTACCTTGCTTAGCAGCTCTGTAACCAACACCTTCAATTTCTAGTTCTTTAGTGAAACCAGTAGTAACACCAGTAACCATGTTGTTGATAAGTGTTCTAGTTAAACCATGAAGTGACTTAGCTTCCTTAGTATCATTAGGTCTAGTAACTAAGATTTCGCTATCAGTCTTTTCAATAGTTAATATATTAGAAAATTGTTTTGTAAGTTCGCCTTTAGCACCCTTAATAGTAACTACGTTACCGTCAGCAATAGAAACAGTAACACCAGCAGGTACACTAATTGGCAATCTACCTATTCTTGACATAGTGTTTAACCTCCTTAATAATTACCATACGAATGCAAGGACTTCTCCACCAACGTTAAGTTCACGAGCCTTCTTATCAGTCATAATTCCCTTAGAAGTGGAAACTATAGCAATACCTAAGCCCTTTCTAACCTTTGGCATATCCTCACAACTTGAATATATACGAAGACCAGGCTTTGAAACTCTGCGAAGTCCTGTAATAACTGGTGTCTTATTATCACCATACTTTAAAGTTATTCTAATGATACCTTGCTTGCCATCTTCAATAACTTGGAAACCTTTTACATAACCTTCGTCAACGAGGATTTGTGTAATAGCCTTCTTAACGTTAGAAGCTGGAACATCAACAGTAGCGTGTTTTGCTGAATTAGCATTACGTATTCTAGTTAGAATATCTGCAATTGTATCAGTAATCTGCATTTGCTAATGACCTCCTTAATTAGTTTAAAAAACTCCAAATTTTTTTTTTACCAGCTTGCCTTTTTAACACCTGGAATTTGACCATCGTGAGCAAGTTCTCTAAAACAGATACGGCAGATACCGAACTTTCTTAGATAAGCGTGTGGTCTACCACATATTTTACATCTATTGTAAGCTCTAGTGGAATACTTGGGAGTCTTCTGTTGTTTTAAAACCATTGCCTTTTTAGCCATAACTTTTAATCCTCCCTAAATTACTTTACAAATGGTGCACCTAATAGAGTTAGAAGTTCTTTAGCTTCTTCGTCTGTTTGTGCAGTAGTGATAAAGTTAATATCCATACCTCTAACCTTATCAATCTTATCATATTCGATTTCAGGGAAGATTAATTGTTCCTTAATACCAGTAGAGTAGTTACCCTTGCCATCGAAAGAGTTACCGTTAATACCTCTAAAGTCACGAACTCTTGGGAACGCAACGTTAAATAGCTTATCAACGAACTCATACATATTTTCACTTCTAAGAGTTACCTTAACACCGATAGGCATACCTTCACGGATTTTAAAGTTAGCTACAGACTTCTTAGCCTTGCAAACTACAGGCTTTTGACCTGTTATAGTAGCTAAATCGTTCATTATAGCGTCAATAACCTTAGCATTTTCTTTTGCTTCACCAGCACCAACATTGATTACAACCTTGTCTAGCTTAGGAATTTGCATTACACTTTTGTAACCAAACTTTTTCATCATAGCAGGAGCTACGACTGTGTTGTAATGTTCTTTTAATCTAGCCATTGTAGTGTTCTCCTCCTATTAGAATTTTTCTCCGCACTTTTTGCAGACTCTTAAAACGTTCTTGCCATCTTTTTCGTGACCTACTCTAGTTGGCTTATTACATTTAGGGCAAACTAGTTGAACTTTACAAGCGTATATAGGAGCTTCAGCCTTAACTATACTACCTTGTTGACCCATTCTGTTAGGCTTAATGTGTTTAGTAACGAAGTTAAAACCTTCAACAATTACTTTACCTTCCTTAGGGGAAACTTCAACTACCTTACCAGTTTTTCTTTCCTTACCGTCGTACTTGTACTCTTTTTTACCTGTCAAGAGAACTACAGTATCGCCAGTCTTAACGTGAACTTTAGACATTATCTTGACACCTCCAATTAAAGTACTTCAGGAGCAAGGCTTAAAATCTTAGTGAATTCTTTATCACGAAGTTCTCTTGCTACTGGTCCAAAAATACGAGTTCCTTTTGGATTCTTATCTTCTCTAACTATTACGGCAGCGTTTTCATCAAATCTGATGTAAGTACCATCTTCTCTTCTTAAACCCTTTGCCGAACGAACGATAACTGCTTTAACAACATCGCCTTTTTTTACAACGCCACCTGGTGTTGCTTTCTTAACAGAAGCTACAACAACGTCACCGATATTTGCATATCTTCTTCTAGTACCTCCAAGAACTCTAATACACATAAGTTCCTTAGCACCAGTGTTGTCAGCTACTTTAAGGGAAGTTTGCATCTGTATCACAGTCGTTCTCCTCCTTTCAGAAATAACGTTGCCAGAAAGCAAGAGAAATCAATCTCTGCTCTGACAAAACAATGTTAATAAAATATAAAATTAAATATAAATAAAAATTTATATTACTTAGCTTTTTCGATGATTTCAGTAACTCTCCATCTCTTATCCTTAGATAGTGGACGAGTTTCCATAACTTCTACTCTATCACCGATTTTACACTCATTCTTTTCATCATGAGCCTTTAGCTTAACAGTACGCTTAATAATTTTATTATAGAGTGGGTGCTTAACGTTGTCAACGATAGCAACTACGACAGTCTTATCCATCTTATCGCTAACTACCTTACCAACTCTAGTCTTTCTAAGGTTTCTTTCTGACATAGTCAATCTCCCTTCTCTTACTTAGTAGCAAGTACAGTCTTAATTCTAGCGATGTCTTTCTTAACTTCGCCGATACGAGCTGTATTTTCTAGCTGATTTACAGCAAGTTGGAAACGAAGATTGAAAAGCTCTACTTTTAGGTCATCGAGCTTCTTGTTGAGTTCCTCAACAGTCATTTCTCTAACTTCTTTAGCTTTCATTATTCTTCGCCTCCTTCTTTAACTACGAATTTACATTTAATAGGTAACTTATGAGATGCAAGACGCATAGCTTCTCTTGCAGTTTCTTCAGGAACACCAGCAATTTCAAACATTACTCTACCTGGCTTAACTACTGCTACCCAATACTCTGGAGCACCTTTACCAGAACCCATTCTTGTACCAGCAGGTTTTTTAGAAACTGGCTTGTCTGGGAATATCTTAATCCAAACTTGACCACCTCTCTTGATGTATCTAGTCATAGCGATACGGGCAGCTTCAATTTGGTTAGAAGTAATCCAAGCTGGTTCAAGAGCTTGTAAACCATATTGACCGTTAGAAACCTTATTGCCTCTTGTAGCAACGCCAGTCATACGACCTCTGTGGACTCTACGGTACTTAACTCTCTTAGGAAGTAACATTATTGGTTTCCTCCTTCTCTTCTTTGTCTGTTGTTTCTATTATCACGACGTCTATTGTCACGTCTTCTAGGCTTTTCTTCTTCAACAGGCTTAACAGTACCCTTTAGGACTTCACCCTTGTAAATCCAAACCTTAACACCTAACTTACCGTAAGTAGTATCAGCTTCAGCAAAACCGTAGTCGATATCTGCACGGATAGTTTGTAGTGGAATAGTACCTTCGTGATAGCTTTCAGCTCTAGCGATTTCAGCACCACCTAGACGACCAGAAACTCTAGTCTTAATACCACTAGCACCTAAGTGCATAGTTCTGCTGATGGATTGCTTCATTGTACGTCTGAAAGAAATTCTGTTTTCAAGGTCAAGAGCAATCTTTTCTGCTACTAATTGAGCACATAAATCTGGTTGCTTAACCTCAACAATATTTATATTAACCTTCTTGCCAATCATCTTTTCAACTTCGGCACGGATTTCATCAATCTTCTTACCACCTTGACCGATTGCAAGACCAGGCTTAGCACAGTGAATGTGGATTTTTACGTTTTCTGCGAAACGTTCAATTTCAATCTTTGGTACGCCTGCGGAATATAGGTTTTTCTTGATAAAGTTACGAACATTGTAATCTTCTACGAGCATATCGCCGTAAGTTGTTTTGTTCGCATACCAACGAGAATCCCAATCCTTAATGACGCCAACACGTAAACCGTGTGGATTAACCTTTTGACCCATTATTTAAACCTCCTTGGGATTATTCAGCAACTTCGGCTTCTTCTCTTTCCTTTACTACTAAAGTAATGTGAGAAGTTCTCTTTAAAATTCTATATGCTCTACCCTGTGCTCTTGGCATAATTCTCTTCATGATAGGACCAGGGCAAACGAAGCATTCAGAAACGTAAAGTTTATCAGTATCTAAACCGAAATTATTTTCTGCGTTTGCTATAGCGGACTTTAGAAGTTTCTGCAAATCTTCACAAGCAGCCTTTGGTGTATGTTTTAGAGTAGCCATAGCTACATCAATATCCTTACCTCTAATAAGGTCTAGGACGATTTGCACTTTTCTAGGTGCAATTCTAGCATTTCTTAAATGTGCTTTTGCTTCCATGTGATTAATTGCCTCCTTCCACTACTTCTTGCCGTTATTAGAAGTCTTAGAACCTGCATGACCTTTGTAAGTTCTAGTAGGTGCAAATTCACCGAGTTTGTGACCTACCATATCTTCTGTAACGTATACTGGCACGTGTTTACGACCATCATGAACTGCAAATGTATGACCAACGAACTCAGGGAATATTGTTGAAGAACGGCTCCAAGTTTTAAGAGTCTTCTTTTCGCCTGCTTCGTTCATCTGTTCAACTCTTTTTAAAAGCACCTCTTGAACGTAAGGGCCTTTTTTGATACTTCTACTCATTATAAGCTCCTCCTTTCAAGATTACTTTCCGTTTCTACGTTTAACAATCATCTTATCAGATGCTTTGTGTTTCTTACGAGTCTTATAACCAAGTGCTGGCTTACCCCATGGAGTAACAGGACCTGGACGACCTACTGGTGACTTACCTTCACCACCACCGTGTGGGTGGTCACAAGGGTTCATTACAGAACCACGAACGGTTGGTCTCCAACCCATATTTCTAACTCTACCAGCTTTACCGTAGTTTACGTTTTCGTGGTCTATGTTACCAACTTGACCGATTGTAGCCTTACAATTTTCTGGAAGTTTTCTCATTTCGCCAGATGGAAGTCTAACTAGAGCATAACCATTTTCCTTAGCCATAAGTTGTGCAACGTTACCAGCAGAACGTACTAATTGTGCACCCTTACCAGGATACATCTCTATTGCATGAATTAGAGTACCTTGTGGGATTGCTGACATTGGAAGTGCATTACCTTCCTTAATATCTGCATCTGCACCACTTCTAATAGTATCACCAACTTGTAGACCGTTTGGTGCGATTATATATCTCTTTTCGCCATCTTCATATTGAACTAAAGCAATATGAGCTGAACGATTTGGGTCATATTCTAAAGTAAGAACTTGTGCGTTCATACCGTCCTTATTTCTCTTAAAGTCGATAACACGGTATTTTCTTCTATTACCGCCACCTCTGTGACGAACAGTAATTCTGCCATTATTGTTTCTACCTGAATTCTTCTTTAAAGGTTCAAGTAAACTTTTTTCTGGCGCAACCTTAGACAAACCTGAATAGTCAGTACAAGTCATCTGACGTCTAGAAGGTGTCGTAGGCTTATAAGTTTTAATTGCCATTTGTGTTTTTCACTCCTATTATAAAATGCGTTTTTTGCGGGGGCATTGCTCCCATACAGTGATAGTTTAACTTAGGAAATTTCCTAATTAAAACATACCATCGAAGAATTCAATAGTCTTAGAATCTTCAGTAAGTGTAACGATAGCTTTCTTCCAGCTAGCAGTCTTACCAACGAATCTGCCAACTCTTTTAGTTCTTCCGTTGCAGTTCATAGTGCAAACCTTAGCAACTTGAACGTCGAAAAGTTTTTCAACAGCGTTAGCAATTTCAATCTTGTTAGCATCTTTAGCTACCTTAAAGGTGTACTTTCCAGCTTGAAGACCGTCCATACTTTTTTCAGTAATTATAGGTTTAATAATGATATCTTGTGGAGCTTTCATTATGCGTACACCTCCTCAATTTTAGCTACGGCGTCCTTAACTACTATAAACTTGTCATAGTTTAGGATATCGTAAACGTTAAGAGTATTAACTAGAGTAGTCTTAACACCAGGAATGTTGTTAGCACTCTTAACTACCATCTTATCAACTTCTGGCATAACGATGAGAGCCTTGCTATCAACGTTAAGAGCCTTTAGCATATCAACGATAGTCTTAGTTTTAAACTCTTGCATATTTATAGCATCGAGAACTATTAGGTTCTCTGTCATTAACTTAGTAGAAAGAGCAGACTTCATAGCAAGTCTTTTAACTTTCTTATTTACAGTAAATCTGTAACTTCTTGGCTTAGGTCCAATAGCAACACCACCGTGTGTCCATTGAGGAGCACGGATAGAACCTTGTCTTGCATGACCTGTACCCTTTTGTCTCCAAGGCTTTCTACCACCACCACGAACTTCTGTTCTAGTTAAAGTTGATTGTGTACCTTGTCTTTGGTTAGCTAGATAGTTTACAACCATAGTGTGCATAACAGCCTCATTTGGAGTAATTCCGAAGATTGCATCGGAAAGTTCAGTCTTGGCAACTTCAACGCCAGACATATTTAATACTGGAACTTGTGACATTTATGCTTCCTCCTTCCTTACGCCTTTTTAATGCTATCGTTTATGAAAACTACTCCGCCCTTAGGACCAGGAATAGCACCCTTGATAGCGATTAAGTTGTTTTCAACATCTACCTTAACTACTTCTAGGTTTTGAACAGTAACATTTTCAGCACCCATATGTCCTGGAAGTGCCTTACCCTTGAAAATTCTTGAAGGAGAAGAACAAGCACCCATAGAACCTGCGTGTCTGTGTACTGGACCTGTACCGTGAGTTTCTTTTAATCTTGAGTTATTATTTCTCTTAATAGTACCTTGGAAACCCTTACCCTTGCTAGTACCGTGAACATCAATGATGTCACCTACTGCGAAAGTATCAGCCTTGATTACTGTACCAACTTCGATATCAGCATAGTTATCAAGTTTAAATTCCTTTAATACTTTTTTACAAGCAACGTCAGCCTTGTTAAAGTGACCTTGCATTGGCTTATTAACATTTTTTAGCTTAGCATCGCCAAAGCCTACTTGAATAGCCTCATAGCCGTCAATGTCGTTAGTTTTCTTTTGAACTACTACACATGGACCAGCTTCAACTACAGTAACTGGGATAACTTTACCCATCTCATCGAAAATCTGAGTCATACCGATTTTCTTACCGATTATACATTTCTGCATATTAACAATTCCTTCCATAAAGTTATTGGTTGATTTATTAGTATCAACTTGACCTAGGTTAATCGCTTAGGATTAAGCCTCCATTGCGATGTCAACACCTGCAGGAATTTCAAGACTTTGAATACTTTCAAGAGTCTTATCAGTTGGTCTAATGATATCAATTAATCTCTTGTGAGTTCTTAATTCAAACTGTTCTCTGCTGTCCTTATACTTGTGAACTGCACGAAGAATAGTAACTACTTCCTTATCAGTTGGTAGTGGAATAGGACCTGAAACTCTAGCACCACTTCTTTTAGCTGCTTCAACAACCTTAGCTGCAGCTTGGTCAACTACTGAATGCTCATAGCCCTTAATCTTAATTCTGATTTTTTCACTCTTTGCCATCTTTAGTTTCGCCTCCTTGGGTTAATGTTATGGGGGCAAGATTTCTGTATATTAATATAGTAAATGATACAAAAAAATCCCGAAATACACACGGATATTTTCGGGCAATAGTATCTAATTAACACATAAAAGGTGCATACTAAATCGGTACACATAAAAATGTACTTTTAGCATAAAACAAACCACACACAGTGTTCAATATTACAGACGCCCAGATTATTCGGACATACTCCATGAAAATTACCTAACACACCGTTAGCAACTTTTCACTTCCCCGCCTATATACACAGCACATACTTTAAGACTGCTTTTAAAGTATAACACACGTTACTTTTAAAGTCAACCTCTTAAATAGCTTAAAATGTAAACTTTTTATGAACATTTTCAGCTTTGTGTAATATATCCACTTTTTTGATAGTATACGATTATTTTTTATATAAAATTAAATCCCTCTAGTAGCTAGAGGGATTTAAACTATCCAGTAGGGATATTTACTATATAATCTTGTGGGTTTTGACATACGTTATTATACCGGACTTCAAAATGTAGATGATTTCCAGTAGAATCTCCCGTAGAACCTACTAAGCCTATAACATCGCCAGTATTAACCCATTGACCTGCAACAGCCATTACCTTGCTCATGTGACCATACAGAGTAGCATATCCATTTTGATGGTCTATCATGACAAAATATCCATAGCCACCAGAATTCCAACCAGCAGATACCACTGTTCCACTAGCTCCAGCAAATATACTAGTTCCGCTAGGTGCAGCGATATCTAAGCCTTTATGATTTCTATTGCTAACAAAAGGGTCGCTAATGTAACCGCCATCTACTGGCCAGATGTACTGTCCTATACCAAGAGTGCCATTAAAGTCATAGCTAGTATGAGCCGATACATCTTCTTGGACGTTAAGTCCCGTACCCACTGCTATAACTTGAGTAACTGGCTCTTTAGTAAGTTGAGTATCTAGGTTAGTAACGGATATCTCCTCACCATCAAGATACTTTATCTCAGTTACATCGGTTTGAATACCCATCTCACCTTCAGTGATTACTTCAGTCTTACCAGATGGCAAAGTATCATCTTCTTGAGTAACGCTATCGTATGGAATCTCTGTCTTAGTAACTATCGATTTAGTGTACTCTACTTGCAAGAACGGTTCAGCTTTTTGGATTAATAACTCATCACCTGCACGACATATATCAGGATTGGTAATATTCGGATTTAACTCTAAAAGTTCATCTATGGAAAGTCCAGTAATTTCAGATATCAAAGTAAAAGTATCGCCATCTTCTATGGTATAGAACATATCTTCTTTAGCGTTGCCAGTTATGGTCTTGCACATAACATCGGGATTGACCATATACTCTGTTAGATATAAACCCTCATTATATACAATCTTTTTAGTAAAGTGAGCCTCTGTAACGTTGTCCATTTCAAGATACTTATTCAACATTTCGTTGAGAGTTTCCTCTACTTTAGACTTATCTAATACTGCACCTAAGAACTCATCTTCAAGGAATATTCCAAACCCCTCACTCATACCCTCTTGTTCGTTCTTATTGGATTGCTCCTCCTCTTTGATATTATCTATAATACCTCCTAAAGTTTCCTCACTATCCTCAATGGATTTGAATGAAAATCTTGGAAACACTGTTACTTCTTTATTTCTTTCTAGTGAACCTATACTATTTTCAATCTCATCATTTTGTAGTTGAGTAACACTCGATAACTCCTCATTTGAGTATGTAGTATCAATACCGTATTCCAAAGATGCCGTATACCGTATAGATGCTATCAAGAAACCAGCAGATAGTATTGGTATACAATAGTGTACTACCGATATCAATACATGATTGGTCATGCACTTAACATTATCAGCGACAGCTTTAGCAGTTTCCTTTTTGCCTAACGCTCTAGCTTTGATGTACTTCTTTTTGCATAGTGTGATACGTCTGCTACCCTCGACAAATGGATTAGCAAAAAATTTCACTACACGCTTTAAGGTTTTTATTAAGCTAAGTAATACACTTTTGGCACTCTCGCCTACTCTAAAACAGAGTCTTTTCATCTTGTTAATTAAAACCATAATGTATAGTGAAACTTTTGTTCTAATATTAGAGTCATCTTTAGGAACGTCTAAAATTTTATTCTGTTTAGTAGAGGTGTCTTTTTTATCAGTCTTTTTCACCGTTTTGCCTACAGAATGCTTTTTAGTCATTTTAGAATTTACTCTCCTTTCAGATGTTACTAAATTGTAACCTCTGTAATGATTATACATTATGTTAGATTAAAAATCAACGCAAATGGTGTCGATTGACAAAAAGTTTGTACACTTGCACAATTGCCATATATATTACTCGCCCATATGATATGAATATGATAACTTTTCTACTGAATAATCTTTTAAAACGTCCAATAGTGGTAATACGCACTTTTTAGCAGTTGGTAAATCGTGTTCTTTGTAGTTGCCACACTCTACCTCGCTAACCCCAGGGATTTCTCCCTCAAACTTAGATACAAATTCCATACTTTCTCTAACTAGTTGGATAGCATCTTCATGAGGTAAACCTCTAGTGATTAGATAAAATCCAGTACGACAACCCATAGGTCCAACGTAGATTATATTCTTTTCAAACTTAGAATTTCTGCTATAAGTAGCAAAAATATGCTCTATAGTATGCATTGCTGGGTTTGGTAGATATACCCCACCATTAGGTTTAACCATTCTAACATCGTAGGTAACTATGTCATCATCTATACGGGATATATACATACCTACTCCGAACTTAGTGTGGTCTACTTGAAAACTTGCTATTTTTTTCATAAAAAAATCCTCCTAAAAAATAGTTATACTAAACGTTTCATATCCAATGGAATGTTAGACTTCACTTCTATAATTTTAGAATTGTCATCTATATTTGGAAAGATTAACTTTCCACAATGTAAAGCTTGTCTATTTATATCTTGCAGTGAGCCTCCGTAGAGGTCATCACCTGCAAGTGAATGTCCTATATACGAAAAATGCACTCTAATTTGATGCGTTCTACCCGTTTCAAGAGTGACTTCTACTAAAGAATACTTTCCATTAGTGGATATCCTTCTATAGTGAGTAACAGACGGTTGTCCATCTGGAGCTACTACCCTCTTGATTATAGAATTGGTTTCACGTTTTATAGGAGCATCTATAGTACCAGAAGTATCTATAGTACCAGTTACTACGGCATAGTATACTTTGCTTATCTGTTTTTGCAACATTCCCGCCGAACGCTGATTTTTAGCTACTATACACAATCCTGAAGTATTTCTATCCAAACGGATAATAGGTCTAAACGTGGTATTTGGATACAGATAAGAAAAATAGTTTCCTAAGGTATCCCCTTGATGCTTTATAGATGGGTGTATGGGCATATTATAAGATTTATCAAATACTACTACATTCTCATCTTCATAGGCTATTGGAACTACTAAGTTAGAGTTAGGTTCTAAAAAAGATGTATCTTCTATAGATAAAACTATAGTATCGTTAGGTTGAACCATATCTATAGAACGTATTAGTTCAGAATTTCTAGTAATGCCCATATACTCACGTTTCAACTTAGTGAGTAACTTTTTAGATATCCCTACAGACTTTAAAAAGTCTTTTAATAAAATAGGAGTATCACCAGTATAGGTATAATGTTGTTTAGTCATAGGTATTAAAATCTATATCATCTGGAACGTATGGAACTTTTCCTAATATTTCAAACGCTTGTGAACGTTGCCACATATCAGCAGTGACTAAGATTTCTGCACCTTCACCAGCATCTATATATATATCGTTTGGATTTATTTTAGGCAATCCAAAACAAGTAAGCATATTTTTAATAATTCCAGAATGAGTTACTATTGCACAATGTGAAAATTCTTCGTCCATCATATTTACGATAATTCTAGTTAGGGCATTATAAGAACGCACTACCAACTCTTGAATACTTTCGCCATTAGGTGGAGCATTATCTATACCACCTTTTAGCCATTGTTTGTAGTCATCACGGTCTATAAGTTGGTCAACGGTTTTACCATCGAAGTCACCGAAGTTTAGTTCTTTAAGGTCGTCCATAGCTATAACCTGTCTATCTGGGAACAGAATTTCACAAGTTTGACGGCATCTTAAAAGAGGGCTTGTATATACTCTTTCAACTCTAGGATATCTATATTCGTCCATGAGGTTTAAAAGTGTATCTTTACCCTTTTTGGATAGTGGTAAGTCAGTATTACAACCTATATACATACCAGTTTCGTTAGCCTCTGTAAATCCGTGACGGATTAAACTTAATCTATAACCTTTCAAAAAAATTACTCCTCTCGAAATTAGTATATTATATTATAATAGATTTCGTTTTAAAAATCAAGGGGTGTCACACTTTGCAAGTTACTAAAAAAATCAACAAGTTTCATAGTTTTATCGATTATTCTATTTACAAAGTTAATTTTTTATTATATAATAATAGTAATTTTGATTCTTAAATTTTTCGGAGGAGTTAGCCACATGAAACTTAATATAAACTTGAAATATTTATCTGTAAGTATAATATTCGTGGTTTGTATTATGGCAATAGTTATATTCTATACTAAAAATAATCGTGAGCAATCATATAGTAGCACAATGTTTTCAATGGATACTATAGTATCTGTTCAAACGTATGGTTCGGATTTGACTAGTGAAGTGCAATCTAAAGTGGAAGAACTTAATGATATCTTTGATAGACATTCTATTGATACTCCTCTATATATCCTAAATAAAGATAAAATTCTAAAAAATCCGTCCATCTACTTAAACGATTTAGTAACTAAAACTCTTGAACTAAACGACGAATTTGGCTCTAATGTGGATATATCTTCTGGAACTTTAATAGATACTTGGAATATTAATTCCGATACCCCTAGAGTTCCTACCGATAATGAAATATCTACAGCTATGGCAACTATCGGTTCGGATAATATTTCCATCAAAGATAGTTCAATATCGTTGCTCAACGGTTGCACTTTAGATGTCGGTTCTGTTGCGAAAGGCTATACCTTAGATGTTATCTACAATCTAATAAAAGATGCTGATTTAGATAGTGCTTGTGTATCCATGGGTTCTTCTACACTACTTCTAAACGTGCAGAATTATAACGTCGGAGTTCGTTCCCCTACAGATAATAACTCTTTAGCGTGTACTTTTACCGTAAATGGTACTGGATATATTTCCACATCTGGTGGATATGAACGCTATATGGAAATAGATGGACAAAAATATTCCCACATTTTAGACCTATCTACTGGATATCCCACTACTACAGATTTAACTTCGGTTACCGTATATACCAACAGTGGTATAAAGTCGGATTTCTTATCTACTTACATATATATAGGTGGAACTAAAGACATTTATAAATATCTAAATGCTGACGACTACAAAGTAATAGCTATAGATACAAACAATAACTTATATATCAGTAAAAATTTTGATATCAAAATTAAAGATAACTCTTTAAAACTATATAATTATCGATAAAATCCCATAGTTGAGGGCTTTTATATATTACTTTTTCTATTCTACATTTAACTGAGGAGGTTATTTTATTGAAAAAATTGAACTCTGTACATCTTGAACACTGTAAAAATACAGAAGATTGTGCAGTCGAAAGACTTCCTTTACCTAAGATTGTTAAAATTCCTATGTCTATGCACATGGGAGCTCCATGCAGTCCGACAGTAAAGGCAAAAGAACAAGTCTTTGTAGGCACTAAAATAGGTGATACTGATGCTTTTATGTCTGCACCAATACACTCTAGTGTATCTGGAACGGTTAAAGCTATCACTGACTATTTAATGGCAAATGGTAGAACTTGCAAGATGGTTGAGATTGTACCTGACGGAAATCAAACCAAAGATGAAAACGTCAAGCCTATCACCCTATCTGATAAGGCTAGTTTTTTGAAAGCTGTCCGTGAAAGTGGTGCTGTGGGTCTTGGTGGTGCAGGATTTCCTACACATATTAAGCTAAATCCTAAAACCCCAGTGGATACTTTGGTGGTAAACGGTGCAGAATGTGAACCTTATATTACATCGGATTACCGTCTTATGATTGATAATCCTAAACAGATTTTAAATGGCATTAAAATGGTCATGAAAGTTTGTGGTATCCAAAGAGCGTGTATAGGCATAGAGGCTAACAAACCTAAAGCTATCGAAAAGTTTAAAGAACTAACTAGTGGCATGGAAGAAATTGAAATACATACTTTACCATCTACATATCCACAAGGTGCAGAAAAGGTTCTAATATACTCTACTACTGGCAGAATTGTCGCAGAAGGTGAACTTCCATCTGACCAAGGAGTTATAGTTATGAACGTATCTACTGCGGGATTTCTACAAAGTTACTTTGAAACTGGTATGCCTCTAGTGGAAAGAACTCTTACAGTAGATGGTTCGGCAATTAAAAAACGTTGTAACGTTACCGTTCCAATAGGAACTCCTATCCGTGACATTCTTGAATACGCTCAAGCTGATATTGATAGTATAAATAAGTTAATCTTGGGTGGCCCTATGATGGGTATGTGTGCTTATAACTTCGATAGTCCAATAGTTAAAATGAACAACGCTATACTAGGTTTAAATGATTATGTTCCTCCAGTAACTACAGATTGCATTAAGTGTGGTAGATGTATTAAAGCATGTCCATTTAATCTAATGCCTAGAGAAATAGAACTAGCTTACAAGACTAAAAATGTAGCACTACTTCAAAAGTTAAAAGTTAATCTATGTATGAACTGTGGTTCATGTACATATGTATGCCCAGCAAAAAGACCTCTAGCAGAAGTAAATCAACTTGCAAAAGGTTTACTGCCTAGAAAATAATTTTAATTAATAGTTATCAAGAAAGGATTGATATTAATTTGAGTAATAAATTAACAGTAACAGCATCACCACATAGGCGTGATAATGTTTCTACACAAAAAATTATGCTTATGGTTATTATAGCACTTTTACCATCTGTAGTGGCTAGTGCGATATATTTCGGTTTTAGAGCAATCTTATTAATTGCCATATGCGTGGCTACTTGCGTATTAACTGAGTTCGTTTGCAGAAAGTTAATGAAAAGAAATCAAACTATAAGCGACTTATCTGCTTGTGTAACAGGTATATTGTTAGCATTAAACCTACCAGTAACACTCCCAATCTGGGAAGCAGTTATAGGTTCTTTCGTTGCGATTGCCGTAGTTAAACAACTCTTTGGAGGCATCGGTCAAAACTTTGCCAACCCTGCCATAGTAGGTAGAATAGTATTAATGCTATCATTTACTGCCGATATGACTACTTGGGCTATACCTAAGTACTATCAAAACAGTGGTGAAGTAATCACTGGAGCAACTCCATTAGTAAGTGGTGACGCATCTTACTTGGATTTATTCCTTGGCAACGTTGGAGGTTGTTTGGGTGAAACTTCTGCTTTAGCAATTCTAATAGGTGGATTGTTCTTAATAGTTATGAAAGTTATTTCACCATCTGCACCTATTTCATTCATTGGAACTGTCGCAATATTGACTGCTATCACTGGTGGTGATGTAGGATATCAAGTATTAGCAGGTGGTCTACTATTGGGTGCGTTCTTTATGGCTACAGATTACTCTACTACTCCTATTACCGAAAAGGGCAGAATTATATTCGGTATAGGTTGTGGTATCATAACTTTTGTTATTAGAAACTATGGTGGATATCCTGAAGGTGTATCTTTCTCGATACTACTAATGAACGTTTTAACTCCATACATAGACCGTCTAACCATGTCTAAACCTGTTGGAGCTAAATATCCAGAAAAAAATAAAGAGGAGGTTTCTAAGTAATGGATAAAATTAAACCTACTCTTGTATTAACTTTGATTTGCATAATCGTTAGTACATTGTTAGTATTCGCTAATGCCATAACTAAAGAAAAGATAGTCCAAGCTGAACAAGAGGCTCTTAATAAAAGTTTAGTCAGTGTATTAGGTGAGGGTACTAATCCAAAAGCTAGTGGATATACTTCCGATGATGCTACTGTAAATGGTATCTATACAGATGACAAAAATCAAGTGGCTTTTGAAATGACCGTCGATGGATATTCTAAAGGTGGTTTGTATCTACTAGTAGGCATAAACGAAAACGGCGAAGTTTCGGGAGTATCTATAATTACTATTACCGAAACTAAAGGTCTAGGTACTAAAGTTCAAGATGATAGCTTTATATCTCAATTCATAGGTGCTACTAATACAGATTATTCATTTGAAAAGATTACTGGTGCTACATTCTCATCTAATGGTATGAAATCTGCTGTAGATACTGCTTTGACTATATATAATGAACACAAGGAGGAAATCTTAAATGGCTGATAATAAACAACATTCCAATTGGTACGAATTTACCAAAGGTTTGATTAAAGAAAATCCTAACTTAGTATCATTGTTGGGAATGTGTCCAACGTTGGCAGTAACTACTGAGGCCGTAAACGGCATAGGAATGGGTTTAGCTACTACATTCGTACTAGTAGGTTCTAACTGCGTAATATCTTTACTAAAGAATGTAATTCCTAAACAGGTAAAACTTCCAGCATACATAGTAATAATTGCAGGATTCGTTACCGTAATCGAAATGCTTATGCACGGATTTATTCCATCACTATACTCAGCATTAGGAAACTTTCTATCTTTGATAGTAGTAAACTGTATCATATTAGGTCGTGCTGAGATGTTCGCTTGTAAGAATAAGGTAATACCATCTATTTGCGATGGTCTTGGTATGGGCTTAGGATTTACACTATCTTTAACTTTAATGGGTTCTATTAGAGAACTTATCGGCTCTGGAAGTATCTTCGGATTTAGTTTAGGTATTCCACAATCTATGACTCTATTCATTATGCCAGCAGGTGGATTTTTCGTCCTAGGTATGATTATTGCCGTAATAAACAAAGTCGCTCACAAGAAACCACCTCAAGAGATGGGTTGTAAAGGTTGTCCTAATGCCAGTGCTTGTAAAGGAAACGGAGGTTGTAATCAATAATGGGAACTTATGTTACTATAATGTTATCGGCTATACTTACCGATAACTATGTACTATCCAAGTTTATGGGAATATGTCCATTTTTGGGAGTATCCAAAAAGTTAGATAGCTCTGTCGGAATGGGTTGTGCAGTTATCTTTGTAATGGCTTGTGCTACTTTGATAACTTATCCTATATATACATACCTACTACTTCCAAATGGCTTGGAGTATCTTAGAACTATGGCATTTATCTTGATTATTGCCCTATTCGTTCAACTTGTAGAGATTATTCTAAAAAAGGTAATGCCTCCACTATATAAAATGTTGGGTGTATATCTACCTTTGATTACTACCAACTGTGCCGTTTTAGGTGTAACTCTTGATAATATCGATAGTGGCTATACTTATATGCAATCTGTATTCAATGCAATATGCGTAGGTATAGGTTTTACTCTAGTATTGATAATCTTCTCTGGAGTACGTTCTAAACTTGAAACTGCTGATATCCCTGAAACTTTTAAGGGTGTTCCAAGTACTCTAGTAGCTGGTGCAATAGTATCTTTAAGTTTTATGGCTTTCAGTGGAATGTAACTAATTAATAGATAATAATTAATATATAATAATTATCATGGTATTTATATTACTACCTAAAACTTAAAGATTAAGTAAATCTTTATAGAAAGGATTTGATTTTTAAATATGTCTTTTACTACACATATACTTCCAGTGTTGTTGTTCGCAATATTGGGAATACTCACTGGAGTATTATTAACAGTAATATCTAAAGTATTCGAGGTGAAAACCGACGAACGTGTCGAACAGATTAGCGAGGCATTACCTCAAGCAAATTGCGGTGCTTGTGGCTTTGCAGGTTGTGCCGATTATGCTAATGCTATAGTAACTAAAGGAGTTCCAACTAATCTATGTAAACCAGGTGGTGCAGACGCATCTGCTAAGATTAGCGAAATTATGGGAACTGTCGCTGAAGAAACTACTCCAGAATGTGCAGTGGTTCATTGTAATGGTACTTGTGAGGCATCATCTAAAAAGTTCGATTTTGTTGGTGTAGATAGTTGTGCATCTGCTAAGAGGTTCTACGGTGGAACTGGTGCTTGTACTTTCGGTTGTCTAGGTCTAGGCGATTGCATTAAAGTATGCGAATACGGTGCAATATCTATAGTAGATGGTATCGCTAAAGTAGATAAATCTAAATGTTTGGCTTGTGGTAAGTGTACTAAGACTTGTCCTAATGGAATAATCTCCATTAAAAAGATTACCAACCATGTAGATGTTCTATGCTCATCTCATGATAACGGAAAAAATACCGTCATAGCTTGTAAGAATGGTTGCATAGGTTGCAAGATGTGCGAAAAGAAATGTCCTAACGGTGCTATCACTGTAGATAACTTCTGTGCTAAAATAGATTACTCTAAATGTACTAGTTGTGGTGAATGTATTACTGCTTGTAAACGTGGAGCAATAAAATCTTGTTTTGAAAACACATCGGAAAGTATTAACGCATAGTACATAGTGATTGCATATACAAAAAATCCTCCGTAATGGAGGATTTTTTTTATAAAGATTTATCTTTCACGCCAAGTCTTTCTGTACTTAAATGGAGTAATATCCTCAGATGCTTTAAACTGTTTATTAAAGTAACTGGTATCGTAGAAACCACACGTTTCAGATATTTCATCTATAGGTTTATCGGTAAAGCGAAGTAATCTTTTAGCGTAGTTAATTCGACAGGATATTATATACTTAGATATTGTAACTCCATAAGCCTTTTTGAACTCTTTAGTTAAATAGAACTTACTCATACAAAAGAGTTCACATAGACTTTCAAGATATATTTCGTTAGTAAAATTACTATCTAGATAGTCTTTAACCTCACTTAAACTCTTAGATGCTTTAACAGTATAGTCTATATCAGTCTTTTTAAAAGTCAAAGTAAGAGTTAGTAAATCAGTAATAAGTTGAGATGTTTTTATTTCAGTATAGGCATCAGGTTTTTGATTTATATCTATAATACGTCTAATTATTTCTTCAAAAGGATATATATTACTAGGTTTTATAACGTTAATATAAGTTTCTTCAAAGCATTTATAGTAACCTCTAGCAGTAGGGCCGTTGAAGTGTATCCAAAGCAATTCCCAAGGGTCGTCGGTACTACTTTCGTATAGATGAGTATTAAGACAATCTATAAAGAAACAACACCCTTCCGATACGTTAAACTGACGTTCTTTATAAGTTAAAGTACCTTTTCCTTTTAAGACTAAAACGAATAGTAAAGAATCCAAATTTTCTCTATTGGTATGATATTCATTAGTAACCTTTATATAACCTGCCTCTTGAATGTAAAAGAAAGTACTCTTAGCTAAAGGACTGGTAGTACATATTAACCTTATAGAATCTTGTGAAACATTATCATTATTCCAAAGTTGAACATTTTCTTCCATAAATTACACCTCTTTTTTATTAAAGTAATATTGATTAAAATGTTATTTAATGGTATCTATACGCATTGAGATATCAAAACACTTAACCGAGTGAGTTAATGCTCCTAAAGATATAATATCTACACCAGTTTGAGCAACTTCTCTAATATTTTGAGCAGTAATATTTCCAGATGCCTCAAGTTTAGCTTTACCATCTACAAACTTAACACATTCAGCCATCTGTTCACAAGACATATTATCTAACATGATAACGTCAGCACCAGCAGATAGAGCCTCTTTTAATTCGTCCATGGTACGAACTTCCACTTCTATTTTAACCATGTGACCAATCTTACCTCTTAGAGCTTGTACGGCTGGAGTAATTCCACCATAGGCATCTATATGATTATCTTTTAACATAGCACCATCGGATAGGTTGTATCTATGATTTTTACCTCCACCTACAGTAACGGCATACTTTTGCAATGCTCTTAACCCTGGTAGAGTTTTTCTGGTATCGGTGATTTGAGCGTTAGTTCCTTGAACTAGTTCGACACACTTATTAGTAGCAGTGGCAATACCTGACATATGTTGCAAGATGTTCAAAGCAGTTCTTTCGCCTTTTAATAGAGTGGCTGTATTACCTTTCATTCTGGCAATGATATCGCCCTTCTTTACTTTAGTACCATCTTGAATTAAGATATCAAAATCCACATCATTTCCGACTATTTCAAAGACACGTTTAGCTATCTCGATACCACAAAGAACTCCAGTATCTTTAGCGACATAGTAAGCATTACTAGTATGTCCTTCTGGAATTAGATAGTCAGTAGTAACATCCAAGTAGTTTATATCTTCTGCGATAGCAGTATTTATAATATTATCTATATAATTTTTAGTCAATTTCATTAAAAAGTACCTCCTAAATGACTTCTTTTAGAATTAAGTATGCCATAGTAACTAAAGATTTAGCTTCCACATAGTCGCTATCTATTATGAAGTTACCCTCTGCCAATAACTTTTTGAGTTCTTTAATACGTTCAAATCCTTCAACGGCAGATTTCTTATCTGGGATAACAAAGTAACTCTTTTGCATAATGTGTCTAACTTCTGTTCTAATACCATGAGGAATCTTAACGGCATCTTTAGGTTGAACGAACTCATACTGTTCAAAAGTTTTAGGAGCGTTAGATATCTTAGAGTTGATATCACCCGCACCACGTCTTGAAAATACTAGAGCCTCTAACAATGAGTTACTTGCTAAACGATTGTTTCCATGTACACCAGTATGCGAACACTCACCTACTGCATATAGATTGTTTATTTTAGTTCTAGCAAAGCTATCCACATTTATGCCACCCATTAGATAGTGTTGACATGGATATATAGGTATTCTATCCTTAGTTAAGTCGTAGCCTTGTTCTAAAAGATTTTTATATATCATAGGGAAACGATTTTTAATAAACTCAGGGTCTTTATGGGAAATATCAAGATAAAAGTCTGAGGAGTTTGTCTTTTTACTTTCCATCATAATGGCATGAGATACTACATCTCTAGGAGCAAGTTCAAGACGGTCATCATAGTTTTGCATAAATCTTTCGCCGTTGCAGTTCAATAGATATGCTCCCTCACCCCTTACAGATTCGGAGATTAAAAAACATTCTCTAGTATGCTTATTATTGAAAGCTGTTGGGTGGAACTGTATAAAACTCAAATTTTTTATATCTGCACCAAGTTCATAAGCCATCATGATGCCGTTACCAGTAGCAATAGCAGAGTTGGTAGTATACTCATACAATCTACCGATACCACCAGTGGCTAAAATTAAAAAGTGACAGTTATATGTAGTATGCACATCATCTTTAAGGATATCTGTTGAAAAACCTGTAGACGTTTTCTTAATGTTACATAGTAGAGCATTATCCATAATAGTAACATTATCCATAGTTTGAACCTTTGCTAGAAGTTTTTTAACTACTTCAAAGCCAGTGGCATCTTTATGATGGAATATTCTATTTTTAGAATGTCCACCCTCTAAAGTTCTATGTAGAGTGCCATCTGGATTTTTATCGAAATCCACCCCTAATTGGATTATATGTTCAATATCTTTACAAGCCTCGCTTACTAATATATGAACTGTATCGATATTATTTTTAAAACCACCAGCAATAAGAGTATCGTTTTGATGTAGACTTATATCATCATTAGGAGATTTATATACTCCAGCAATACCACCTTGTGCCAACGCAGAGTTACACAAAGTAAGCTCGTTTTTAGAAATAAGAAGTACTTTAAGACTAGGGTCTAGGCTTATTGCAGAATATAAACCACTCGCACCAGTACCCACAATAATGACATCATAATTGTTTTGTATCATAACTATTCTTTCCTTTACTTACATTTAAATATATTGTATGGAAACTAAATATAGCATACAATTGATATTATATTAAGTATATCACACAATTATGAATTTTTTATTAACAAGGCTCGTAAAAATACAAAAATTCAAGTTTTTAGATATATTGTAGATGTTTAATAAAAAAAAATGTATAATATGTGTATAAAATATCATAAAAGATGGCTCACCATAACAGTGAGCCATCTATATTAAACTTAATTATAATACTATACTAAATATTAGTTAGCAGAGTTAGGACCTAAATCATCAATTAGACCTAGTAGATATTTCTTAAGTTTTAGTAAGTCGTTAGACTTAACGTTACCATCATGAGTAACATCTACGTTCTTTAGACCTTGTTCTGGGAAGTCAGTTGGAGCTTCAGCTAAACCTATTAAGTACTTCTTTAATAGAAGTAGGTCGTTAGATTTAACGTTACCATCACAGTTTATATCACCCCAAACGATGTCATCGTCTGGTACAGAAGAAGTTGAAGTAGTTGTAGCCTCAGTAGTATTGGAAGTTGAAGTAGTTGTAGCTTCAGTAGTAACAGTAGTTTCAGTAGTAGTTTCAGTTACAGTAACAGTAATAGTATCAGTAGAACCGTTCTTACCAGTAACAGTAATAGTTGCAGTACCAGGTTTAACACCAGTTACATTACCTTTTGAATCAACCTTAGCGATAGAATCATCGGAAGAAGTGAAGTCACTAGCATCACCAGTAAAATCTAACTTCTTATTTTCGCCAACTTCGATTTCTATGCTATCATCTTTAAACTTAACATCATCTTCAACAGGATTCTCAGAAGTTGGGTCTGGAGTTAGGTTAGGGAATAGAGTAGCCATAACACCATTAGCCATTAGAGCGTCACCTTCGTGCCAGAATCTGTGGTAAGTCCAAGTTACATCGCCAACGTTACCGCTGTCATAACCTTCCTTAAGTCTAGCGTAGTCAGGGTCATTTTCATAAGAAGTACGTAGGCTGAAGAATGTAGCACCATTTTCAATCTTATCGCCGTTAGGCATTGTACCACTGTAGCTAGTAGGAATGTATACGCTTTGTTCAAAGAAACGAGTTAGGTTACTATTAGTATCAACCATAGTTAGACCGATATCATCACGGCAAGTAGCCCATTGATAGTCAATCATCTTCTTAGCGTAACCTAGAGCCTTTTCGCCAACATCACTAGATGCGATTAACTCATCAGCAGTCTTAGTAGTGTTAGTATCTACGCCCTTAGCAGCAGCATAGTAGATTAATCCGTTTGCCCAAGATGCTGTAGAACCAACTTCTTGACCGTAACCTTCGATTTCACAAGTTAGGTCGGAGTTTTGTTGTACAGAACCTGTCCAAGTTTCAGGTTGACCGTGCCAAATTAATGAAGATGGAATAGCCCAAGCCTTAGTCTTATCGCCAGTGAATGTAGTACCACTGAACTTTTCAAGAGTAGAAACAGCCTCATCGTCAAACTTGATGTTTTCAAGTGACCATTCAACCCATCTATCCATGATTTGAGCACAAGCATCTTCAACAGACATACCAGCAACAGTAATGCCACTCTTATCGCCTAGTTGAGCAACATCGTAGTAAAGTTCAGCAATACGTTGTAGAGCCCAAACTTGGTTACCAATCCAGTGGTTAGAACCTGGGTCTTCATAAACTGGGTGTTCTAGATAAATCATATCATAGAAAGTAGAAGTAATTAACTTGTTGCTATCACCTCTTGGATTGCCGTTGCTATCTGGGTCAGCAGTGTATGTATAACCGTTAGAGTAATCTTCATAACGACCATGTAGTGAGTTTGTAGCACCACCAGCAATTGGACCGTTTGCAGATTGTAACCATAGATAGAATTCAAGTTGTCTTTGTAGAGAAGTCTTGTAGTCTTCTGTAGCATTTTCAGCCTTCATAGCAGAGTTTAATTCGCTATCAGCTAATAGAGCATATGCTGCTAATGGGTTTTGATAGAATTCGTGAGCGTGAGAACAACCAATTTGCCATGCCCAGCTACCATCTAAAGCACCACCCCAAGATGTATACCAGTTTCTTAGGTAGTGTGCTGATTCATAACCTGTAGATGGGTCACTCTTAGTAGTAGTCTTGCTAATCTTCTTGTAGTACTTATCAAAGAAGTTGTTTCTTAGTTCGTCACCCATCTTACCAGCTAGAGTAACTACAGAACTATCGCTAACACCCCATCTAATAGCATTGTGAACACCTTGGATAGCACGGTCTTCAGCGTCAGGAGCATTAGTATAAGCGTATTGCTTAGCAACGTTAGTATCTGTATTAAATATACCACCCTTAATACCTTGGTTAGGATTACCATACTTTAATTCTTCAACGCAACCAAATGGAACAGTTTCCCAACAAGATTCGTGTTCACCACGTTGGAATGTATTGATAAATGTAAAGCTACCACTTTCAGTACCAGGAGTAGCACCACCGAAACCATACCAGTCATTAACGTCTGCTAACCAGTGTAATAGATATAGACCACTATCACTTGAATAAGCATTAGCAAAGTAAGTTTGGATTGGGTTTACACCAGTATTCCAAGCTTCTGCTCCACGTGGACAATCTTCTGGTTCATCAAATTCGTCACAATATTGAGCAGATAAGCCACCTGCTTTAGCTTTTTCCCAGAAACTAGTTTGAACTGTAGGAACCATAGTTTCCATGTTGCTCCAAGCAGTCTTTAGTTCACTAGAAGATGATGGTGCATTTTCGGAAGTAGTTAACTTGTTATTAACAATGTTATCTCTCATAGCAGCTATCCATACTAAGTAGGACATAGCTTCAGAAGTAGTTTCGTGACCGTAGTCAGGAGCTTCAACGTTAAGAGTTTCTACGCAGTGGTAAGGAATTTGTTTACCATCTTGTGAACTTAGGTAGCCATTTTCCACACCTTCTTCAATAACGTCAGCATATAAAGACATAAATCTGTTAGCATAAGTATCATCGCCATACTTTTCAGCCTTAGTTCTAGGTTCAAAAACGCCATGTTGGGAACCGTTTTGACCAGCACCTTCAGTTTTAGCAGCGTCAGCAGTAATTGGTGCTACTGCAGATGCAACCATGCATAGTGACATAGCAAAAGTTAAAGTGTTTCTAACCTTTTTAGATAAAAACATAACTAAAATTCTCCTCTCGAAATAAAAAGTTATAATAATACAACTTTAAGTACTTAAGCACTTAAATATTACTTTTCACAAAAAAAGCACATAACGAGCATATTTTTTGCACATTTTAATTTTAACCTACATTTGATAATTTGTCAACTACTACAATTAGACAATCTTTACTAAAGTTATTTGTGCAACATAACCAAAAACGTTGTTATATTTTAGTTGAAATCGATTTCTTAAACGTTTAAATTCTCAAAAAGAGTCCAATTTTTATTAATTTCGTCAAATGTATAGCTAACATTCACATAAAATACACAATCTTTTAATACTATTTAGAACAGATATTTATTATTCTATAAAAAGTGTTTTTTAAATCCTCTCAATTTGTACAAAAAGCACTAAAAAAGTTGAATTTTTTAAATTTGTTCATAACGTGTTCATAATTATTTGTAATAATATAATGGATAGTTTTTTTATTGAAAGGAGCGTACCCATCAACTATGATTGAAGTTCAAAATTTAATCAAAAATTATGGAAATATTCAGGCTGTAAAAAACATTAGCTTTACTGTTAATAAAAATGAAGTTTTAGGATTTTTAGGTCCTAATGGTGCTGGAAAATCTACTACTATGAATATGATTGTAGGATATCTACCTATGACTTCTGGTACTATAAAGATTAACGGCATAGATATTTCCGAAAATCCTAAAGAGGCTAAAAAGAATATCGGTTATCTACCCGAAATTCCACCTCTCTATCCAGATATGAAAGTTATTGAATATCTAAAGTTTGTTGCTGGTATAAAGGGCATCAAAAAACAAGATAGAGCTTTTCAAATCGATAGAGCAATGTCACGTTTAAAGATTACTGATAAGAAAAATCGAGTTATTAAAAATCTTTCTAAGGGCTACAAGCAAAGAGTAGGTTTTGCTCAAGCACTTCTAGGCGACCCTAAGGTTATAATCTTAGATGAACCTACCGTCGGCTTAGACCCTAGCCAAACTAAAGAAGTTAGAGATTTAATTAAAAAACTCGGTAAAGACCATACTATTATATTCAGTTCTCATATTCTTTCGGAGGTAAATGCCGTTGCCGACAGAATTTTAATCATAAATAACGGCGAAATTAAGGCTCAAGATACCACTAATAATTTAGAAGTAGATAGAAATGAAGTCATTCTAAAACTGGATATAGAGGGCGACAAGAATAAGACTTCTGAAGTTCTTAAATCTATTGATGGCTTTATAGATATATTGGATACTGTTGAAGTATCTGATGGTGTTTACTCTTATAAAGTATCTGTAGCCGATGACAGCGTTAGAAAGTCTATAGTTTCTAAACTTACTATGGAAGATTTATCTATTGTGGAAATAACCACCATGAAACGTAGCCTCGAAGATGTCTTTCTCGATGTTACTAGCAAAAAAGATTAATATTTTACAGAAAGGATTTTTATATCATGCTTTCGTTGTTGAAAAAAGAAGTACAATCGTACTTTTATTCACCTCTTGCCTACTGCATAATGGGAATATTTATATTTATATTCTCGCTCACCTTTGTAAACTGGATAACTAATCTACAAACTGTTAGATTTACTTTCTCATTTGCTAATATATTTTATAACTACTTCTACTACTTTATACTATTAATACCTGCCTTAACTATGAAATCTTTTGCAGACGAACGCCGTTCTGGTACAGAGGTTCTATTGATGTCCACTCCGTTGAACGTATTTACTATAGTAATAGGTAAGTTCTTAGCTTTAGCTTTCGTTTACTTTATTATGATGGTTTGTACTTTCGTATTTCCTTTGATAACTCTAGCCTATGGTAAAGTCATGTGGTCTAGTTTGATTTGCGGTTACATAGGATTTTTTATGTGGGGCTTGGTTTGCATATGTGTTGGAATGTTAGTATCCTCTTTTACTGAAAGTCAAATAATAGCTGCACTTCTTGGCGAAGTTTGTATGATTTGCTTACTATTCGTTGATATAGTAAAAAATAATACTTTTATACAAGGTAAACTTCCTGCACTTTCTACATTCTTGAATTGGTTATCACCACAAGAAAGATTCTATAGTTTTTCACAAGGTGTATTGCGTCTATCTGATATTGTTTTCTACATTACTGTAATAGTAGTACTATTAGCTTGGACTATGCTATCGGTAGAAGCTAGAAGATACAGAAAGTAAGGAGGTATTATACTTGAACAATAATGAAAAATCTAATAATAAAGTTGCTCATAAGTACAAGTTTACTAGAGCCTTTACTATAATAATGGCTATACTTATAGCTATAGTTATAATTCCTATTAATATGATAGTATCTAAATTAGATATTAAGTTTGATATGACTCCTAATAGAATATATTCTGCTAACCTATCTAAGACCACGTTGGCTCTACTAGATAGCCTTAATGAAACTATTAACATCTACTTTGCCTACGACCTAGATGACTTAGTTGATGGTGACGACTATAACACATTAATTCTTAAAAACGCTATCGAAAAGTATGGCGAACACCCTAATATCAATCTAATAACTGGATATCCTGATGATATGCCTGAAGTATATTCACAATTTTCCGACCTAACTATAAATACAGGTGATATTATAGTACAAGGTTCTAATACATATAAACAGATATCTTCTACTTCAATGTTCGTTTCCGAAACTACTGAAAGCACTAATACTACATCTTATTACTTTGTAGGTGAAAACTATATCACTGGAGCTATTCAATACGTTAAAGATGGCTTTGACCCTAGCATATGCTTCTTAAGAGGTCACGGAGAAATATCTACTAGTGAAAAGTTTAATACTCTAACTAATATGTTAGAAAGTTATAACTATCAAGTAAAAGATTTAAACCTATCTACTAGTGATATCCCAGAAGATTGCAAGATTATCATAGTTGCATCTCCTACTAGCGACTTCTCTACTGAAGAAACTTCTAAAATTAATGACTATCTAGCTAATGGCGGAAATATCGTATTTATGCTATCGCCTAATGATGATACTTCCGAAGTCTACAACAACATAAACAGCATAACTGGTACTTACGGCATATACATGGATTACGATATAGTTAAAGAAACTGACGAAGATATGTATTATGCTGATGACCCTTATACTATAGGTTGCTATCTAAATACTGTAGATTGGAACTCCGAAGCTGAACAGTTCGTTGAAGAAGGTTACTACGCCGTTATGCCTCCTTCAAGAAGTTTCTACGCTCAATCCGATAGCGATAGCGTAACTGCTCAACCTTTAATATACACTACTAATACTGCCGTTGGTGAACCTTATGGTATCGACGATTACGATACTATAACTAATGAAAGTCTAATATTGGCTGCCTATGCTGAAGATACTTCAAGAAACAATTCTAAAATGTTAGTATTCGGTAACTCCGAATTTATTACCGATGAAATCTTTGAACAAGAATACACCGTTACAGCAGTATCCACACTTTTGAGCGGTCTTGCTTGGATGTACGATAGTTCTGTAGATATGGGCATCGCTGAACGTTCTTATCAATATGATTACATGGTTATAGACTCTCAAAGTAAAGGCTATGGCGTTCTTGCGATAATGCTATCTATACCAGTAATTATAATAGTAGTAGGTGTGGTTATCTGGATAAGGAGGAAAAACGCTTAATGAAATTTTGGAAACTAGCTATTATTTTAGTTGTAATAATAGGAATATCTGTAGGTGCATATATAGGAGTTTCAAAATCTATTGCTAATAAAGAGGCTGAAAACTTAGAACAATCTGGAGTTGGAAACTTCTTAAAGTTTAATAGCGAAGATATAAACTCTATAAGCTATACATCTAGCGATGGTACTTTCGATTTTACTTCCGAAGATGGCACTACTTGGAACTGTACTAATTCCGATATGCGTATAAATAGCAATACTATAATATACACTATATACGCTATGTCCGATTTAGATACCACTAAGCTAATAGAAAAAGATTGTGCAGACCTCTCTAAGTACGGATTGGACAATCCTATTAGTGTAACTTGCTCCGATGGTGTTAAAGAGTATAATATTCAAATAGGAAACTTATCACCTAGTGGTGAAAGCTACTATATAAAATCTATGGATAACAACGATGTGTATACTATAACTGCTTCCGAGGGAAGTGCTATCCATGTGACTAAAAATGATTTGAAAGATAGACTTATTATCAACAGTTATGTTTCTGACGTTCAAAAGATTGTTTACTCTGAAGATGGTAAGGTAGTGTTCAACTGCCAAAAAGATGACTCTGGTACTTGGCAACTAGTTGAACCTAAAATATCTAACATTGGAACTAATATAGCTAAAATTTCTTCTATCGCCGATTTACTTATTCGTGCTGACGTAGTTGACTTCATAACTGAAAATCCTACTAAAGAAGAATTGGCTGAATACGGCTTGGATAATCCTAAGTATACCATAGAAATAGCTGACAGTGATGAGGATAATACCATCTACTTAGGAAACTCTCCTACTGATAATGTAATATACGTTCAATTTGCCGATACTAAAGAAGTTGCTACTTTTTACATGGGTGAACTTGGTATAATAGGCGAAAACGTATCTGCTATTTTAAACGATGTAATATACAATGATAAAAAACAGAATATAACCAATATCAAATATGAGTATGATAATCAAACTTTAGATGTGGGCATAAAGTATAACTCTACTGATAGTTCTTATACCTATACTAAAGATGGTTCTACTGTATCTAATGAAGATGATATATCTAATTTGAACATATTAACAGATGCTAGTCTACAAATATCTCTATACAAGATGGATTTAAATGCCGTTCCAGACGGTGAACCTACTTTCACTATAACCTATACTAGAAACTATGAACCTAACACCTATAAGTTGGAATTTATCCCAACTGATGAAGATTCTAAATACTACTATGTAAAAATGAACGGTGAATACTTCGGTTGCATAGTTAGAAACAGAATTTTAATATCAGATAATGGCGTAATTAAACTATTAAAAGATGAACTATCTAAATAGCCATATTAGATGATATTGAATATCTAAATATATAAGGAACGTTTATAAGCGTTCCTTAATTTTTATGTGAATTATCATGTTATAAATTCCATAAATTAACTTATATATGATTGACATATTTTGTAATTTATGATATACTTAAATAAAAATATCTAGGAGATGATAAGTATAAAAAGCATATGTTCTATATATCAATGTCCAGTGGGAATATTAACTATAGTAAATGATGGCTTTTATGTAACTCATATATTATACGGAAATCATTCAGGTGAATTTAACTTTGAACAGAAAAATTCCATAAATGCTAGAGTAATGTCAGAATTAAATGAATACTTCAACGGCACTAGAAAAACTTTCGATATTCCTATTAAACCAAGTGGTACAGATTTTCAAAAAAAAGTTTGGAACGCTCTTAGTAAAATCCCATATGGCGAAACCCGTTCTTATGGTGAAATTGCTGACCTAATTGGAAAATCTTCAGCAGTGAGAGCTATCGGTATGGCAAATGCTAAAAATCCGATAGCAATTATTATACCTTGCCATAGAGTAACTAACTCAAACGGTTCACTTGCTGGATACACTGGAGGAGCTTATACTAAAAAAAGATTGCTCGATTTGGAAAAATCTACTTTAACTGATATAAACCAAAAACTTTTAAAAGAAAATAAAGCCTCTAGTGAACTCTTAAACATGGCTCTACTTAGAACTCAAATATATGGATTTTATTACTATCCACAAGAAAACGTCTATCTATTTCCTGAACGTACTGCAAATAAGTATACCTTTAAATCTAGATATGAAAATGCTCCATATAGTTTTTGCAATAAATTAATTTTTCCTAATGACAGAAGAAGATTCCTTCTAATGAATAATGCTATTCAAGATGGCGAACAGTATAAAACTGATACTTTTAAATCCATTAGTGGAAAGTATTGGTGGAAAATAACTCTATCTACGGCTGAGTATGACGAAAATGATAAACCTTTAATCACGGTAGGTACTGTAGAAGATGTTACAGAAGAAAAGTTACTTCAAATTGAAAAAGATAATCAGTTTAATTTAAGTCAACAGATATTACTATCGCTAAGTAATCTATTCACTGGAGTGCACAAGATAGACTTAAACACTGGTACTATTAGAAGTATTAGAATGTTACACAATATACCAGAAATTGAAATAAATATAGATTATGATTATAACTATTGGCTTACTTCTTTTAGTCAATACTACCACCCTATCGATAGAAAACGCCTACTTGAACAGTTTTCTTATGAAAATATACTATATCAACGCAACTTAGGAACTCGTACTATAGAAGACAATTATAGACGTTTTATGGATAATTCTTATTGTTGGATATCTAATAAAGCTATACTAAATAATAAAAATTTCGATAGCGAATTTGCTTTAATAGTTCAAATGGACGTTTCAGACTCTTATCAAAAGTCCAGTATTATAAATGCTCTAAGTAGTGGTTACTATGCTATATACTATCTAAATATATATGATGATACCTATGAAATTCTTAGGTCAGACAAGATAGTTAAAAAGAAAATGAATATAAAACCTACTGGTTGTTATTCTAAAATTATGGAACAATACATAACAAACTTTGTGCACCCAGAAGATAGAATTAATATTCAAAAATTTTCTAACATTATAAACCTTAGGCAACATCAATATAACCATTGTAATGAAATTTCTATGCTATTTAGAAAAAAAGTCGGAACTCATTACGAATGCGTAGAACTAAAGTACATAATGAACATATCGCATGAACCTCAATATATAGTGTTGGCTTTAAAGAATGTCGACGAAACTATCCGTCATGAACTAGATACTAAACAACTTTTATTAGATGCCCTAAACAATTCTGAAAGTATAAATCTAGCTACTAATAAGATACTCTCAACAGTATCACATGATATGCAAAAGTGCATAAACTCTATTAATCAATTAACGACCTTAGCCATAGCCAACACTGATAATCTTGAAAACGTTAATAGTTGCCTTGAAGGAATATCACAAGCAAGTAAGCAATTGACATCTCAAATGGATAAAATTCTCAATATAAGTACTACAGAGCATACTAATTTCAATCTACAATACTCACGATTTAGTATATCACAACTAATTCAGTCTACAATAGAAGTTGTTTTCAATAGTATGAAAGAAAAGCATATACAATTTGATTATAACTTCCATAATATGTACTATGATAGAATAATCGGTGACGAACTTAGAATGAAGCAGTTTATGTCCAACATACTTGGAAACGCTATAAAGTTCAATAAGTTCGGAGGTAACATAAAATTGACTGTTGAACAACTTCCAATAAAAGAAGATTGCATCATTACACATAAGTTTATAGTATCGGATACTGGCATAGGCATCAGTGAGGACGACGTTAAAAGAATTTTTGAGCCTTTTGCTCGTGCTAATGACGACAGAATACAAAATATATCTGGCAATGGTGTCGGATTGACTTTAGTAGGTAGCATAGTAAAATCGTTAGGTGGAACTATCAAAGTGGATAGCACTCTTAACAAGGGTACTACTTTTACTGTAACTCTTAATTTAAAAACTGATGACAATAAAAATCTTACTAATGTTGATGTTCCTAATATTAACGTTTTGGTTCTAAACAATAACAAAAACGAATTAGAATATACTAGAACTTGTTTAGAAAGTTTAAATATAAATGTAACTACTACTACATCTTATTCCGATGCTTTAGATAAACTTAATCTAGCCCATGCTAAATCGGAAGACTATTTCGCTATATTAATAGATAATTCTATAAATGATATAAACTTTATGGATTTAATAGATATTATCCGTGAAAACTTTGGCAGACAACCTCTAAAAGTTCTAGTATCCTCTTACGATTTAACCCCTCTTGAAGATTGTAGCAACGACTTTGGTATAGATGGTTTTGTTCATAAACCTATGTTTGTGCATCAACTTGCGAACATATTCAACTTGCTAACTAAAGATATAAAACCTTTTTATAACAAAGATTTCTTTGCTATTAGACCACTAAACAATACTAACTGTCTACTCATTGAAGATAATAAGTCACATCAAAATATTGATAAATCTATACTAAAAATGTTAGGTTCTAATGTTGATACTGCTAGTAGCAATTCCGATGCTATAGAGTGTATCCAATGTGGCAAAAAGTATGATTACATAGTTATGAATATAAATCAAACGTACACACAAGAGTTTGAAACTAGTGTTAAAATTCACTCAATAGATAAGTCTGTTCCCATAATAGCTATGACATCACATTATTTTCCTGAAATAGTTAAGTTAGCTATAAAATCTGGTATGAGTGCAACCATAGTTAAACCTATAGATGTTAATACTAATCAATTAGTAAACACCATTTTAAGTAACGTTCAACTTGCAAAATTTAATAGATAGATTTTAGGGATATCTTTATTATAGATATCCCTACTATTTTGATATAAATGGTTCTATGGCACTTCTAGGCATACCCATAACTTTATGTCCTTGCGATTGCTCAGTAGTTAAATAGAAAGTTATATTATAGGTATCGCTATACTTTTGGAATATGGTTTGTGTAATAGATACTTTAGCTATCTTAATATCTGATACTAATATGGTATGGAATGAAAATCCTTTAGAATATCTAATACATAGTTGATTATCTTTTAAAGAAAATCCAGTAGTAAACAAAGATATTATACTTATAATTAGATACCATATCAAAGGTAGTTCTAACATTAAAGTTATAAATCTTATTACGCTAGTTGCACTAGGTAAGAAGTATATTCCTACTAAATAAACCATCACGACCAATACACACGGAATAATAGCTTTATAAGTATATCTCCAAAAGTTAGTCCAACGAGGCTTATAGTTATTGGGATATATCTTCATGTTGGGCATAATTGCCGATATAGTATCTTGACAGTTCTTTCTACTCATAATTGGAATGAATACTGGAATTTCTTCATTAGTAGAACCGTATCCCGAACAGTTTACATTTATGGATACAAACTTAAAAATTTTTGTCCAAAAACTTTGACATAGGTCTGTATAGTTTACCATATTTTCACATATCTTATAACGACGTTTGGTAAGAACTCCCGTACGGATAAACACTCCATGAGAATTTTTTTTAATCTTGAAGTTAGTATATCTAATGATATTCGTTATAAAAGAGAGTATCCAACTAAAAGCGATTATCAAAGAAAGTCCTACGAATATCGGCGATACGTTAAGCATAAGTTTTTCCGTAACGGTTTCTGTTACCATATTGAACTCATCTATAACCGAACGTTGTAAAAACTGTTCTACTATGCTACCAGCTTTGAATAAAAATACAAATATATATATTGCTCCAGTAAGAGTACTCGAAAATATAAACGAAAAGAAAAACGTATGCCAAAAGTTAGGTTTATATTCAAAAGTTTGACTATTATCAGTAGTTACATCATTGGTATTTATGGCGTTTCTTAGCCAATGCAGAGTTTTTTCCGTAACTAATAAAGATAAATCCTTATCTAAAGTACCTGCTCTGGTGTTCACCAAAAGAGTGGTTGCCTTAAAAGGTCTTAAAAAAAAGGATTTTTCTTCCGTCACCGATGATATACTATTCAATGGAATTATCTTTCTAGTTCTAACTATTACTCCATTTAAGAATATTATAGAATTATCTTTTACATTAAACCTAGAGAATTGCCATCTAACGTAACCTGTTAATAGTATAATCAATAGAGTTAGTATATCAAACCAAGCACCAGCGAACCAATCCACTAGAGCTTGAATATCACCAATGCGTATAGAGAGAATACCTCTAATTAAAGGAAATATTAATAGCCAAAGGTTCTTAGCTGAATATGAAAGTATCTTTAAAGGGTGCTGACGCTTCAAAAAGTATCCCTCCTACTGATTAATCTGCTTGTTTACTAGATTTAATATATCAACACTATCTTGTTTACTTAGAAAGTTAAAAATCATGTAGCCACCCAGAGCGTTAAATATTATGAAGTTAAAGCCAATATATCTAAATAGTGGAATGTACACCGAAGTTACATACTGGATAGACGAAACTTTCATAGTTTGATTACTTCGTATAAAAAAACCGCTCTCCTTAGATAAAATATTCTTACTTACTTTAAAAGATACCATCTTAAAATACAACGGTACATATATAGATGCAAAGAATATTCCTACAACTGTTATAACACTCATTAATATATACATTATAATATTGTAATCTTGTAGATACATATAAGCTATTACATCTAAAGCGACCATTAATAGTAGTATTAAAATTCTAATACATATCATGCAATTTTTATCTGCCCTGTATATTTTCAAAAATTTTCACCTCTTGTAAGATATCAACAAATTCCTCCGTTTACTGCAATATCCTGAGCAGTTATATAAGACGCTCTATTAGATGCCAAAAAACTAACCACATTAGCAACATCTTGTGGAGTGCCTAGCCTATACAATGGAATTTCTTCTTTAAGTGAGTTTAAATCTTCTTGACTAAGATGAGAGTTCATAGAGGTATCTATTACCCCTGGGGATACGCAATTTACTCTAATCCCAGATAGACCTACTTCTTTAGCTAAAGCCTTAGTAAATCCTATTATAGCCGACTTTGTAGCAGAATAATGTACTTCACATGAGCCACCAATCTCACCCCACATAGATGATATGTTTATAATATTACCACTCTTTTTAGATATCATATGCTTTACAACTTCCGAAGTGCAATTTAAAACGCCATTTAAATTGATATCTAAAATTCTTTTAGCGTCCTCTTTAGATACTTGATGAAACAATCCTATTACAGATATTCCTGCATTGTTTACTAATAGGTCTATACTTCCAAAGTTTTGAATAATATAGTCTACCATAGTTTTGACCTCTTGCAAATTAGAAACGTCTGCTTTATATGAATATCCATTTATATCTTTAGCGACTTTTTGAGCGTTTATCTTGCTACTATTGTAGTTTACTATAACGGTGTAGCCATCATTGGCGAGTTGTTTGCAAATGGCCTCGCCTATACCTTTAGAACCTCCAGTTACTAGAGCCAACATAATAAAATCCCCCTTGTAAAAACTGTATATTTAGATATATATATTATATCATAGTTTAAAAGGAAACTCCATAGAATTTTAATATTTTGTGCAATGTGATGAAATGTTAAAAATTTATAAAAATCTCTTGAAATATCTTAGTCACTGTGATATATTATCATTTAGATAGAAAGAAATCTATACATTAGAACTGAATTAAGGTGATTTTTTATGCAAATTCAAACCATGGATAAAAATTCCATGAAAGAAAAACTTTTTTCGGGTTTTTCAAAACTTCGTGATAAAATATCACGATTAAATGAACGCAGAAACTTAAACTCTGAAACTTACAAAGCTACTAACTTGATATTAACTTTAATGTTTCCAATATTTATAGTGTTAATTGCAGAGATTAATCAATGTAAATATCCAAGTAAGCTAGTAATGTTTATAGTGGAAAAACCTACAATATTTATGTTCGATATATTTATATCATCGATAATATTCTACACATTGTATCTACTATTTAGAAAAGGTTTCTGGGCTGTACTGGTACAAGGAATAGTATACTTCTTTTTAAGTACGGCTGAACTCTTTAAGTACGGAACTAACGGAAATCATTTGATTTTAACAGATATGAAACTTTTCCAAAGTGCTAAAAGTTTAACATCTTTTGCGTACATAAAGATAACTCCTATGTTGGTAACTTATGCCCTACTATTGATAGTATACATAGGTGCTTGTTTTTGGTTCAATCCAAAGTTAAAGAACTCTTTTAAAAAGAGATTCATTCCAATAATAGTATCCTTCTGTTCGTGTGTGCTAGTAATTGGAGTTCCTAGTGTATCCAATATGGTTTACGCCGTCTTCGATGTGGATACTACTAAATCGGATAACGCTTTTCTAGTAAATGAAAAGTTTAAAAATAATAATTTTATAGCATTCTTTCTACAAACGTTCACTGAGAACATATCTAATAAGCTAGAACAACCTCAAGACTATACTGAAGATACCGTAGATGAAATCTTAGAAGACGATACCTCTAGTGATAGTACTTCCGTACAAGATAACATCGATACCATATTGACCTCTAGCGAAAATAATGGCATTAAACCTAACGTTATCCAAATAATGTCCGAAAGTTTCGCAGACTTTAGAGTGTTCGATGAACTTAATCTTAATACTGACGCTTATGACAAAATAGATAATATAGCATCGCAAGGTTATAAGGGTACTGCAATAGTTCCAACATACGCAAGTTTTACAGTAAAGACAGAGTTTGAACTACTATTCGGTTTACCAGTTAAATCTTTAAATGACCCTAATATGCCTCAAAGAATGTTATTAACTCGTGAACAACCTACTATGGTTCAGTACTACCATCATTATGGATATCAAACTGCATATGTACACCCATTTTTATCATCATTCTATAGTCGTTCAAGAATATACTCACAATTTGGTTTCGATACTATGATTTTCCAAGATGATTTTACCGTTCCTATTGAATATCTAAACGATTATATCACTGATGATACTGTATTTCGTCAAATAGAAACGCTAATAGAAGATACCAATGAACCTTTATACGTTCATACTACTACTATGCAGAACCATCAACCTTATACCAACGGTGAAAATCCTGACGATGAAATTACTAACTATTTAAACAACGTTCGTATTACTGGTGATGCTCTACAATCTTTTATAGACTATCTAAGTTCTATTGATGAACCTACTGTAGTAGTATTTATCGGTGACCATTTTCCATCTATGCGTGGAGAAAACAACGTCTATGATTTAATGGGCGTAACTAGTGAAAACTGTCAAGTTATGTTTGAACAGAACTATATCATATGGAGTAACTATGACTTAGATTACTCTAGTATGACTAATGAAAAGTTTTCTACTTTCTATATGCCATACGTTATCTGGGATTTAATAGATGCCCCTAAAGATAGCTTTATTCAATCTATGTTGGATAAGATGAAAACACTTCCAATATACTCAACTAGCTACGATACTACACTTCCTAATGATGAGGATTTGGATATTCTAACTTACGATAGAATTTTAGGCGATAACGTATCAGGACAGGATTTAGTCGAATATGCTCAGTATGAAACAGAAACTTCTTCAACGGAAGTTTCTACTGAATAATTAATTCTTAGGAGGTTTTTAATTTGGATATTCAAATAGGTGCAAAAGCATCGTACAAAGTAACAGTAGATACTTCTAATACTGCTAAATCTATGGGAAGTGGTTCTTTAGATGTATTTGCTACACCATCTATGGTGGCTATTATGGAAAAAGCGTCCACTATGGCACTAGAAAGCTATCTTGAGGACGGAACTACCACCGTTGGAACTGCTTTAGATATTACTCATGTATCGGCAACTCCAATAGGAATGAACGTCTATGCAACTTCGGAAGTGGTTGCAGTAAACAATCATGAGATTACTTTTAAAGTTCAAGCCTTTGATGATGCTGGTCTTATTGGTGAAGGTACTCACAAAAGATTTATAGTCATGGCTGAAAAGTTTCAAAATAAGGCTAATAAGAAGTTAAACTAAAACAGTTAATTTTATGGAACGTCTACTGTAGGCGTTCCATTTTTTATGCAAAATATACATGATGATATCATTTTTTTGTGCATTATGACGGTTGACAAAATGCTCTTTTGTGGAGTATAATATATCATAGTTTAAATTTAATATTGCTAAACCTTTGAGCAGAAGTAGTAGATTAAGTATCTTACTTATAGAGAGTTAGTGGTAGGTGTAAACTAACAGTAAATCTTTTTTGAATGGGTCTGTGAGGGCAGTCCGAAAGCGATTATATCGTTAGTAGTAACTGACGGGAGCTTCAACCGTTATCAACGAAGAATGTATGATAGTACATAGACAGAGTGGGTATATATCTGTAGGTATATATCAATTTGGGTGGTATCGCAGAAGTTTGTAACTTTTGTCCCTTGATTGTGGGCAAAGGTTTTTTTGTTTTATATGGAAATTTTTATATTACGGAGCGTGATTTTTTATATGATTAAACCAGATTTTAGTCTTGTTGACAGACTATCAAAAGATTATAGTATTATTCCAATATGTAGGGAAATATATGCCGATGTTATTACTCCTATTACCTTACTAAGAAAGATTGCTAATAAAAATGATAGATACTTCTTATTAGAAAGCGTTGAACAAGGTACTCAATGGGGTAGATATAGCTTTTTGGGATTTAATCCTATAGTTAGATTGACTTGCAAAAATAAAGTGGTTACTATTGAAAAGAATGGTACTAAAACTATCAGTAAACTATCCCCTTATGATACCCTTAGAGATATAATGTCACAATATAAATCGCCTAAACTTAAAGATATGCCTACCTTTACTGGTGGTCTTGTGGGATACTTCTCATATGCTATGATTGGCTATGCTGAACCTATACTTAATCTAAAAGAAAGCGATTTTAATGACTATGATTTAATGCTATTCGATAAAATTATCGCTTATGACCATTTAAAACAGAAAATTTGTATCGTGGTTAATATGTCCACCGATAATATCGATAAAAACTACGCTCAGGCACTAAACGATATAGAAGATTTAGAAAAATTGATATCCGATATGCCTACTGGAAACTTTCCAGTTACTACTAAACCTAAGTTTACTTGTAACGTATCCAAAGAGGAATATTGCAAGATGGTCGAAAAGACTAAAGAATATATCATTGATGGTGACATATTCCAAGCGGTAATCTCAAGACGCTTTGAGTGTGACTACAAAGATAGTCTAATTAACGCCTACAGAGTTTTAAGAATTACTAATCCATCGCCTTATATGGTTTTCATGAAAACCGATGATGTTGAATTAATGTCTACATCTCCAGAAACTCTAGTAAAACTTGTAGATAATACTGTTACTACTTTTCCAATAGCTGGTTCACGTCCTAGAGGTATCACCCCTAAGGAAGATGCTGAACTTGAAGAAGGTCTAATTAAAGACGAAAAAGAACTATCTGAACACAATATGCTTGTGGATTTAGGCAGAAATGATATTGGTAAGATATCCACAATAGGTTCTGTTGAAGTTACTAAGTATATGGAAGTTTTAAAATATTCTAAGATTATGCACATATGTTCTGAAGTTCAAGGCAAACTAAAACCTGAATATGATGCCTATAGTTGTGTAAACTCTATACTACCAGCTGGAACACTATCGGGAGCACCTAAAATCCGTGCTTGTGAAATAATTGAGGAAGTCGAAAACTTACCTAGAGGCATCTATGGTGGTGCTTTGGGATATATAGATTTCACTGGTAATCTTGATACTTGTATCGCTATTAGAATGGCTGTCAAAAAGAATGATAAAGTATATATCCAAGCTGGTGGAGGAATTGTCGCTGATAGTGTTCCTGAAAATGAATATCTTGAAAGCGAAAATAAAGCTAAGGCTTGTATCAACGCAATATTAGATGCTATGGAGGTAAATGACTAATGATTTTAATGATTGATAATTATGATAGTTTTACTTATAACCTATACCAATTAATAGGAACTATCAATCCTGATATTAAGGTCTTTAGAAATGATAGTATTACTATTGATGAAATTAGAAAGTTAAATCCTACACATATAATAATATCCCCTGGGCCAAAGTATCCAAGTGAGGCTGGTATTAGTGAGGACGTTGCTAGAGAGTTAAAAGGTGAATATCCAATACTTGGCATATGCTTAGGACATCAAGCCATTTGTGAAGTTAATGGTGCAAATATATGTCATGCTATTAAATTAATTCATGGCAAAAAGACTCCAGTTAAACTAGATTTATCTTGTAAGCTATTTAAAGGACTTCCAGAAGTCGTTGAAGTCGCTAGATACCATTCATTAATAGCTGAAAAGAAATCTCTACCAGATACTCTACAAGTAATTTCCGAAGATTTACAAGGTGAAATCATGGGCGTTAAAGTAAAAGGCTTTGAAGTATATGGTCTACAGTTCCACCCAGAAAGCGTTTTGACCTCTTGTGGTGATACCATTCTTAGAAACTTCTTGGATATTAAACTATAAAAAACTTTTTTATGAAAGATTTAATGTTTAAATATCAAGATGAATATTATAAGTTTAATGAACTGGTTCTAAATAGAAACTATGATATTATATTTAAAGAGTATTCCCCTTTCACAATTAATACTAGACAACTTTGAAAATCCATAACTTAAAAAAGTTAATAATGTAATCGAAAGGATTTGGTTGGTATGATTAAAGATGCTATAAAGTTAGTCATAGACAATAAAAATCTAACTTATGATATGGCTGAAACTGTTATGAATGAAATTATGAATGGTAAAGCTACACAAATTGAAATGGCAAGTTATCTAACTGCCCTAAGAATGAAAGGTGAAACCATTGAAGAAATTACTGCTTGTGCTAATGGTATGAGAAAAGCAGGTGTACATTTAAATCATGATTTTGATGTATTGGAAATAGTTGGTACTGGTGGCGATGAGGCTTTCACTTTTAATATATCCACTGTTTCAGGATTTGTAATATCTGCTTGTGGAGTTCCAGTAGCAAAACACGGAAATAGAAGTGTATCTAGTAAGTGTGGTGCTGCCGATTGTCTTGAAAGTTTAGGTATAAAGTTAGATATTCCAGTCGAACAGAGTGAAAACATTCTAAAAGAGATTGGTATGTGCTTTATGTTTGCACAAAAATATCATACATCTATGAAGTACGTTGCTCCAGTTAGAAAAGATTTGGGTATTAGAACCGTATTTAATATCTTAGGGCCACTATCCAATCCAGCGGGAGCAAATATGCAACTAATGGGTGTGTATAACAAGGATTTAGTTAAACCTATGGCACAAGTTCTATCCAAGTTGGGAGTCAAAAAGGGTATGGTCGTATTTGGCAATGATGGTCTTGATGAAGTTACTCTAACTACTACTACTACAGCTTGTTACATCGATAACGGAACTTTTACCGATTTAACAATCAATCCTGTAGATTACGGTTTTAAACTTTGCAAACCTGAAGATTTAGTAGGTGGTTCACCAGAAATAAATAAGCAAATTGCTCTTGATATACTAAGTGGCAAAGAATTGGGTGCTAAACGTGATGTAGTTCTATTAAACTCTGCTATATGCCTATACATTGCAGGTAAGGGAACTATCACCGATTGCGTTGAATTGGCTAAAACTCAATTGGATAATGGCAACGCTTTAAAACAATTGAAAAAGTTCGTTGAACTTTCTAACAAGTAATTAATATTTAAGGAGATACGCTATGTCAAAAAATACTTTTTTTAAAATATTAGCAGTAGTTCTTGTAGTTGTAAACATTGCATCTATAATATATAATGTAATCAGTGGCAACAAAGCGAATAAAAAAGTTAAAAGCATAAAAGACAGACTTGACCGTATGCAGACAAATCTTGGAATTATTAACATGGATTTTGACAAACTTGAAAAAGAAATCGGTGGATTTGGTGGTATCAAGTTTGATGAAGCCACTGAAGAAGAAATTTATGACTATATATCTCAAAAACTAACCGATGATGACGTTATAGACAAAATGCTTGAAGATGAGGATTAATACTATGTCTAATATATTACAAACTCTTGCAGATTGTACTAGAAAACGTATCTGTGAATGTAAAAAAAATGTTCCTTTAGAAACTGTTAAGGCTATGGCTTTAGATTTACCTAAATCAAACTTTGAGTTTGAAAAGGCTCTAAATAAACCTAACGATATAGCTTTTATATGTGAAGTTAAAAAAGCATCGCCATCTAAGGGTATTATTGCTGAAGATTTCCCATATATACAGATTGCTAAAGAATATCAACAAGTTGGTGCAGATTGTATATCCGTATTGACTGAACCAGATTACTTTAAAGGTGATATTAAGTATCTAAAAGAGATAAATCAAGTGGTAAGTATTCCTACCATAAGAAAAGATTTCACTATTGATGAGTATATGATTTATGAAGCTCACATAGTCGGTGCAAAAGCCGTACTATTGATATGCTCCCTTTTAGATACCTCTACTATTAAAAAGTATATATCCATTTGCGATACCTTAGGCTTAACTGCTCTAGTAGAGGCTCATGACAGTAACGAAGTTAAATCTGCATTAGATAGTGGTGCTAGAGTTATCGGCGTTAATAACAGAAACTTAAAAACCTTTGAAGTAGATATAAACAATTCAATAAGTTTAAGAAAACAAGTTCCAAATGATGTTATCTTTGTAGCTGAAAGTGGTATAAAAACACCTCAAGATATCGCTTCACTTAAAGATAATAATGTGAATGCAGTCCTTATTGGTGAAACTTTTATGCGTTCGCCCAATAAGTTAGAATGTTTAAATCACTTGAAAGGAATATCTTAACTATGACTAAAATTAAGATTTGTGGACTATCTAGGATTGAAGATATTCAGTATTGCAACGAACTTAAACCCGACTATATCGGATTTATACTAAACTTTCCAAAGAGTAAACGTAATATCTCTTTTGATAAGGCTAAAGAATTAAAATCTAATTTAGATGATAATATAAAAGCCGTAGGTGTGTTCGTTAATGATGATATCTCTACAATTGCTGACTTTTGCAATAATAATATTATAGATATCGTTCAACTCCACGGAAATGAAGATGCAAACTATATCTTAAAATTGAAATCCATAATAGATAAACCAATCACTAAAGCTATTAGAGTAAAATCTGCTGAAGAAATATCCCTTGCAGACGCTCTACCTTGCGACTACTTACTATTAGATACTTATATATCTAATATGGTTGGTGGTAGTGGTAAAACTTTCGATTGGTCTATAATTCCAAAAATTTCAAAGCCGTTCTTTTTGGCTGGTGGATTAAATTCCAAAAACATATCTAATGCAATAGACGTTTGTAATCCATATGCAGTAGATGTAAGTTCTAGTGTGGAAGATGGCGATTACAAATCTTATGATAAGATTAAAGAGTTTATCTCTATAGTAAAAAATACTTAAAAGTTATATTTATATTATGAAAGGAAGATTTTATATCATGTCAAATCAAAAAGGTAGGTTTGGTATCTATGGCGGACAGTACATTCCAGAAACTCTAATGAACGCCTTGATTGAATTGGAAACTGCTTACAACAAATACAAAGTTGACCCTCAATTCAATGCCGAATTAACAGATTTATTAAATAATTATGAGGGTAGACCATCTTTATTATACTATGCCAAAAATATGACTAAGGATTTAGGTGGTGCTAAAATATATCTTAAACGTGAAGATTTAAACCATACTGGTTCTCACAAGTTGAACAACGTACTAGGTCAAGCACTTTTGGCTAAAAAGATGGGTAAAACTAGACTTATCGCTGAAACTGGTGCAGGTCAACACGGTGTAGCTACTGCTACTGCAGCTGCTCTACTTGGTATGGAATGCGAAATATTCATGGGTGAAGAAGATACCAAACGTCAAGCTCTAAACGTATACAGAATGAAACTTCTTGGTGCTAAAGTGAACTCCATAACTACTGGAACTAAAGTCCTAAAAGATGCCGTAAATGCTGCTATGCGTGAATGGACTAATCGTATTGAAGATACTCATTACTTAATAGGTTCTACTATGGGACCATATCCTTTCCCTACTATAGTTAGAGATTTCCAAAGTGTTATAAGCAAGGAAATTAAAGAACAGATGCTACAAAAAGAAGGTAGACTTCCAGATGTAGTTATGGCTTGTGTAGGTGGTGGTTCTAATGCCATGGGTGCTTTCTACAACTTTATCGAAGATAAAGATGTTCGCTTAATAGGTTGCGAAGCTGGTGGTAAGGGTGTAGATACTAATTTGACTGCTGCTACCATGTCTACTGGTAAAGTAGGTATCTTCCATGGTATGAAGTCTTATTTCTGTCAAGATGACCATGGTCAAATAGCACCAGTATACTCAATATCTGCTGGTTTAGATTACCCTGGTGTAGGTCCAGAACACGCATACCTAAAAGATATCGGTCGTGCTGAATATGTAGCTATCACCGATGATGAGGCTGTTAATGCTTTTGAATATCTATCTAAAGTAGAGGGTATCATTCCAGCTATAGAATCCTCTCATGCAGTGGCATACGCTATAAAACTTGCTCCAACTTTAGATAAGGATAAGATTATAGTAGTAAACCTATCAGGTCGTGGAGATAAGGACGTTGCTGCTATTGCTAGATACAAGGGGGAAGATTTATATGAGTAATATTAAAGAAGTTTTTAATCATGGAAAAGCATTTATACCATTCATAACTGCAGGTGACTTCGGTCTTGATATGACTGAAAGACTACTATTTGCAATCCAAGATAATGGTGCAGATTTAATTGAAGTTGGTATTCCATTCTCCGACCCTACTGCAGAAGGTCCTGTCATTCAAGAGGCTAGTGAAAGAGCTTTAAAATTAGGCACTACTCCTCAAAAGATTATAGAAATGGTTAAACACGCTCGTAATAACGGATTGACTGTCCCTCTAGCATTTATGACTTATGCTAATCTTGTATTTACTTTTGGCATTGAAAATTTTGCTAAAGAATGTGTCGCTTGTGGAATAAGTGCCGTTATTATCCCAGAAATTCCTTATGAGGAAAAACACGAAATGAGCGATATCTTTGAAAAGTATGATGTGGATTTCATATCCTTAATAGCTCCTACATCTCACGATAGAATTAAAATGATAGCTTCTGAAGCTACTGGTTTTATATATTGTGTATCTTCTATGGGAGTTACTGGTATGAGAAAACAAATTACTACTAACGTTGGCGAAATGGTTAAGTTAGTAAAACAAACTAAAGATATCCCATGTGCTATAGGCTTTGGAGTATCCACCCCAGAACAAGCCAAAGAAATGTCTAAATATGCAGATGGCGTTATAATAGGTAGTGCTATAGTAAACATAGTCGCTCAACACGGTTTAGATAGTATTCCATACGTTAGCGACTTCGTAAAAGCTGTAAAAACTGCTATCACTGAATAGTTTCTAATGTAACAATATCATTAAAATATCAATGGGGATAGCAAAATGTTATCCCCATTATTTTATAAAAATGCTTTTTAAGGTTTAGGAAAAATTTTTTCAACTCTAAAGATTTTAACATAGTTTTAATGTTTATAATATATTATAGTATAGTAGGTTAGAATATATTAAATCTATATTGGAGGACTATAACAATGGAATATCAAAATTTAATAGATAACGCTTTGAAAGTTAGAAAGTTTGCATACGTTCCATACTCAAAGTTCTATGTGGGAGCAAGTCTATTAACTATCGATGGAAAAGTTTTCAATGGTTGTAATATAGAAAACGCATCATATTCGTTGACCATGTGTGCCGAACGTACTGCAATATTTAAAGCTATATCTAATGGATACAAAGATTTTTCAGCTATAGCCGTGGTTGGTGGATTCGATTTGAAAGATGTATCTGAATACTGTTATCCATGCGGAGCGTGTATTCAAGTTATGACAGAATTTTGTAAATCAGATTTTAAAATTGTAGTATATAATGGCAAAAATGTCAAAATTCACACTCTTAATGAGTTATTTCCTAACACTTTCACAAATTTAACATAGAAATTACTTGACATTTCCATTTTTCTATGTTAGTATATTATTGAAGAAAGGTTATATAGGTAAATACAATGAACTTAGGAGGTTCTCAATTATGAACAGTTCAAACAACAATAAGACAACAAGTAACAACACTAATGATTCAATTAAAAAATCTTCTCTACCTTTGATAGTTAGCACTAGTGCTTTATTATTTGCAGGTGTTATCAGTTGCGATATAAATTCTACTGCTCAATTAAGCACTGCTCTTAGTTCTAGTGTAGCAGTATGTTCGCAAAGCGTAATAACTTCTCAGATTGCAACAGATGAAGGTTCTACTGATGATACTAAGAAAAAATCTAATAATAAGATTAAATCTTATTTTACTAATAGCAATGGTGAAGTACTTTATGACTCCGATGCTGAAGATGATGCCTATTACTATCAAAATTGGGATACTAATGACATCGATACTGATGATGTATTTATTTTTTGGTAAAATTTCACCTTAATTGAATATAATACATATTGGCAGATATCTATTAGATATCTGCCATTTTTCGTTTATATACTATATTATAAGTGCTCCTACTATGTACAGCACAACAATATGCACTGGATAGTACACATAAAAAATTCAAGTGAAATCTCACTTGAATTTTCAACGTATAAATAATACAAATACTAATAATACATTTATCAATTTGAATTAAGCATAATTATATTTATGTTTGTTTTTAATCAATAATGTGATACTAACTACACTAGTAATTAGTTCGGAAAATACTACCGATAGCCATATTCCGTTTAAATCTAAGAACTTTGGTAGTAGTAATATCATTATGGCTTGTAGCAAAAATGAACGCAATACAGATATTATTGCAGATAATAGTCCATTATTCAATGCAGTAAAGAATGATGACGCATATATATTAATTCCACATAGTAAAAATGATATTGAATATAATCTAAAGCCATGAAGTGTCATATCAAATAGGGCATCTTTTACGAATAAGCCAACTAAAGTTTCTGCAAGAACCTCCGATAGAATAAACATAACTACAGATGTAACTGATATAATCTTTATACTTTTAGAAAACATATTTTTTAATTCAAAATCGTTATCTGCACCATAGTTATAGCCTATTATTGGAGCAGTTCCTATAGAAAATCCTAGGAAAGATGATACAAATACAAAGTTTACATACATTATAACTGTTATAGATGCTACACCATCTTCACCAATAAGTTTCATCATTTGTAGATTGTATAACATGGTTATTATCGACATAGATATATTAGTCAACATCTCAGAAGAACCATTTATACAACTATTTAAAAATACTCTATGATAGAATTTGAACTTTGTAAACTTAAGATTTACTTTCTTATTTACAATAAAGTATATCAATGGAACTATTCCACCTATAAGATATCCTGTAATAGTAGCTAAACCTGCTCCAGCGATACCCATTTTTAATACATATACAAAAACAAAATCTAATACTATGTTAGTAGTTCCGCATATAAGATTTAACGCTAAACCTAAATGTGGTTTTTCGGCAATAATCAAAAAGGTTTGAAAAGCGTTCTGTAGCATAAATGGAGTAACTCCAATTAGAAGTATTCTACCATAGATAACACAATCTTTAATTAATAGTTCATTTGCTCCAAATAGATACGCTATCTGTTTAGTGAATATAATACATAACGTTGATACAACTACTCCAAAGATTACTATGCTATATACAAACATAGTAAAATATTTGTTTGCACGTTCGTTATCGTTTTGACCTAACGTCTTGGATATTATTGCTCCACCACCAGTACCAAGCATAAAGCCAAATGATGCTATTATCATAATCAATGGATATATTATATTTATAGATGCTAGTGCATTACTACCAACTATATTAGCTATAAATAAGCCATCTACTACGCTATATAGTGATGAGAATATCATCATAATTACTGACGATATTACAAATTTAAATAGTTTTCCATAAGTAAAGTGGTCAGATAGTTGAATTTTCATACATTAAACCTCCTTAGAATTTAATTACTTTTAATAAATTCGTCTGCATTGGAATTAAGAGCATTTAAGTATAAATCAGTAACGCTTATTAGAACTTCACGTTGTTCAGCAGAAAGACATTCCAAAGATTTTTTTTCTATCTCCACAACCTTTGCTATAGTACGATTACAAAAATCCATGCCTATGTCGGTTAGTGATATATACTTATGCTTGTTATTCTTTAAATTCTCCAATATGATATAACCATCATTTTTTAACTTCTTAATAGATGAGTTTATAGTCTGTTTACTAAGTCCATACAAAGAACATAAATCTTTTTGAGTAAGTTGATTACTACTAGTATATATTTCATATAGTATTATCAACTCACTATCAGAAATTAAAAATTTTACTGCTAACTTATGATATATCATATCAAAGAGTTTGTACTGACAGTTTAAAGCGTCTAATTGTTTGTTTAAAAAGTTATTGTTCATAAAAACCTCCTAGATAAAAATAGTCTTAAAACAGACTATTAGTAGTATAGTCTTATTTCGGACTATTGTCAATGGTAAATTAAAGAAAATCTCCCAATTTTTCAATCGGGAGATTTTAAAACTATATATACACATCAAGAAGTGACATACTCCCCCACTTATAAAGGTGGGGGAATTCTTGCTGAAATTAGTTAAACTTCTTTTATATGCCAAATATTATCAGCATAATCCTTAATAGTTCTATCGGAGGAGAACTTACCAGCATTACAAGTATTCATGAAACATTTTTTAGCGAAGTCTTTTCTATCCTTGTAATCTTTATTCACTTTAAGTTTAGCATCTACATAGCTTTCAAGGTCGCCAAGTAGATAGTAGTTATCAGGTGAATGCCAACTAGCACCATCTAATAGTGAGAAGTAAAGTTCTCTAAACACACCAGAACCACCATCGGAAACAGTGCCATCAATAAGAGTTGATACAACTCTTTGAATTTTTTTATTTTCGGCATATAACTTTCTGCTATCGTAGTTTGGCATAATGGATTTTAAATCCTCTACCCTAGCACCAAAGATATAGTTATTCTCTTCACCAGCCTCTTGAACTATTTCGATATTAGCACCGTCATAAGTTCCAAGAGTTACTGCACCATTAAGCATTAACTTCATATTACCAGTACCAGATGCCTCTGTACCTGCAGTGGATATCTGTTCGGAAACGTCTGCACCTGCAACTAGCTTTTCAGCATATGATACGTTATAGTTAGATACAAATACTACTTTAATTAAGTCACAAACTTCCTTATCGTTTGCTACTAGCTTAGCTATTTCGTTGATGTACTTAATTATACCTTTAGCACGTCTATAACCTGGTGCAGATTTTGCTCCAAATATGAATGTTGTTGGAGTGAAATCTTTAATAGAACCATCTTTAATACCAAAGTAGATATATAGTATTGAAAAAGCATTCAAAAGTTGTCTTTTATACTCATGAAGTCTTTTAATTTGAATATCAAATATGGTATTTGGATTGATACTAATACCTTCTTTTTGCATAATAAAATCTGCAAGTTGTTTCTTTTTGATATCTTTAATTTGAATGTATCTATCAATAGTTTCCTCATCATCTTTAAGAGGAATTAACTTCTTTAACTCATCAAGGTTAGATACCCAATCTTCTGAACCTAACTTTTCAGTCAATAATGAAGATAACTCTCTATTGCATAGTGCTAACCATCTTCTTTGAGTGATACCATTAGTCTTATTTTGGAAACGTTCTGGATATATCTTGTACCAATCAGCAAGAGTATTATCCTTTAGTATCTGCGTATGAATTTCTGCTACACCATTAATGTAACTAGAACAGTAAGTAGCAATATTAGCCATGTGTACTAAGTTCCCTTGAATTATTTTAATCTTATTTATAGTATCTTTATCGATATTTTTAACATACATATCGGATACAAACTTTTCATTTATTTGAATAATAATCTCAAAAACTCTAGGAAGTATCTCTTCTATTAGAGAACACTCCCACTTTTCAAGAGCTTCTGGCATTATTGTATGGTTGGTATAGTTAAATACCTTTTGAGCAATCTCAAAAGATTTTTCAAAAGACACACCTTCATAATCCATAAGTTGTCTAATCAACTCTGGTACGGATATAACTGGGTGAGTATCATTTAGTTGTATAGTAACATAATCTGCAAGATTTTCTACAGTACCAAATCTAGCCTTATGTTTCTTTATGATATCTGTTAAAGATGCACTACTAAAGAAGTATTGTTGTTTAAGTCTTAACTTTTTACCCTCTCTAGTATCGTCGTTTGGATATAGTACTCTGGATATATCTTCTGCAAAAACCTTCTCCTTAGATGCCTCTAGGTAATTTTGATTATTAAAAGTATTAAAATCAAACTCATTTACAGGTTCGGATTGCCATAATCTAAGAGTTCCAACGTTAGCACCCTTATAAGATATTATAGGCATATCATAAGGTACAGCGATTACAGTTTGGTCTGCATAGTGAATTTCTACACTATCGATATCTTTTCTAACGCTCCAAGGGTCGCCGTACTTAGTCCAGTTGTCAGCCTCTTCACATTGAAAACCATCAACTATGGATTGCTTAAATAGACCGTATTTATATCTAATGCCATAGCCATCTAGTGGTAATGATAGTGTAGATGCACTATCTAGGAAACACGCCGCAAGACGTCCTAAACCACCGTTACCAAGTGCAGAGTCCTCTATTTCTTCTAAAACAGATAGAGATGTACCCATTGAGTTAAAAATTTCTTCAACCTCATCATAGATACCCAAACATAGTAGATTGTTATATACTGCCCTACCTACTAAAAATTCCATGGATAAATAACAAGCACGTCTAGTAGATAGATGCTTTTCAATACTATTATTCCAATCTTTCTTAATATATTCCATAACAGTTAAGCCTAAAGCATTATGAATTTCTTGAGGTGTAGCATTAGAAACATCTTTACCTAGAAATTCATTAAAATGTTCTTTAAAAACTTCTTTATTCATTGGGAATATCCTCCTTTAAAGTATTATTTAATATATCTTTATGGATTTCAACAGTAGATATTGTATCTACAGAAGTATCCTTTAAAGCGTCATTTAAAGATGATTTTTCACCATCAATAGAAACTTCTTCGCTAGTTTCTTCATTATCTGGAATGTCAAGACGATTATATAACTCATTTAACTCATAAATCTTTTGAGCCAATTCGTTAGTAAAGTCCGACTTTTGAGTTCTAAACTGCCAGTTATTACCTAAAGTAGATGGGGTATTCATTCTACCTTCACTACCAATATCTAATAAATCTTGCATTTGAGCAACGGCAATATACGCTACACTAGACCATGTTAATTCAACTATAGCCCATGGTAGACGTTTCTTCTTCTTGATATTTAGATACTTCTTACAGAACTTAATAGTCTTCTTATCTTGAGAGTATACCCAACCTTTGATAGTATCATTATCGTGAGTGCCAGTGTAAGCTATACAGTTACTGGATTTAAAGTTATGTGGTAAGTATTGACTCTTTGGATTATCAAAGCCAAATTGAAGTACTTTCATACCTGGAAAGCCAGTCTTATCTAAAAGTTGTTGAACTTCTGGAGTTATAAAGCCTAAATCCTCAGCGATTATATTCAACTTACCTAGTTTATCTTCTAAGGTTTTAAATAGTTCGTAATCTGGACCTTTACACCATTTACCGACAACTGCATCTTTAGAACCAAATGGAATAGTATAATAACTTTCAAAGCCTCTAAAGTGGTCTATTCTAACCACATCGTATATCTTAGATGCGTACTTTATCCTAGATACCCACCATGAATAGTTATCTTTTTTGTGAGCGTTCCAGTTATATATAGGATTTCCCCAAAGTTGTCCCTTAGGTGAGAATACATCTGGAGGACAACCAGCTACTTCTATAGGAGAACCATCTTTATTTAGTTTAAATAGTTCAGGTTTAGACCAAACGTCAGCACTATCATAGGCTACATATATAGGAATATCTCCAATAATTTCGATACCCTTATCATTAGCATACTTTTTTAGTTCAAACCACTGTTCATAGAACTTATATTGAATAAACTTAAAGAACTCTATTTCATCTGCCAATTTAGATTTTATAGCTTTAATACTATTAAAGTTTCTAAGAGCATACTTTTTATCCCATTCGCACCAAGGTTTTCCATTATTTTTGAACTTCAAAGCCATATATAGAGCATAATCATCTAACCAAAAACCATTTTCAGCCACAAAGGTATCATAGTTTTTAGAGAGTTCTTTTCTATAGTTAGAAAAGGCAATCCTTAGAACTTCATAGCAATTTTCATATAGAGTAGTATAGTCTATACTATTAGGAGATTTTTCCCAATCGATATATTGATAATCTTCATCACAAAGTAATCCTTGATGCTTTAATATATCAAAATCTATAAAGTATGGATTTCCTGCATATGCTGAAAATGATGAGTATGGGCTATCGCCATAACTAGTAGGATTTAAAGGTAGGATTTGCCAACATTTTACACCACTCTTGACTAGAAAGTCTACAAAGTCATAAGCATTTCTGCCTAGCTTTCCTATACCATATTTAGATGGAATACTTGAGATGTGCATTAAAATACAACTTTTTCTCATAAAATAAAAATCCTTTCAAAATATTTTGAATAAAAATCTTTTTCAGGCAAATAATAGTCTTAAAACTACTATTTAAAGTGAGTGATTGTTTTATGACTTTAAACGATATCTCTAAAAGAGGTCTAGTATTTATAATCGGTGGCTTAATGTATGCACTGATAGAAATATCTGCTAGAGGTTACACCCATTGGAGCATGGTTCTAACTGGTGGACTATGCTTAACTCTAATGTATGAAATAGATATTAAGTATAACTTCAGCTTTTGGATAAAATGTCTATTTGGTGCTATAATTATAACTACTTTTGAATTTTTAGTAGGCGTATTAGTAAATCTAATTATGCATTGGAACGTTTGGGACTATTCTACATTACCCCTAAACGTACTAGGTCAAATATGTGTACCTTACTTTTTTATATGGTACTTAGTATCTATACTGGGATTTTTAATATGTTCCCTTATAGAAAAACGTCTTGCCTGAAATACTTTCTTTACTATTATACATTTTTTCTAATAGTTTTTCAAGTAGTTTAATGTTAAAAAAAGAAGTTGATTTGTAAATTTTACTCAACTTCTTTTTTATATCTACTAAGATACGCTATTAAGATATTAAAATGTTCTAATTTGCCATTGCATCTTGAAGTGAACTACTCTACCTTCGCTTAAAAGTTGGAGTGTTCTTGCTGATTTTTTGTTCTCCTGTTAATTACAAAAAGATGCATCTTGATTCATTGCAAAGCATACAATACATATTACAGTTTTTCAAAAAAACCTCTTGACTTTTGAGTGGAAATGTTGTACAATATATATATAAATTAAATTTAAAAATTTAGGAGGATTTTTCCCATGTCAGTTAAAGTTGCTATTAACGGCTTCGGTCGTATTGGTCGTCTAGCTTTTAGACAAATGTTCGGTGCAGAAGGTTATGATGTTGTTGCTATCAACGACTTAACTAAGCCTTCAATGTTAGCACAACTATTAAAGTATGATACTGCTCAAGGTGGTTATTGTGGTAAGATTGGTGAAAACCTACACACTGTTACTGCTGATGATGAAGCAGGTACTATCACTGTTGATGGTAAGACTTTAAAAATCTATGCTATGGCTAAGGCTAATGAACTTCCTTGGGGTGAAATCGGTGTTGATGTAGTTCTTGAATGTACTGGTTTCTACTGCTCAAAGGAAAAGAGCCAAGCTCACATCGATGCAGGTGCTAAGAAGGTAGTTATCTCTGCTCCAGCTGGTAATGACCTAAAGACTATCGTATTCTCAGTAAACGAAAATACTCTAACTGCTGAAGATACTATTATCTCTGCTGCTTCTTGTACTACTAACTGTTTAGCTCCTATGGCTAAGACTCTAAATGATTACGCTCCAATTCAAAGCGGTATCATGAGCACTATCCACGCTTACACTGGTGACCAAATGATTCTTGATGGTCCACACAGAAAGGGCGACCTAAGAAGAGCTAGAGCTGGTGCTGCAAATATCGTACCTAACTCAACTGGTGCTGCAAAGGCAATCGGTCTAGTTATTCCTGAACTAAATGGTAAGTTAATCGGTTCTGCACAAAGAGTTCCAGTTCCAACTGGTTCTACAACAATCCTAACTGCAGTAGTTAAGGGTGCTGACGTAACTAAGGAAGGCATTAACGCTGCTATGAAGGCTGCTGCTTCTGAATCCTTTGGTTACAATGAAGATGCTATCGTTTCTTCTGACGTTATCGGTATGAAGTTCGGTTCTCTATTCGATGCTACTCAAACTATGGTTTCTAAGATTGCTGATGACCTATATGAAGTTCAAGTAGTTTCTTGGTATGATAACGAAAATTCATACACTAGCCAAATGGTTAGAACTATCAAGTACTTTGCAGAATTAGGCTAATCGCTAGATAAGTAAAATATTTTGATATATTTAGGCGGTATCTTTTAAGATATCGCCTTTGTTATATTAAACTTTTTTTCTTTTTGTATTGACATATTCTCACGGATTGAGTATAATAATAGAGCATACTTATGTATGACAGAAAGGATTTGTTATTATGGAAAAGTTAACTATTAATTTCAATGATATTATAGATGTGGAAAACTTCGTTGAAATCGTTGGTAAGTACAATTTTGATGTTACTCTCTCTCAAGGAAAGTATGAGGTAGATGGTAAATCTCTTATGGGTATATTCTCCTTAGATATAACTAAGCCTATTGATATACTTGTAGCTAAAAAAGATACTTCTTTTATAGATGAAATTCAAAAGTATATCGCTTAAAATTTAATATAGTAAATGGCAAGTATAAAAAACTTGCCATTATTTTATATATTTAGGAATACTTTATTTAAAGTGTTCCTATATTTTTATGTGTTATTACCATTCCATTAAGCCTAGTAGATACTTTTTAAGCATAAGTAAGTCTACAGTGTTTACTTTTCCGTCTAAGTTGATATCACCTCTTGGGAATGTGCTATCACCGACAGTAAATTCTGTTATTGGTTTGTTTTCGCTTTCACCAACAGTTGGTGCAGGTGCTATATCGATTGATTCTGAGTCTAAAACTTTTGGATTATTTTCAACATTTTTATTTAAAACATACATATATGGATAATCATCTTCTTCTCTATTGAAAAAGAATTCAACAAAATAAACTTCACCATCATTTTCTTTTTCAATAGTTGACATAACATCATTTGTGATATCATATCGTACGTCCGAATATCCCATACCATCGGATATCTCTACATATATTTTTGTTAATATAAACTTAGTACCATCTAAAACTATAGTATGATTTTCATCTTCAATTACACTTTGAATATCAAAATCATCAGGAAGTTGATAATCAAGTTGTTTAGTATCATCAGATTCATAAATATATAATTGACTATTATCTAATACAACATCAGCTGAAACATTCATTGGGATTAAAGTTAAAGAACCTAAAGTTGCAATAGACATCGCATAAGCTAAAACTTTTTTTAAATTTTTCATATAAATTCCTCCTTAAATTACCATTCCATTAATCCTAGTAGATATTTTTTAAGCATTAGTAAGTCTACAGTGTTTACCTTGCCATCTAAGTTGATATCTCCTCTTGGGAATGTGCTATCACCGACAGTAAATTCTGTATTTGGATTGCCACTACTTTCTCCTACTGTTGGAGTATCTGGATTTGATGATATTCCAACCATTATTCTTCTAAGTGAATTTTTAGGTATTGCACTATCATATTCATTTTCATCATAATAAACTTCATAAGAATAAGCATATCCATTATTAATATCATCAGATTTAAATAGATATTGTTTTCCAATCTTTTCGACTTGTGAACCAAATAAGTCTATATTTTCTGTCATTTCATATACTCCAACCAATTTGAAAACTTTACCATCTATCACTAAAGTTTGGTTTTCATCATCAACTACAGATTGAATATCAAAACTATCTGGTAACAAATAACATGGAAAATTTTCACTTGTTGTTGTAAGTGTAGCATCTGTTTCCACATCTGTGAAGCACTTATAAGTACACCCACTCTTAAATCAGGCAATAGACCATATTCGATGAATATAAAATAACGCAACATGAGGCTATGTCTCCGAAACTATTAATGGAGGCATAGCTATTTTTTCTATTGAAATAATCTCTCCGATGTGGTATAATGATAACTGATACATAAAGCATGACCAATTGTGAGGTGATTGCTATGAATATTGCTATCGTTGATGATGAACCTGTATTCTTAAAACAACTTCATAACAGATTAAGAGAAATGAAACTCCCCGACTGCGAAATACACGAATTTACAAGCGGGAGAGACTTATTGAGTTTCTATGTCAAGGGAATGTATGAAGTCATCATACTCGATGTTGAAATGCCCGATCTGACCGGATTGCAGACCGCTGAAAGAATCAGACAGATAGATGGTTCAGTTATTATTTCTTTCCTGACGAATTATGCCGAATTTGCCGTTAAGGGCTACGATGTGGGAGCGTTTCGCTATATATTGAAAAATCAGCCAGACTATGTATATACCAAACAGCTAAATTCTATCATTGCTGAGTGCCAGCAGCGATTTAGAACTTTCACTTTCAATAATAAAAATCTGTCATTCAAGTTCAGGCTGACAGATATTCTTTACTTTGAGGGACATAGAAGAAAGGTATCACTATTCACAGTTAATGGTGAATTGGAGTACGGCGGCGATTTTTCAACTGTGTGTGGCGAGTTGTTAAAGTACAATTTCGCTATTATAAACCGTGGAATACTTGTAAATCTTGACCATATACAGAATATTACCAAGTACGATATTATTCTAAGCAACGGCAGAAAAATCCCCATAGGCAAAACATATAAAGATGAGATAGTTGCTCGCTATCTTAACTATGCAACAGGGAGATGATCGAGTTGCCCGTATTGATTGAAAATATCATTGAGATTGTCAATGTAGCAATTGAAATGATGTTGGTATTCTTATACTTTTCCTTGTTGAGTAAGGCAAAAGTTAATAAAGCAGTTCTTTATCTGTCGTATCTTCTTTCTACTGTAATACTGTCAGCGACAGTTTTGTTGACAGATAATATTTTAGTGTATCTGATTACAACCATTATTCTTATTAGCTCCATGTCCTTTATTTGTTATGATGATTCAATCCGTCATAAAATATTTTGGAACATATTGTTTTTACTGATTATATCTATATCTGAACCTATTGTGATTGGATTACTTTGCATTGCTAATATGGGAACACCAGATGAATTCTTAGAGTCTGGTTTAGGACGTTATCTCGGAATGGTAGGCACAAATATAATTTATTTATGGCTTATAGGATTGATGCACCGCATAATAAACAAAAAAATTCGTGAACTGCCGATAAAATATTGGATATTGATAATAGTTATTCCAATCATAAGTATTTTTCTTTTACAAACAATGCTTGATGGATTTGTTGGCAGCAACACTTATAGTTATGTTTCTTTGGGCGTTTCTCTTGCAGGAATTATCTTTATAAACCTTGCTATGTTTAATTTCTTTGAAAGTTTTGAAGATAAGATAAAGTTAAAATACCTTGAAACAATAAAGCAACAGGAACAGGAAAACTATAAGCTGCTTACCCTGTCATACAAGCAAGTACGAGAGTTTAAACACGATATTGAAAATCAATTTTTAGTTCTGAATGATATGTTGGAAAACAATGATACTGATTCTGCTAAGGAATATCTTGTCAAGCTAAGCTTATTTGTAAGGCTTGCTAACAGACTCTGCTATACTGGTAATAATGCCGTCGATTCTATTGTGAACATCAAGGGTTCTCTTGCTCAGACATACGGTATAGAGTTTATTTGCAAGGTCAATATCATAACAAATATCAAGGCAGACGAATTGGAGTTGTGCCGTATCATCGGAAACGCTCTTGACAATGCAATAGAAGGTTGCCAGAGAGCTGGTGTATCACATAAGCATATTTGGATAAGCCTAATGGAAGAACGAGAGAAGCTATTTATTGTCATTACAAATACATCAGATAAGGTAGATACATCTGTTTTAACATCAACAAAGAAAGAACAAGGGCTTCACGGCATAGGGATAAACAGTATCAAATCCTCCGTTGATAGATTGGGTGGGTTAGTAAGTTTCGATTATGATGACGGAATTTTTAAGCTGAACATTATGGTTCGTAATTGTTTACAAATTTAACTATTTGCATTTCGGGACAAGAAGACGACATTTGGGGACACTTTGAGACCTTTTTTCTCAAAACCTATTGAAAAAATTTGCAACTTGTGTTATGATTTTTGCAGGAAGTGATTCAGAAATGATTTCAAAACTTGCAAAAAGCATAGCACACTTTTTTGTGGTTCAGAACATAACGGAAGAATCCAAAGAGGTGATCTACGCATATGGAATGGAGCTGCTGATCTCTGATGTGCTGAATACCATTATCGTCCTGCTGATTGCTCTGTTTTCCCATACGCTGCCTGCGGTTGTTGTATTCATAGCCGTATTTATGGGGTTGAGACAGTTTGTAGGTGGGTTTCACGCTAACAGTCATCTTAGTTGTATGTTCACGCTTGTCATGGTGATGATGGTTTTCTCTTACGGCATTTGCAATGTAAGCGGACATATTACGCCAATATTCAGCATCAGTTTCATAATGATAGCATTACCAATCATTCTATGTATTGCTCCCGTTCCGCATCCGAATAAACCGATGTCAGAGGAAAAGAGTGTCAAGCTAAGGAAAAGAAGCTGCATCTTAGCTGTTACCCTATCCGTTGTCACGATTGCACTGCTTGTATTCCAATATCAAAAACTAAGCCTTTATGTATCAAGCGGAATGCTGCTGTCAGCAATCATGGCACTGCTCGGTCACTTTTTGAATCGGGGTGATAACAGTAAACGATGATAAGGAAAGAGAAAAACGGAGTATTTTGGCGATTGTAATTCTTGCTCTTGTAAGGCTGGTGCTGTATATCTCAAATGGCAGCGTTTGCGGTATTACGTTTTATCAACCGAAAGAGCCTGACTTATCTGAACTGTTTGAAAGGAGGGATTTGTAATGAAAAAGCTGATGAGCATAGCAAAGAAGGCTTCTACGGCACTGGCGGCTCTTGCGCTGGTGGTAGCTACCACATCAGTTCCGAGTGCTTGCTTCCATTGGTTCGCACAACCTGTAGAGCCAGAAGAGCTGAGAAACTATGTAAACAAGAAATAATTGGCAACTGTGTGTTGCAGAAAGGTGGTATGAAATGGTTAAGAATAAGATTTTGAAACGTATCGTGGCAGGTCTTAGCTGTATTGCGTTATCTACAACTATGCTTACGAGTTTACCTGCTTTTGCCGATGATTATGTTGACGAATATCAATATTACTCAACGTTAGATCCTAATGGTGAAGAGTACCAAGAATGGAAATCAAATCTGGCAAGTTCTGCTGTAAGTGTTCCCCAAAATAGAATGCTTAAAAGTATTCTCAAAAATAATACTTTAATAGCAAATGACTACATTGAGTTCAACACTGCAAGTAATGGTCACTATACTATTGGTACAATAGGAGGAAACCCTAACAGTTCAACTGATGATAATAAAAAGATGCTTTTCGGTCATCCGGGTGGAGGAACATCAAAAACAACAATTGTTGTTGGTGAAAGCATAAATGAGTTTACATCATCAAATGTAACTTATGATGCTGATGGTTCTAAAAGTGTTTCCAAAGCTTCTTATGATGGTGTTGATGTCACACAAGAACTATCTATTATTGAGAATTCGGCGACTGGACGAGATGATGTTGTTAAGATTAAGTATATCGTCAAAAATGATACAGAATACGCCAAACAAGTGGGCATAAGAATTATGATGGACACTATGCTCGGTGGTAATGATGCTGCGCCATTCAGAGTAAACGGATCTGATGTAACAACTGAAACCGTATATTCAGGTTCTAATATTCCGCAAATATGGCAAGCCTTTGATTCCGCAACTAATCCCGGTGTAGTAGCACAAGGTACATTCTACAAATCGGGAGACAGAAAACCTGATAAAGTACAATTTACTAATTGGGGAAATGTAACAAGTACGCTATGGGATTATGTGACTCAGCCAGGACGATCTAATGGAGATAGTGCAGTATCCATCACATGGAACAAAGATACTTTCACCAGTGGTGAAACACGAGAATTTGTTACCTATTATGGATTGAGTGAGTTAGAACAGAATTTAATTCCTCCGTTAGCATTAAGTGTATACGCTGATAATAAGGTTAGTATTTCCAATTTTAATTATGATGATATAAATGCAAATGTATATTTGGATAATATTGGAGATGGCGATGCGACAGATGTATCGATAAAAATCACTGCTGATAACCTTGAACCAAAGTATGGAACCTCACTTACACACAATTATTCGGTAATAAAGCCAAGTAAAAGCTATTCAATTCCTTTGAAATTTATAGTTCCAACAGATTCAAAACATAATTCTGATATAAATGCAAAATTGGATTTTGAATTATCATACAAAGTTGCCAAGACCGGTGATACAGAAGTAAAGCGAATAACCAAAAACATAACAATTCCTAAATTGAAAAGAGCCGTTGTAGTAGTACCGGGAATAATGGGAATAGATCTTGCAAAAACATCAAATGATGAAAGTGTATGGGGATCTTGGATTGAACAGCCAAGTAACTTTGATGATGTTAAAAAAATTCACAATGCGTTCCAGTCGCTCAAATGCGATTACTACGGTAATAGTAATATTGAATTATATCCTGTTAATAATTATGGATATGATGATACTTATAAAGGAATAATTGAATCACTAAATAATGATACTGATATTTCTGATAAGTATGATATCTTATTTTTCCCGTATGATTGGAGAATGGGAGCGCAAATAACGGCTAATAATCTTCATGATCTTATTAGTGATTATAATGAGGTAGTTTTTGTTGCACATAGTATGGGTGGTATTGTTACAGAAAAATACATTTCGGAATATGGTGCTGATAATATTTCTAAACAAATAACTGCCGGAACACCATTTTGGGGTGCGCCAACGATGCTTTGCGTTTTAAGCACTGGTGATTTATCATATATCATAGGAGGACTCGGGGTAGCAGAATCATTATTTACTTCATTTGAACTTCCAAGTGTTTTGGTGAATTTAGGCAGTTGTTATGATTTGTTGCCAAATAAAGATTATACAGATGACTGGCAGTGGATATATTCATATAAACGAACTTATGATCATTGGTATGATTATTTTATAGATAACGGCAATTTTACGTATTTTACATTTGACGAATTTGATGAGCTGATTTCTGATGATTATAATAATTATCTTTGGATAGATGGAAAATATAACCATAGCCGCATAAAAATATCCCAAAACAATACTAATAATCTGAAAAGAATAGCATTAGTAGGAAGTAATAGAAATACCATTTCAACTATTCAACATTGTCCTGGCGATAGAGGATTGCAATTCGTTCCAGAATATGGTATTGGCGATAGTGTAGTTCCAATTGAAAGTGCAACAATGAATTTTAATCACGATCTTTTGGATATAAAAATCTTTGATCAAGATCATATGGGGTTAATACAGAGTCAGGAATGCATAGATGAGATATTAAAAAACATAAAAGATACAAAATCATTTATGAAGCTGCCCATGAGAACAAAAATGGCAAATAACAATCTTACATCTAATGCCATAGAAGAAACCAAGACACTTTCAAATAAGCTTGCTATTTCAGGTTATTTTGATTTATTCTTTTCAAACGAAACCTGTTCATATTATTACACAAATTCAGAGGTTCATGAAGGGAATAATTTTAAATTTGACCCTTTAACATCAGTTGGCAATCCGATTTTACTGGCTCAATTTGCTGATGATAATTATGATTGTAAAATCAATTCACTTGCTGATCAAAACACTGATATTATGTGCAATATTGATGGAAACATCTATTTGTATACCAATATCTCTGTGAATAGTGGATCTGTATTATTCTTAAATTTATCAGATGGTTCATTTTTTATTAACATTGATCTTGATAATGATGGTGAAATAGATACAACTGTTACGCCAACTATCAATCCAGGGGTAATTCAAGATGATGAGAAATCACCTGAAATAACAGTAGAATCTTGCAATGCAGGTATTAGTAACTCAAATACTATAAATCCCAATATAGTTATAACTAACAACTCTGACAAGCCTTTAAAAATGAGTGATATAACTATAAATTATGTATTTAATGCAGACAATAAAGAAAACCTTGAATACCATTGCGACTGGCTTGCTGTAGATAATCAATACTTAGGTAATACTTCGGTTTGTGAATTTGTTAATGACGATTACGGAAATACATATGCAAAAATCAAATTTAATACCGATGTTGAACTTCAACCTAATAAACAGTTTGTAATCCATTTTAGACTAAATGCAGCAGATTGGTCTAATTGGGATACATCGAATGATTATTCAATGGGAACAGAACAGCTATTGCCAAATGATAAAATAATTGTTTTTTATAATGAACAGCTTATAAGCGGTGTCCAGCCTTGAAGTAGAGGTTGAAGCAATGAAAAAAACAATTATAATTATAATTATATCATTATTAGTTACGGCAGGCACTTTTGTTTTATCTAAGTATCACAACAGAGATAAAATGATGACTCAAATGAATAAAGATATACAAGATTATTATTATATAAGCTGTCCAAATGGAAATGAGCTTGACATCAAGCAAAAGAGCAGTAATGAATATCAATACTCTATTCTTAGTTATCCTTTTAGCACAACAGAATACACTAACAAATTTACATTCAGATTAAAAGTGAGTCTTGATCAGAAATTCATATTTGAAAAAATCGGCTTATTGACAGGCACAAGCGGAGTAAACGCAAATACAGACTTTCCTAATTGTCTTATTAAAGAAAATGATTCTTCTCAATATCAACGTTTTTTTCTCCCCACGCCAGAAGAAGATAATGATGTTTCAACAATCCTTGGCGAAGGCAAAATATATGTATCATTCAAGAATGCAATCAATTCATCAGATATATCATCTGTAATAGATGAATATAGTGAATACGGAACAGTGACATGGCTTTGGGTCGATACTTACAATGATTCTGATTCAACACTACCAACGATTCAAAATCCTCAAAATGACGAAAGAGGAGTGTATGGTATCCCGTTGTTCTATGCTGGCGAAAAGCTCATTTCACCATTAGATAAGTTTGTTAATATAATAAATGATAAACACGCTTATTTGGAAGACGAATTTGAAAACATAAGAAACGGTATTAATACAGGTAAAGATACTATTAAGCAATCTGATATTAATATTATAGGTATTGTTTTATTGTCCCAAAAAGATTTGAACCGTAGTGCCATAATAAACGAAATCGCCATAAAGGGAAATGTCTATGTAGTTAACTAAACTATAAATTTATTGTTATCTTGTTTTATTGCCAAATACTATATTTTTCGTTCCACACAAGTCTGAATAGGCATTGTGGGGCACACCACAACAGGCACAAACTCTATTGGAACTGAATAACCGCAAGCCCTCGGAAATGCTCTTGTAAGCGTTTCTGAGGGCTTTTTCTTTTCAGCGGTTAGAATTCCGCTCCGCAGGCTCGGATAGTGATGTGTGGCATTTCCGTTCGCCTGACGGTCAAGCTGAGGTCGGCTCGGTGATGCCGTGACGGAGTTCATACTCACGCACACGGCGGTAGAAAGTATTTGCTGACATATTCATTCTCCGCATAAAGTCCCTGCCCGTGATGTGCTTGGCTCTCCATTCCCCATAGAGCTGACCGAACCTCGTCCAGTCGGTGGGGATAGGCTTTCGCCCGGTGTACTTGCCCTGAGCCTTAGCGATCTCGATGCCCTCACGCTGTCGCTGTTTGAGCTGCTCACGCTCCAACTGTGAGAGTGCAGCGAACACGGTGAGCATAAATTTGCCCGCAGGAGTGTCGGTGTCAATTTTCTCCTTGTGGCTGATGAGCGTTACTCCCTTGTCTGTGAGGGTGTCGATGATGTTCAGCAAGTCCTTTGTGGAGCGTCCCAGACGGCTGATACTCTCGATGTAGAGGGTGTCACCCTCACGCACATAGTCAAGCATTGCCCTGAGCTGAGGGCGGTCGGTGTTCGCTCCTGACAGCTTCTCGGAGAAGATGCGGTCAACCTGATAACTGCACATGATCTCCTGCTGTCTCGCTGTTTCCTGATGCTCCGTAGAAACACGGATATAACCTATTTTGCTCATAGTTGTTGTTTCCTTTCTTTATTCAAGTGTATTTTTATTTCTATGTTTAGCCTGTGTCCTCTGACGGCTTTTCTCACGCTCACGCTTCATCTGCTGTTCGTTGATGTACTGGCGCACCTGTCGGGTGTACTTCTTCGCCGTTTCACGCTTGGTGAGGAATGCGGTATGCTCGACATTAAGCCTGTTCCACTTCGATTTCAGCTTGTTGGACTTCTCCAAAAGGTCAAGCGTCCTCGATAGTGGCGGCATTTTTCTTCTTGAAACGGCTCTGCGACCAGCCCGATTTGCCCTGATACTCCTTGTAAACAGGCTCCAGCTCGTCACGGTGCTTCATCTTTGCAATGAGCGTGTCGATAGCTGTAAACTTCTTTTTCAGATCGGCACGCTCAGTTGTGTGGTCATCGGAGTGAGGTGTATTGAAGAAGAATCCAGACAGCTCGCTGAATGACATAACGCCACCAGCTTCAAGGTCTGCGATGATTTCGTTTGCTCTGCCCATACCTCTGATAGCTTTCCACGGATCTTCTTTCTTTTCAGGTGCTTTACTCTCCGTAGGTGTGGGCTGTGGTGTCCGGGCAGACGGTTCAGGCTTCGGATTGATAGCAGTTGCGTTAAGCATATCAAGCTGTGCCTGCCGTCTTGCTCGTCGGGCTGCAAAGAACTTCTCCACCTGTTCCGCAGCAGCTTTTCTCTTTGCGGTTTCACTTGTTTCGGTGATAGTTTCAGGCTCGGCAGATTGTTTCGGCTTTGTCGGTGCGGTGACTGTCTGTGTCGGCTTCGGCTCGGTCTTTGGAACAACAGGCTTCGGCGCTTCGATAAGCATATCGGGAGTGACATTCGCCGCTGACAGCTTTTCCTGTATCTCCGCTATCTGCTCGGCTATGCGTTCGGGGGTGAAGTCTGCGCCCAGGGTGTCGGCTCTTGTAAACTTCTGTTGACCGTCACCTGATAAACGGAATTTCAGCTTGACCTTATTGCTTGGCTTGTAAACATATTCGATACTGCACTCCGAACATTTTTCAAGAAAATCCTTGAAGTCACGGCTGTAAAGCATGACCTCCGCAATCCTGACACGGAGCTTATCTTTCCACGACTTGCCCTCTTTCTGCATATTCCTCTCAAAGTGAGATACCCCATGTCCCTTTTCAGGCTCGGAGATAACAGATATACCGTGTTCAGCACATATCTCGTCCGAAATCTCACGCAACTCTGCCCACGCTCTTTCAGACTTTCTGCCTTGATTATGCTCGGTGGTAAAGCTCAGACCGTTATACAGATTTGTGTTGTTGAAAATGATGTGGCAATGCAGGTGCGACTTGTCATGATGAACAGCAATGACATACTGATAATCGCCTTTCAGATAACGGTCGCACAGCTCCTCTCCGATCTGCATAGCTTGTTCGGGCGTGACTTCACCGGGGGCAAAGCTCTGTATCATGTGGTAGGCAAGGATTTGGGTGCGTCCTGTTCCTGTGTTTCGGACGGCTCGGAAGTCCTCGCTTGCTCCTGCGCTATCGGCTCGGCAAGCATAAGAGTTGACATATAAACCGTCGATGGTCTTATCATCTCTTGTGATGTAAGCGATCGCTGCGCTGACTGTTGCCCTGATCGTATGGATAGAAGTGTATGCCAAATTTCGTTTACCCCTTTCTTTATCATAGCCTTTAGTTTCGCATA
>JAHABC010000026.1 GCA_018376535.1 Ruminococcus sp.
CTTCTGTTAAATCAGAAACCCCCACCTCTTTAGGTGGGGGAGTATGTCACTAGGTGGTATTAAAACTTTACTGGGTAGGTAAACTTTTTAACCACCTGTTAGATATCACTACTTGTGGAATACTTTGCCTTATAACGACAGTATTTAACTCCGTTATGTATTATATCTTGTTTAGTGATGTATCCCTTGTTTACTAAAGATTTCAAATTCTTTAGAACTCCTTGCTTAGTGGAGTTTGTCCAAGTAGCTAGATAGTTCAAGCTACCAGTATACTCTTCAAATCCCGATATTATGGCGTATACTATTAGTTCGTTGCCCTTTAGGTTCAATTCGGATACCATATACTCTCTAATTACTATAAAAGTATCTTTTTTTAGTTGCATGATATATAACAACTCCTTTCATAATACTAGAAGTTTTTTAGTTTATATGCACTGTAATGTGCATACGGGAAAAAATATCTATATTGATTTTATTCACATTTTGGTGTATAATGTATCTATAAAACTTAGGAGGTAACTTTTTTGAGAATTAGAAGAAAACCTTGGGCAGAACCTGAACTTAAGGCTTGTCCATTTTGCATACAAAATCCAGATGAATTTAAGGGTAAATGGAACACTGTATTTAACAATAGCAATCCTATATATGTGGAGCTTGGTTGTGGTAAGGGTGGATTTATCTCCCAGATAGCTCCTAGCAACTTGAACGTAAACTTCATAGCCGTAGATATGATTAACGCTATGCTCGGTCTTGCTAAACGTAAGCTAGAAAAGGCTTATCAAGATATTAACGTATCGCCCGATAACGTTAGAATATTTATTAAAAATATAGAAAAGATATCCGAGGTTTTCGGCGATGGCGATACCATAGACCGTATATACATAAACTTCTGCAACCCTTGGGATAGAAAGAATAAACATAAGAAAAAGCGTCTTACTCACCCTAGACAACTAGAACAGTATCTAACGTTCCTAGCACCTAACGGTCAAATATGGTTCAAAACCGATAATGATATCTTGTTTGAACACTCTATTGAGTACTTTAAAGAGATGAACTTTAATATAAAGTATATCACATATGACCTACACCAAAGTGGCTTTGAACCTAACTACATCACCGAACACGAAACTATGTTCTCTGAGGAGGGTATTAAGATTAAGTTTTTAATCGCTGAAAGATGTTAACGGAGGTGCTATTATGAACGATATTCAAAAACTTCAAGAGTGTTATAATCAAGTTAGAAGTATCACCGACTTTAAACCTAGAGTAGCTTTAGTGTTGGGTTCTGGTTTGGGAGAGTTCGCAAACGATATAGAAGTATCTACTATTATAGACTACAAGACTATTAAGAACTTTCCAGTATCTACAGTACAGGGGCATAAGGGCAGATTTATCTTTGGATACTTTAAAGGCGTTCCAATGGTAGCCATGCAAGGTAGAGTTCACTACTATGAGGGCTATTCTATCCAAGATGTAGTACTTCCCATTAGATTGATGAGGCTTTTAGGTGCAAGTATACTATTCTTAACTAACGCATCGGGAGGAATAAACACCAACTTTTCAGCTGGTGATTTCATGTTAATCACCGACCATATATCTACGTTTGTTCCTAACTGTCTAATAGGTGAGAACTTCTCTAACTTAGGAACTCGTTTCCCAGATATGAGCAAGGTGTACTCTCCTAGGTTACAGAACCTTATTACTGACGTTGCTACATCTTTAGATATTAAACTTCAAAAAGGAGTGTACGTTCAACTTACTGGTTGTAGCTATGAAACTCCTGCCGAAATTAAAATGCTATCCATATTGGGTGCAGATGCCGTTGGCATGAGTACCGTATGTGAGGCTATTGCAGGAAATCACGCAAGTATGGAAGTATGTGGAATATCTTGTATTACTAATATGGCAAGTGGTATCTTAGATAAGCCATTAAACCACATGGAAGTGCAACAGATAGCCGATAAGGTCGCTCCAAAGTTTAAAAAGTTGGTCGGAGAAGTTATATCTAAACTATAGGAGGTCTTTTTTATGAAAGTTAGATTCTATAACGGAAAAATCTTGACTATGCAAGACGGTTGCGACATCTTGGAAAACGCTGAACTACATACTCAAGATGATACTATATCTTACATTGGCAAAACTAAACCTACTGGCGAACCTTTCGACCGTGAAATAAATCTTGAAGGTAATCTGTTGATGCCTAGCTTTAAAGATGCTCATACTCATTCGCCTATGACGTGCTTACGTTCCTACGCTGACGATTTACCTCTTAAAGAGTGGCTATATGATAAAGTCTTTCCACTAGAAGAACAACTAACCTTTGAACAGATATATTGGTTCAGCAAGTTGGCTTTTATGGAGTATCTAACTAGTGGAATATCTGCTTGTTTCGATATGTATGTAATGCCTGAGGCTGTCGCTAGAGCCTCCGTGGATATGGGATTTAGAACCGTCCTATGTGGAACGGTAAACAACTTTAAAGACAGCGTAGACGCTTTAGAAGACTTCTACTTAAGGTACAATTCATATCACGATTTAATATCGTATAGGTTAGGATTTCACGCTGAATATACCACATCTTTGGAAATTATGATGGGTATTGCAAACCTATCACAAGAGTATAAAACCCCCGTATATATGCACTCTAGCGAAACTAAAAAGGAAGTTACTGAATGTATTCAAAGGTATGGCAAGACGCCTACTCAACTTTTTAACGATATTGGTCTATTTGAATACGGTGGGGGTTCTTTCCATTGCGTATATATGAGCGATACTGGTTTTAAAATCTTTAAAGATAAGGATTTATGGGTAGTAACCAATCCAGCATCTAACTTAAAGTTGGCTAGTGGAATTGCTCCAATAACCGAACTTCAAGAGTACGGCATAAACATAGCCTTAGGTACAGATGGCCCTGCCAGTAATAACGCTCTGGATATGTTTAGAGAGATGTTCTTAACTACTGCACTTCAAAAGTTCAAGACTAAAGATGCATCTGCTTGTAGTGCCGAAAGCGTTCTAAAGATGGCTACCGTAGGAAGTGCCAAAGCTATGAATCTAAACTATGCAGATATCCTAGAGGTCGGCAAAAAGGCAGACTTAATAGTTATAGATTTAAATCAACCTAACATGAACCCTATATATAATATAAAGAGTAATCTAGTATATAGTGGCAGTAAACAGAACGTAAAGTTGACTATGGTTAATGGCAACATTCTATATCAAGATGGCAAATTCTTAACCGTAGACGCTAATGAAGTCTATTCTATGTGCAATAAACTAAAATTTTAATAATGAATATATAATAATTAATAAATAATAATTGTTATTTGTTATTTATTAATTATTAATTAATTATGAGTTTAATCAGCTACTACAATTAATGAATTATATATAGTATATAATAATTATTATTTATTATTTATTAATTATTAATTAGTACGGTTGGTTGACAAATAGAAAATAAAATGATATTATATATCTATAATGTAATTTTGAAAGGAAGTTTTTACTATGGAAAAAGTTTATACTAAAAACGCTCCAGATGCAATTGGACCTTATTCACAAGCTATAAAGTCTAATGGTTTGGTGTTCACATCTGGACAGATTGCTATTAACCCTGCTACTAACCAAGTAGAAAGTTCTACTATTGAGGGTCAAACTGAACAGATTATGAAAAACTTGGGCGAGGTTCTAAAAGAGGCTGGAGCATCTTTCGATACTGCAATTAAGACCGTCTGCTTTTTAGCCGATATGAACGACTTCGCTAAGTTTAATGAAATCTATGGAAAGTATTTCACATCTAAACCTGCTAGAAGTTGCGTAGCCGTTAAAACTCTACCTAAGAACGTTCTTGCAGAAGTTGAAGTGATTGCAGAAGTAAAGTAATCTTTGTATGAGTAAAACCAAAGATTACTACGCAGAAGTTAATAAAAATAAGAATACTAAGGCTAAAAGCATATTCGGTAGTATATTTGGTCAAAAAGCCTTAGTAATTCTTTTATTACTGTTGCAAGTTTTGATATATGTAGCTATTGTAGAAAAGTATTATATGCCACTATCAATAATATCCAGTGTGTTTTCAATATTCTTGATAATATTTATAGTAAATAGAAACTATAATCCTGCCTTTAAAATAGCTTGGATTTTAGTAATAGTGGCTATACCAGTGTTCGGTTGCTTGATATTCTTAATTAGCAGAGTTCAAATAACTAGAAAGTTCTTCAACCACTTTATTATAGAAAAGTTTGAGGAAACTAGACCTTTCTTAAAGCAGTCGGATATAACTATTGACGAAATACAACAGGATAACAAGTATATATCTAACATTGCAACGTATGTATATAAGTATGCAGGATATCCAATACATTCGGGAACTACTACCGAATATCTATCCATAGGTGAACTATTTTTCGCCGACCTAAAACAAGAACTTTCTAGGGCAGAACACTTCATATTTATGGAGTTCTTTATTATAGATAGAGGCGTTATGTGGAAAGAAATCTTGGATATTTTAATAGATAAGGCTAAAAATGGCGTAGACGTTAGACTTATCTATGATGGTATGGGTAGCCAAATAATACTACCTTACAACTATGATAAAAAGTTGGAAAAGCTAGGAATTAAATGCAAGATATTCAATCCGTTTGTACCGATGCTATCTTCTATACAGAACAATCGTGACCATAGAAAAGTTATAGTTATAGACGGTCACACTGCCTACACTGGTGGAGTTAATCTTGCAGATGAGTATATTAATAGAAAGGTTAGGTTCGGGCATTGGAAAGATACTGCTATTAAACTTCATGGTGAGGCTGTAGTAAACTTTACTATGATGTTCTTTAATATGTGGAACTATACTAATAAATCGGCTGAAAATAATTACCTTGACTATTTCCCTCATAAGTATCATGAGGAAAACTTCCAAAGCGATGGCTTCGTTATGCCTTACGGAGATATTCCTATCGATGACGAACACGTCGGCAAGAACGTCTATTTAGATATAATCTCTAAAGCTAAAGATTACGTCTATATTATGACACCGTATCTTATATTAGATAACGAAACTATCACGGCTATGGAAATAGCATCTAAGAGTGGAGTTAAGGTAAAACTTATAGTCCCTGGTATTCCAGATAAGTGGTATGTGTACGTTATAGCACAATCCTTTTACAAGGAACTAATAGATATGGGCGTTGAAGTGTATGAGTATTCCAAAGGTTTTGTACACGCCAAGAACTTTGTATCCGATGATATTGTGGCTACCGTTGGAACTATCAACTTAGACTTTAGAAGTCTATATCTGCACTTTGAAGATGCCGTATTTATGTACAAAACTAAATCGGTTATGGACGTTAAACTGGATTTTAAACAGACTCTTAAAGATTGCACTAAGATAGATTATAATTATATATCTAAAATTCCTATTGCTAGAAAACTTTCGGGTGCTTTGCTTAGAATGTTAAGTCCTATGTTGTAATATTTTTTAGGGCAGATTTTTCTGCCCATTTATTTTGCATAAAGGAGATTTTTTTTCATGAAATGGAATACTTTAAACATATCGCATGAAACTATTAAAAAGTTCGTAAGTAGTGGAGATATCTGCATAGATGCTACTGCTGGTCGTGGCTTTGATACTGCATTTCTATCGGAGTTGGTGGGTGAAACTGGAAAAGTCTTTGCCTTTGATATTCAACAGGAAGCTATAGACAGTACTAACCTACTATTACAATCTAAGGGGTTACATAACGTTAGTACCATCTTAGATAGCCATACTAACATGGATAAGTATGTATCTAATGGAGTATCGTGTATTACGTTCAACTTTGGTTGGTTGCCAAAGGGCGACCATAGTGTGTGTACTCATGCCGATACTAGCATTATGGCTATTGATAAAGGGTTAAATCTGCTAAAAGATAACGGCATTATGAGTCTATGTATCTACTATGGCAAGGATACGGGCTTCACTGAACGTGATGCTATATTAAACCATCTACAGACCATTGATAGCAAAAAGTATACGGTATTAGTCACAAACTTTTCTAACAGACCTAATTGCCCTCCTATATTCGCACTCATAATAAAAGCGATATAGCACAAAACATTTAAATTTTGTATTGAATATTTTTCTAGTATATGATATAATAAATTAATATGAGTTATTAGCCCTACAGCTAATGCTCGATAACCTAAACAAAGAAGGTGTTTTATGAAAGCTATATGTGGTTCGGATATCGGTTTAGTTAGACAAGAAAATCAAGATAGAGTTGCCGTTGAGTATCTAGATGGCTCAGTATTAGCAGTACTCTGCGATGGTATGGGTGGTGCTAATTGTGGTAGTGAGGCTAGTACTCTTGCTATCAATACTTTTATAGAAAGTTTTAAAAATGGTTATAGAGAGTATTTTAATTCCGATACTATTAAAGACCTTTTAATCCAGTGTATGAAGTCTGCCAATGACGTTGTATACTCTACATCTTTAACCGATGACGAAAAGTTTGGTATGGGTACTACTTGTGTAGCATCATTACTTACTAGTGATGGTAAAGTCTATGTGGCTAACGTTGGCGATAGCAGAGCATATATTATTACCTCTACAAATATAACACAAATTACAGTAGACCATAACTATTCGCAATACTTGTATTCTATAGGTCAAATTACTAAAGAGGAGTTGCCATCTCACCCAGATAGAAATATGCTAGTTAGAGCTATTGGCGTGGAAGAAGACGTTCTTGCCGACTACTTTGAACTCTTTCCCGTTCAACCTTTTAAGATATTATTATGCTCCGATGGTTTGCATGGCTTTGCTACTTCTGAACAGATTTTTAACGCTGTTCAAAACGTCCCTTTGGAAGAAGTCCCTGCTAACTTGATAAACTTAGCTAACTCCAACGGTGGCAGAGATAACATTTCAGTAGCTATCTTAGAGGAGTAAATACTTTTTACGCATAACTTTTGAATATATCTTTTTTATTATATATTTTTGAATGGAGTGATTTGTTTTTATGGAAAAAGACAACTATATCGGAATGTTGCTAGATGAACGATATAAAGTCGAACAGTTAATCGGTGTTGGTGGTATGGCTTACGTCTTTACCGCTAAGGATACTAAGGAAGATAAGACCGTTGCTGTTAAAATTTTGAAAGATGAGTTTGCTAATAACAGAGAGTTCGTTAAAAAGTTTATAAATGAATCTAAGGTGTTAGCAACACTATCCCACCCTAGCATAGTTGAGGTATTCGACGTTAGTTTTGACAACGATGTTAAGTTTATGGTCATGGAGTATATCGACGGTATTACCCTTAAAGAGTATATGGAAACTTCTAACGGTCCTCTTAATTGGAAAGATAGCGTCCACTTTATGATACAAATTTTAAGAGCCTTGCAACACGCTCACGCTAGAGGCGTAATACATAGAGATATTAAGCCTCATAACATTATGATTTTAACAGATGGTACTATTAAGGTTATGGACTTTGGTATATCTAAGATTGCTAGAGAGGAAGTAAAGTCTTCTACTGAGCATACTTTAGGTTCTGTACACTATATAAGTCCCGAACAGGCACAAGGACTATCTACTAACGAAAAAAGCGATATATATTCATTAGGTTGTGTGCTATATGAGATGCTAACGGGTAAGAAACCTTTTGATTCAGACAATCCAGTTACAGTGGCACTTATGCATAGTAAGAACGTAGCACCTTCACCTAGGTCTATAAATCCAGATATCCCAGTGGGCTTGGAACAGATTATAGTTAAGGCTATGGAAAAAAATCCCGATATGCGTTATCAATCTGCTTCCGAAATGATACAGGCTCTACAGATGTTTAGAAAAAATCCCGATATAGTATTTAACTATAATAACGATGAGCAATCGCAAGAGGAAGAAACTTCTGTTGAAGTTAATGAGAGGGTATCAGTAATAGCAGATGGCTCGGCTACTGCTACTGAGGATATATCCTATTCACATACTAGTGAAGTTCCCGTAGTAACTGGTGGCAATGAACTTGAAGACGATAAATCCGATGACGATGGCGACGATGATGACGAAGTAGAAGTTGAAAGGTCATTCTTTTTACCTATACTTACTGGTATAACGTTAGTTATAATACTAGTTGCAGTAATATTTGTGGCATCGTTGCTTAAAGATGCCTTTGTTAATGAGTCTTGGAAAAATCCAGAGTTCCAAATGCCTAAATTGATTGGTATGCAAATAGATGATGCTAAGGAAACTTATAGTACTCAATTAGACATAGCCGTTTCAGCTGAACAGTATTCCGAAACTTATGAAAAGGGAGCTATCATGGAACAGAGTGTTGACGAAGGTCTGCTTTGTAAGAACGGCGTAAGTGTAGATGTCATTATAAGTAAGGGCGTTAAGATGATTACAGTTCCTGACGTTCTTAACTTTGACTATACGGTAGCTGAAAAAACTCTAAAGAATGAAGGACTTCTAGTAGAAACTAAGTTCCAATATGATGACGATATCGAAAAGGATTTAGTAGTTAAGACTGAACCTTCTGCTAAAGAGGAGGTTGCCCCTGGAACTAAAGTAGTCCTATATGTAAGTAAGGGCAGATACGTTAGTGTGGTTAAAGTACCTAATCTTGAAGGTATGACCCTAGACGCTGCTAAAGCTATGATTGAAAGCAAAGACTTGACTTGGAACATAGAGTATCAACATTCCGAACAAGCTAAGGATATAGTTATCGACCAAAGTATTCAACCAGAAACCGAAGTTGATAGCAAGACTGAAATTACTCTATATGTAAGTGATGGTACTCCACCAACTAAGTCGATATCTGTAAACTTTACGTTGCCATCTAACGCTAACGGTACGTTTACGTTCCAAATATTTATCGATGGTAGCCTAGCTACTCAAAAGACCGTAGATGCTAGTACTATAGACGGCTCTACTAAGATTGCTCTTGATGGCAATGGCACTCAACTAGTAGTAGTTAAGATTAAAAATGAAGGAAACGGCAAGACTGCCGAATATGGTAGATATAATATCAACTTTGATGACGGTGGCAGTATAGAAGTTATATCACAAAAGATAGAACAAGCCTTTGTAGAAATAGACGGTTTACTAATAGTTACAGAACCTGTATATACTCAACCTGCATATTCACAACCAGAACAGACTGAATCTGTTTCACAAAATCTACAGCCACAACAACCTATGGATACTTCAGCTCCTGAGGATACTCAAGCGTCTGATGATACCCAAGCATCTTCTGAGGATACTTCTAATGTTGTACAATAATAATGTAATGGTAGGTACTATCATTAAATCTATTGGAGGACTTTACACTGTAAAGTCCTTTGATAGTATAATAGAATGTAAGGCTAGAGGCGTATTTAGAAAGGATAATATCTCTCCAGTAGTTGGCGATACCGTAGAGATATCTAACGATGTAATTAGTAAAATCCTACCTAGAAAGAACTTTATCGTTAGACCTCCACTAGCCAACTTAGATACTATGGTATTTGTGATATCTACTACAAAGCCATCGCCAAACGTTACCATGCTAGATAAGTTTATAGCCGTCTGCGAATATAAGAATATCAATCCAGTGATTGCCCTAACCAAGATAGACTTAGCTGACTATAATAATATACTTACTATATATAATACTATAGGTATTAAAACGTTCACTATAGACTATTCTAATAAGCAATCGTATATGGATTTGAAAGAGTATCTTGCTAACAAGATAAGTGCCTTTACTGGAAACTCTGGTGCAGGAAAATCCACGCTTTTGAACGCTATAGATACATCTTTAAACATTCCAACTGGCGATATAAGTCAAAAGTTGGGCAGAGGTAGACATACTACACGCCATTCGGAACTATATCAGCTAGATAACGGTGGTTTAATCGCTGATACCCCAGGGTTCTCTACCTTTGAAACTAATAAGTATGATATCATTAAGAAAGAAAATCTTGCTAGTTGCTTTAGAGAGTTCTCTCCATACGTCAACGATTGTCGCTTTAACGATTGCTCACATACTAAAGAAAAGGGTTGTGCAGTAATTCAAGCCGTAAAAGATGGCATTATTCCTAAAAGCAGACATTCCAGTTATTGCGAAATGTTCGAGAACGCTAAACTTCTAAAAGACTGGGAGATAAACAATTAATAATTAATAAATAATAAATAATAATTGTTAATTATTAATTGGTATATAATAATTATTATATATTAATTATTAACTATTATTTATTTTGGGGTGATTGCTTTTTGAAAACTTGTATAATATTTTCTGGAGGAACGGTTACTGGTACGGAATATCTTCCTGAAATAACTTCCGATACCTTTGTTATATCTGCTGATGGTGGCTACTTAAACGCTTTAAAGTTTAACATTATCCCGAATATGTGCCTAGGCGATTTCGATACTCTAACTATAGATATCAATTCGCAATGTGAAGTGGTTAAGTTCCCTCCCGAAAAGGACGATACCGATACTATGCTATGTATTAAAAAAGCCATATCTATGGGCTATACTGATATATATATCTATGGGGCTTTGGGTGGCAGATTTGACCATAGTATTGCCAACGTGCAATCCATGGAATACAGTTTGCAGTATAACGTAACTTGTCATATAGTAGATGCTAAAAATATAGTTACTATGCAAAGAGAATCCAGTAGGGTGTATAGTAGCAATAAGGATTTTAAATACTTATCGATATTAAGCGTATCGGAAAGTGCAGAGGTATCGGCAGAGGGTTTAAAGTATCCGTTAGAGCATACTAACCTAGTTAGGAGTTTTCCTCTAGGAGTTAGCAACGAAACTCTAGTAGATATCTTTAGAATAACCGTCCATAGTGGAACTATATTGGTAATATACTCTAAAGATTAAGATTAACATATATCAAAAAAATGGAATGTCTTGCATTTAAGACATTCCATATTGTTTTATTCTTCTTCTGGAGTTTCCTT
>JAHABC010000015.1 GCA_018376535.1 Ruminococcus sp.
TATAATAATTTTCCTATGCGTCCTCTTGGCTGGCTTTCCCCTAAACAATATTTACTTAATTACCATAAATTGTGTCTCACATCATTGTGAACCCTACAACTATTATTAGACTTCACATTTAAAATATATCTTGACTGTTTAGCGTGTGTTATGATATAATATTATATGTTAAATAAATCATTCTTTTGGAGGTATCTTTTTATGGATAATATTAAAAAGTATATTGCCGAAGCTTTAGGTACAGCTATGTTAGTAATCTTTGGTTGCGGAAGTGCTTGTACTAACGGTTTTGGTGTAGGTTATTTGGGAATTGCTTTAGCATTCGGTTTAATAATAGTAGCTATGGCATATTCATTTGGAAACATATCAGGTTGTCATGTAAACCCTGCCGTATCGATTGGAATGTTCATAAATGGCAGAATTAACGCCGTGGATTGCGTAGGCTACATATTAGCACAATTCTTAGGTGGTATTGGTGGAGCTGCATTATTATCATATATCACAAAGGGTTTAACTACTGCCGATGGAAGCCCTCTAGGATTAGGTACTAACGGATATGGTTCATTATCTGCAATGAACATTTCACTAACTCAAGCTATAGTAATAGAAGTGGTTTTAACATTTATGTTTGTATTCGCAGTATTAGGTGTTACTAGTAGACGTGAATATACTTCCACATCTGGTTTAGTAATAGGCTTATCTTTAACAGTAGTACACATTTTAGGACTACCTTTCACTGGAACTTCAGTAAATCCAGCTAGAAGTTTTGGCCCTGCACTACTAACTGGTGGTGAGGCTTTTACTCAAGTATGGGTATTCATAGTTGCTCCAGTGGTTGGAGCAATACTTGCTGGTGTAATCTTTAAACTAATAGATATAAAGCCAGTTCCTCAAAGAAGAAGAAGACCTAGACCTGTAGAAGAAACTCCTAAGACAGAAACTGAAAAGGTTGAAGGTTAATAGAATATTAAATATTAAAGGTATCTGTTATTGGCAGATACCTTTTTATATGTAATCAAAAAAGGCGTTGGAAATATCAAAAAGTTCCAACGCTTTTAATCGATAAGAAGCTAGATTATTCTTCGCCATCAAAAACAGTATCTTGATTTAGAGTCTTTAAAACCTCATTGTAATTTCTTTTGTATATAGCATATACATTAATCTTTACAGGTTGGTCCTTGCTTACATTTTTAAAGTCAATGTTATCTAGTTGCCATTTAGTTATAGATATAGCTAAATCGTGAGCTCTTTGTTGCTTATTCATAAAAAATCTCCTTTACAGTAATTATTCAGACTTAGTCATAGTTATGTCTGTTTCAGTGAAATCTGGGTCACTGTTGAAAGTATTTAGGATATCCACATAGTTTTTTCTGTAAACTGCATATAGATTTACATTAACAGGGTGGTCCTTATCTGCCTTTATGTGTTCTAGTTGCCACATAGTTAGCATAACAGCTAAGTCATGAGCTCTTTTATCGTTATTAAACATGATATTTTTCCTCCTAAAATTTATAAATCGTAGTAATACCACTACAAAAATATCAAATATTATTCATTTGTATTATCATCTTCTTTAAGTTCTTCATTAAAGAGAGCGTCTTGTCTAAAGATGTTTAAAAGTTCTGTATAGTACTTGTGATAGAACGAATGTACGTTTACTTTAACAGTCTTATTTTCTTCTTTAGCCTTTTTTGCTACTTGTGATAGTTGCCATTGAGCAACCTTATCAGCAAGGTCATGAGCTCTTTCTTCAGGACTAATAATCATGGCGTATCCTCCTTCATTAAAGATATAATACTATTTTAACATAAAAGATTGAAAAAATCAATAGTTTTTGTTTAAATTCTTTCAAGAATAATTTCAGCCATTTCACCTACGTTTTTCATGGAAGATACTTCCTTCATTTTAAAACGCATCTTAAAAGATTTTTCAACTGCACCTATTAGAGTTATGTGTTCAAGGCTATCCCACTCATCGATATCGTTAGCAGTGGTATTTTCATTGATTTCAATAGTATCATCGTCGAAAACTTCTCTAAAAATTTCTTGTAACTTTTGCATTACTTCTTGTTTAGACATACTTGTTCCTCCTAAGATTTATTTTTTTCCACCTTTATAGCAGATTTTTTAAATGTATAAGTATCTGTAAGCAACTCCCAAATAGAGTTTTCGTTTTGGTCTATAGATTTCAAAGTAAATCCGAAGTCGCCGTACAGATTTTTAACCATAGAGTTTTTAGCAGTTTTATAATAATATCCGATTATATTTTTAATTCCTTTAGATTGGCATACTTTAACTAATTCATTGAGCATAGTATATTCAAAGTCACGTTTAAGAACTCTGCAACTCATCAACCAGAGGTCTATATGTAAAGTAGATTTATCAACTTTGCCTATAACTACCGATACTATGCCATTATCACCAAACTTATCGGATAGTTTTCCATAAAGTCTAATATAGTCATTACTATGGAAGATGTTTTCCATTTCAGCTTGAGAATATCTTTTAGTAGTCAAGTTAAATTGATTACTCTTGTTAGTAAGCTGAGTAATTCTAGGAATGTATATAGGTAGAAAATCATCTATAGTAGCCATCATGTTAAGACTTTTTAGATATTCATTGTAATCGGTAAATAACACTTGTTGAGCATTTCTTTTAGCGTTAGCCTTGTACATATCCGAACGCTTTATATCATCTTGGGATAGGGAAGTGACTTCAAAAAAGCCACTACGGTCTAAGCGTAGAATATAATCTTCTGGATTGGCAATGTTAGGAGTTTCAACATCTTGGATATTCTGTCTTACTATTTCACGTTCAGCAGGATTATCATCTACAAACACCATACTACTAGGTAATATATTGAGTTCGTTTGCAATAGATATAATATTCTCACTTTTAGGTTGCCAATTAGCTTTTATATTTACAAAGTCATCTGTTTTTAGAATACTATCTGGGTGATTAAGTCCTAGAAGTGCATTGTCATAATCATTTTTAGAGTTTATGGTTAGCATTACTCCAACACTAGATTGCTCCTTTAGATACGTTTGAAACTCACTATAAAGTTGCCCTAATGATGTTTCTTGTCCTATTTCAATACCTTCTTGACCATCATCGCCGATTACTCCACCCCATAGAGTGTTATCTAAATCCAAAACTAGAGCCTTTTTATTCTTACCATATATCGATTTTATTATCTTGCAGATGTTATATGAAAACTCTGGAATAGCATCTACACATAAAGCGTACTTATACATATGCCAATAGTATGGATTGCTCCACTTAGATAGTCCATAATCAGAAGATAGAAAATCTATATCGTTTATGTAAAAGTTTTCGTGAGTTTGTGCGTATTCATAAAACTTTGCATTTAGTTGATTAATAAAGTAAGTCTTACCATGAATATCGTAGCAATCACGATTGCCTAAAATCTTATATAGAGGTTTTTCAAAGTTATTTTGAACTATTGGACATGAATATTTTTTAAAAGCCATATCCCACATAGTAGAAAAGTTTTCAAACTCTCTTTGAATAGCTTGTTGAACATCTTTATAAGATAGGTTTAGATTAAAACTATACTCTGTAATATTTCTAGTACTGGTGTGTATAAGTATGATATCTGGTTTAAAGGCATCTAATTTTGGGTTAGAAAACATGATATCATTTTTATACTGAGCGTACTCTGATTGATAGAATGTAGGTTCTATACCATTATCCAGTAGAAAGAGTTCTAAAGTATTTAAAATATCGTTAGTGGTAGAACCTCCCAATATAGCGATATTCTTTTTAATACGTTCCGAACCATCATTTAGAAGTTGTTTCTTTATTGAACGTCTTTTTTTTAGAATATTTTCGCTATCTAAAGGATATTTAAGAATTTCCATAAATAATAAAATCCTTTCATATAAAGAAACGCTATGGATAACGTTTCTAAGTAATATTATTGAGTTCTAATAGTTTCCAACTCTTTATAGTTAGAGCCAGTTGCTGAAAATGTATTCATAGCGAAAAGAACATCAGTAGCATTTACATCTTTTATGTAGTCTATGGCATTTAGTTCAAAGTAACGCATATCTATGACGTATATATTTTCAAATGAACTAGTTAAGAACGGAACTAAAGCGTTTCCGTAGCTATCTTTTATGATAACTAAGTTTCTGCCATTCTTTACATCGGTAGTAACGTGAGTGATTTTCTCATCGCCACCCATAAACGTTAGATATGCACTAGAACCAGTAGCTTCAACTAAGAGTTCTCCCTTACCTTGTGGAGTGTTATCTATATCGAAGTATTCTGTAGAGTACTCATTATTTGGAGCGTAGAATACAAAATCTTCAGGATTTTCTTTGATTATAATACTTCCTGAATATCCGTATAGAGTTCCAACATAGTTTTCAATGGTGTGTTTTGTATATGTAGATAAATCTGCAAATGGAACTTCTGCAATCTTACAGAACTCTTGTGCAGAGTAATACGCTCCTAGAGGTTGCCAGTGATGGTCTGTCCTTGAATATATATGTTCCTCAGTATGTTTGGATAATATTGGAATTAAATCTATAGGAGTAACATCTTTTAAATGTTCATCAATATTAGCTATATTGTCCTCCTCGCTACCATGAGAAACATCGGACTGCTTAGGCCAATAAAAACTCATAGATGTAGGACACACCATAGAATAGACATTAACTTTATCGCCTAAATCGGATTTGTATTTATTGACATATTCAGCATATTCAAGACCACGGTCAAAGTTGCCATAGTATATAGGAATTGCTCTCTTTTGATATATCATAATGTTATTAGAGAGTTCGCCTAAACCACCGTTATCATCTTCCAAATTTTCTTCCATTTCTATTAAATCGTTAGGAACGGTAGTAGTTTCCGATGTTTCAGTGGTTTCGGCAGGAGTAGTTTCTGTTACAGAACTAGTTCCTATAGTGGTCACACTAGATGTAACTGTCGTTTGTGATGTTGTAACTATACTATTATCTTTGTTTCCGACACCGTTGCCGTTCACGTTTACTACGACTATACCATCATAGTCTAAACCTAGAACAGAACGAAATTTAGCTGATATATCTTTAAAGACATCACGAAAAGGAACGGTATCATCGAACCAGTTAGTTATATCGGCAGTATATGAGCCGTCCATTAGCGAATTGACTGAAAAACTAGGAAATTTAGCTAGATTTCTATTTTCGCTTTCCGATACTGTAGGGCGTTGTAAGAATATCATGCCACCCACGATACACACGAAAACTCCAGTATACAACGATACGTTTATGAACTGCATAACATTCTTTACACTTTTTGCTTTCTGTTCAGGAGTTTTTTCTATCTTTTTGATATCTTTTTTAGTATCTACATTATCTTCTGTACTACTGATATCTGTTTGAATAGGTTTTACTTCGGAAACCTCATTAGTATCAGTAGATGCTTTGTCATCTTTTTCAACCTTTGGAAGTTCTTTAGTTTCTAGGTCAAATCTTTCTTTATCGGAGATTTTATTCACATCGAACACTAAATCGAACTTACCTTTTTTAACGTTTATAGTATTTAAGTTTTCTAAATCAGTAGAATTTTTCTTTTGTTCCATAGTATAAACGCTCCTTTAGAACTTAAAGTATAAAAATGGATTGTTTGTAGCATCTACTAATAGTATACTACTAAATAAGAACATTGATAGACAGATAGCCGTCTGTAGTAGATTTCCTACAAATACTTTTCCTCTAGAGGTTTTAGAGTTCGCTAACTTTTGAATAGGTTCAAATATTGGGAATGTTAATACTATTGCTCCAATGAATAAAAATAGGTTGTTCATAAAAGTAACTTTAAACTCACTATCTATTAAGCCAATTCCGTTTAGACCTACTAGAGATTTGAAAAATATTCCCAATTCGTTGATATTCTCAAAGTAGAATATTCCAAAGCCTATGATTATAACTAGTTTATTATATATGTGCATAATAATCGATGGTACTTTTTTCAACCTTTTTTTACCAATCTTTTTTTCAATCAATATGAACACACCAAAGTATAATCCCCAGATTATGTAGTTCCAACTAGCACCGTGCCACAATCCAGTGCTGAACCACACTAAAAATAGATTAAAATATTGGTTTCTATGTCCAAATATAGGTAGGTACAATAAATAATCTCTAAAGAACGAACCTAATGATATATGCCAACGTTGCCAAAATTCAGTTATATCACGGCATAAGAATGGGTGTTTAAAGTTTTCGTCAAAGTGGAAGCCTAAAATTCTGCCCAAACCTATAGCCATATCGGAATAGCCTGAGAAATCGAAATATACTTGCATAGCGTAGCATACTACTGCATACCATGAGGCTACTGTTGAACAGTATTCTATGCCTCCATTAGAAAAGAAAGTATCTACTATTGAGCTTAGATTATTAGCTATTATTACCTTTTTTCCTAAGCCTATAGAAAATCTAATTAAACCATCGGATATATCGTTTAAAGTAGTAGAACGCTTGTCTATTTCTTTTTCAATTACGCTGTATCTTACTATAGGCCCTGCTACCAATTGTGGAAACATTGATACATACATCAAAAACTTTAGATAGTTCTTTTGAACTTTAATATTTTCCCAATAGCAATCCACTATGTACGATATGATTTGAAATGTGTAGAAACTAATACCAATAGGCAAATCCACATCTGGAACGGATAACCCTAAACCAAACCATGAGTTTAAATTTTCTATAACAAATCCACTATATTTGAACACTCCCAAAAAGCCTAGATTTAACAGTATAGAAAACGTTAATACTACCTTAGATGGTGTTTTATCATGGAACTTATCTATAGCCAAACCACAAAAGTAGTTTATTGTAGTACTCAAGATTAAAAGCCATACATAAGTAGGTTCTCCCCATGCGTAGAACAGTAATGACATAATTACTACTATGATATTCTTCTGCGTGATAGTTCTACACAAAAAGTATAATATTAATACTATGGTCATAAATCCATAGATAAAGAATAAATCAGAAAATACCATAACATAAACCTCTAAATATTAATAAATTATAATCGTTGTGAAGTAGTTACATAATACTTTCACAACCATTATAATTATACCTATTGCACTAGAATACGTCAAGGTATTCTAATGAATATTTTAAAATTGTAACTGAATTTTTATAATTGTCTATGCTCCTAGATATTCTTCCAAACACATTCCTTGTGTATACATTTGAGTAGCTATATCTACACCGACGTATCTAATTTGATAAGACCTATAACCTTTACCAGTAACGCCTTCCTTACCTTGTGGATATCTAACTATAAAACCATACTTGTAACAATTTTCAGCAATCCATTGAGCTTCAGCAGTACCGTCAAAAGTTTCATTTGCAGAGTTTAAGAGTATAGACAATCCAGTTTGACTTTCGGAATATCCAGCTTGGTCAACGTAGTGATTAGCATATTCATCGCCGTAGGTTGCCACTGCATTTTGATATCTTGTGTTCTGTTCGTCATAGGAGAGGTATCCAGTATTGATACTTAAACTTATGCCACTATTTGATGCGTCTGTATTCATTAAATCGAACGCTTGTTGAACCTCTGCTATTAGACCATTTTCACCATATATAGCATCACTAGAGGGTGTGTAATCATGTGGTAACGGATAGTTAGCATTTACTATTAACGTATTGTTTATATATTTAGGTTCAATAGCATTATCAATAAATCCTGATTGCGATATTACTTCATTTTGAGATGGAACGTGTTCTGGAGAAGTTACATCTGGTGGATAGGTTTCTTCAGGAGTCGCTAGAGTAGTAACTGTAGTAGTGGCTTTGGTTGAAGTAGTAAATTCACTAGTTGGAATGTTAAAAGTACTCCCTGGTACTATTTGAGCAGTTGAAACTGTTCCGTTTACGGTTATAGTAAACTTTAGTACTACTTCTGGATTATTTTCTGAAGTCGCTACTACTGTACATATACCACTATCAACTCCAGTAACGTTTCCTTTATCGTCTACAGATGCTATAGTATCATCGGTGCTAGACCATAAAATATTCGTATACATAGCATCTAATTTTTCTGGAAGTATAGAGTATGTAAGTTGTATAGTTTCTCCTACTTCCAACTCTATAGTATTTTGTTCAGTGGTCAAACTTTCGACCATCTTTTTAATGGTAGTACTGGATATAGTTTCGTTATTTGTAACACTTTCCGAAGTTATTGTGTTATCTGCTATACTGTTAGAGTCTTTATCTAAATCCTTAGCACCACAAGATGTCAATAGAACTACTAATGTTAAACAGTATACTAGATTAAATTTTTTCATATTAAAACAATCCACTATAGCAGTGGAACTCCTTTCAAAAAAATTGCTATACTAATTATAGCATAGTTTTGCTAAAAAGTAAAACGGAAATATTCCTCTTTTTTAGAATTTTTAAGAAACATTATCATACTAACTATTTTCAAACCTTTGCATAATTTTTAAATTAATTAATCTTGGGTAAAAAAGATTACAGAAAAAATACAAATTTCTAAATACTGTCCCAAAGATTAAAAAAAAAGTTGACATTTGCTCATTTTATTGGTATTATAAATTAAGTATAGATTTTGATTTTTTGTGAAGGAAGGAACTACATACATGGAAAAACTAAAACTCTGTTTTGGCTGTATGGAAACACTTAGTAAAAACGAAAAAGTTTGTCATCATTGTGGCTATGATAATAATTCAAACTATAATAAATCGTATCTGCCCCCTGGAACGGTGTTACATTCTAATAGATACACTATTGGTAAGGTTCTTAGATACAACGGCGAAAGTGCTTTATATATAGCCTATGATAACGTTACAGCCTGTAAGGTTCAAGTTAGAGAATATATGCCTATAAACTTATGTACTCGTGAAGAAAATTCATTGAATATTAAAATAAATGATAATTGTTTAGTAAAGTATAAATCTTTAATGGCAGAATTTGGTGAACTAAATAAATCTTTAGTTAAACTTAGAAACGTGGGCAATATTACTCCCGTATTGGATTTATTTGATGATAATAACTCTAGTTATGCCGTATATGAGTATACTGATGGCGTAAGATTGATAGACTATCTTAAAGATAATATGGGTGAGTTATCATGGGAAGAAACTTCTAAACTTTTTCCACCGTTGCTCACAACTCTTGGATTGCTACATCAAGCTGGAATAGTCCATAGAGCTATAAGTCCAGATACTATATATTATACCTCTAGGAAAGAGTTACGTCTAACAGATTTCTGTATATCATCTGTTAGAACTAAAAACGCTGAACTCGTTCCCGAACTATACAAGGGTTATGCTGCTTATGAACAATATAATCTAAGTGGTAAGCAAGGTACTTGGACAGATGTATATGGCATTAGTGCCGTATTATATAAAGTTTTAACTGGTTGTATGCCTACCGAAGCTACAGATAGAAAAAAACATGATAACCTTTGTTCACCTACAGATATCAATTTAGATATCCCAGAAAGTGTATCCGATGCTATTATGCAAGGTTTAAGCATAGATATAGAAAGTCGTATCCCTACTATAACTGATTTGGTTACTAAACTATTCGAAAATAATGATAAAAAAGAAAACTTTTCTTCTACCATAAAAATTCCTAGAACTTTAGTTACTAATGATGATAAAAAAACTTCCAATCCTATGCCTACCCCTAGCACCGAAAAGGATTTATCTAATGAAATAGTCGATGAAACTCAAGGTTCACTTTTCGATAAGATTAAGTTTCCTTTAATGATAGGAGTTCTTTTATTAGCTATAATCTTAGTTTTGGGAATAGTTTTTGTTAATATGTTCTCTAATTCCGATGGCTTGGATACTACTAATAACTCTGCCCTACAACACAACAACGGCTTTAAAGATGACAACGTTGTAGAAGTTACTGATACTACTACTTCTGCAAGTATTACCTACGTTATGAAAAACTTCATAGATAAAGATGTGGACGACGTGTTGAAAGATGAGGAAATTAAAGATAAACTTAAGTTCGATGTTCAATACGCTTACAATGATGATTATGATACTGGTATAGTTTTTGACCAAAGTATAAAATCTGGTGATAAGTATTCTGAGGGCGATACCGTTACTATAAAGGTTAGTAAAGGTCCTAAAAATATTGAAATTCCAGACTATAAAACTGGCTCTATGAGTTGCTACACTAAGGAAGAATATATTAAAATTCTTGAAAGTAAAGGTATTCCATATGAATTAATTTCCGTAGTAAACAGAGGTTACTACAGTGGTTATGTTATTGGCATTGAACCATCTGCTGGGGAAATGCTTAACGTTGAAAAGGGTGAAGTTCTAAAGGTTACTTATACTGATAATCCTGAAACAGCAGAAACTTCTAAACGTGTAGTTACTAGTTCATCGGAAACAGTATCGTCTAATAGTTCGCAATATTCCGAGAGTTCTGCATCGTCTAAAAATGATTACGTTCCACCTACGACTACAGCATCTAATAGTGTATCTCATTCAGTTTCTGAGTCTGAAAATCATTCCGAACCTGTAGCAACTGAACCAGTAGCAACTAATCCTGTGCCTACTGAACCAGAACCCGTACCTACTGAACCTCAGCAATCGCAAGAACCAATATCCAACGATTTATCGCAAGATGTTACATAAACAAAAAGAACACCATTTAAGGTGTTCTTTTTTTAGTCATTATTTTCTATAGGAGTAAATGGGTGAATGTGTATCATACAGTGTTTTATATTCGGGAAAGCATTTTCTACTGCATCGTGGACGTTTTCGGATATCGCATGAGCATCTTTAAGGATAGTATTACCATCTATTAATATAGTAACGTCCACATATATTTTAGAACCGAATAGTCTAGTACGAAATTCATCTATACCTTTTACGCCTTCTTGTGATACTATTACTGTTTCTATTTTAGCTATAGTCTTATCGTCACAAGATTTGTCTATAAGTTTATCAATGGATTCTTTCATAATTTGATATCCTGCGTGTATTATAAATACAGATATTACTATACTAGCAATGCTATCCATGATATATATACCTGCCATAGTTCCTATAATACCTATACAACTTCCCACTGAGGATAGTGCGTCACTTCTATGATGCCAAGCGTCAGCCATTAAAGAATCGGAATTTACTTTCTTTGCGACCTTTCTTGTGTATTGATATTGAACTTCTTTTACTACTATCGATAGTATTCCTGAACCTAATGCAATTGAATTGGTAATCTCTTGAACTGTTCCATTTATGATATTCTTTATGCCACTAAGACCTATCATAAGACCAGTTCCTGCCAGTATTATGGATAATAACAATGCAGATATACTTTCTAATCTATCATGACCGTAGGGGTGTTCTTTGTCTGCTTGTTTGCTAGATATGTTTAATCCTACTATTACTACTATGGTGCTAACTACATCGGAGGCAGAATGTACTGCATCGGATATCATAGCACTTGAATGAGATATTATTCCTGCTATTAGCTTTAATATCGATAGTATTATATTTATAGCTATACTAACTACAGATATTTTAATAGCTAAATCCTTGTTTGAAACTTTAGTTTTAGTCATAAAAATCACGCTCCCAATAGTATTATATTAACATTTTTAAATTATGATAAAAAAAAACATCTATGGAAGATATCCCACAGATGAAAAATTTCAATCATTCTGTTGCATGAAAGTTCACGCCCAACCGATTATATCGATTTGAAAACTTTTATTATAACATTTTAAGTATTATATCACATAATTTTAGGAATGTCAATACTATTTTTAAAATTTTTATAAAAATGGAACGGCTTTAAAACCGTTCCAATATGATTACTGTTCTGTAGTAAAGATGTAGTCCATCTTTTTAAGATTTTCGTCTTGAGCTATCGTAGATGCGTTATATAAAAACAATACTTGATTATAGTCATTTATATTTACTATATTTTCACTAGTAATGCCAATGTATCTTAAATCTAAGATAGTTATTTCGCTGTAGTGTTCAGCTAAGAATGGTACTACACTGTTAGCATAGGAATCTTTAATTATTAGTATCTTTTTATCATTTTGAATGTTAGTCTTAACGGTTACTATTGGATTGTTCTCCGATAAGAATGTACCATACTTATCTTTAGTATCTAGGTAAGACCTATCATATAGGGTATCGAAAGTAGTTTCAGAAGTGCCGTCGTTTACGACCATACTTTGAATACCTTTAGATTTATCCATAGTATATATATCTATGGTATCGGCTTTGATACCGTTGTACAAAGATTTTGAATAGAAAGTTCCTTTAAAGTCGTCACTAGCGTGTTCAATGTTAAACTTGCTATATGGTATTGGAGTAAATCCCAACTTTTGAATAGCAGTGTTATAAGCATAATAAGCACCTAAAGAAGTCCAATGGTGGTCATTACGATAGTATATATACTCATCTTTAGATGCATATAGATTGTTATATACATCTATAGAGGTTATATTATCTGAAAGACTACCATAGATATAATCAATAACGGCTTCCTTTTGTTGTACTTGAGGTGCATTATTGGGAAGTTTATCTAAATATATTCCAGCCGACGTTGGTGCTACTAGTACATAATACTCTGGATTTTTAAAGCGTTCAGCTAGATTGTTAATAGCATCTACAGACTTATTTATCTCTGGATAGTTAGGTTCTTGAAGTTTTTCTAATAACATATTGTCAGTTATATATATGTTGTTAATTTCCTTTTTACCTATAAGAAGTTCTGTATCGACTTTAAGTTCAATCCATTTAATACGACCAATAAAGTGGTCGGATATATAACTTTCAAAGCCATTCATAAAAGACTTATCTCTAACAGATTGTATTGAAAACTTTGGGAACGTTGCAAGAGTTCTATTTTCCATATTGGATTTAGTTTCTTTTTTAGAAAATGCCGTTGCAATAGGTAAGACTATCAAGAGTATTATAAATATCAATGCACTAATTTTTAACTGTTTTAATCGCATAGAAAAATCCTCCTAGAACCTAAAGTATAAAAATGGATTGTAAGTGGCATCTACTAGATACGCTGTACATACTAACATTATAGCTAACTGTAATATAGGTAACGAATAGTAGTATATTTTAGCAGTATTATCCTTGTTGGTTAATAGAGTGGTTATCTTTTCTCTGATAGTAGTACCACATACTATACAAGCTATAAATATTACTATATAACTTGCTACTTGATACTTTGCATAACTATCTATAAAGTTGTTACCAACTCCGAACATAGCTTTTAGAAGTTGTCCAGCCTCAGTAAGAGTAGAAGTATCAAAGAATACCCAACCTATAACCACTAGTATGAAAGTATATAGCATTCTAATTATACTTGGAAGTTTTTCTAACACTTTACCTAAGAACATTTTTTCAATCATCAATAGTACGCCGTAGAACAATCCCCATACTATGAAGTTCCAACCTGCACCGTGCCAAAAACCAGTTAAAGCCCATACTATGAAAGTATTTCTAATTAGCTTTAGTTTACCATTTCGGTTTCCACCTAGAGGAATATATATATAATCTCTAAACCATGAACCCATTGTGATATGCCATCTTCTCCAAAACTCTGATACACTTTTGGATATATATGGGTGGTCAAAGTTCTTAGGGAAGTTAAATCCCAACATTTTGCCTAGACCTATAGCCATATCGGAATATCCTGAGAAATCGTAGTATATTTGGAACGTAAATGATAGAATACCAATCCAAGCAGTTACTACTGATATTTGAGTAAAATCTAAGGTTTTAATTTCTGTCCAAAGAGCTCCGATATTGTTTGCTAAGAGTACTTTTTTAGCCAATCCTTTTATGAACAAGTTTGTACCTTCGCCTACTAACTTTATGTTTACTTTTCTTTCATGGATTTCATTTTGAACATCTTCATACTTTACAATAGGTCCTGCAACCAATTGCGGAAATAGTGATACATAGGTTAAATAGTCTAAAAAGTTCTTTTGAACTTTAATGTTTCTCCAATATAGGTCTATGGTGTATGACATACTCTGGAATGTATAGAAAGATATTCCTATAGGTAGAGGTAAGTCTGGTATTGGAATGTTCGCTCCAAATAGATTGTTTATGTTACTAACAAAGAATCCACTATATTTGAATACTACTAAGAAACCTAAATCCACTATCATAGAGATTATTAAGGCTAACTTTCTAATTTTAGGGTTATCATCATACTTATTTATTATTAAACCTGCCATATAATCCACTGTAGATGATACTATCATTACCCAGATATATACTGGTTCACCCCAAGCATAGAAAAGTAATCCCGAAACTAAAAGGATTAAGTTTTTCAACCTATTTGGAGATAGAAAATATAATAGTAATACTATCGGCAAGAATACATATATCATTACAAGGCTAGAAAAGACCATAGTATTAAACAAATCCCCCTTTTTCTTTTATAGATTTAACTATATCTTCAACCTGTTCTAGTGTGAACATGGTATTTAGAACTTCTAATAAACCCGATGAGGTTAATCTTTCTGGAAGTTGTAAGTATTTAAGTAATTCTGAACGGAGTTTTTTACTATTAGAATTCCCACTTAAGCCAAGTATATACAAATCGGTGTGAGTGATTTTTTTAACATTACAACTATCTGTAGACATTCCAGTTATGTTGGCACGTTGGAACGCTTGTAGTATTAAATCTACATTTAGACCTTCAACGCCCAACTTTCCCTCAGCAGATTGCTTTATCTTACGTTTTTCCTTTCCGAAAACGTCGGGAGTATATACGTTTATAATATTACCATCACCTATAGTCCCCTTTAGATAGTTTCTAATCTTAAAACCTGCACTATCAGAGTCGGTTAATATTATTATACCCGTACTATTAGCATAAAAACGGATAAGGTCTAACTTTTCTTTATCTTTGAAAATACCATATCCGTCTGTTTGAATTATTATAGCATCAATAATAGAAGATAGTTTAATCTTATCATACTTACCTTCTACTATAATAGCCTGTTTTAGTTTAAGCAATTTTTAACATAGCACCTACCTTTTAGTAGTATTTATAACCAGCATCTATCATTTCAACGACTGCCTTTTGTAACAAGATTTTACCATCTAAATTGGAACTAACGATACTATAGTTAGTCTTTTTGAGAATATTTAAACATTCTCTAAGATGTTCTAACTTAATCTTATACGCATCTCTAATGTAGTTGCGAACCACAAACTCTCTGCCCTTGTAGTTGAAGTCTGCAAGGATATCATTTTCATGCCTACCATTTTCAAGAGCCGTTTTAACTCTATATAAGTCTATGAACGCTCCAGATACGGCAGATAGTACGGCAATAGCCTCAGTTTTAGAAGTATAAAGTTCATCAAGTAACCTTAAAGATAACTGACCATTCATGGATACTATAGCCTTAGAAAAATCGAAAGCATTTACATCATAGTAGTTAGATATTAAATCATTAACCATAGATTTAGTTATCTCTTTGCCATTAGCGTAATCCACTAACTTTTGAACTTCATTCTTTATGGTTAGAGAGTCACATAGACATTTATTAGCAATCAACTGAGCGTTATCGTAAGAGATAGAACACTTATTATCATGGCAAAACTTTTGGATATCTTTTGTAGTCTGCACTAGAGTCTTTTGAATAGCCTCAAAGACCATACCATTTTTAGAAATATAATCTATAAGTTTTTTGTTCTTTGCAGTAGGATATTTTTTGCCATTTTTAACATCAAAGCCAGTTACATAGAACACCACTATAGTTGATGGTGGTATGTTATCCAATGAACTTATTAAATCTTTTACTATATCTGCTGGGATAGTATCGCAGTTAAAATCGTGAATAGTTATACATTTGTAATCGGCAAACATAGGACAGGCTTCGGCAACATCGACAAACTCATTTAAATTAAAGTTTTTTCCATCTAGTTTATAGATATTAAAGTCATCGCCCGATGGCACTATTGAATTTATGGCGATTTGAACCAATCTTTCAATAGAAACAATATCTTTGCCATAGAAATAGTATAGCCGTTTAAAAGACTTTGATTTTAAACTATTAATCAACTGGTTCACGATTTCAAACTCCTTACTTCAAAAAATCCTTTATTTAAGTAGTAATCGACTTCTACATTAAATTCTTGAGTGTTAAAAGTTTCGGTAACTCCGTTATGAGTGACTTCAAAAGATGTATCTTTGTAGATAGTAATATCAAAGTCATCATAAGAGTACATATACTTAGAACTTTCAACGTCTATTCTATTTGGAACTATTCCCAATACAGAACAGTCACTTCTTAGATAAGTTCCATCTGGAACGTTTATCGCAGATACTTTATAATCTTTTAATTGAACATCGTACATGGTAATACTTTGATACGCTTTCTTTAACATAGTAATGCTATTTATGTTATTTATACCATATCTTTTGCAGTACGTTTGTACATATGTAGATGTCTTATAGTTTTTAGAAAAATCTATAATATTTGTATCTCCGTGATACGATATAATCATAACTTGATATTTACTATTACCTAATAAAGCTACTCTTAATATACTCTGTTGATATTCTTGAATACCTATTAGAGTTATTCCCATAATTAATACGCTTGTTAAAATGCTCACGATAGTATACTTTTCGTTCTTAAATATTGCGTAGCAAACTATACATATAAGCACACATATAATCGATAGATATATTAATATATTATAATCTGTTGGAATGTTACTAAAAGGTATCTTAGATATACTTCTGCAAATATAAATCATTATTTTGCAACATATATCGGCTACACATAGCAGTAGCTTAGTTAAGATTAAAATTCTGCCACCTGTTACAAATACTAAAAATCCACATACTATTGATATCTCACATAAAGGTAAGCATACAATGTTAGTTAAAGGCATTATTATACTAACTTCATCAAAGAATATCAAGCAGATAGGAACTATACACAACGTTGTAATAACAGTAGATAGGATATCTTTTATAAACTTTGGATACTTTAAATCTTTAGTTAAGTATGGCGATAAGACACCTATTCCGAACACTCCGACAACCGATAGTAAAAATGATACGTTTCCTATTAAGTAAGGTTGTAACGATATCATTATCATAGATGTAATACTCAACGTATTGAGAGTATCGGATTTTCTAACAAAAAGTATTCCCATATTGGATATACTTAACATTATAAACGTTCTTACAGCAGATATAGGAAATCCTACTACTATTATGAACATTAGCATAAAAACTTCATAGATTACAAACTTTATACAGTGAGGAAGTGCTAAATCTTTAGTTTCAAGATATTCCAAAAAGAACTTTAATACAGAAGTTAATATAACTAAGTGCAATCCAGATACTGCTACTAGACTACCTATACCACTCCTCATTAAAGAGTTTTTATCGTACTTTGAAAGGTCGGATTTATCTCCAAAGAGCATAGCACTCAATAAAGATGCTCCACTTTTGGACATATATAACTTAAAAGTACCTACTATTTTTTCTCTGTAATCTTGTAGGTTTCTAACTAGATTGTATATAAAATCGTCATCTATATGATTAACTTGCAAGTTACGAATATCATTTCCTTGTAGATATATTCCTTTAGAATTATAGTATTGTTTGCTATTAAAAAGATATTCATTAGTGAAATCTTTAGTAGTACACTCAAAAGATACATTATCACCATATAGGCAACCTATTGAATTGGTATATATGTATAATCTTGCTTTGGTGTTGCCGTTTATGTAGCCATCTAGTATATAAGATGATGTATCACTAGAATAGTCATTCACTTGGATTACTTTTCCTATATAAGAAACTTCAACATCTTGATACTTTTTTAGATAGTCTACATTAGTTATCATGTAGTTAGAAAATATAAGTGTTCCCACTATAAAAGATGTTTCACAAAGAATACTCTCTTTTATGCCTAGTTTGAACACAAATATTAAAAGAAAAGTAATCGCAAATGAAAAAGCTACTCCAATGTACAAGTATACGGATTTATATAGTATATAACATACTACAAAGCCTAAAATATATGGTATTGCAATATATAAAGACTTTCTAGTCATAGATAATCTACTTTATAGACCAACCCATTTGAGTACCTGCTAGTAAATGGAAGTGCAAGTGCTTTACGGTTTGACCAGCATCATCACCACAATTGGTGATAATTCTATATCCATTACCTAGATTGTTCTCTTTTGCAAGTTTAGATGCAACTTCAAATATGTACGCAACTATACTAGAGTTCTCAGATGTAATATCATTTACACTAGTTATGTGTTGCTTTGGAATTATTAACCAATGTATTGGTGCTATAGGATTTATGTCTTTAAATACAAAAACCTTATCATCTTCGTAAACCTTGGTGCTTGGAATTTCACCGTTTATAATTTTACAGAATAAACAATCCATATAAAAACCTCCTAGATGTAATATAGTATGGGAACGTCCTAAAAGGACGTTCGCATTATTTTATCATAGATTTAACTATAGTTTCGAGTTCATTTAATGCAGTTTCTATCTTAGATAGGTCGCCAACACCTGCACGAGCAGTATCAGGACGACCACCACCTTTACCACCAGTTAGTTCGGCGATAGCTTTTACAATCTTACCAGCGTTTAAGCCTTTAGCGATGGCATCTTTACCACATACTACGCAGATAGTTCCTTTACCTTCAAATTCACCTATGAAAGCACCTACAACGTTAGAATACTTATCTTTAGCCTTATCGCCCATTTGAAGTAGAACGTCTGTTTTAGTATTTTGGAATATTCCACTAACCACATTAACACCATCGATATCTTTAACGTTATCGAAAATGTTATTGGACTTAATATCGGCAATCTGTTGATTTAACTTTTCGATAGTCTTTTCTAACTCTTTGCTTTCTGCAACTACTTGATTACATTTATTAGCAAGTTCATTAACGTTAGCAATCTTTAAAGCGTGTGCAGACTTTTGAACTAAGCTATCCATATTGGAAATGTATTTTAAAACGCCTCTACCAGTAACAGCTTCGATACGTCTTACTCCAGATGCTACAGAACTTTCGGAAACTATCTTAAATAGACCAATCTTGGAAGTGTTGTCTATATGAGTACCTCCACAAAATTCAGTAGAGAAGTTTCCAACTTTGACAACTCTAACGATATCGCCATACTTTTCGCCGAATAGAGCCATAGCTCCTAACTTTTTAGCCTCCTCGATAGGCATTTCTGTCATGGATACTTCTAAACATGATAGTATCTTTTCATTTACCATATCTTCTACCTTTTGAATTTCTTCGGAAGTCATAGCAGAAAAATGTGAGAAGTCGAAACGGCAATAATCTTGATTTACAAGTTGTCCTGCTTGATGGACGTGTTCACCTAATACGGCTCTTAGACTAGATTGTAGTATGTGTGCTGTAGTGTGATTTCTCATAATAGAATTTCTACGTTCAACGTCTATTTCAGCAGATACGGTATCACCAACAGATACAGTTCCTCTATTTACAGTACCAAAGTGTAAGAAGTGACCATCTTCATTTTTAGTAGTATCGGTTACTTCGAATATAAACGAACCACTTATAGTACCAGTATCGCCAACTTGACCACCACTCTCGGCATAGAATGGAGTTTTATCTAATACTATAGTAACGTCGTCGCCCTCGTTAGCAGATTGAACACTCTCTGTACCATTATAGATTGCTACAACTTTACTATCCTTAGTAGAAGTATCGGAGTAGCCTACAAACTCAGTTTTTGGAGCGTTAATCTTTATTTCGTTACTAGCCCATGAGGATTTTGCCTTAGCATTATGGTCAGCTCTAGCACGGTCTTTTTGTTCTTTAACGCATTCCTTGTACTTGTCGATATCTACAGTGATGCCTTTTTCTTGAACTATTTCAACAGTTAAATCTATAGGGAAACCGTAAGTATCGGAAAGTTTGAAAGCATCTTCACCAGATAGAACCTTATTTGAACCGATATTTTCAATCATACTATTTAAAAGTTCAGTACCCTTATCGATAGTCTTTGCAAACTGTTCTTCTTCTACTTTGATAATCTTCTTGATATAATCACGTTTTTCATCAAGTTCAGGATAAGCACACTTATTTTCATTTATAACAGTATCGCATACTTTGTATAGGAAAGGTTCGTGTATACCGATTAATCTGCCGTAACGACAAGCACGACGCAATAAACGTCTAAGAACGTAACCTCTACCAACGTTAGATGGCAAGATACCATCACCAACCATAAAAGTAGTACTTCTAATGTGGTCAGTGATAACTCTTAAAGCGATATCATTTTTATCATCTTGTTTATAGGTAACACCAGCGATATCGGAAATGTGTTTCATAATATTTTGAACGGTATCAACTTCAAATAGATTGTCTACACCTTGCATAACACAAGCAAGACGCTCTAAGCCCATACCAGTATCGATATTTTTATTTTTCATTTCAGTATAAGTACCTTTTCCGTCGCTATCGAACTGACTAAATACTAAGTTCCAAACTTCAACGAAACGGTCACATTCGCAACCAACGTGACAATCTGGACGACCACAACCCTTTTCTGCACCTCTATCGAAGTAGATTTCTGAACATGGGCCACATGGACCAGAACCATGTTCCCAGAAGTTATCTTCCTTACCAAGACGAACCATATGGTCAGGAGCTATACCTATTTTTTTAGTCCAAATATCGTAAGCTTCGTCATCATCTTGATATACAGATATATGAAGTTTATCCTTAGGCATTTCAAGAACTTCAGTAAAGAACTCCCAAGCCCAAGCGATAGCCTCATTTTTAAAGTAATCGCCAAATGAGAAGTTACCTAACATTTCAAAGTAAGTACCATGACGTGCAGTGTGACCTACATTTTCAATATCTGGAGTACGAATGCACTTTTGACAAGTAGTAACTCTTTTATTAGGTGGTACTGCTTGACCTAAGAAAAACTTCTTTAAAGGTGCCATTCCAGAATTGATTAGTAATAGGCTGTTATCATTTTGAGGTACTAATGAAGAACTAGCCATTCTAGTATGATTTTTACTTTCAAAGAAAGATAAATATTTCTCTCTAAGAGTGTTTAATCCAAGCCATTGCATAATTAAAAAAACTCCTTCAAATTAACTTATATAATAGACTTTCTGTTTAAGTCAAAGACATCTACATTTTTAAGAGTAAACTGTTCTTGTAGATGTATCATAGCGTCTTTAAAGTTATCGCCAGAACTTACTATAGTATTTTTTTCAGCTTCGGATATAGGCATAGCGTACAACCAAGTTAGAATGTTGTTATCATCTAGGTCTATAGTTCCAAGCGATTTTTCCCAAAATAATGGTGGTGTTGTAAGTAGAATATGTTTCATTTCTGAGTTAGGTAATAGTTCGTCTAAAACATGATTGTATATAACTCCATACGCACAAGTAAGATTTTTTTCTACAATGTTTTTGTATAGTACAGCCATGATTTTACCTAAAGTATCGCCTAACTTGTTAGTAGAAAGTCCTAATAGTTCCACTCTAATATTTTTACCATTAGATTGAAATTTTCCCTCTTGATTAACTAATCCTAAAGTACAACAAGTTAAGTAGTTGGGAGCGGGGCTATCTTTACAGAATAGAATATCTGTACTAGAATTTTCGGTTTTAAAGTAACTAAATGGTTTTTGTTCTCCACCTATAGTAGTAGAAACGGTATCGAACATTAACTTTTCAAAATCGTTTAACAAGAAAAAACCTCCTTAATGAGTATGTATGTATTTTAGAATAGATTAGCCCCGTTCAGTACGGAACGAGGCTCTAAGAATATGCATTGCTAAGTCCCTGCGTATTCTATAACATTATATATCAAAAAGTCGATTTTGTCAAGATATTTTATTACTTTAGAATTTGATATTAAAAAAATAATTTCTATTGACTTTATTATAAATGTATACTATAATATATTAAAGATGTTGACATCTAAATACTTTTAAGATTGGAGATTGTATCTATGAATGAGTTCGCACCAGATTTATTTACCCTAACCGATGAGGAAGGCATTGAACACGTTTTTGAATTTTTGGACAGTGCTGAAATAGATGGAGTTTTATATTATGCTCTTACTCCTCATTTTGAAAATTCGGAAGATTTGCTAGATAGTGACGGTGAGTTGGTTATTCTAAAGGAAGACCCTCAAAGTGATAACTTAAATCCAGAAAATATCTCTTTGGTTTCTATAGATGATGAGGACGAATTTAATAAGGTTGGTCAAATTCTATTAGAACGTGTAAACGCTATGTTTGAAGATGCTGAGGATTTTGATGACGAAGATGAGGACGATATTTAATTTCATCTAAATTTTTAGAATTGGCAAAAATTTCACTTGATTTTTTGTGAAATCGGTGTTATAATATTATTAAACAATTAAGATGCTTTGATTGTTATATGTTCACTTGCTTAAGTTCTGCCTTGTTCGAGCAAGTATAGTTTTTTTAATCCAACACTTAAATATAGGGAATTTAGCTCTAGTTGTGGATTGCAGACCTCCTAACCTATCGGTTGGACGAAGGGAGCATGATTCAGTTAGGCGGATACCCACCTGCCTTGTGCGGGTTTTATTTGCTATACGACGGCAAGGCGGTTTTTATTGTAAATTATAAGCGTATCAACTTTTTGATACGCTTTTTTTTATATGTGTTTATATTTTGTATAAAAAATGCTCTAACGTACGCTAGAGCATTTTTATAGTATTAATATCTAAGTAGATTAATCTTTCTTACGAGATGCAACTACACCAGCACCTGTTAAAGCACAAACTAAAACTATACCAGCAATACCAGCATCACCAGTAGCAGTAGTAGTATCTTCTTGAGCTACAGTAGTACCGTCACCATTAGATTTAGTAGTTTCGTCTTTCTTAGTAGTAGTATCACCTTTCTTGGTAGTGCCATCGGCTTTAGTAGTATCGTCAGCCTTAGTAGTATCATCAGCCTTAGTAGTATCATCGGAAGCAGCAGTAGTAGTTTCTTCTTCGCCACCACCGTTAGCCTTTTGGATTGCAGCACTTAAACCAGATACGTTAAAGTTTATTGTGACATCTTTTTCAGCTTCAAAGTTGAAGTCTATATCTTGAACGTTATTTCCACCCCAAACATTGTATATGTTAAGACGGATACAAGTACCATTATCACCAGTTCTGTAAGCACCATCGGAAGGACCATTGTAAGCTACAGCATTTCCATCAACTGTAATAGAATTAACACTTAATACTATACCAGTATCAGCAAGAGTAGCACCTTCACCAACGATATCATAAATATTAATATCAGGAATTTCAAGTATTAAAGCACCAGTACCAGTTTCAGATTTAGTAGCCTCATTTAATGGAAAAGTTAGACTATAATCTCCATCACCATTTATAGTACAACTTGGTGCACTACTATCCCAAAGAGAAGTAGAACCTACAGTACCATTTAAAACAGCTGTATATGTTTCTGGTACAGCACTAGCACCGATTGCACTAGTAATAGCCATAGTAGTGCCTACTAATGCAGTAGCTACTATGCTAGCAATAAATTTCTTTAATTTCATTTTAGATAACCCTCCAAAAATTTTTTCTATATATACTAGTATACAAGAAAGCCTTTTAAAATTCAACTGTCAATTTAACCAAACTTAAACGATTTAAAGTGTTCAAATATAACAATAATACATATAGATATATTATATTTCATGGTATATCTTCACAATTAGATTAATATTTAAAAGCAGTTAGATTGTTAGTTTCATCGCAAAAAGCAAGAATTACATCTTTAGTTGAGTTTATTTTGAGGGTACTCAATTGATTTTTTAACCAAGTATCATTTTTTCCACTAGCCTTTAGATTATCTGATATTACTTCACCATTTACTATTAAGTTTATTGGATTTATTTGCTTATCTACTAATATGTTTAAATCTTGTGGAGTAGTAGGCTTTTTATCCGATTTAGGTAAGACACTTATCTTTCCATTAGTTTCAAGTATTACAGTTTGAATATCCTTAAAGTTGAAGTATCCTTGATTTCTACACTCTCCTAGAAGTTCGTTTAAATCCAAACGTGATTTTTTAAGACTATCTACTTTAAAGTTTCCGTTATCGAAAAGAATTAGGGGAGTACCATTTAAAAATCTACGCCACTTTACGCTCTTACAAGCCCAATACGATACCAATATGGAAAACAATGCATATATAACCATTGCTATAATAGGTAATATATACTCATCACTGTAGGTTATTTCGGCAGCTATAGAACCTATTGTAATTCCGTTTATATAGTCGAACATACTAAGTTGTGACATCTGTCTGTTGCCTATTAGCTTTGTAAGTAAGAACAATGCTATCACCGAAAATACAGATGCTAATATTACTCTAATTATATCTAAGAACTCTATACTATTCATTTTTAAGATACCTCCTATAGTTTTATATACTTATAGTAGTATCGCCTTTTTTTAGATATTAATACCATCATGTAAGTTGAAAATATTGTAATATAGTAAACATTATAAAATTGTTGTATATTCCATAAAAAAACGCTTGATATTTTGTGTATTTTGTTGTATAATAATTATTGTAATTAAACTTATAGGAGTTGTTTTAATATGAATAATGTTGGTTTTATTGGTACAGGTAATATGGGCTTTGCTATTATGAAAGGTATTTCTGAAAGTTCTTTAAAAGATAATGTTAAAATTCATGCTTTCGATTTAAAATCTGATAGCCTTCAAAGATGTTCCGATATTGCTACTCTATGCAGTTCGGAAAAAGAAGTGGTTGAAAACTGTAAGTATGTATTCTTAGCAGTTAAACCTCAAGTAATAGATGGCGTACTTGCTACTATCAAAGATTATGTTACTAAAGATACTGTAATAGTATCTATATTAGCAGGTATAACTGGTGAGTATATAAAGTCGCAAACTATACCAGATGCTAAAGTAGTATTGGTTATGCCAAATACTCCATTACTATTAAATCAAGGAGCATCTGCACTATCTCCAGTAGCCCCAGTTACAGATGAGGAGTTCAACTTTGTTAGAAGTATCTTCGATAGTTGTGGTAAAACTGCCGTTCTTACTGCAGATAAAATGAAAGAAGTTATAGCTATCAATGGAAGTAGTCCAGCGTTTATATATCTATACGCAAAGGCTTTTATAGATTATGCTGTTGAAAATGGTATCAGCAAAGATTCCGCTACTGAATTGTTTGCTCAATCGCTAATAGGTTCTGCTAAGATGATTACAGACTCTGGCTATACTTTGGACGAACTTATTAAGATGGTATCTTCTCCAGGAGGAACTACTCTTGCAGGTTTAGATGAACTTTACAAAGGCAATCTTGAGGAGATTACTAAAAAATGTTGTGAAAGTTGTACTAAACGTGCATACGAACTATCTAAGTAGTTATAAATTTAAGTTAAAGTACATATCTATAGTATAAAAAGAAAAGGTGATGTGTACTTATGAGATATCCAGAAAGCAACCTATATAGTGGTAAAAAGTTGATATCTATACTACTATTTATATTAATCTTGTGTGGAGTAATCTTTGGTGTTTGGTTGATGTATTCTAATAGTGAGTTTGTATCTTTACATAGTAACGTGCTAACTCAAGGATTTACTGAAAGTACCTCTAATAGAACTCTATTAGATGTGTTTTTTAACTCTCTATCTTGGACTAGCTATATTTTAATACTGTTGTATCTATGTGGATATTCTGCAATATCGCACCCTATAAGCCTATTTTTGATATTCACTAGAGGCGTAGCATTAGGAACATCTGCTAGTACTATATATATGGAGTATGGTTCTAAAGGAATTTTAATATTAATATCTATGGTTATGTTTCATGCAATAACATCTAGTGTAGTGTTAATCTTTGCAGTGATGCAATCTTTAATGCAATCCACTACTATAGCGTACAACATCTTCGGACGTTCCTCCGATTTGATAAACATTAAGCAGTATAATCTTAAATTTATGTTGTATGCTATAGTTATATTTTTATCATCTATTATAGATACTTTCTTGACATATGCTCTTACTAATAAACTACTATTCTAACTTTTAGAAAGGATTGATTTATTTGTCAAGATTTTCAAAACTGTTTGACTATGAAAGTGCAGGTTCAGGTATATCAAAAAATGCTCCTCAAAAGAAACGTATATTCGTATTTTTTGATATCTTTTTTAATAAGTTTTGGAAGTTATTAGGTTTAAATGCTATATATATGCTATTCTGTTGTACGATATTTCTAATAGGTCCTGCAACTGCTGGAGTTACTAAAGTGTTAAGAAACTTCTCTCAACAAAGACCAGTCTTTCTATGGGAAGATTTCATTGAAAGTCTAAAAAAGAACTTCAAGCAAGGTCTTGCAATGGGTGCTATAGATGTGTTCGTATTTATAAGTGTTGCTTTAGGTTGTTATATATATCCATTGCAAGTGGAGAATACTGGAAGCAAATTTTGGTACGTTCCATTTATAACCACCATTGCTATAGGAATTACTGTATTTATCATGAGTGGCTATGCTTATCTAATGATAGTAACTACTAACCTATCTTTTAAGAACATTATTAAAAATTCGTTCTATTTGACTTGCGTATGTGCTAAACAAAGCCTAACTACCTTCTTGATATGTACATTAATAGTTATTGTGGGTATATTTGTGTTCATAACTAACGATTATGCTAAGTTCTGTATTATACTAGGCCCTGCTACTATAATTGGTTTGATTGTTTGTTTTAATTTTTATCCAATAATTCAAAAGTATGTTATCAATCCATACTATGAACAGACTGGCGAAGAAAATCCTGAATACAGATATACCAAGCCAGTAAGTCAAGATGAAACTATTTGCGTTGATAGAGGTGGAGAAGAAGCTCCAATAGTTTCGGAAAAAGCTCGTAAGCGTCAGGAAAAGAAACAACAGAAACGCAAAGGAAAAACGATATCTTAATTGATATTTGTAATTATTAAAAAAGTGTGTAAGCTGATAAACTTACACACTTTTTTTATATGCTTTGTACTGTCAAGAGTTTTCTTATCTTGTGGAACGTGCAGAACAGTATAAAAGATATAATCATAGATATTAATAGCATTATAAGTCCTGTTTGCGATATGGCTACTATTGAAAATAGATTATGACATACTGTTAAACCTCCAATAAATAACAAGGTTAATACTATTAATAGTATAGTTCTCATGGTGTTCAACGGTTTGCAAAGTCGCAATAGATGTAGTAATCCTATAAATCCAGTGGATATTACACATATTGATGATATTTCTTTAGTAGATAACTCTGTAAAGATAGTGCTTCCTAATATGCTTATAGATGTAACTGTTATTACTATATCTAAAGCCGTTGGAATTGCTTTACTTAGAATGTATTTCAAAAATGAACCATTTACTCTATTGTTATTGGGTTCTAGTGCTAGTATAAATGATGGTATTCCTATACATATTGCACTTATTAAAGTAAGTTGTATCGGAACAAACGGATATTGCATCGTTAAGATTATAAATATTAAATCTAATAGTATGGAGTAGATAGTCTTTATTAAAAATAGAGATGCTGACCTCTTTATATTATTTATAGAACGTCTGCCCTCTGCGACAATCTTTGGTAAAGATGAAAATTCAGAGTTTAAAAGTATCAATTGGGAAATATTTCTAGTAGCTTCTGCACCATTGGATATGGCTATACTACAATCAGCCTCTTTTAAGGCAGGGACATCATTTACACCATCGCCAGTCATTGCCACTATATGACCTTTTTCTTTTAGATATTTTACAATCAAACGTTTCTTATCTGGAGTTACTCTGCAAAATAGCGATACATCTTCCACTAAATTTTTTAACTCACTTTTCGTAACACTTGACACGTCTAAAGACTTTACGTCAGCAAAATTAAGATTTTTCGCAATGGTGGACACGGTTTTTACGTTATCACCAGATATTATCTTTATACTTACATCTTGATTTTTAAAGTATTCAAGAGTTTCTTTTATATTAGGACGTAAAGTATCTTTAAGTAATATTAATGCGATAGGTTCTATATTTAGTTCATGAATGTCATTAGATATACTCTCTTTAGTGTAAGCTAATGTTATCACCCTATACTCATTTGAATAGTTATCTATCGTGGATTGCAACTTTCCATTTGGAAAGATATATTCATATGCTCCCATGATAAAAGTTCCCATATTACATAGTTGTGTAGCCGACCATTTTCTATCACTTGAAAAAGGAATATCATCAACTACTTGATATTTTATGTTAGTATGTTTATCGGTGTAATCTTTAATGGCTCTTGATGTGGCGTTTAAACTGTTTTGACTACTTACTATTGAAGATAGTATACTATCTATAAGTTGAGCATCGAACTCTTTATTAGTATAGATTATCTTTTCAAGGTACATATCACCAGTAGTTAGAGTTCCAGTCTTATCTAAACATAGAACGTCCACCCGTGCAAGACTTTCTACTGAAGATAAATCTTGTGCAAGTACGTTGTTTTTAGCCAATCTAATGACGCTTACTGCGAATACCATACTTGTAAGCAGAACTAAACCTTCTGGAATCATACCTATTAACCCTGCTGTAGCTTGTACTACTGCAGATTTTATATCTCCTAAAAGTTGATATTGCGTATATAATAAGATTGCTCCTATTGGAAAGATTGCTACAGATATCCATTTTATAATCTTATTTATAGAGTCCATAATTTCCGACTTATGTTTTTTCAACTTTTTTGCCTCTTTGGAAAGGCTAGATATATAAGTGTTTTCTGCAATTTTTTCAGCTTTGGCATACACTCCACCACTGATGATGTAACTACCACTTAATATAGTATCGCCTTGTTTTTTAGCAATTGGATTGGCTTCACCAGTTATAAAACTTTCATTTACTTCACAATATCCGTTGAGTATGGAGCAATCGGCAGTAACTTGATTTCCAACTTGTAACTTTAAGATATCGTCTAGTACTATGTTATCTGTTGGAATGTGTTGTTCTGTACCGTTTCTAATAACGGTAGTTTTAATCGCAGATATTAAGGATAACCTATCTGCAGTGCGTTTTGCTCTAACTTCTTGAACTATTCCTATTATCAAATTTATTAGAACTACTACTATAAACAACATATTTTTGTAAGAACCTGCCCACATCAGTGCAATGGCTAATATCACATTTATGATATTAAATAGTGTTATACTATTCTCTAAGATTATTCTTCCAATGCTTTTGGTTTTTACAAAGTTTTGTCGATTTACAAGTCCCTGTTTTATACGATTTTCTACTTGTATAGTAGATAACCCATCTTTGATATTAGGCGTGTACCTTTCTATAGTGTTCATTTTGTATACTCCTAACTAATTATATATTTCTATATTAATTATAGGGTATGAGTATTAAATTTATATTAAAATGACATCTTTTTGTTGATATTAACTAAATCTATCACAAAATTTTGTGCAAAACAGAGAACTCAAATTTTTTTAAAATTTTTTGTAACATTTTCCCCACTTGAAGAGTTATATATATAGATGATTATAAAAAATCATGGCAAAAAAAATATCTTTTGAAAATTATTTTAATAAACTATTGACATTTCTATATTTTTGTGATACTCTATTTATAGACAATAAATCATGTCTATATTTTAGATATATCTTATAGAATAGCAATCTTAAATACTAGTTAAAAGTTACTATTCTAGTATATATCAACAAAAGTTATTTTAAATCATGACAGAAAGGAAGTCTTTTAAAATGAACAAATTATTAAAAACTCTAATCGCAGGTGTTTCAGCACTTACTATGTGCATCTCTGCTATGTCTTTAAGTGCTAGTGCAGCTACTACTTCATATAAAAAAGGTGATGTTAATGGCGATAGAATTGTAAATTCATCTGATGTTTTAGCTTTGAATAAATTTTTGCATGGTTCAGCAGGTGCTAGAAATTATTTAATTGCTGAAAGATTAGATCTTAATCGTGATTATATAATTGATAATAATGATTTAACTTTGTTAAAAAACATAAGTATTGGTTTAGCTAGTTCAAATCAAGTTTCATCTGTTTCAACAAGTGATACAGTTACTCAAGTTACTTATCATCCCAATGAGTTAAAATATTCTAAATTTAATGCAGTAAATGGAAAAGAGATAGAAAATTATCAAATATCTGAAGCAACTAATATAACTTTTTCAAATATTAATACAACCGATGGTATTTTAGATGGAGATAATAGAAAGGTTGATTATAATCAAAGTGCTGTTGTAGTTATAACTGCAGATAATAAAATTGTAGGTACCGGATTTATAATTGATAGTAATAAAATTGTAACTGCTGCTCATGTTTTATATGATACAAGTACTAATACTGCTAAAAAAAATATAAAATATATTTTATTTAATTCAAATGGTCAAAAAATAGATGTTAATGGAAATATAATTTCTAATCAAAATACATATTATGGAATTAGTGCGAATAGTTATCATATACCTCAAATGTATATAGATGCTGAATGGTATGATAATAATAATGGTAATGGAAATGCTTTAAGTAGTGGATTTTATCAAGATTATGCACTTATTAAAGTAAATGAAGATCTTAGTGCATATAAAAGTTTTGATGTGGGTGTTTTTAGAGATGGAATTGCTAATACATCTAGAAAAATTTTTATTACTGGATATACTACTGATAATAAAGAAGATAGTGATAAAAATGGTGGTAACGATGAACTTCGTGGAAAAATTGTAACTGGTGATGGTGATTTGTGTAAAGCATTAAGCCGTGGTAATAAAATAACAGATACAAACTTATTTTATAATGTAGATGTTTTAAGTGGTGAAAGTGGTGGACCAATATATGTAAAAAGTAGTAATGGTTCAAAAACAGTAGTTGGAATTAATACAGGAATGTCTCCATATGGGTTTAACCAAGGCACTAGATTTAATACTAAGATTTTGACATTTATGTTTAATAATCCAAAATTTTAAGGAGGAATTTATATGAAAAATTTAAAGAAAGTTTTAGCTTGTATAATGGCAGTTGCAACTTTAGGTTGTGTAAGTGCTACAGGAGTATCTGCTGATATAATTGACAGTGATGGTAATAATATTAAAACAATATATCTTTATGACGAAGATACGATAGGTCAAGAGCAAGAGATAGAACTATCTACTGGTGAAAAAATTACTTTGCCAAAATGGGCACAGATAATAAAAGATGAAGATGGAAATGTATATGCTTATTGTGACCCAATTTGGAATGATGAAAAAAATTGTTGGAACCCTATATATATTCTAGCAGATGGTAATGTACTTATATCAGGTTTTCCAAGGTTTAATGAAAATAAAGAATATATAGGTTGTGTAAAAACTATTTATGAGCTTTATCCAATAACTACTACAAAAAATGCTGAGTATACATTGCCAGATGGTAAAAATATTACTATCAAGCCTTGTGTAGATAATAAAGATGCTAGTACTGAATTATATGTAATGTATGATGAAAATAATAACTATGATGGCTATGAAATATCTACTATGTTATATTCTTATGACCGTAATAAAGGTGATTATTATGCTCTACCTAATGGTGATAAAATTGATGTTGATGCAGAACATTCAAATGTAATATTAGTTAGATATAATGCAAATGGTGAATATGTTGGCTATCGTTTAAGTAGTGTTAGTGAACCGGCTGAACCAGATGAACCAACTGTAACTCCAATAACAGAAATAACTGTTGGCGATAGCACTTTCCCAAGAGGTGATATCAACTTAGATGGCAAGGTAAACACTGTAGACTTACTTATGCTTAAAAAATATCTACTAGGATTAATGGAATGGTAATATATTTTGTGTACCTATAGATAACTCTATACCTATAAAGGCTCTGATACTTTAAAAAGTATCGGAGCCTTTTATTGGAAATATAATATTTTTAAAAAGTTAAAAACATACTAAAAAGAAATCAATATTCTAATAGCAATTCTTAAAAGTATAGTATATAATATACCTAGCTTAATTTAAGAGGTGTTATAATATGATTGATGGAAAGGTAAACTTTAACAAAAAACTATTAACGTTAGTACTTCCAATAGCTTTTCAACAGTTAGTATTGGCTTTGGTAAGTACTTCCGATGCCGTAATGTTAGGATTTTTAAATCAAGATAGTCTATCGGCAGTATCTTTGGCAGGACAGATACAGTTTGTGTACAACCTGTTTTTAGGAGGAATATCTACAGGAGTAAATATATTTACTGCTCAATACTGGGGCATAGAAGATAAAAAATCTATTGAAAAGATTGTGGGAATAGCTTTAAAGACGGCTTTTTTAGTATCCGTGATATTCTTTATAGGTTCTACATTCTTTCCAACGTTGCTAATGCGAATATTTACCTCCGATACTACTCTAATAAGCATGGGAGCAGAATATCTTCAAGTAGTAGGAATATCGTACATTATGCTATCCATATCGCAGATATACTTATGTATTATGAAAAATTGTGGATTTGCTGTAAAAAGTTCTATAATAAGTTTAGTATCCGTAGGTATAAACATATTTTTTAATGCTATGTTTATATTTGGTATAGGATTTTTCCCATCACTTGGAATAAAAGGTGCTGCATTAGCTACAGTTATATCTAAACTTATAGAGTTAATCTGGTCTATGATTATTATGCTTAAAAAAGATAATATCAAAATTAGATTAAAGTATGTTATCCATAATGATGCAACTCTAAAGGCAGATTTTTGGAAGTATACATTACTATCTTTAGGAGATTCTTTAGTTTGGGGTTGTGGATTTACTATGTATTCCGTAATTATGGGTCACATGGGCAGTGATGCAACTGCAGCTAATTCTATAGCTAATATTATAAAGAACTTAACAATCTGTTTTTGTACTGGCGTAGGTTGTGGTGGAGGTATCTTAGTAGGTAACGAATTAGGCAAAGGTAATATAGATATCGCTAAAAAATATGCATCTAAGGTATGTAAGTTTGCTTGGATTAGTGGCTTAATATCTGGTGGAATAATACTGTTAATTATTCCATTTATACCTATGTTCACTGGCTTAACAGATACTGCTCGTGACTACTTAAGAGTTATGCTAGTAGTATGTTCTTACTATGTAGTTGGAAAATCTTTAAATATGACTACTATAGGTGGAATATTCTGTGCTGGTGGTGATAGTAAGTTCGGTTTTATCTGCGATACTATTACTATGTGGGCTGTAACCGTTCCTATTGGATTGTTTTGTGCATTCGTTTTAAAGCTATCCGTTCCGATGGTGTATATAATCATAAATATAGACGAAATTATAAAACTTCCTGCAGTATATAAAAACTACAAAAAGTACAGATGGCTTAAAAATCTTACTAAGGAAATAGAAGTTACTGCTTAAATATAGAAAAAACTCTCTAGTTACTAGAGAGTTTTTTTAGTTTACCAAGTCCAATCTTGAAACAATCTTTTAGTGGAATATTTGAGGTTATCTTTAAGATTTTCATTCTTCATTTTTAGATATTCATTAGTAGCTCCTATGGATATCATTAGCAAACCTACTATAAGAAGATATATCCACCATGCTATTGATAACCAAAAGTTCTTAGTAAGATATATAGTTAATATTATTAATTCAATAGTGGAAAAACTAAACCACTTTTTGCGTTTTATCATAAATGAAACTATTAGTATGAATATTAAAGCAATCAATAGTATAAAAGCATCTGTTAGTTCTTGTGAAATTATGGCAGATATACTTAGTATTATAGATATTCCTAAAGTTGTATAGAATGGTAAGTACTCTAATAACTTAGGATACTCTTTCCAAATTAAACCTATTCCTATGGATAGTATTATCAAAGGAAGACAATTCCATTCTAATAGGAATATGTTTGGTATATCGATAATAGGTTGTATCCAAAGTATTGTACTAAAGGTTGTTAAAGATATAAACTTCCATTTTTTAGTGAGCAACTTCTTGGATAGTATTATATCTACTATAAGTAAAAGTATCAAAGATATAAGTTCTGTCGTTTGATTGTATATCACTTCGTAAATGCTCAGTACAGATGTTACTATATATATCGCAACAAATGGAGAGTATTCTCTTACTTTAGAATAGTCTTTCCAAATGATGCATAATATCAATGAGAGTGCTATTATTGGAATACAGTTCCATTCTGCAATTATTGTATCTGAAATGTTTAAAAAAGGTTCATTCCAGAATACAAAACACAACATAGTACTCGATATACTTAAAAGTATCTGTTTGGAATGCGTGAAAAGTATTCTATTATAGTAGAATAACGGATATATACTTAATAGAATAAATCCAATAAAGATGTTCAAATGTAATCCGAATAGGTTAGTATACTGTAGAAATATTTTTATTATCGGAAAGATTGCAAATATTGTAAAGTAATCTATGTACAACTTTTTAGTATCTTTATCGGCAGTGATAAACTCTTTATGTAGATATCTTCCGATTATGCCACTTAGCATAAAGAATATTATATTAAATATCAATTTAGTTATAGAGTAATCTAATAGTATAATTTCAGTGGATACTAAATCGTTAGTTACATAGTACAGATTTATTATGGAAAATAAAGTTAAAATATTATTCTTGAAACTGTATCCAAATATGAAGTTCATTAGTATTATAACTAAAGATATCGCAAAATGATGGTCACTTAAACATATATACCATTGAGATACTTCTAATATAACTAGAGTATAATACTTAAGTATAGTTAATATATCTGTATCCGATTGAAAATGTTTTAGTACATAGTATATTACAAATAGGATACTGCTCAAAGCAAAAGATATAATTATCAAAGAAATGTCTAAACTCATGAACGATAGACTAGTTAATATCAAGTTTATTATGGATACGTTTGTGTAAAAAACTTTTTTTGAGTGTAAATCCGATTTTTTGGAAATAATCACTTTGAATACACTAAATAATGTTAGCAATGATATTATAGATATGTTTATCATATAGTTATCGTATAGTTGAGGATAGTGCATATACGTTAGAACATACATATATACAGTAAATATACTTCTTAAAGATTTTATATTCTTAAAGTTCAATATTATGGATATTGTTAGTAAGATTATAAAAGTAATCATAAAGGTAGGATATATCTTATGTATCAATAGTATTAAAGCAAGTGGTAGAACGTATCTTGAAATTTTTGATATAAGAGTATCATCTTTAAAGACGTTTATAGATATAACTATCAACCATACGATTACTGGAATGTAATCAAACTTTAAGAGTATCAATAGACCAGTTACTATTGAGTAGTTTATATATACTCCTTGATTGTTTAACTTTGGAACAAATCCGTATATACAATATACTATTAGCATAATTGCAGATATTAATGATATTTCATAATCTACATTATTAATCATTAAAGATACACTCCATGCTAAAAGTACTACATACATGGATTGAATAAGTAGTATAAACTTAACATCTTTTCTTAGATATACCCAAGTAGTACAAGCTATACATACTATTATAGATATTATATAATTTCTCTCAACTATTGATACTATTGTAAGTATTTTGGAAATGTTCATTGTGAACAAATTCCATGATATGATTAGTATTCCTAAAATAGATACTATATATAATATCACCATATAAAATTTTTTAATAGATGTTTCTAAGAAGTTCAACTCTTGAACTATAGTTATAAAGAGTATTAAAGCCATACACATAACTATTAGATTATCTAATTTGAATATTAAAAACAATCCTAGAGTTATGGTAATTAGACTAAGGACTATATATATAATATTAGGAAGACACATATCTTTTTGATTTGCATATGCCATAAATACTAATCCCATAAGAATTACTGCTATTCCTGATATAGTTCCATAGTGTGCAGTGATTAAAGATATTAAACCTAATACTATCACATTGATTGCAATAAATATATCCCAAACTGTAGAATATGTATCTTGTAGAGATATTAGATAGTTTTTAAACTTATCTTTTAGCATAAGCAATAGGAATAAGTACAAGGCTATCAATATTATAAATATGGAACTCTCTGCAATTAATAGCATACTGGATTTTAATAGCAATCCAATAGTTGCAGATGCTCCAAATAGTGATGCTCCAGCATAGAATTTGCTAGAATATCTTTTAGTGCCTATATAAGATGCTATACTTATTAATATACAACCTATTGCACATAATAGATATTTTCCATCACCATTCCAAGATAACCAACTTCCAAAAAGTTGAAATATTCCTATAGCTAAGATATCTATTGGTAATAAAAAGCAACCTATACTGAAAAATGCCATTCCTGTTTTAGATAAGTTTAGTTTTTTCTCTGCAAAAGTTCCTACACCAAAGAATAGTATACTAGCACTGAATATCAAAGTACTTCTTATGATGTTATTTAAACTGTTCCAAGCTGTAGTGGTGAATACTATTCCAGATAGTAATACAAATATTACTCCTACTATCAATATTACAGATATTGTACTTATCTTAGAAGTTCTTTTAGGTGCAGTATTAGTATAAGCGATATCTTTTTTAGCATGAACCTCTGTTGCTATTGCTGATGGCTTAGGTTGAGGTACATCTTGAAAAGATTTATCGTTACTAGAGGTTCTAATTGAAACATCTACAGTATTGTTAGTATTATCTACTGATACATTATTGGAACTATATTCCTTATATGATTGCTTAGTATCCATTGAGATATTTGTATGTATATCATGGCTATAGTAGGTATCTTTTTCATCATCGGTTAGAGCGTCCCTTGATATTAAACTTTGTATTAAGTTCTCTAAACTTCTATTTCGATTTATATTCTTAACATTTTCATTATATATACTTTTATACTTTCCATGAAAATGTATACACATGGGAATTAATACTAATGGCGATAGTATCCATAGTATTAAAAAAATCACCAGAGGCATAAAAAATCACTCCTTATTGTAATATTCTACTTAATTATATCATGGAACTTTATTACAATACAAGTGGATTGTATTTACAAATTTATTACAAAAGATATTAGTAAATAATATAACACATCAAAGTCAATAAAGTGCTTGAATTGAAAAAAAATATAGTATATAATATATCTAAATTAGAACTTAGGAGGCTTTTTAATATGGTATCTAATGAAGTTACACAAAAAATGCATGATGGCAGTTTGTATATTCCAAATGATACAGAACTCGTAAAGTATCAATTGGAATGCTTAGAAAGATTGTATGAATACAATCAAACTAGACCATTGGAACAAGAAAAACGCTTTAGTATGTTAAAAAATATGTTCGCTGAAATAGGTGAGGGTTGTTATATAGAACCTCCATTTCATAGCAACTTTGGAGGTAAACACGTTCACTTTGGTAAGATGGTATACGCTAATTTTAATCTAACTTTAGTAGATGATACTCATATCTACGTTGGCGATTATACTATGTTTGGCCCTAACGTTACTGTCGCTACTGCAGGTCACCCAATCTTACCAGAGTTAAGAGAACAAGCATATCAATATAATATGTCCGTTAGCATAGGTAAGTGCTGTTGGATTGGTGCAGGTGCAATAATACTCCCTGGAGTATCAATAGGTGATAACGTAGTAATAGGTGCGGGTAGTGTTGTAACTAAAGATATTCCATCTAATGTAGTTGCAGTGGGAAATCCTTGCAGAATTTTAAGAGAAGTTAGTCAACACGATAAAGAGTACTACTTCAAAGATAGAAAAATAATGTTATAACTTTTCTTAGGAACATTAAATATATTTAGTGTTCCTATCGTTTTAAAAATAAGTTAGCATATGCTAACTTATTTGATTTGTATTATTCTATATGATATAATATCCGTAGTTAGCATATACTAACTAGTTGAGAATAATTAATCATGTTGCTAAATTGTTGAACTTATTGCTCCTTTAACAGTTCAGCAATTGCAATGTGATTTTTCTATGTATGTATGTTTACATATTTGGAATAATATTAAAAGTTAAAAGCATGGATTTTTTATCTATGTTCAAATAAATTATATACGAAAGGAATCTTTACCTATGGTTAATACTAAAATTAAAGAAGTAATAGGAAGAGAAATTCTTGACAGTAGAGGAAATCCTACTGTTGAAGCAGAAGTAGTTCTTGAATGTGGCATAGTAGGTCGTGGAACTGCTCCAAGTGGTGCATCTACTGGTATTTTTGAAGCACTAGAACTCCGTGATGGCGATAAGGCTCGTTATGGTGGTAAGGGCGTATGTAAAGCTGTTGAAAATGTAAATACTATAATCAATGATGCTCTAAAGGGCGTTGACGCTTTCGATACCTACCTTGTAGACCAAACTATGATTAAAGCTGATGGTACTAAGGATAAATCTAATCTAGGTGCAAACGCTATATTAGCAGTATCTATTGCAAGTGCTAGAGCCGTTTCTAATGCTTTAGATATTCCTTTATATCGTTTCTTAGGTGGTTCTCAAGGAAACGTTCTACCTGTTCCTATGATGAACATTCTAAACGGTGGTGCTCATGCTGGTAACACTGTTGACGTTCAAGAGTTCATGATTATGCCTGTAGGAGCATCTAGCTTTAAAGAAGCTCTTCGTTGGTGTGCTGAAGTTTTCCACGCACTACAAGGTATACTAAAATCTATGGGACTTTCTACTGCTGTAGGTGATGAAGGTGGTTTCGCTCCAAACCTATCTAGTGATGAAGAAACTATCGAAGTTATTCTAAAGGCAGTCGAAAAGGCTGGTTACAAACCTTATGATGACTTTGTTATCGCTATGGACGCTGCATCTAGTGAATGGAAAGATGAAGCTAAGGGTGTTGGTCACTACAAACTTCCTAAATGTGGTAAGGAGTTCACTTCTGATGAGTTAATTGAACACTGGAAAAACTTAGTTGAAAAGTATCCAATTAAGTCTATTGAAGATGCTCTTGATGAAGAAGATTGGGAAGGTTGGAAGAAACTTACTGCTACTCTTGGCGACAAGGTTCAACTAGTAGGTGACGACCTCTTTGTTACTAATACTGAAAGATTAAGCAAAGGTATTGAATTAGGTTGTGGTAACTCTATTTTGATTAAGTTAAATCAAATTGGTTCTGTTTCTGAAACTTTAGAGGCTATTAAGATGGCTCATAAGGCTGGATATACTGCAATATCTTCACACCGTTCGGGTGAAACTGCTGATACTACTATCGCAGATTTAGCAGTTGCTCTAAATACTGGACAAATTAAGACTGGTGCTCCATCTAGAAGTGAAAGAGTTGCTAAGTACAATCAACTATTAAGAATTGAAGAAAAGCTAGGTGCATCTGCTAAGTACAGAGGTCATGATTGCTTTTAGTCTTTAATATTATCCTACAATATATGGAACACTTATATATTAAGTGTTCCATTTTTTATATATTAAATTAAAGTTTTTTTCATAATGTTCATATTTTACTTGGTTGGTGGATAAATTTCTGTAACTAAAAAGATAATATACTCCTTGACAAATTTGAATGTTTGGAATATAATTGTATCATACTATTTTAGTAAAGTTAATCTATCTTAAAGGCAGTACAAACCGTCCAATTTTTAGTATTATAAAGGGTGGTTTTCATTAAATCTAAAGGAGTTTTTTCGTAATGAATATTAAAGAAGTTCAAGAATTGATATTAAAGTTGAAAAAGGAAAAAGATATCTGCATATTGGCTCATAGCTATCAAGCTAGAGAGATTGTGGAAGTCGCTGACTTTACTGGAGATTCTTTTAAACTTAGTCAATTGGCTACAACCGTTCCTAATAAAACCGTTTTGATGTGTGGCGTTAGATTTATGGCTGAAACTGTAAAATTACTATCACCAGAAAAGAAAGTTATATTATGTAATCCTTTAGCTGGTTGTCCTATGGCTGAACAGATGGACAAGGATTTAATACTTGGATTGAAAGAAATGTATCCAGACTATACAGTGGTCGCTTACATAAATACTACTACAGATTTAAAAACTGTTTGTGATGTTTGTGTCACATCATCTTCAGCTGTTAAGATTATTAGTAAAATCCCTAATGATAATATTCTATTTATCCCAGATTGTAACCTTGGCGACTATGTTGCAAAACAACTTCCTAATAAGAATATTAAGCTAGTTCAAGGTGGTTGTCCTACTCATGCTAGAGTATCTCAAAGAGATGTCGAAAAGGCTAAAGAGTTACACCCTAACGCTCTATTACTTGTACACCCTGAATGTCTTCCTAAAGTTGTCGCTTATGCTGACTATGTTGGCTCTACTAGTGGTATTATGGAGTTCGCTAAAAAATCCGATGCTAAAGAGTTTATCATTGGTACTGAGTTAAGCATCTTAGAACACCTTCAATACGAATGTTTGGATAAAAATTTCTATCCACTATCTAAAGATATAGTATGTCATAACATGAAAGCTACTACTTTAATAGATGTATTAAACTCCGTAAACGGTGTAGGTGGTGAGGAAATTACTCTATCTCAAGATGTTATGCAATCTGCTAGAGCTTGTATAGACAAAATGATTGAGTTGGGTTAATTGTTCTTATATATAATTTTGTGTATCTTTGGAACGCTACTTTTAGCGTTCCTTTATTATGGTTATGAAAGGATTTGGTCTTTTTGAAACGCTTTAGAAGATTACGTTCTAATGAGAGTATTAGAACCTTAGTTAGAGAAAACTCTGTTCAAGTTACAGATTTAATATATCCTATGTTTGTTATAGAGGGTACTAATATTAAAAATCCAATACCATCTATGCCAGATATTTTTCAATACTCTATTGATAACTTGAAACCTATCTTAGATGAAGTGGTATCTAATGGTATATTAGGAGTTCTTATATTTGGTATACCATCACATAAAGATGAATGTGGTTCGGAAGCGTATAACGATGACGGTATCACTCAAAAGGCTATTAGATATATCAAAAAAGAGTATCCTAACCTTTTAGTAATCGCCGATGTTTGTCTTTGTGAATATACTTCTCATGGTCATTGTGGTTTGGTTCACGATGGCAAAATATTGAACGATGAAACACTTCCATTACTTTGCAAGATGGCAGTTTCTACTGCTAAAGCTGGTGCAGATATCATCGCTCCATCTGATATGATGGACGGCAGAGTTTCAGCTATTCGTAACGCTCTTGATGAAAATAATCTTAAAGATGTAGCTATAATGTCTTATAGTGCTAAGTTTTCTTCTAGTTATTATTCTCCATTCCGTGATGCAGTACATTCTGCACCTAGTTTCGGCGATAGAAAAACTTATCAAATGGACTTCGCAAACGGAAAAGAGGCTATTAGAGAAGTCTTAGATGATATATCCGAGGGTGCTGACATTGTTATGGTTAAACCTGCTTTGGCTTATCTTGATGTGGTTAAAGAGGTATCTAATAGGGTAGACTATCCTATAGCAGTGTACAACGTTAGTGGAGAGTATTCTATGGTTAAATCTGCTGGTATTAACGGCTGGATAGATGAAAATAAAGTTATCATGGAAAATATGATTGCTTTTAAACGTGCTGGTGCTAAGATTATTATTACTTATCATGCTATTGAAGTAGCTAAATTAATTAATAGTATTAACTGATATATAATAATTATTATTTATTAATTATTATATATTAATTATTAAGGGGTCTTTATATTATGAAAATCTTAAAACAGGTATTCATTATAGTAGTGATATCGTTGTTAGGTGAGTTGTTAAAATATCTATTGCCACTGCCATTTCCTAGCAGTATATATGGCTTGATTTTATTGTTCTTAGCGTTACAGTTCAAAGTTGTTAAACTTCAAGATGTTAAAGAAGTTAGCGATTTTTTAATCGCAGTTATGCCTATAATGTTCATACCGCCATCGGTTGGACTTATGGAAACTTATGGAGTTCTTAAAACTCTATGGCTTCCAGTAATATTGATAGGTATACTCAGTACTTTCTTGATAATGGCAAGTACTGGCGTTATGGCTCAAGCTATAATTAAAAAAGGTGGTAATAAACATGATTGATTTCTTTATAGGTTCTACTTACTTTGGAGTGGTTCTTACTATAGTAGCTTATCTAGTAGGATTGGTTATTAAAAAAAAGTTGAAGTTTGCTATATTTAATCCTATGTTGATAGCTATAGTTCTAATTATTGTAGTCTTGATAACTTTGAAAATTCCTTATGATACATACTTCAATAGTACTACTATGATAAACTATCTATTAACACCATCTACAATATGTCTAGCAGTTCCTTTGTATGAAAAGGTTGAAGTCTTGAAAGGAAATCTTAAAGCTATATTGATTGGAATATCTTCGGGCGTAATTACTTGCATGATTAGTGTATTCTTGGTTGGTAAGATATTCTCTTTAAGCAATGAGGAGTTTGCTACTTTCTTACCTAAATCTTTAACTACTGCCATAGGTATGGCTATATCAGAAGAATTAAATGGCATAGTGGCTATAAGCGTTGCCGTAATTATGATTACTGGTATAACTGGTAGTATAATATCTGATTTAGTATTTAAAGTTTTTAATATCCATGAACCAGTCGCTAAAGGTTTAGCTTTGGGAACTGCATCTCATGTTATTGGAACTGTTAAGGCTACTGAATATGGCAAGATTGAAAGTGCTGTAAGTTCTTTATCCATTGCCGTTACTGGATTACTTACTGTTATAGTTGCTCCAATAGTGGCTAAGATTTATTTTTAATTATTAATCTCTGTTTAATATTTTTGCTATATAATCTACTTAATGTATTTTGAAAGGATTTTTGTAACTATGAGAAAATTTAAAAATTCATTGGGTATGAATTATCCAAAGATTGTAGCTTTTGGATTTGGTATGCTAATATTGATTGGAACTATTCTATTAATGTTGCCCATATCTAGCAAAGATGGAATGTCTGTTAGTTTTGTAGATGCTCTATTTACAGTCACATCTGCCTCTTGTGTTACTGGTTTGATTGTCTTTGATACTTATACGCAATGGACGCTATTCGGTCAAATAGTAATATTGATATTAATTCAAATCGGTGGATTGGGTTTCTTAACTATCTTAGCATTTATATCTACACTCATAAATAGAAGGATTGGTCTTAAAGAAAGAAGTCTACTTCAAGAGAGTGTAAACACTATGTATATTGGTGGGATTGTTAAACTTACTAAGAAGATTATCTTAGGTACAGCTATAATAGAGTCGATTGGTGCAATGCTATTGTCTATTAAGTTTATTCCTTTGATGGGTTTTGGTGAAGGTCTGTTTAATGCCATATTTTTATCAATATCGGCATTTTGCAACGCTGGTTTCGACTTACTTGGAAAATATTCTCCATACTGTTCATTGGCTTTGAACGATTTTAGAAGTGACCCTCTATTTATCTTGACTATTTGTGCCTTGATAACTATAGGTTCAATAGGCTTTTTCGTCTGGGACGATGTCGTTACTAACAAATGGCACTTTTCACAATATAAGTTGCACTCTAAGATTTCTATTTTTGTTACTTTAACAATGACTATCATTGGAACACCTTTGTTCTTACTATTAGAGTACAATAACACCCTTTTAAATATGCCTCTAGGCGAAAAGATACTTTGCAGTCTGTTTTCGGTTATAACTCCTAGAACGGCAGGTTTTGAGGTAGTTCCATCAGGAGAGATTAACACATCTAGTACACTTTTAACTATCTTATATATGATAGTCGGTGGAAGTTCAGGTTCTACGGCTGGTGGTGCTAAGACTACTACTATTGCTATCATATTACTATCGTTGATTAGTAGCATTAAAAATGAAAATGGTATAAATGTTTTCGGCAGACGTTTGGAAGATAATGCTCTAAAACGTGCTTGTTCAGTGTTGACTATAAATGTAATGTTGGCTCTAATTGGAACTATCGTGGTGTGTGCAGTTCAACCAGAGTTACTATTAAGAGATGTCCTTTTTGAAGTCTTTTCTGCTATAGATACCGTTGGTATGACTACAGGTATCACTAGAACTTTAAATACTACATCTTTGGTTACGGTGGCTTTTTTGATGTTCTTAGGGCGTGTTGGAAGTCTATCATTTGCTTTGATTTTTACTAGTAATAGTAGTAGTTTACAGTCTGCACAAAATCCTATTGAAAAAATAAATATTGGTTAGTTTGGAGGTATTTTATGAAATCTTTTTTAATTATCGGATTGGGTAGGTTCGGAAAACATCTAGCAGAAAAGTTCTATGAATTGGGCGACGAAGTTATGGCTATAGATTTAAATGAAGAACGTGTTCAAAATATTATGCCTATAGTCACCAGTGCTAAGATTGGCAACTGTACTAATCCTGATACTATGAAAACTCTTGGAGTGGGTAACTTCGATGTATGTTTTGTTTGTACTGGCTCTAACTTTCAAAATAGCTTGGAAATAACTAGTCTACTTAAAGAGTTGGGTGCTAAAAAAGTAGTCAGCAAGGCTGGTAGTGATGTCCATGCTAAGTTTTTACAACGTAATGGTGCTGATGATGTTATATATCCTGAACGTGATAGCTCTTTTAGAGTGGCATCAAGATATAGTATAGATAATGTTTTTAACTATATTGAACTTTCTAAAGATATGGCTATATATGAAATCCCAGTTGCTGAAAGTTGGATTGATAAAAGTATATCTCAAATAGATGTCCGTAAAAAGTATAACTTGAACATCTTGGCTATTAAGGAAAATAATAAGATTACTGCTCTACCTACTGCCGATTATATCTTTTATGGTAGTGAACATATTGTAATACTTGGCAGAAATCAAGATGTTGAAAAGTTTATGAAACGTTGTAAAAGATTGTTTTAATCTAAAATAGGAACGCTCTTTAATTATAGCGTTCCTAGTGTTATGTTTGGGAGGTTCTATTTTATGTTTAAGTTAAAGTTAAAGTATCAAATGTCGGATACTATTCTAATAGGAGGTCTATTAGCGTTCGCTGGTGGCTTTATGGACGCTTATTCTTATCTGGTTAGAGGAGAAGTATTTGCCAATGCTCAAACTGGAAATATGGTTCTGTTAGGAATAAATCTATTTAGATTAGATGCCTCTAAATGTATATTTTACTTAATACCTATTGTATCTTTTACTTGTGGAATTATCATCGCTGAGTATATAAAGTCTAAGTTTAAAGAGAATACTTTTATCCATTGGCGTCAAATAATAGTCTTAACCGAAATAGTAGTACTATTCTTGGTAGGATTTATCCCTCAAGGTAATTTGAATACCATCGCTAACGTTTTGATATCTTTTGTATGCTCCTTGCAAGTTCAGAGTTTTAGAAAGGTTAAAGGTCTTGCGTGTGCTACTACTATGTGTACTGGTAATTTAAGAAGTGCTACTGAAAACTTCTTTAAGTACAAATCTACTAAAGATAAAACTTTTCTATTAAATAGCTTTTATTACTATTTGATAATCATTATATTCATATTGGGAGCAATATTTGGAGCGTTATGCAGTTCAATGTTATTAGTTAAATCTATTTGGATTGCTAGTTTTACTAGCTTGATAGCTTTTCTATTTATGCTACTAAAACCAGAAGATATAGCTTAGTTAAGTCTTTATCGCATTGGTAATGTTCTCTTGTAACTGAGAGCAATCTTCTACTGGAATACTTTTAAAACCTATATCGCAGTATCGGACTTTTATTTCATTAAAGTCCGATACGTCATCTTCAGGAGAGTTCTTAAAACAGTATATTATTATCTTATCTGAACAGATTGTAAACTTATGAAGATGTCCATTGAACATCTTTAATAACGTCACTAGAGTATCTTCTAAAGTGGGTACACTTGGAGTTTCTTCTACAACTTCTGTAGATTTCTCCATAGTATTGTATATACATCTAACTAGAGTTACTATTAGTAGTATACTTCCAAAGATAAATAGTACTTCCATGTTAATCCTTTCGTGATATATTAGTTATTAAGTTTAGTATTCCATCTATATTGTATACTTCTGGAACATAAATGTTATTATTTAATCTATAGCTATCTAATGTAGATTTACATACTTCGCCAATACAGATAATATCCGTATTAGGCGATATTTTTTTATACTTTAAAAGTTCGTGTATACCTTTGGAACTCCCAAAAATTAGATAGTCTAAACTATCTAAAGAGGTATCTTTTAACAGTTGGACGTTACATACTGTATCATAAGTTTTTATATCGGTGTATTGTATGGAGTTTTCCTCTAAGATATCTGTTAGAACGTTACTTCCGTTAGATGCTCTTAGTATTAAGTAGTTATCTTGCTTTGTAGATTGCTTTAATATCTCTTTGGCTAACTCCCTAGAGGTATACTTATTTGGAACTATATCGGCATATATACCGTATTTAGATAGCGTATCTGCTGTAGATTGTCCTACGGTAGCAAACTTCTTATTTAAGATGTTTCTAATATCTATACTATGCGATTGTATATACTTAAACATAATATCTACACCGTTTGAACTAGTAAGTACTATATGCGTATATGGTGTGAAATCTGTTGGAAAACTTTCGTATCTTGGAAGTACTTCTAAATGGTTTATCTTACTTGTGATTGCTCCTAAATTATTTAGTGCTACTTCTAGTTTTGATGTAAAACTATCTGTACCAGTAATTCCAACCCTCATGTTACTTAATGGATACTCTATTGTGGATTTGAAATTAAAGTTGACTGTTTCTCCTACTACAAATATTGATGGCGTTTCTACTAACGATTTAAACTCCAATATGTTGGATAGTTCGCCCTTGAAAACTTTTTCTTGTGGAGTAGTTCCTTTAGATATTATTGCACATGGTGTATTACTATCCATACCATTAGATATTAATTCTTTACAAATAGTATCTAAATTAGTTAGTGACATTAAGAATATCAAAGTACCATGCAACTTCGCCAACGTTGAAAAATCTTCACATAGTTGATTATCTAAAGTATGTCCAGTTATAACATGAAAACTTCGGGATATACTTCTATGTGTTACAGGTATTCCTACATGACTTGGTACTGCTATACTAGAGGATATCCCAGATACTACTTCATATGGAATGTTATTCTCTTGCAATGCTTGAATTTCTTCTCCACCACGTCCGAATACAAACACATCTCCACCTTTTAACCTTGCGATAGTCTTTCCTTGCATTGCCTTTTCAACTAGTATTGAGTTAATCTCCTCTTGAGTTTTACTATGATATCCACATTGTTTGCCAACGTATATCTTTTCGCAATCTTTGTATACAAATTCTAATAGCTTTTTGGATATTAACCTATCGTATATTAGGCAATCGCAAGTTTTTAGATATCTTAGACCCTTTAAAGTTATCAGTTCCCAATCGCCACAACCTGCCCCTATTAGATATACTTTTCCTATCGATTTCATGTATTCACCTCGTTAATATATTAGATATTCCTCTATCTGTTTAAATAAATCTTCCTTACTATGCGATTTGAATTTTCTTCTGGTATGGTTCGGAAACAGAATGTCCGCATAGATAGTATCACCGATTATATTAGAGTGTACTCCTACACAATCGTGACAACCATTACCTATAATCTTCATGATACCTCTTTCAATATGAAAATTCATTCTAGTGGTATGGTCTTCTGCTGAGGAAAGTATCCTTGCTATTGGTGAGTTCTTTAATCCCTCTACAGTGATAATTCCTTGACAACCTGCACATAAACATTCTTCTGAGGTTAGATATCTAAAGTTAAAATCTTCTTCAGTGATATTTAATCTTTCTAAACCTGCACTTGCTAATACTATTGCATTGTATTCTCCATTTTTTAGCTTATCTAAACGAGTTCCGATGTTTCCTCTTATGTTTTTGAAATCTGCTTTTGGATACATCTTACTTAGTTGATACTTTCTTCTAATACTTCCAGTTCCAATAGTAAAAGTATCATCTTTGGAATAGGTGATATCTTTTGGAGTTATTAGCACATCTTTATGGTTTGCACGTTTTGGAACGTATACTATATCCAAATTATCAGCTAATCTTAGAGGCATATCTTTGGCACTATGTACGGCTAGGTCGATACTTCCATTTAAGATTAGTTCTTCAAATTCTGATATAAATACTCCTTTACCACCAAACTCTACTAGAGGTTTATTCAATATTTTATCACCTAGTGTGCTTATTGGAACTATATTGAAGTTCAATTCTGGAAATTTATGTTTAATACTGTCTATGACTATTTCAGTTTGTTTTAACGCTAAAGGACTTTTTCTTGTACCTACTTTAATATTCATATAATGTAATCACCTAAATTCATCAATAATTTGAAGTGCTTTCTCTACAGATGGCTTTCCTTTTAACAGAGTGTATTCTATTAGATTTTTAACTATCTTTTCCCTAATATTATGGTCTAGTTCGTGTTCTAAAAGATACTTTCTCCACTCCTTAGATACCTCTAACGCTTTACCGTATTTACTTAGTATTTCATCTTGGATATCCTCTTTTATTAGCTTACTTATATACGGACTTTCTCCATTAGTAGTAACCGATACCGTTATACTATCTTGTTCGGCTATGGCTGAAAAGATGTATCCATTATCTAAGTTATTGGTAGCACTATTACAGAGTATGTTTCTACTATTACAGATATCTAATATCTGTTGATTTAATTTTATATCGTTAGTGGCACTTACTACTAGAAAAACATCTTGTAAGTATGATGGCTTAAACTCTTGAAGTATTATGTTCACATTTAAAGTTTTGAAATCTTCTAGTATGGTCTTGGATATTATTGTTACATCTGCACTATACTTCAAAAGTTGCTTAGTCTTTCTTAATGATACCTTTCCACCACCTATTACTAAACACTTCTTATGGGCTAAGTTTATACTTATTGGAAAGTATTTCATCTTTTAAGATAACAACTCCTTTATATATTGTACCATATTTTTGAATGTTTGACTATCACTTTTGGATTTTATTTTAAATATTAAGTGTTCTAATCCAAAATTTTTGTCATATTCTAAGAGTTTATCCATGTATGGAAGTAGTTCGTGAAAAGACAACTCCTTTAACAGAGTGTCTATCTCTTGTTCTATGATTAGTTCGGCTTTTTCTACTTCCTTATACTTCGCTAGATTGTTCTGCTTGGATAACTCTTGAAAATAGTCTATATTTTTCAATGTTACGTTGGAAAGTTCTTCAATAGATTTATCAATATCTTGCGGTACTGATAAGTCTATAAATAGATGTTCCTTTGATGTATCTAGTATAGGTTGCAAGTTGCTCTTGGTTACAGTGTAGTGTGGACTGGTCGTCGCTGATATTATAACATCAGCTGAATTTATATACTTATAACGGTCAATGTAATCTATGAAGTGTACATTTTCGTAAGTGCTAGTATATTCAAATATTTTATTATGATTTCGGATTGTTCCTATTATAGTTACGTTACTATCTAAAAGATTTTTCATTATTATACTGCCCATCTTTCCAGTGATACCTATTATTAGTACCGTTTTAGTATCTTTGTTTAAATGCAGAACTTCATTGGCTGTAAGCGTTCCTATGGATACAGCCTTTTTTGATAGTAATGTATCGGTCTTTATCTTTTTGGCACACGAAATACTTCCTTTGATGATAGTATTTAGTTCATATTTCGTAGTGTTATTGCTCTGGGCTAGTAGAAAACTCTTTTTTAATTGATGTAATATTTCATCTTCACCTAATACCATGGAATCTATACCACTTGCTACTATATATATATGCTTTATAGCACTATTATTTGAGTATATTCTGTAATAGTCTATTAATTTATCATGTTGGATATCCTTTTCACTAGATATCAATTTTTCAATATTAAAAGTACTATCTGAATTTCCAACATAGTATATTTCAGTTCTGTTACAAGTTGATAATATCATACATTCAGTGCATACTTGCATGGCTTTTCTACAAAATTGTGTGCTTTCTTCGTCGCTAAAAGATATCTTATTTCGAATATCTATAGGAGCATTCTTATAGTTTATGCTTATTATATCCATTTTTTTACCTCGATATTTTTCTTTAATTATATCATATTTAAGCGTTTTTTTAAAGATATATCTATTGTTTGTGCAATTTATATAAAAATATCTAGGAAAATATCCGAAAGTTTGGATTGACTTTTTCCTGTGACTATGATATAATAATCAAGTCGCCAGTTGAGTCGGGCGAGTGGAACGAAATCACCCACAAGTTAAGACCTCAAAAAATTTTTAAGAATTTCAAAAAAGTTCTTGACAAATCACAAAGTATGTGATATAATTAAATAGTTGCGTGAGATAAACTTCTCATAAAACTTAATCGGGTTT
>JAHABC010000027.1 GCA_018376535.1 Ruminococcus sp.
ATTTTGATAACAATATTATAGAGGGTAACGATGGTCTTGAGATACAAGAATATCATCAAGATGCTTTTAAAAATGAACTTGGCGAAGAATTTCCTGCAAGAGATGGAAAGGTAATATATTTTTATGTACTTACAAGAAATCGTCAATTTTATCAAGAAGGATATTTAGATGCTGATAATGATTTTTGGGTGTTACTTGAATCTCCAGCATTGCCAATACCTGAAAAAGATGATACTACTATCGGTGATAGCGAAAACAAACCAATAACAGAAATAACTGTCGGTGATAGCACTTTCCCAAGAGGTGATATCAACTTAGACGGCAAGGTAAACACTGTAGACTTACTAATGCTTAAAAAATATCTACTAGGATTAATGGAATGGTAATATAAAATTATAAGTTAGAATAGTTTTAAATCGGAATGTTAAAAAAACATTCCGATTTTTTATCACAATAATAAAGATATCTACATATAAATATAAGAATGGTACTCTATGCATAGTGCAACATATTTGACATAAAAAACTAATCATGATATACTATATACGCAGTTAGCATATGCTAACTAGAAACTATAAAGGTGGTTGATTATGGATAGAGAAGTAATTCAAGGGATATTTATTCCATTTTTAGGAACATCATTAGGAGCTTCATGTGTATTTTTCATGAAGAACACTTTAAATCATATAGTACAGAAATCGCTAACGGGGTTTGCATCTGGGGTAATGATGGCGGCATCTATTTGGAGTCTAATAATTCCATCAATAGAGCAGTCAGCACACTTAGGCAAGTTAGCATTTTTACCTACAACTATAGGCTTTTTATTAGGTATAGGATTTCTATTAGTATTAGATATTATTATACCACATCTACACATAAATAGTACGCAATCGGAGGGCATGAAAAGTAATCTAAAAAAGACTACCATGTTAGTATTAGCGGTTACTTTGCATAATCTTCCAGAGGGTATGGCAGTAGGAGTAGTATTTGCAGGATATCTAACTGGAAATGCTACAATAACTCTTATGAGTGCAGTAGTACTATCTATAGGAATAGCTATACAAAACTTTCCAGAAGGAGCGATAATATCCATGCCTTTAAAGGCTGAGGGTGTTACTAAACCTAAATCATTTTTATACGGAGTTCTATCTGGAATAGTAGAGCCTATTGGTGCAATTATAACTATTCTATTTGCTGGAATATTAGTTCCTGCATTGCCATACTTATTAAGTTTTGCATCTGGGGCAATGATTTATGTAATAGTTGAAGAATTAGTTCCTGATATGTCTAAAGAACCTCATTCCAACATGGGAACGATATCCTTTGCCATAGGTTTTGTATTAATGATGGTATTAGATGTAACCTTAGGATAAGTATAATCTATGGAACGTCTTAGTTGACGTTCCATTAATTTTTAGATTGAAAAATTCCTTGACAATATTACATAGTTAAGTGTATAATTATAGTTGTATATTTTATATTTAAAATTTTAAGGAGTGTTTTTTAAATGGATTTATCCACATTAAGAAGTGAAATCGATAGTATAGATAATGAAATGTTAGAACTTTTTAAACGCCGTATGGAAATAAATATCGATGTGGCTAAGTATAAACAAGCTAATAATATGCCTATATTTCAACAAGGACGTGAAAATCAAGTAATTGATAGAGTTAAATCTAACTCACCAGATTGGCTACAAAATGGTACAGAAAGTCTATTTTTGCAAATTATGGATATAGGTAAAAGTATTCAACAACAGACTTTATATAAAGATATCTTTATGGAATATCAACCTTTAGATGTAAATAATAGTTCAAAGGTGGCTTGTTTCGGAATTGAGGGTTCTAATACTGAACAGGCTGTACTTAAAATATTTCCAGATTGCAAAAATATTAAGTATATAAGTACTTTTGAAGATGTTTGTAAATCTGTTGAAAGTGGCGAAACTGATTTCGGAGTTTTACCTATACAAAATTCAACATCAGGTTCTATAAACACTACATACGATTTACTTAAAAAGTATAACCTTTATATAACCAATACTGTAGATGTATCACTATCGCACTGTTTAGCCGTAAAAGAAGGTACTAAATTACAAGATGTTAAAAAGGTATATTCTCACCCACAAGGATTTACTCAATGTTCGGAGTTTATGGAAAAGTATCAATTTGAGGCTCATGAACATGGAAACACATCACTATCGGCGAAACACGTCCTTGAAAGCGATATGCCTATAGGTGCTATATGTTCGGAACATTGTGCAAAACTTTATGGTTTAGTTCCAATAGTAAAGAATATATCCGATGTTTTACCAAACTACACACAGTTTGTATGTGTATCCAATAAGTTTAGAAAGTCTAAAGATGCCAATATAATATCTGTTATACTAACCATTCCACACGTTAAGGGAAGTCTTTACAGACTATTAACTAAGTTCTTTGTATGTGGATTAAATCTAGTTAAGCTAGAAAGTAGACCTATCATGGACGGTAGTTTTGAATTTGCATTCTATCTTGATTTCGAAGGAACTGTAGATGATATAGTAGTATCTTCCTTGTTGACATCTTTAAAGAATGAATTGGAATACTTTAAATTCTTAGGAAACTACTCTCATATAGATTAGTATTCTATAGTTACATATATAAAAGATGGTGTTAATATTTATTAGCACCATCTTATACTATATATAGTGTAGGATTAATCACCGAATTTTATGCCTAAATCTTTAGCGGTAATTACAAGTTGGTTATCTGGTTTTACGAACTTAGTTAAACCTGCGATATCTTCTAGTTTATTTGAAGTTATTTTAGAGTTTACCATAGCTACAGTTCTACCATATCTTTCGTCACGGATAAGTTGTGCTGCATGAACTCCAAACTTAGTAGCAAGAACTCTATCGTAGGCACTAGGGCTACCACCTCTAAGCATATGACCAGGGACACAAGTTCTAGTTTCAATACCAGTTATCTGCTGAATTTGTGATGCTATTCTGTTAGTAGCAGTAATAACGCCTTCTTTTTCACGTTTTTTATTACGTTCTTTTTTCTTCATTTGAGCTTCTTGAACATCAAATACACCTTCAGCAACTGCTACTATTGAGAAGTTTTTACCCTTTTCAGCACGTTTAACGAGAGCATCACAAACCTTATTGATATCATATGGAATTTCTGGAATTAGAATAACATCTGCACCACCAGCAACGCCAGAGTATAAAGTCAACCAACCAGCCTTGTTACCCATTATTTCGCAGACCATAATTCTGGAGTGACTTGTAGCAGTAGTATGAAGTCTGTCCAAGGTATCAGTAGCGATATCTACGGCAGTATGGAAACCAAAAGTAACATCTGTACCATAGATATCATTGTCGATAGTTTTAGGTAGACCTATAACGTTCAAACCGTTATCTGCTAGTAGCTTAGATGTTTTATGTGTGCCATTACCTCCAAGAGTTAGTAAAACATCTAACTTTTGATTTTTATAAGTTTCTTTCATATTTTTAACCTTATCGATGTTGTCTTCACCTATAACGGTCATCATCTTGTAAGGTTGTCTTTTAGTACCAAGGATAGTGCCACCTAGAGTTAATATTCCTGAAAAATCAGATGGTTGCATTTCTTTAGCCATATTGTGAATTAATCCATAGTAACCGTTGGATATTCCTACAATTTGAACATTATCTTCTCCAAGCATTTCGTAACAAGCCTTAGCAACGCCTCTAATAGTAGCATTAAGACCTGGACAATCTCCACCACTGGTTAATATACCAATTCTTTTTTTCATAACAGTAACCTCCATAAAAATATATATCTATATGATTGCCAACTTTAGCAATCTTATTTACTTTTCGATATAACATAGAACATAAATAGCATAGTACCCAAAGTAATGCCTATCATTGAGGATATTAATAATGCTTTTATAATCTTTGCCAATATTTTCAAAAACTTTTGAATGTTATATCACCTCTTAATAATGTATATTAATTCCAATATATTTTTGGATTTTTAATATTTTCTTCCATAAACTCTTGAAGTTCTTCAGGTGGCATAGGCTTGCCATATAGATATCCTTGAGCAAAGTCGCAACCTGCATCTTTTAAAATTTGAACTTGTGCAGGAGTTTCCATACCCTCTGCGATAGTTTCAATATTTTTACACTTAGCTATATCTATAATTGCAGATACTATTAATCTAGCTATTTGGTCGGTTTCTAAGTCTATGATAAAAGACCTATCTAATTTTATTAGAGTAACTGGCAATATCTTAATATAACTCAAAGATGAGTAACCAGTTCCGAAGTCGTCCATGGCTAAACGAATACCGATGTTTCTAAGTTCTTGCATCTGTTTAATAGCACTGTCGATATCTTTCATAGCAAGACTTTCAGTCAATTCAACTTCAAGCCATTCAGGTTTTAGTTTAGTTTTAGCTAGGGTATCCAATACGCACTCTTTGATATTTTTTTGATAGAAGTCCTCAGATGTTAAATTTATAGACATTATAATCTTAGGATAGCCCATATCTTGCCAGAGTTTATTCTGTTTACAAGCCTCTTCAAGAACGAAATCACCAATTTTGGTTATAAGTTTAGGATTTCCTTCTGCTACTGGAACAAACTTTGCAGGAGGTATTACAGTACCATCGGGTTTAATCCAACGTATTAGAGCCTCAACGCCTATAATCTTACCAGATTTTATATCAATTTTAGGTTGATAGTATAAAGCAAGTTCATGATTAGCAATAGCATCAAAAAGTTCTTTTTCCACTTTGTTATGATTTATTATAACGTCATGTAGGTGTGTATCGAAAGCTACTATAGATGAGCGTTTCTTTTCGGCTGAAGATAATGAAAATTCGGCACGTTCAAGAACTCCTGCAAAAGATTTAGCATCACGAGGCATAAGAGCATAACCTCCTGAACATGAAAACGATTGCGTTAGATACTTATCTTTAGTAAGTTCAGCAAAATCCGATTGTATACTTTCGATAGTTTTTTTAGGAAGTTCTAAATCGCCGTAGTCACGCATAATCAAGGCGAAGTTATCACCACTAATACGGGAGGCTAAACCTCCATTAGATGTATACTTATATAGTATATGGGCGAAATCTTTTAGAACCAAGTTACCAGTAGCATAGCCACAGACATCGTTTATAATGTGAAATCTATCTATATCGAGAACTACAACCCAATAAGAATAGTTTAACTCTTTAGAACATTCATATATTTCTTGACCTGTAGACATCAATTTGTTACGGTTGCCGATATCGGTTATTTCGTCTATGTAGGCAAGACGTTCTATTAATAAATCTTTTTCCTTGTCCTTGTCTATTCCTATGAAAGCACCACCTACGGTGACTTTTCCGTTTATTCCTCTTATGGATTTGTACCTATGTAAAAACCAATGATATTTATTATCTTTGCAAAGAAGTCTTAATTCTATACTTTTAACTTCCGAAGTTTCACCAGACTTAATTAGATTATCCACATAAGTATCAAAGATAAGTTTATCGGACTTGTGGATACGTTTTTTTATCTCATCATCTGGAATGTAGTTACTATCTATACCTAAGATATTTTTTAGTTCATCAGATATATAGTGCATGGAATTATCATTTTGAGTCAATATTATGCCTATCTCAGCAAGTTCCATGGATAAAGAATACCTACTTTCGGACTCTGATAAGTTTTGTGCAGATATTTCCAACTCTTGTTGCATCTTCTTTATTTCGGTCAAATCAAAACCTATAGATGCAAAGTAAAAATATTTTTTAGTCTTAAGTAATACTGATGTATTCCATACAGTTATACACTCATCACCACTAGCAGATGTTATATAAAACTCATCGCCTTTATTTTGGAGCATTCGTCTAACGCCCTCACCAGTGAATACTTCATCAGTGAACAATCTAGTAAGAATTTGTTTACAGTTCCAACTAGAAGTATCTTTGCCAATACCTAACAGTTCAATAACTTTATCATTGGGTATTACATGTTTATAATCAGAACGCCATATTATAACATTAGAGTTAATCATGTTTATTACGGTGTCTATCTGATTTTTATTCAACTCGATTTGTTTTTTTCGTGAAAAAATTGTGGTAATAGTTAAAGCAGTAGCTAAAATTATCTCAACTACTAGATACGTTACCAATATTAGAAATGATGTATCTTTATTAATCCAAGCGTATAATATAACTATAGCCGAACATATTGCGACTATAAGTTCAACAATAATAAAATCATATTTTTTATTCATAGCAATAACCTTTTAATATAGTGTATTAATAGTCTACTAGTAGCAGAGCTATCGTGATGTAACTATTATATCACATTATTAGTAAAAATGCAACTTTTATTATTATATTTTTCTAAAATTTTGATTTTAAATTTCAAAAATTTGTGAAATCTGCGTTATAATGGAGTATTTTTAATGTGAATATCTATTCCATGATACGGCTTTTTATGGATATTCTTTACTTGACAAGCTAAACTTAGAATGATATAATTTACATATGATATCTATGCAATTTAATTAACAAATCTATCACATAAAGTACATATAGTTTGCATAAGCAAGTGCTATAGTATTATTATAGTAGATTGCAGATAGATATTACATTAATAACTTAAATTTTTGTATTAAAGTGAGCGTGATATTATGTGCAAAATATTAATCGTTGATGACGAACAAAATATTAGAAGGGTAGTTAGAGAATATGCTGAGTTTGAAGGCTACTCCGTTGAAGAAGCTGAAAATGGTATGCAGGCTGTAGAAATATGCCGTCAAAAAGATTTTGATATTATAATCATGGACGTTATGATGCCTAGACTTGATGGGTATTCTGCGTGTAAGGAAATTAAAAAGACTAAAAATATTCCAGTTATCATGCTTTCTGCTAGAGGTGAGGAGTATGATAAACTCTTTGGCTTTGAAATTGGTATCGATGACTATGTTGTTAAACCTTTTTCCCCTAAAGAGTTGATGGCTAGAGTTAAAGTCGTCCTTAAACGTAATAACCATGATAGTAATGTCAATAAAAATGAAAAACTTGTCTTTGGTGGTCTTGAAATAGATATCCCTGGTCGTGAAGTTTACGTTGATGGCAAAAAAGCCTCTATGACTCCTAAAGAGTACGATTTGCTATTCTATCTTGCAAAGAATAATAATATAGCTCTATCTAGAGATAAACTCCTAGAGGAAGTTTGGGGCTATGATTTCTTTGGCGATGACAGAACTGTTGATACTCATATTAAAATGCTTCGTGGTAGCCTCGGAGAAAAGTATCGAAAGTATATAGTTACCCTTCGTGGAATGGGGTATAAGTTTGAAGCCACTGAAAATTAAAAAAATTGTAACTAAAACAAAATCTAAAAGAAGTTTAACTTTTTATATTTGGACTGCCTTTATGGGTTTAACACTTGCAGTAGTGGTTCTTATGTGGTTGTTCCAGATAGTTTTTTTACAAAACTTTTACATTACTATGAAAACTAAAGATGTCACTAAGGCTACTAATCAAATTATAAATGCATATAATGATGATAATTTTTACACCTTAGCTGATAATATTGCTAAAAAGAATGAGTTATCTATTAGAGTTGTAAGCCGTTATGGTATGCGTGATTTATATTCTAATAATGATTACATGGGTGGAATGTCTATAATTCATGGTTTTTCTGATATTAGTCTATACGTTATGGAAATTCAAGAGAATAATGGATACTTCTGTAAGACTGTACAATCTAAATTAGATGGCTCACAAACTTTATTAGTTGGTGCATATCTATATGATAATGACGGTAATATATTGGGATACTTATTAGTAAACTCTAGTTTAGACCCTGTAGGTTCTACTGTCGATATTTTACAAAAACAGTTGATAATAATATCTATAGTGTTGATATTTATAAGTTCAGTGCTATCTTACTTTATATCTAAAATGATTGCTAAACCTATCGATAAGATTACTAAATCGGCTAATAGGTTGGCTAAAGGTGAGTACGATATACAGTTTACCGGTGGTAACTATCTGGAATGTAACGAACTTGCTGATACTTTAACTTATGCATCTAAACAGATATCTAAGGTGGACAAGCAACAACGTGATTTAATAGCCAATGTATCACACGATTTAAGAACTCCACTTACCATGATTAAGGCTTATGCTGAAATGATTAGAGATTTATCAGGAAACAATCCAGTTAAGAGAGAAGAACATTTAAATATAATCATTGAGGAAACTGATAGACTATCCTTATTAGTTAATGATATGTTAGATTTATCTAAACTAGAAAATGGAGGTATATCTTTGACACCTGTTAAGTTCGATATTATGACTAGATTGACAGAAATTATCGAACGTTATAAAGGAGTATCCGAAAAGATGGGTTATCATATTACGTTTACTCCAGATACTGAGGCTTTCGTTGAATGTGATATCGTAAAGATAGAACAAGTTATCTATAACCTAATTAACAATGCTGTAAACTATACTGGCGATGATAAAAATGTCTTTGTAAAACAGATTAATGAAAAAGATTGGGTTAAAATTACTGTTACTGATACTGGTCAAGGTATATCTGAGGAAGATTTAAAGCTTATATTTAATAAGTACTATCGTGCTAAAATGCGTCGTGAAAAGATTGGCACTGGTTTAGGATTATCTATAGTAAAAGCCGTGCTTATTAAACATAAGTTCCCATATGGCGTACAGAGTAAGTTGGGCGAGGGTACTACTTTTTGGTTCAAAATAAAACGTTGCGAACCTCCTAAAGATTATGAATAGTTAATGTTTAATATTTTAAATCCTAACGTTTTAAAACGTTAGGATTTTTTGTTTATATTCAACAAATTTAATCCTTGTTTTTTGTGCAAAACATAGAACTCAAATTTTTTTAAAATTTTTTGTAACATTTTCCCCACTTGCAGAGTTATATATATAGATGATTATAAAAAATCATGGCAAAAATATCTTTTGGAAAATTTTCGATAAACTATTGACATTTCTATATTTTTGTGATACTATATTTATAGACAATAAATCATGTCTATATTTTAGATATATCTTATAGAATAGTAATCTTAAATACTAGTTAAAAGTTACTATTCTAGTATATATCAATAAATATTATTTTTAAATCATGACAGAAAGAAAGTCTTTTAAAGTGAATAATTTATTAAAAACTCTAATCGCAGGTGTTTCTGCACTTACTATGTGCATCTCTGCTATGCCTTTAAGTGCTAGTGCAGATGAAATCGATGTAAATGCACTTCAAGAAGAATTTAATGAAGTTCAATCGTCTAATCCAGATTATATGGAGTACACATATTATGATTTAGAAAATGGTACTGCATCTAATTTAGCTATTGATAATAACGAAGAAGATTTACAAGAATATTTTAACACTCAAGAACAATTTGATAACTTTATTTCAACTTGTTCTATTACTGCAGGAAATGATAATGGCTTACATCTTATGACAGAAACAGACAATAAAATAGGTTGGCTTACTGTTAATAATGGTGCTATGGCTGGTACAGGATTTTTAATAGGTGATGATTTAGTTCTTACAGCAGCACATTGTTTAATGAGTGATAGTGGTAAATTAAAAATTGACGATTTAAGCACAGTTGGTTTTTCTGCTGGAGTGTATGATGGTGCAGAATTAATAAGTTCTAAATCTAAAATTGATGGTGTGTTTATTCCAAATAAGTTTTCTCAAAATGGTAAAGGAAACTATAAATATGATTATGCTGTTATAAAATTAAGAGATAGTATAGGCAAATATCCAAGTATTGGATATTATGATATCGGTATACCTACAAGTGCATCAGTAGGTCGTTCAGTAACTATTAAAGGATATGGTGGTATTGCGTCAAATCCTAATTATAAAAATCCATTATATAGTAATGGTGTTCTAGTATCTATTACTGCAGAAGACAATAATGATAGAATAGAAACTACTTGTACAACAGCAAGTGGAATGAGTGGAGGTCCAGTTATTGATAATACCAATAATACAGTAATAGGTATAACTTCCTCAATAGCTGGAGCCAATGTAACTCGTTGTACAAAAATAATAGGCTCAATATATAGATTTACAATGGTAGATTTCGATAAAGCTGTTAATATGCCTTTAGAATAAGGAGGTATTTATATGAAAAATTTTAAAAAAACTGTTGCTAGTATATTAGCATTTACAACTCTTTGTGGTGCAACATTTATACCTATAAGTGCATC
>JAHABC010000028.1 GCA_018376535.1 Ruminococcus sp.
TTCTAACGAATTTAACGTATCATCGTACTTCTTCCTCCAACGATATATCGTTGCTCGACTTATCCCATACATTATTATGGTTTCTTTTATTCCATATTTATATGAATATCTTATTACTGCTTGACGAAACATTCTTTTTTGTGTTATACTATCCATAGCGAATTAAGTCCTTTTTTGTGTTTATTGTGTGTTTTTATTTTAACATAAAAGTTCTTAGTTCGCTACTTTTTTTATTGATTTTCAATTGGTAAATATTGTGTCTCATTTCATTGTGGAACATACACTATATAATTGGTTTAGAGTTTCATTGTTAGATATGGTTTTAGTATCATCACCAAAAAGAATATAGTCTGTACTTAACGATAATATATAACTTAACTTTGCTAAGGAATCACTTAGAGGTTATTTTAGTTAATTAATACTCTTCAGAAAGTAACATGGTAGAGTACTCACCATCGTCAATAACAAAGATTTTAGCGTCAACTGGATTGGACACTAACACAAAATAAGTATTTTGATACTTAGGAACTTCTTGTTTGTGCTGAATTATTTGAATACCATCTTTAACAGATAGATTAAACACTTGCAAGTAGTCTTTTTCAATAGGAAGTTCATCGATGCACTTCCATATGAAAATTTGTAATTCCAGTGGAACACTTTGATTAACTCCCTTGGTTAGATATCTTGAATTTTCAAACATATTAAACAACCTCTCTTATTTGGATTGGAACATAGATATCTTTGGCATAATAGTCGTCTACTAATTCAACTAAATGTAGATAATCATGGCTGGATATTCTGATAACCTCTATTAGTTCATAAGTAGTTGGATTAAGTTTATTGAGTAGAAATTCACTATCATTTTGATAGATATTCACTTCTTCGATATCGTTCATAGAGCAACTATACTCTTGCATTAAGTGGATATATCTTTCTTTAAGATAATCAACATATTATTTAGATGCATAGTGCATCAAGATAATAATATATGTTTAATTTTAAAATTCCACGATTTCAAGTTACTTTACTAAAATATAGAAGTTCTAAAGAATATTATATTTTAAAAATCCCAATTTAAAGATTTTAAATGTGAAAAACTCTCAAAAAAAGTGATACTAAAAAGTATCACTTTTGATAAATTTTAAAGTGTGTTCAAGTAGAGATATGTCATTAATGATATACTCTATTTCTTCAACCTCAAGACCGTAACTGATTATCAAAATAATCAAAATAGTCACTTTTAGGTTTGAAATGTTCTATTTCAATTATTCCCATTGAGTTAATACTAAAAGATATCGCCTTCAAGTAACTTAATAACATTAAACTTATAGTTAAATTTAGATTTCATTAACGCATTGAACATAATTTCCTCAGTGCTACTATAAAGATATAATCCAAGTGATTGGAAGTGTATCAAGTAGATAGGATTACTTCCTTTAACCAAATAAAGAGTGTTATCGTTTTTTAAAATAGTGATTGCAAAACTTCCTTGAAGATTCTCAGCCATGAATTTAATGCTTTCAAAGTCTACTTGATTAAAATAATCTAAGAGTTGAACAGCAACATAACTATCGGTTTCAATGTTAGTTTGTGATAGTTGATACTGTTCTCTTAGTTGCCTATCATTGTAAATAACTCCATTGTGAGCTAAAGAAAATCCATTTACTGACGTGAATGGGTGATTGTTTTGATTAAACTTCTCACTACCTTGAGTAGTATATCTTGTATGACCAATTAAAGAAGTAGTATCTTTTGGAAAGTATAGATTAAGTTCATGGGCTGGTTTAGGTTGTTTAAACGTTTTGATACTTCCATTTTTAATGTAAGATATTCCAGTAGCATCAGTTCCACGAACTTCACAAGCTATCGATAAGTTTCTTACTAACTTTTTTAAAATCTTAGGTTTGATTTTCTTTCCATAGTTTAAAAATCCAAAGATTGCACACATGATTAAACTTCCTCCTCACTCATTACAGGTTCATTGATATATAGATTTCTTTCTTTTAAATATTGAATTAATTCAGTTTCTTCAATTGTGGATACAAAATCACTCCAAGATTGATGGTTGATTTCTTCATCTGTTAAGTTAATTGCGATATCAACAATCGTATTGACCATTTGAAGTGTAGCTATAAAAGTGTTATATTTCAAAGTACCTCTAAACATACGAATTTCAACTGTTGAGTAGTTTTCAATATTTACTGCTACATAACGACCTCTACTACCATATTTAGCCTTTTCAAGTATCTCCTTAGAAGTCTTTTCATAACCCAATCTGGCAGACCAACGATTCATATTACTTTCGGTTCTACGAGAAAATTTAAGCATTTCATTCCAATGTAACTCGATAAAGTACATTATTTTAGATATAACATCTTCTTGTTCATCATATGTAGAACCTAATGCTTTTCTTGAAATATGTACATGATATCCACAAGTAGAAGTATCATGGGAATAATATCCTAAGTTTTTTGCAGTCTGTAGAATACTTTCCCAATCCATTTCTTCAAGATGATACTTTAAAGTCATAGGGTGAGATACTATTTCAAAGCCATCGTCAAGAGAACTATCGCTTTTAATGTAGATATGTTGATTTTGAATATTAGCAGTATCTAATATTATTTTAGCGTAATCGCCATATTTACCACCCTTATCGATTTCTAACTCAATGCCATAGTAACGATTACCATAACCATAGAAAATAGGTTCAGGTTTGTAACAGTAGTCATTGATACAATCATTTTCAACACAATTGTTGTAACATTCTTCGCAATAACATTCGTCATCAATCCAGTAAACGTCATTTTCATTGATTAACTCATTACATTCAAAACATCTGCAATAGTGATTGGTATAACAACTTTCGCAAAGAACTAATCCATTTTCTCCAAGGTAATTACCTTGATAGATTAACTCTCCACAACATTCGCAAGTGACACATTCATTTTCAGCACAATCCTCACAGATAACATCTTCTCCAACATAGAGTTCATCTCCTTGAGAAATTTCACAACCACAAATGCAACAGATTAACTTTTCTACCATTTTTAGTTCCTCCAATAAGAATATTTTTAGTATCTAAGATACTAAGGTAATAATATATATCTAAATTCAAGGAACGTACAAAAAAAGTGCCATCACAAAAATGATGACACTTTTCTAACTACTTTTTGTTTTTTAATCCTAAATATGTAGAAACTCCAAGACCTACACCAGCAGTAAAAAGTTCAACACCCTTTTCAACTGCGATAGCTGTTAAGATTTCAATCATTTTAATAGATAACATTAATTCGATGAAATTTGAAAAATATAATAGTCATAGAAATCTCATAAATACAAAATTGAGAATGTAAAAAATATTTGTGATAATAATACTATTTCAATCCAAAAGTGAAGAGGAATTTTTAAGTTTACTCTAATCCATCAATTTAAATTCCTTAATTATTCACTTTTCTATTGTTTTTAGTTAGTAAAAAAATGTGTTTTACATCATTGTAGAATGTACACTTTTTAGAACAAATTTTCGTCGAAATACTTGATTTTCAAAAAAATTGTGATACAATATAAAAAAATAAAATTTATACGAAAGGAAAATATTTATCATGGAATTTAAGATTGAAAATGGTGTATTAAAGGAATATTCCAACGACGAGGACGTTAAAAGTGTGATAATCCCAGAGGGTGTAACAAAAATCTCACATGGTGTGTTTATAAATAAAATGGAATCTATGGAAATTATACTTCCTAAAAGTTTGAAAAAAATTGAAAATGAAAATTTCCATAAGTGCAAAATTTAAGATGCTAAAAAAGTCTTTGCAATAATAATACTATTTCAATCCAAAAGTAAAGAGGAATTTTTAAGTTTACTTTAATCCATCAATCTAATTGATGGATTTTTTTGTATGTCCCACATATCCGAAAATATTAGTATATAATAATCTAAGTAAAAAATAAACCATTATAATCATGGAGGAATAAAAATGGCAATAAATGAAAGTTACGGATATGGTATAGTTAACAACAGTGAAATGTTTGGTAAGTGGAAATTCAAAAACGATGATTTGATTTTTGAACCCAGAGGAAGAGCAATCCATGTTAAAGATATTATAATCAATATTGAGGATAAATCGTATACTTTGTTACTTACATTCAATACTTTTATTAACGAAGAAGTTGACTATTCTTTAAAATTGGAAGATTTCAATAGGGTTGGATTACTTCAACTTGCTAAATATGGTGCTGATGTCACTGAAAATAATATATCCACCTTAATTAACGTTCTACAAAATGAAAGGAATGACTTTGAAACTCCCCTGATGATAGTAGTATCTTGTGGTTTAAGACGTGGTGAATTACTTGCTTTAAAGTGGTCAAGTATAGATTGAAATGATAAAACTCTAAACATCACAGAAAACAGAGTACAAACACCATGTAATGAAATCTATACTAAAGACCCTAAAAGCAAAGCTGGGACTCGTTCAATAGTGATGCCTAACAGTCTATTTGACTATCTAAAATCGGAATATGATAGACTTAAACTCTGCGATAAATCTTTTAGTGAAACTAACTACATAGTTCATATGAAAGATACTAAAGAACCATATCGACCTGACGTATTCTCTCAAAAGTTTAAAAGATTTTTAGAAAAAAATCATCTAAAAAAGATACGTCTTCATGACCTTAGACACACTTGTGCAACTATGATGCTTACTGCTGGGATAACTCCAAAGGTAGCACAACAAATCTTAGGACACAGTGAAATTTCCACTACTTTAGATAAATACTCACACGTTCTCAAAAGAGTTGAAATAGACGCTGCCGAAAAGTTAGATAAACAAATCTTTGGCGAATAATTAAAAAACCTTACCTTTAAATAAGAGGTAAGGTCAATTTTTTTAGGCAATCGATAAGTAACTTCTTAAATTTTAAGATATCCAAAAGTACGAATTTAAACAAAAAAGTCCGTAGAAGAAGTATCTACGGACTTTAACATATTGGCAGGGGTGGTAAGAATCGAACTCACGTCAAAGGTTTTGGAGACCCCTATTCTACCATTGAACCACACCCCTAAGCGACTTTAACATTATATCATAAAAAAAGTGATTTGTCAATAGGAAAATTAAAAAAAATTTAAAATTTCAGGAACACTTTAATATTTAAAGTGTTCCTGAAAGATTAAAGATTAAGTTCTATGGAGTAGACTATACTTTGATTAGTTTTATCATCAAAGAGTACTATTTTATCATCAAAGGATTGAATATTTTCAAAATACTTGCTCATAAGTCCCTCATTTTGAGAGATATCGCAAATAGCAGTACCAGTATCGTTTTTAGCTATATATAGATTATAAGGTAGTTCAATAATTTCCTTGTAGTTAAAATCTATTATGGTATCGCCCTCAAGATTGATAAGTCCGTAATTTTCGCCATTTACGGTTATGGCGTATCCACGATTAAACATATATATTGGATATAGTTCAGCAAAACCTTTTCTAGCGAAGCAAGGTTTACCGTTTTCGTCTTCAACGAATTTACAGTTTATAGTAAATATATTATTACCGTCCATATCGCAGTAGTACACAAGATTATCTTTTTTAACTAGAGCCATCTTGTCGTCATTACTGTAATAGTAGATTTGGTCGTAGACATCGCCAACGAACACTTTGCCTGTAACGTTAGCTACAGTTACATCTTTGAACTTTACGTTCTTAGGAAATACAATCTCTTGATTAGTACTTCCATAGACCACATACTTTCCGACAACTTTTTTAGGATTGCCATTTTCATCGGTGGAGTATATATTGCTTTGGAACTCTTGAACGGTATATAACTCTTGATTAGTAGAAGTTTGCACTTCATAAGTATCTTTTAAGTCCATGTAGTCGCCATGAGCCAAAACGTTTCCGTTTAAATCGAAGTAGTACACATCGGTTTCGGTACGCCACCCCTTGATAGTTTGGTCACTTGCGAAACATACCTCCTTATATATAGGCGATATTATAATGTTTCCATCATAGGAGCATACTCCCATGGAGAACTCTGTACTATTAAGGGGGTCGGATATTATAAATAGATTATCTTTATAGTCAGTGATAGTATAGTCTAAAACAATCTGTCTTTGTAGATAGTATTTACTGTCAATATCTATAGTGTCTGGAAATGTGGAAGTACTCTTTTTGGGAGTGTAGAATAGTACAAATGCTACAGATATTATGACTGTAACTATAGTAACTATAACTATAGTTATCTTATGCTTAGATGTCTTTGCCATACTAACACCACCTTAACTAAAATTTTTGCCACTTGCATATTAAAAGAATTATTCCTGAACATATAAAATTGTATAATAGTATCATAGTAGGAGTGAGTTCTCTAAAAGCACCCATGCTTATAAACGATATTCCTATGATAATTCCTACTATACAAGCTACAGCATGAAGCATATTTCCTAGTATGGACATCTTATGAATACGCTTTGTAGATACTAATAACTTAGTAATAATACCTATATCGCCGTTGGTTACTATGGAAGAACTACATTTAGTTTTTTCCTTAAAGTATTCTTTAGTTTCTTGATATAGCTCATATGGGATAACTTTTACCTTTTCAGGATTTATTCCAAATAGATATTCTATCTTATTTACAGATACTAGAAAGTCACAAGAGTTAACTGCTATCGAAATTTTACTATTTTCAAGTGTGTGAAGGTCTTGTTTAATCTTTTTGTTAGGAACGATATCTACTATTAGCATTAGGGCTAGGTTTCCAGATACTGAAATGTAGATGCCATCTTTTTTAGAGCCTACTAGTTCGCTTTCTTTAGATTTAGTAGGTAAGTTTTCAATGTTATGAGCCTCCATAAGTTCACGATTACCCATAAGAACACGTTTATTGTCAATCCAGCCACATATACCAAGGCCGTCCTCATAAGAACAGTTTTCTACATCGCAGAGCATATCCCAATTACCGTCAAGCATATCCAAAAGGGTAGGAGCAAGAATACTATTCATGTTCTTAGCTAGACTTATAGCGTATATTAGAGTTTCATCTACTTTGGCGTTGGAGAACAACTTCAATGCCGATATGTTTACAGAACCTTTAGGGAATATATCACTGGCATTTAGTATTATAGAGTTTGTATCGTAGAAATCTTCTACTGCTTGATATCCAAGTAAAGCACCATCACGTTTAGCGTACTTTTCCGATAGCCTATACAACATACTATTTATATACAACGGAATACTAAAACATGAACAGAATGATATCAACATCGAAAATATAGATATAATACCTACTGGTATAACCATATCAAAGGATTTATTATACACTATAGATGCTATAATCGATACTATTAACGCTATTACAGATATTGTAGGTACTGCAAACTTAGAAAATCTATCTGCCATATCGTAGGAGTATGTATACTTAATGAAATCCGATGCAAATTTGGACTTCTTTTTGTATACCGTAACTGGATAGTCTTCTACTAAACCTTTGGTAATCTTTTCGGCATTGTAATCATCTTGCATACAGAAAGTTCCGAACTTATCCTTATCACGACTTATAAACTTAAAGTTATGTTCTTCACGTTTAATAATAAGCATCTTACCCGATAGGTTAGCTAACAATCCAATTAAGGCTATAGGCATATATACGTTTAATAGTTGTTCTTCTACTAAAGAACTTCCCATGAAAAACGTTACAAGAGAACCTATAAACGCAGATACTATTCCTATAGATGCAAAACTATCGCTATCGGCTTTGCGTGTGAATAACTTAGCTATTCCACTAAATACCGCTTTTACAGATGTCAATATTGCTACTAAACCTATTGCAGATTGTACCATTAGATATCCACTTGCAGATGTGGTAGTCTTTAGAGTATCGAATATAGGTAAATTTAAATCGTTGGCTAGTGTGATGTATAAACTTAGTATACATAGTACTAAAGTTATTATTATTCTTACTAGTAGATTGGTTTTCATCTCTGCAATGTACTGCTTAACCTTAGATTTATCTTCATAAGAGTTAAAATCATTTACAGAGGTATCTTCAAAAGTATGTTCGTCTTGCTCTAAGTTGGATTTGTTTAGAGTTTCTTCATAGTTATCGTATTCACCATTGAGAACTTGCTTTTTAAATTCTTCACGACTTTTAATAATCTTTTGTTCTTCAAGAACTCCCTTTTCCACGTTAGAAAATAGTATAGATGTATCTGGTGTGGACTTTATTTCAATGTGAATTTCACCAGAACGTTTTCTATTTCTATGTTTTTCGGAAGCCTCCTCAACATAAGATTTAATTCTATCAATAGGATTAAAGTCAGGGTCTTGCCAAAAGTGTTTGTACTTTATAGGTTCTTCAATAGGAATATCTATGGCATCGTTGGAAGTTTCTTCGCTAAATGGAATGATATAGTCATCATCTGGAACGCTAGTATTAACCTCACTAGATTTACTTTCAATATCCTTAGATGTATCTTCAACTTTAGATTTTTCTTCAATATCAACTTTAGATATCGTTTCTTCAACTGGTTTGATAACCTCTTTTGGTTCTTCAATAGGTTGAGAAGTATTTTCTTCTTTAGGTGTTTCCTCAATTGGAGGAGTATCCATAGTAGAGTTTTCAAGGATATCGTCTAAGTTGGTATCTGTAGGAGTATCTTCTGTATCGTCATCGTTGGAGCTTTGCATCTCCATGATTTCTTCCATTAGGAAAAAGTTCTTTATACGCTTGAATACGTTAGGTTTCTTTTCCGTAGGAGTATCTTTAATAATACTTTCAGCTACTGGAGTTTCTTCAGCAATAGGAGTATCTTTAATGATGTTCTCAGCTACTGGAGTTTTCTCAGCAATAGGAGTATCTTTAATGATACTTTCAGTTACTGGAGGTTTCTCAGCAATAGGAGTATCTTTAATGATATTTTCAGTTACTGGAGTTTTCTCAGCAATAGGAGTATCTTTAATGATATTTTCAGCTACTGGAGTTTTCTCAGCAATAGGAGTATCTTTAATGATATTTTCAGTTACTGGAGGCTTTTCAGCAATAGGAGTATCCTTAATGATATTTTCAGTTACTGGAGGTTTCTCAGCAATAGGAGTATCTTTAATGATATTTTCAGTTACTGAAGGTTTCTCAGTAATAGTATTATCTACCAAATTGTTAAGCAGATTATCTATATTGTTTGGAACTTCACTATCTATAGGATTGCTTGTATTTTCTGTTGGCAAGTCTAAACTTTGTGTAGTTTCGATAGTTTCGTCCTCTTGAACGTTAAAAAATTCTGTCATGCGTTCTCTAAAGGTTTCGTGTTTTCTAGGTGAAGCTTTTTCCTTGTCAGTGAATAGGTCTATTAAGAACTCTTTAAAGGTTTCTTTCTTCTTAGCATCGGCACTAGAGGAGTTATCGACTATAGGAGTACTCTCAACCTTTGGAGTATCAGCTATAGGGGTATCAACCTTTTTAGCTTTAGATACCTTTTCTTTCTTCTTAGTATCAACACTAGAG
>JAHABC010000029.1 GCA_018376535.1 Ruminococcus sp.
TATCGATGAAGTTATTCCTACTCAAGAAGATACTTCTTATACTGAAGAACTTCCTACTATCGATGAGGTTGCTCCTATTCAAGATGATTCTTCCTATTCTGAAGAACTTCCTACTATCGATGAGGTTGCTCCTATTCAAGATGATACTTCCTATTCCGAAGAACTTCCTACTATCGATGAGGTTGCTCCTATTCAAGAAGTTAATAATACTATTCCAACGACCAATATTCCTACTGGATATCCAAACATTCCACAAAATCAACCTACATATACTCAACCAGTAGTTCCAACACCTATGCCACAACCAACACCAATACCACAATTCTACTATAATGTATATGGTGAAGCTATTCCAATAACATATAACGCACAAAACCAACCAGTATTTACCGTTCCAGTAACTTATGATGCCCAAGGTCAACCTAGACCAGTTCAGATGGCACAACCTACACCATCACCATATATACAACAAAATCCATATATGAGCAATCAACCAACATATGTACAACCAGTACAACCACAACAGAATGTAGTTCCAAACCCACCTCCTACAAGAGTAGTTCGTGCAGATGCTCCACCAAAGGTATCTAAGCCAGTTGAGAACAAGCCATTCGATTTCAGCATATTTGAAAAAGAAGATAAAAAACCAGTGTTCACTGCTAGCGAAAATAGAATATTCGTAGATTCCATTGAAGAAGCATTGAGTCAATTAGGTGTTGAAACAGACTCTTCCAAGGATAAAGAGAACGAAGTTGTTCCAGAGTTCCAAGAGTATGTTGCTCCTACAAAGAGTAGTAAGCCAGTAACTCCAAAGCAGGAAACTCCTAAGACTGCTCCCGTTTTGAGCGAAGCGGAACGTAAAAAACGTGAAAAAATGGATGCTAAACTCAAAAAAGAATGGGAGAAAAAAGGTCTTGACCCTAACGATTGGAAACGTAGAAAACATATATAACAAGAAAATCCACTCATTGAGTGGATTTTTTTATACAACATAACTTTAATATAAGTATAAAAAAGGCGATTGCTAAGCAATCGCCTAAATTTACATCTTTTAATTCTAAGATTATTCTTTTACACCACCAGCAGATACGCCTTCTACGATAAACTTAGATAGTATAATATATACTATAATAAGTGGTAGCATAGCTAGGAATACACCTGCATAAACTTGACCATAGTCTGTACGGAAAGTATCAGACTTCATTTGTGCAATTTGAATAGGTAGTGTATACTTACTCTTTTCAGTTAGTACGATAGATGGAGTAAAGAAGTTGTTCCAAGCAGTAATGAACGCAAATATACCTTGCGTTGCTAATGCTGGAGTCATAATTGGTAATGAGATAGTAAAGAACGTTCTAAACTCATTACAACCATCTATACGAGCCGCCTCAACAAGTGATACCGACAAAGCACCCTTCATATATTGACGCATATAGAACGCAATCGGTGGAGCTGCTATTGCTGGTAATATGATTGCTGCAAAGCTATTTAATATTCCTAAGTTAGAACATAACTTATAGAAACCTATGATAGATACTTGTTGTGGTATCATCATAATAGCCATGATAAATGTAAATGCAGCATCTCTTAGCCTAAATTGATATACTGTAAGACCATAAGCTGTTGCTGTTGCAAACAATAGCGAACAAGCTGTTACAGCTGTAGATAGAATTAAACTATTCTTAAAACCTAACATAATATCCAAGTCAGGTCTTGCTAAAACGGATTTAACGTTTTTAATTAGTTCGCCACCAGGAATTAGAGTCAAGCCACTTTGAATTTCAGAACTTGTACGGCTGGCATTTACAAAAGTTAGCCAGAATGGTAACAAACTTATGATTGAAAGTAGGACACATATTACAAAGATAACTATCTTTTTAACTTTGCCTTGTCCTGGCTTTTGTCCTGCACTAGTACTCATATTTGTAGACCTCCACTAACTTTATTTCCTTGTTTAGCCAATTTTCTTTGCTTTTTGATGTACTTCTTATGAGCTACTTCATCTTCATCTCTAAGAATGTAGAATACTATAGCACTTAAAATACTTGTTGCAATGAATAGCATAGTAGCGGCCGCACCTGCTTTACCATAGTCTTGAGTACCACCACCGAATACTTTATCAGTGATATACATAGTAACAGTTTGAGCAGTATAGTTTGGAGCACCCTTTTGGTCGGAACTCAATAGCTTTGGTACATCGTAAAGTTGTAGACCACCTATAATAGATGTAATTAATGTATATACCATGATTGGTTGAATACATGGTATTGTAACCTTAAAGAAAGTTTGAGTACTTGTACAACCATCGATTTCAGAAGCCTCAAATAGAGATTCGTTAATACCTAGGATACCAGAAATTAATGATACCATTGTGTTACCATACCACATCCAAGTTTGGATAAAGGATACTAGACCTCTTACCCAACTAGTACTTCTTAAGAAGTCAACTTGAGTATCAACAACACCTAACTGTTTCATTAAAAATACGTTTACGATACCTGTCTTATCAAACAATGATGTAAATAAAATTGCTATACATGATGCAGTAAGTACGTTAGGTAAGAAGATTAAAATCTTAAAGATACCTTGACCAGGAACTCTTAATCTCTTATCAGTGAACCATGCTGCACATAGTAATGATAATGTGATTTGTGGAATAAAGTTACAACCCCACATGATGATTGTATTCTTAAATGCATTTAAGATACCACTTGCTTCACTTGCATTTTTGAATACATTTTCAAAGTTAGTCAAACCTATAAAGTTAGGACCTACAGTTTCAAATTGAAAAGTTACTAGGTTTTGACCCATAGTATACTCTTGAACTGAATAGTAGAGGGTTAAAAGTAACGGATAGAGTTGAAAAACAAAGAAAGCAAGAAAGAAAGGAAAAATAAATATGTAGCCATATTTGGCATAGCTTACGCTTTTTAATCTAGAATTTGCGCCTGCCATTTAAAGATTCACACTCCTTATTAAGTTGAAATAATATAAAGCAAATATATTACAACAAGGGGCAAGGATTTTCTTGCCCCCTGCGATAATAAACTAATTGAACACTATTAACGTATTAATCAATATTATTCAACTGTAATACCAGAAATTTGGTCCTTAACAGCACCCTTGAATGATGCAATAGCATCTTCCTTAGATGTGCCATCATAACAGTAGGAGTTTACAGCTTCGATAAATGCGTTATTAATAGTTTGGTCATAACCAGTCATTAGACTAACATCGATATTCTTAACTTGTTCTTGGAATAGACTGTAGTGGTCTTGACCGCCTAAGAAGTCGAATGAGTAACCGTCTGCAATGATATTGCTGATTGCAGTATCGTTGTTACAGTAGTCAGAAGAATTCTTAGCATACCATTGCATAGATTCTGTATTTATAGTAAAGAATTCAATGATATCCTTAACGATATCAGCGTTGTTACAAGTTGGTGGAACTACAATCCAAGTACCGCCCCAGTAGTAAGCAGATGGACCTTCGATAGCCTTCCAGTCGCCGTAAGAAGAACCTTCAGCACCCTTTTCGCCACCACAGTTTTGAACCATTGTCCATTGAATACCCCAAGTGGAGAAGAAAGCACCCATAGTCTTAGCAGAAGCGTCGGAAACATTATCAGAGATACAGCTGTTCCAACCGTTAGTCCATTGGTTTACACCAACAGTTAAGTCGCCAGACTCATCATTAGTTAGCTTGTAAGCCATATCCATGAAGTCTTCGATTTCGCTAGTAACTGCAAGAGAAGTACCATCAATCCAAGAAGTAGTACGGTTAGTTCTAAATACTTGCCATACGTCTTGAATACCTTGAACTAGCTTAACTTCACCATTAGAAGCCTTGTTTACTTCTTGAGCAGTAGCTACAAAAGTATCCCAGTCCTTAACCTTTTCTTGCATAGCAGCTTCGTCTTCAACGCCTAAAAGTTCCTTAGCTAGAGATGGTCTATATAGGAATAGTCCAGGAGCAGCTTGCCAAGAAGAACCCTTAATAGCACCAGTAGTCTTAGAAGTACCAACTTGCTTAGTATATTCGTATTGGTTATCTAATTCGCTATCAGCGATACCAACTTCAGATAGAGCAACAGTAGCACTGTCGTTGTTGATATACTTTAGAGCGTAGTCAGCTTCTGCTAGGAACATATCACCTAAGTCGCCGTTAGCTGAAAGAATTTGGTCTAAGTTAGTTTGGTAAGCACCACCATCAGATGGCTTGATTTGATAATCACTATCGATAGCACAAGTAACGCCATTCTTAAAAGTGATTGTATTAGAAGCTTCATCATACTTAGCACCAGTTTCAACTGGACCACCATTATCGTGACCGAATTCACCGTTATCACAGTAGTAATTCTTAATCATACCGATAAATTCATCGTTCCATGAGTTAATAACGAAGTTAGTACCGTCAGATGGTAGGCTAGCTGTTGCAGAATTATCACCATCACCACTAGTACCAGCAGTATTGTCATCGCCACTAGCATCGGCACTAGTATCGTCACCAGCATTAGCGTCAGCAGCACTAGTAGTAGTAGTATCACCACCGTTATTGCCGGAATTGCCACCACAACCAACTAGAGAAGTTGTAGCCATTGCTAAAACTGCTACAAGAGCAAGTGTTTTCTTTAAACTCTTCATTTGAAAATTTCCTCCTTAATGAATGAATAATATTAAATTTAAAATATTAATATTAACTAACTTAAACTTAGAAAAAGACTATCATCTTACATAGCCCCGACCGTTTTACCCGTCAAGAGTTCTCCTCCAACGATTAAATGTCTTTCTTTTTCTGAAATGGTCTGTTTATTAATCAACCTAACTAACATTTGAGCTGAACGCTTACCTATCAATTCGATATTCTGTTTAATGGTAGCTAATGGTCTTTCAAGTATTTGTGAAAGATATATTCCATCATAACCAAGAATAGAAACATCATCAGGAACGGAAAGTCCCAACTGTTTAATTGCGTTAATCACTCCAATAGCAGAATAGTCATCTGGGGCAATTATGCAAGTTGGTGGATTATACAAACTCAACATTTCTTGTGCGATTTTACCAGCTGAAACAGGGTCATGATACTTAGTCTGTCTTACATAGTCGATATTAGAACTAATGCCCAAACTCTCCAAAGTACTTTTAAAAGAGTTTAGTCTGTCTGTAGTAACTTGCGAACTATCGCCATATATGTAAGCAATATTTGTATGACCTTTAGAAACCACATATTCAACTAATCTTTTCATACCCATAGCATTGTCCGAAGATACGCTATAAGTCTTTTCTGATATAAAGTCAATCGTTACGAGTGGTATGTTGCTATTTATTAAATCAGTCACATTAGAGTCATAAAAATCAGCACATACTATAGCCACACCGTCCACGTTTCTATACTTACAATGTTCAAGATAACTCATAGACCTATCACCAATATTTCTATTGTTAATAAAAGTGATATCATAACCAAGCCTTTCAGCCTCAGCCCTAAAACTTTCCAAAACTTTAGAAAAGTAGGTGTGAGCTATACCCGTTCCCGACTTATCAGCATATATAACGCCTATACTGTAAGTTCTATTAGTTTTCAAAGCTCTAGCTTGAGAATTAGGAAGATATCCCAACTCATCAGCAGTTTGCTTAATTAAACGTTTAGTATTTTCGCTGACATCATTATGATTATTTAATGCTTTACTAACTGTTGCAATAGACACTCCACATTTTTCGGCTACATCTTTAATTGATACCATAATAACAAGCGTCCTTTAAATTTATAAGAAAGCCTAATACACATAAGCTGTCAAAATATAAAACACAGTAATATTAAATTAATGCAAAGTGCATAAAACTCAGAACACACCAAGACATAACTAACACCTAATACTGTAATAATAGTTTACAATGTAAACAAGAAAAAGTCAATATCTAAAACTTTTATTTAATTTTTTTCGTGCAAACTGTACAATTTCAAAAATTGGTTTTTGTGCAGTCTGCTATAATATTTTCCAGTTTAAGACATAAAAGTTACAGAATGATTACAAAAAATTAGGCAAACTAAAAAATTTTGATATAAAATACACAAAATTCAGTTACTTTTTTTGATTTTTTCTACTAGTTAATCGTTTAAGTAATCGTTTTCCTAACAAGTTGCACACAAAATTAACACATTAATAATCTTTTTATGATTATATCAATCTAATAATATCATAAAAGATAATATTAAATATAAATTTGTTCACACTTTTAAATTGGACGACTAATGCCGTCCAAAAATAAAGTGAATAATTCTATTGAGCGTCTGCGAATCTTTGTTTGCCATCAACATCTCCAATAAAGATAGTTTTAGGCATAGCCCAAGTATCGCTAGAACCGAATAGAGCCTTATATATTACTAAATCCTCTTGAGAGTCGTAATCTTTAGCTATGGTAATAACCTTGAACACATTTCCATTGATATCTTTATAACAATTACCTATTTGAACATCACGTTCAACAGAAGTTTCTAAAGTTTTAGCAGTAGGTTCTTCATTTAAGATATCATCTGCAACTATTACCATAGAACTAAATGGTGGAACTTTAACATAAGCGTCATAATTACCATTAATCTCCACTACTTGATTACTTATTACATCTACTAAGAAGTTCATATCAGTATGGAAACTAAAGCCATATTCATTCTCATCTAAGTTTAAAGCGATGTATATTATTTGACCATTCAACTCTTTTTTGAATAAAAGTTGTCTGTTTCTAACTATAATAGTTTGATAGTTACCAGTTCTCATAGCTGGATACACACTATAAATTCTACCTAATCTAACTATGTGCTTATATAGGTCTAAGTTTCCGTTAGATAGTAAATCATCTAAGTCTAAACAAGGTCTTAGACCATCATCTGAATTATTTTCGTGGATACCCTTAACTCCGAACTCACTACCATAGTAGATAGATGGTATTCCTGGCATACCATACATTAGAGTATAACAGTTTTTAAGATTTCTCTCATCTTTTAAAGTACTTGCCAATCTGTTTACATCATGATTGTCTACAAAGTTAAATAGGTTTATATTCTTATAGATACCATTACTTCCCGATTGACGATTGATAGAATAGTCTATTTCAAAGTAGTTTCCATCATTATGAGAGGAGTATATACCCTTGTAACATTCGTAGTTAGTAGTACTATCGAGCATTTCAGGATTAGCCCATCTGTTGTAATCGCCATGGATAATTTCACCCATTAGCCAAAAGTCAGCCTTTTTAGATTTGGTAAACCATCTAATACGTTTAAAGAAGTCGAAATCTATGCAATCAGCAGCATCGAAGCGAATACCGTCAATATCGAACTCTTTAATCCAGTAGTCAACGGCATCTATGATGTAGTCGCAAACTTTAGGATTTTTCATATTCAACTTAACTAGATTATAGTAACCGTTCCAACCCTCATACCAGAAGTTATCGCCACAAGGACTTTGACCTCCAAAGTTTAAATTTTGAAACCAATCGCAGTATTGAGATGCAGGGCCATTATTTTGAACATCTTTAAAAGCCCAGAAGTTTCTACCTACATGATTAAATACGCCGTCTAAGACTACTCTAATACCATTAGCATGAAGTTCGTCGCAGACTTTTTTAAATAGTTCATTAGTACCTAAACGTCTGTCGATAACCTTATAATCTGTAGTATCGTAGCCGTGTTCAACGGATTCAAACACTGGGCCAAAGTATACAGCAGTGATATTCATTTCTTTAAGATGTGGTATCCAATCTATAACCTTACCAAGACGGCATCTAATTTCGCCGTTGTCGTTTACCTTTTCAGCACCACAAAATCCTATTGGATATATATGGTAAAATATAGCGTTATCGTACCAAAAACTCATTTCAAAAAATCCTCCCAAATAAAAATAGTATTTAATTTAATTGATAGTTTTAAGTATCAATATCATTACCTTCCAAATAGTAAGATGCCTCCATATCGGCAACGTTTAAAGCCAACGCCAAAGGAAACATTTCAAAAGCTCTACCTACAGAGTTGTTATCTTCAACACCAGAAAAGCCCATGTGATATCTAATAGCAAAAGCCTCTTCTCTTGATAGCCTCATAAACCCAGATATTATATACACCGATTTTTCACCATGACCATAAGGCAAAGTATCATTTATCTTATAGCAAGGAACTTTCTCCCATTGACCTTTGGAATTTTTAACGTTCCTATAGTCCTCATGATATAGATTAATCTTACAAAGGTCATGCAATAGAGAAACTAAAGCTATAGTTTCATCGGAATAGTTCATACCGTATAGTGTCTTAGTATTTTCTCTGCTAAGATAATCTTTAAGACAGTTATACACGTTTATACTATGCTGAACTAATCCCCCTGGATAACACCCATGAAATCTGGAACTACTTGGTGCAGTAAAAAAATCACTTTGGTCGCAACATAGATATTCAAGCAATCTTTCCGAACCGTTTCTTGTAATGTTAGAACTATATATATCAATAAATTCATTTTTTCTAGCTACAATACTTTGGGAAGTTTCATCATCATAGAACTTCATAATATACAAACTCACCTCTTGTTATAAATATACATTAAATTAAAAATCTCACTATTATATGATACCACATTTTTTAATAAAATTCAAGAGTTTTTTGTATTTTTCATTAATCTTTAAGATTTCAAACTTCAGTTCTTTGTATAAACTATCTAAAAGTGAATATTATGTTAAGTTTTAATAATAAATACAAATATTATATTATAAATACAAAAATGAATATACACGCAAGAACTACTTCAATACAAAATTGAAGTAGTTCTTTATGATATGAGAAACTTTTATGAAAAATGTCTATTAGAAAGTTACTGCAGTACCATAGTATGTACAAGTCAAAAGTTTTTCCATTTCAGCTGGAGTGATTGGTCTAGGGTTAGAACCTGTACAAGCATCGCCAACGGCTAGTTCAGCAATCTTAGAAACTTTTTCTTTAAACTCATCTTCATTAACACCGAACTCTTTTAGAGTCTTTGGAATGTTTAACTTAACGTTGTAAGCGTCAATCTTATCGCATAGAGCATCTACAAGAGCCTTATCAGTATTACCTTGTAAGTTTATGGATTTTGCTATTTGAGCATAACGCTTTTCAGCAGTCTTATCCTTAGCATTGTACTTAATTACATATGGTAAATAGATTGCATTCGCACAACCATGTGGAATGTGTCCAGTAGAGAACGCTGCACCAGTCTTATGTG
>JAHABC010000016.1 GCA_018376535.1 Ruminococcus sp.
TGAGGTCTTAACTTGTGGGTGATTTCGTTCCACTCGCCCGACTCAACTGGCGACTTGATTATTATATCATAGCTACGGGAAAAAGTCAATCCAAACTTTTGGATATTTTCCCAAATATTTTTATATGAATTGCACAAAAAAGATTAATATTTCAAATTTATAGTAAAAGTGAGCATATCATCATCATAACTAAAAGATATATCATTCATATTTAGAACGTTGTCAGCATCAAAGGAAGCACTTTTTATCACATCATACAATTGATGGTCATTACAAAGTTTAGATATAATTTGATTATAAGTATCCACACAATCGGCTTTAAAGTATACATATAGATTATCATTCAAACAAGCATCATACACTTGATTATAAAGCACCTCTGATAGTTCTTCAATCGAGCCAACACAAAGATTATAATAGTTAAAGTAGTTCATATCTAAGGAATTAGCAATAGGGAGGGTATAAGTATCATTAACAGTATGGTCTATAAATATTTGCTCATCGGATAGATTAAAATAAGAATAACTAATATAGTCACCATCTTTATTTTTAGGGTCGTCCCAAGTAACGTCCACATGATACCAATTGCCATCTATTTCAACTATATTCCACATATGTTCTATATCGGTGTTACCGATAACCAATTCACAAGGGATACCAACCTTATCACAAAGATATTTAAAGGCTCTAGCGTAGCCTTCGCAGACGGCTTTTCCATCGATAAAAACGCCGTAAGCGTTGCTACAATTTTCTCCATCTGCATCATATGAGCAATTAAGAATAATATAATCATGGAAGTACTTTAAAGTTTGGAACTCATCTAAGCCATAAGTTTCAGCGATAACACTATCTGCGATAGTATCCACTTGAGATATCATATTAGAACGAGTATCCAAAGATACATCATACTTAGGAGATATCTTATATATACTTCCAGATATAGAATCATATTTAAAGTCATACTTTCTAGTAGGATACACGAGTTCAAAATCGGCAGTATTTATAATAGCATCATATATTTTTTCCAAATCATCTTCATTAATATCATGTGATATATCAATAACATTTGAATATTTTTCAATGCCATCAAATATTTGATTATACACTAACTTTTGAGTATCATTAAGTTGGTCATATCTCATACAAGATTTTTCACCAAAGTATGTAGGTGTAACATTATCAATAGAAGTATCATCAGTTTGGATAGTACTTTGAGAATTAGTCATTTTATTGTCATCATTGGAAAAGGATATACCATTATTTATAGCCAACTTCATGCAACCTGTCAAAGCAAATAAGCACATCACGGAGAAGAACAAGAACACATTTTTTTGTTTAATCAAAAAAAACTCCCCTTTAAAATAATATAATAATTACATTCTAACTTTAACTACGGCTTTAATTTTAGAAATCCAATTATCTTCAACTAGAAGGACTGTAAAAATAACTCCTTGATATTCCACAGTAGCCAACTCATTTTCATCTGGAATGTGACCTAATAAGTCAACGATAAAAGCACTCATAGTATCATAATTATGTTCATTAGGCATAGAAATTTTAAGTTTAGAGCAAACATCTTCGGGGTCGGTAGAGCCGTCTATAGTAAAAACTCCCTCAGATATTTCATCAATATCTTTTTCTTCAATGTCATACTCATCTTGAATACTTCCGACTATTTCCTCAAGTAAATCTTCCAAGGATACCAAACCAGCAGTACCACCGTATTCGTCCACAACGATAGCAATCTGCATCTTTTTAATAGACATACTTTCAAAGACTTCCGAGCATTTGCAATATTCAGGAATATACATAACGTTACGCATAAAGTGATTTACATCGAACTTTTCAATATTATCGCAACCTACTAGACATAATAAATCTTTAACATAGATAACGCCCACTATATTATCTACATTATCTTGATACACTGGTATACGAGAAAAGCCATCATTAATAGCAATGTAGACAACGTCGGATATTTTTGCTCTAATGCTAACCGCTTTGATATCCTTTCTATGCGTCATAACGTCGCAGATATTAACATCTTCAAACTCAAAGATATTATTAATCATATCTTTTTGACTTTCTTCAATAACGCCCGTTTCATTACCAGCTTCAACCATCATTAAGATTTCTTCTTCAGTTACAATATCATTTTTACTATTGGTACTAAGACCGAAAATCTTACAAATAACAAAAGATATCCCTTCAATAACTAAAGTTAGGGGTCTAAAAAGAACGATAATAAACTTAATAAAAGGCATACTAAATAGAGCCAACTTATCAATAGATTTTTCAGCGATACGTCTAGGAATTACTTCAGTAAAAACGTTTAAAAATATGACTAAGAATATCATAAATATGAACATAGATATATATTCAGCAATATGTAATAAACTTTTATCGTTATTAAGCAACGAATATATTGGATTTAATATCCATAAATCAAAAAGTCCCGACTTTATAAAGCAGATAACAATAAGTATAACGCAAAAAATTCTAGCAACAGAAAAAGAGGCTCTCATCTTACTAGGAGCGGATATAATTTTTAAAAGATTATTATATTTAGCATTATTTTCAGCCAAACTTTTTACTTTATTATCATTAACCTCCACAATAGCGAACTCAAAAGCTGAATATACAGCCTTAACAATAATAGATAATGCAAATATTACCACATACAATCGATTAACATCACTTTCCATAAAATACTCCTTCACACAAAAAATACCCATTTTACCAAAAGATAAAATCTTACATAAACAGTATATAACATAATTAAGAAAATAGCAACTAAAAAAGTGTAATAGTAAAGAAAAAAATTTCAAAAATGTAGAAAAAAGGAATGTCTCTTTTAGACATTCCTCGGAAAAAAGGATATAGAAAGTATAGTAATACTACTTAATTACAGATTTAACAAATATATCATAGATACCAGTAATAGCTTGATTAAAGTCACTTTCACTTATACCGATAATAATATTCAACTCACTAGAACCTTGGTCAATCATCTTAACGTTGATATGGTTATGTGCCAATGATGAGAATATTCTACCAGCAGTACCACGAGTCTTTCTCATACCACGACCAACCACGGCAATAAGAGCGATATTATGTTCAATAACTATATTATCTGGATTTACTTCCTTTTGGATTTGAGAAACAATCTTCTGTTCAATATCCACAAACTTTTCAGAAGGTAAGAATATACTCATACTATCTATGCTAGAAGGCATATGTTCAAAGGAAAGACCATTCTTTTCAAATATTTCAAGAACCTTACGACAGAAACCAAGTTCATTATTCATCATAGCCTTTTCAATGGTAATAGATGCGAAACCTTTCTTACCAGCCAAACCAGTGATAGTATACTTACTAATAGTTTCTTCCAAATCTTCAGAAACAATCATAGTACCAGTAGCAGAAGGGTCATTAGTATTTCTAATATTAATAGGAATACCAGCATTTCTAACAGGGAATATAGCATCTTCATGGAGAACAGTAGCACCCATATAAGAAAGTTCTCTAAGTTCGTTATAAGTTATAACTTTAATAACCTCAGGATTTTCAACTATTCTAGGGTCAGCAATCAAGAAACCGCTAACATCTGTCCAGTTTTCATATAAATCAGCTTTTACGGCGTTAGCAACTATAGAGCCAGTAACGTCTGAACCACCACGGGAAAAAGTCTTAATAGTATCGTTTAAAGTTATGCCATAGAAACCAGGAATAACGGCATTATCTAGACCATTTACTCTTTCTCTAATAGCTTTGACAGTCTTTTCCAACATAAAATTACCTTTTTCATCAAAGAAGATAACTTCACCCGCATCGATAAAATTAAATCCAAGATACTTAGCCAAAACTATACCATTTAGATACTCACCCCTAGAGGCAGCATAATCTCTACCAGCACGAGCCTTTAAAGAGCGTTCAATCTCTTCAAATTCTTCATCTAAGGATAAATCAAGACCCAAATCAGCGATAATACCATTATATCTATCTTTAACTACGTTGAACTTTTGAGAAAAATCTTGTTTTTTACTAGCCAAATCGTAACAAGCGTATAGCATATCGGTAATTTTAATATCGTCACTGAAACGCTTACCTGGTGCAGATGGAACTACAAAACGTCTATTATCATCAGATTTTATAATATTGGCAACCTTTCTAAACTGATTAGCATCAGCAAGAGAACTACCACCAAACTTTACAACTTTAACTCCCATAAAAAATCTCCTTACATAAAAGTAGTTAATAATCACTGAATACTAGTATATTGTATTTTTTAAAAAAAATCAACTGTAATTAAAGACAAAATTAAGAAAAATAAATACACATATTTGTGAAATACGCTTGTAATACGTCAATTGAGGGGATTTTTTCAAACAATAAGAACATAAAATATAATACAATATTAGATTAAATATACTATAAAATAGAAAAATACGTCAAAAAAATATATATATTGATAATTTTCAAAAAAATCATTGACAATTTAAAGATAGTATGATAAAATAAATAACATCATTGATGGGAGCATAGCTCAGCTGGGAGAGCATCTGCCTTACAAGCAGAGGGTCACAGGTTCGAGCCCTGTTGTTCCCATATGTGCGGATTTAGCTCATCTGGTAGAGCGCCACCTTGCCAAGGTGGAGGTAGCGAGTTCGATCCTCGTAATCCGCTTAAAAATATCGCAATTTTTTTAAAAAAACTCTTGACAAATAAAAAACTTTGTGATATAATAATTAAGTCGCTTAGAGTTCTACAAAAACTTCAAAAAAGATTTTAAAAAATCTAAAAAAAGTTTTAAAAAACTCTTGACAAACTAAAAATTTTGTGATATAATAATTAAGTCACAAGTCATTAAAGTGATATTCCAGTAAAAAATTTGGGAGCATAGCTCAGCTGGGAGAGCATCTGCCTTACAAGCAGAGGGTCACAGGTTCGAGCCCTGTTGTTCCCATATGGCTCGGTAGTTCAGTTGGTTAGAACGCCGCCCTGTCACGGCGGAGGTCGTGGGTTCGAGTCCCATTCGAGTCGTTAAGTATCATTTTTAATGATATGCCTCTGTAGCTCAGTCGGTAGAGCAGGGGACTGAAAATCCCCGTGTCGATGGTTCGATTCCGTCCGGAGGCATCTAATATGTGCGGATTTAGCTCATCTGGTAGAGCGCCACCTTGCCAAGGTGGAGGTAGCGAGTTCGATCCTCGTAATCCGCTCTTAGTTAAGAACTTTCATTTTGAAAGTTCTTTTTTATTATCTTATCACAGAAAGGTATTGATATCACATGAAACAAGATATTTGGGATATTCTTTATGAAAAAGCTAAATCGGTAATCAAGCCACAAAAGATATCAAACTAAAAGAATTAGTTCCATATTGATGGAGACAACTCAAGTAGAAAGTCTACTTGAGATTTTCTTTCGATAAAATAGTCACCTAAAATTAAAATTTTGGTTGACTATTTTAATCCTTTATGATATAATATCCTAAAAGATATTATACTTGAAAGGAAGTCTTTTAAAATGTTAAAAACTCTTACAGATGAAGTTCTACAAGGAAAAGAAATCAGCAAAGAGGAAGCTCTAAAGTTGGTAACTGCTCCCCTACAAGATTTGTGTTCCTATGCCGATGAGATTAGAAAACACTTTTGTGGTAACACTTTCGATATGTGTACAATAATCAATGGTAAAAGTGGTAGATGTTCAGAAAACTGTAAATATTGTGCTCAATCGGCACACTACTGCACCAAAATAGAAGAATATCCCCTATTGGATAGCGATACCATTGTGGAACAGGCTCACTATAACGATGACCGTGGCGTACTTAGATACTCTATAGTAACATCTGGAAAAGCCCTAAACGATGCCGAAATTGAAAATGTCTGTCAAAGTATAAGACGTATCAAAGAAGAAACTAACGTAAAGGTATGTGTATCCTTTGGATTGCTAAACACTAAACAGTTTGAAAAGATAAAACAAGCTGGTGTTGAAAGAGTTCATAACAACTTAGAAACTTCTAGGAATAACTTTCCAAACGTATGTACAACTCACACCTTTGATGATAAAATAAAAGCTATAAAATCTGCTCAAAGTGTAGGCTTGAACGTATGTAGTGGTGGCATAATGGGTCTAGGCGAAACCATGGAAGATAGAATAGATTTAGCATTATCTGTAAGAGAATTAGGCATAAAATCTATACCTATTAACTTGTTAAATCCAATACCAAATACGCCATACGAAAACAATCCAATATTAACCAACGATGAAATGTGTAGAATTGTAGCTATATTTAGATTTATAAATCCAAAATCTTTTATAAGACTAGCTGGTGGTCGTGGACTTCTTGAGGACTTTGGTAAAAGATGTTTCCAATCTGGAGCTAACGCAGTAATATCTGGTGATATGCTCACTACCACAAACGGCATGACCATAGAAAAAGATATGCAAATGGTTAAATCTTTAGGCTATGAAGTAAAACTATTTGAAGAATAATATATAAACAATTCCCCTTATTCAATAAGGGGAATTTTATAGTTAATATCAAACTTTAGATACTATTATCACTTAGAAACATTGCGACCAACATAGATTGCTCTATTAGATTGATTATCTTTATATAAATCCAAACTACTTATAAACTCTTGAGCAGTATATATAGTATTATCATTATTAGTAATATCTATTAGATACTGTTTTTCATTAGCAGATACATATATACACATCTTTCCATACTGTTTTAAATCTATGAACTTAACTTCATCAATATAAGTATTTGGAAAATAGTTATCAATTAAGCTATAGATTTCACTAATACTAGGAAAAGTATTTTCACCGAATTTTATTCCTACAAATTCGATGCCATTTTCATTCTGTTGTAGTATCGCTAGATTAACTTCACCATTTTCATTAATAAAAGGAACTTCTATCTTACAGTTAGAACTTATACAAGATTGAAAATCGGTTGTATTTTTATCTATCGAACCTACTGAATATATTTTATAACTATTATCCAAATCACAACTATTAACAATAAATGAAGTATCATAACTAAAAGATTGTATTTGAGAATCTATAGTATTTTTTTCTGTACTATTTACATAACATTCAAGTAGATTAATATTTTCATTACTTGCATTTAAAACCATTCCAGTATTAAAAGAAGATATCAAGACTGTAGATAATACTAAACTAGAAACTATTTGCGTAATTAATTTTTTCATTAGATTTCCTCCTAAGTAAATTTAACAATTTTATATATCAAAAACAAAAGTCAACTTTAAATTAAAAATAGGTTGACTGTTCTAATTCTTAGTGATATAATAAATTCAAAGAGGTGTTTTTTTATGACTAAAAGTATATTTATCACGGCGACAGGTACAGATGTAGGAAAAACTTACATCACTGGATTGTTAGCTAAAAAGTTAAATGAAAATGGTTTCAATACTGGATATTATAAATCTGCTTTAAGTGGTGCTTACTATGATAGTAATAACAATCTTATAGTTGGAGATGCTCAGCACGTTAAGGATACTGCTCACCTAGATGATACTATTGAAGAGATGGTATCTTATGTATATAAAAATGCAGTATCGCCACACTTAGCCACAAAGTTAGAGGGAAATCCTTTAGAACTAGAAAGAGTAAAATCAGATTTCAAAAAGATATCGCAAAAGCACGATTATATGCTAGTTGAGGGTAGTGGAGGAATAGTCTGTCCTATTAGATACGATGATACTAAAAAAATATTCTTAGAAGATATAATCAAGGCTTTAAACTTAGATACCATAGTTATCGCAGATGCGGGACTTGGTACTATAAACTATACCGTACTTACCATTAAGTACATGAATAGTATAGGAATTAAATCCAAAGGAATTATATTAAATCATTGGACTGGCTCTACTATGGAACTAGACAACGTAAAAATGATTGAAGATATTACTAAAGTTCCAGTAATAGCAACCGTAGAAGATGATTGCTCTAACATTCAAATAGATTGCAATAGATTAATAAGTTTATTCAGTTAAAGGAGTTTTTTTATGAGTACTTGGCAAGAAAGAGATTTAGCTCACATATGGCACCCATGTTCACAAATGAAAGATTACGAAACCTTAAAACCTATAGTAATAGACCATGGAAAAGGCATATATCTATATGACATAGATGGAAATGAATATATAGATATAGTAAGTTCATGGTGGTGTAATCTGTTAGGGCATTGTAACCCTACTATAAATGAGTGTGTTAAAAATCAAATTGATACCTTAGAACACGTCATATTTGCTAACTTCACGCATAAACCAGCCATAGAGTTGACTGAACAGTTAATGAACGTCATTCCAAAAGGATTGAACAAGTTCAACTTTTCCGATAACGGTTCTGCTGCCGTTGAATGTTCTCTAAAGATGGCTTTTCAATACCACTATCAAACTGGACACCCTGAAAAGATTAAGTTCATGTGTCTTAGTGACGGATATCATGGCGAAACTATTGGAGCATTATCTGTAGGAACTCTTGACTTATACGCTAAGATATACAATCCAATGCTTATGGATACCATTAGAGTACAAGCCCCCGATTGCTATAGATGTCCATATGGGAAAAATCGTGACGATTGCAACTGCGAATGTTTTGAACACGCTGAAAAATCTTTTGAGGAACACGCTCACGAAGTTTGTGCCATGATTGTAGAACCTCTACTACAAGGTAGTGCAGGTATGAGAATATATCCTGCATTATACTTAAAAAAACTTCGTAAACTATGTGATGATTACAACGTTATTCTAATAGCAGACGAAATTGCTACTGGATTTGGTCGTACTGGCAAGATGTTCGCTTTTGACCACGCTGAAGTATCACCTGATATAATGTGTATATCCAAAGGTTTAACTGGTGGATATATGCCTATGGCTATAACTATAACTACTGATAAAATATATAATGCCTTCTACGATGACTATAATAAAGGTACTGCATTTATGCATTCGCATACATATAGTGGAAATCCATTAGGTTGTGCTTGTGGATTAGCCGTCCAAAAGATTTTTAAAGAACAGAACATATTGCAAAACGCTCAAAAGAACGCTGAATATTTACATAGTGAACTATCTAAGCGTTTAGGAAATCATAAAAATGTAGGAGAAATACGTCATATAGGATTAATCAACGCCATAGAACTAGTACAAAACAAATCCACTAAAGAGGAATTTCCAAGTAGTATAAGGTTAGGATATCAAATATATCAAAAGGCGTTAAAAAGAGGACTTTTGTTAAGACCTCTAGGAAATGTATTATACTTCAACCCACCATTGATTATATCCCCTAACGAAATAGATATTGCTATCGATAGGTGTGCAAAATCTATTGAGGACGTTCTAGGAAGATAATATACCCATAATAGTAAAAAAGATTTACAATCTTAGGATTGTAAGTCTTTTTTTGTAATATTTTAGACATATGTAAAAGTATCTTAGATTGACAAATCAAGCAAGTTGTTATATAATAAAACTAACAAATAGTGTACTAAATAGGTTTGAGCCAATTTAATTACGAAAGGCAATTTTTAAGATGAAATATGAAAAGTCTTGTGGTGCAATAGTCTATCGTAGATACCATGGAAACATTCAAATTCTTTTAATCAAGCATATCAATAGTGGGCATTGGTCTTTTCCAAAAGGTCACGTTGAGTTTGGAGAAACAGAACCAGAAACTGCTATCCGTGAAATTATGGAGGAAACCAATATAGATGTAATAATAGATACTACTTTTAGAGAAACAGTATCTTACTCACCTAAAAAAGACACTTGTAAGATTGTGGTATACTTTCTAGCCAAGGCTAAAAACTTTTCTTACGTTCCACAATTAGATGAAGTTTCCGAAATTAAATGGGTGGATATAGACTATGCTAAGCATATCCTTGTTTATGATAACGACAAATGTATTGTAACCAAAGCCAAAAAGGCTATAAAAGGTAGAATTTATTAATAACTTTACTATGGCGAATACACTTCGCCTAATTTTTAATGAGGTGTTTTATTATGTATAAAAAGATTATCACTTTTATGTTAGCAATATCTTTGTGTATGAGTTGCACGGCTTGTAGTAATAAAGATACAAACTCTACCAACGAAACCACTTCCAATAATTTAGATGATGCTGTAATATCTCAAAAAGAAACAGAAGATGACAGCCAACAAGATACCACTTCTGCTACTGAAGAAACTACTACCACTACTGAAGTTACTAAACATGAAAGTCCAATTGAAACCGTATCTTATGAAATGTACGGACAAGTTTCAGATATAAACGAAATTATGGACTACGATAAAAATAAGAATAAAAAGATATCCTTAAAAGATTTAGTTCCTAGTGGAGCAAAGATAAAATCTTTTAAGTTTGTATTTTACTCTAACGATGATACAAACATTGGTACTTATAAAGGTGGTTGTGGAATCTCTGTAAATGATGATTGCCCATCTGCTACTGATGATGGTTGGTATCAATCGGAAGATTTTGAAGCTACTGCTGATGGAACGTATCTTGAAGTAGATTGGAACGTTCCTAGTGATATTCAAGATTACATAAACACTAACGGAGATGTTCAAATTGGTTATTGGTGGAGTGATACATCTAAATTAAAGTTAAGTGAAGTTATATGTTCATATAGTAATAGTGCAGAAATTCCATGCGATGAAACTCAATCCAAGGATTACACTCAGACGCTAACATACTCCGATGATGATGCTAAGACTATGAAAGTTTCATTAAAAGATTTAGTATCTAAAGGAAACGTTCCACAATACATAAGCGTAACCGTATGTAATTCCGATGCTACTAGTAGTGCTACTATGGGCAAGTTAGTAATGGGAATGGGTATATCTAAAAGTGAGGACTATTATGAAAGTCCTAATATGGTGCAAATATCCAAAGATGGTTCAAATCAGACGTTTAGTTGGTTAATAGACGATAGTATTAAATCTAAAATAGATAGTTCTGGCGATTTAACTATAGGTTATTGGTGGGGTGAAATACCATCTATAAACGTGATAAAGGTTGAAGTAAAATCTGCTGTAGCAGATGGCTCTAAGGTTAGCGACTCTAACGACAAAGACCAAAACAAAGATACTGGCAAAGAACCTATTGCAGAAGATACATCTACAATCAGTGGTGATATAAAAGATATAACATCTGCTCAAATTGTAGAAGATATAAAAATAGGTTGGAACTTAGGAAACTCTCTTGATAGCTATGACAAGGACAACTCTAAGATAGTAGGCAGTGCTGAAACCTATTGGGGAAATCCACTAACTACCAAAGCTATGATTGATAAAGTTAAATCTGCTGGATTTAAAGCCGTTAGAATACCTATCTCTTGGACTAACCACATTGATGACAATGACAATATAGACCAAGAATGGCTCAACAGAGTTAAAGAAGTAGTAAACTATGTTATCGATAATGATATGTACGCTATAATAAATGTACATCATGATGATTATACTTGGTTCAATCCTACCTATGCCGACCAAGAGAAAGTATCCAAACGTCTAACAGATATATGGACTACTCTTAGTACAGAGTTCAAAGATTATGACCAACATCTACTATTTGAGGGCATGAACGAACCTAGAGTTATCGGTGGTACTGATGAGTGGACTTGTGGTACTGAAGAAGAAAGAGATGTTATAAATCAACTTGCACAACAGTTTGTAGATACTGTTAGAAAATCTGGAGGTAACAACACTTACAGAACTTTAATAGTTACTACTCATGCTGCATCATTAGATGAAACATCTGTAAAGGCTTTAAAAGTTCCTAACGATGATAGAGTTATAGTATCGGTACACTACTACTCACCATACGATTTCGCAGGTAACGAAAGTGATGTGAACACTTGGGGTTCAGATGAGGACAAGGCTAACTTAGATAAGGGCTTTAAACTATTAAATGATACTTTTATATCCAAAGGTATTCCAGTAATAATAGGCGAATTTGGTGCAGTAGACAAGGACAATGATAGTACTAGGGCGACTTACTATCAATACTATGTGCAATCTGCGAAGAAGTACGGTATACCATGCTTTATTTGGGATAATGATGATGACTTTAATCTACTAGATAGAACATCACTAACATGGTACAATAACAGTTTAGTAAACGCTCTTATGGACGGCGTTAATAATTAATACTTATGTATTTACTCTACTTTTTACGATACATAAAATCGTCAATATAACATATTTTATTAAGTTGAAAGGTTGTATTTTCGGCTAAAAGGTCTTAATATTTTTTAGATATATTGACTTTTATGACATATCTGTTATAATATAGGAATGGTGTTATATATCGTTAGGAAATACAAAAGAAAGAGTTGAGTAAATGAACAATAAAGAACAATTTAAAAGAATTTTATCTTTTTTTACGTCTTTGATATTAATGAGTGTATTTGTAATAGCATTTGGTTATGTATGGTATGTGTTCTATAGAGGAATTACCGTAGATGGCATAGAAATATTAGACTATTATCGTAGAGGTCACTGGGTAGTTATAGGTATATACGCCATAATTATGATGCTTTTTATGAATATCTATGGAAGCTATAAGGTATGGTACTTAAAAACTGAAGATGCAATATATTCGCAAATAATATCTATAATATGTGCGAACGTAGTGGAATACTTTCAAATAAGCCTTATAGGTAAAGATTTCATGCCAGTATCTCCAATGGTGATGCTTACAGTATTCGATTTAGTATTTGCGTTTGCATGGACTTTTGGAATATCTGCATTATTTCGCAAACTGTATCCGCCTAGAAAAATGATTATGATATATGATGGTTCTAAAAACGCTCAAACGCTAGTAGAAAAAATGAGCCTTAGAAGTGATAAGTATATGATTTGCAAAGCTATATGTGTATCTAATGGCTTGGATAAAATACTATACGAAATACAAAACTATGATAGTTTAATCATTTGTGATATAGACAACGAACTTAAAAGTAAACTAGTAAAGTATTGTTTTAAAAATCATAAACGAGCCTACATAACGCCATCTATTTCGGATATAATTATCCGAGGGGCTGACGATGTAACACTATTTGATACTCCTCTAGTACTATGTAGAAACAATGGACTATCTTTTGAACAACGTTTTTTCAAGCGTGGTTTAGATATTTTAGTATCTGGAATAGCTTTAATACCATTATCTATAGTTATGTTAGGTTGTGCAATAGCCATCAAGTTAGAAGATGGTGGCAAAGTATTCTATAAGCAAGTTAGATTAACCAAAGATGGCAAAGAGTTTAAAATCTACAAGTTTAGAAGTATGATTGAAAACGCTGAGGCTAATGGACCTCAATTGGCTCAAGATAACGACAGTCGTATAACTAAGGTTGGAGCAGTATTAAGAAAGTATCGTCTTGATGAAATTCCACAACTTTTGAACATCTTAAAAGGCGATATGTCGATAATTGGTCCTAGACCTGAACGTCCTGAATTGACTGAAAAGTACGAAAAAACTATGCCAGAGTTCACCTACAGATTAAACGTTAAAGCTGGTCTAACAGGATACGCTCAAGTAACTGGTAAGTACGATACTACTCCTTACGATAAACTTAAAATGGATTTAATGTATATTGAAAACTATTCATTATTATTAGACATTAAAATCTGTTTTATGACTTTAAAAATTATATTGTTCCCAGTTAAAACCAATTCGGAGGAACTTGGTGAATAATCAGTAACTTTTAGACATCTTGGTATAGCTAATACCAAGATTGCACTATTATATATAATTAATTCTATAAGGGAGGTTTTTCCATTGAAAGACAAGGATTTTATATCTAATGCAGAAAAAATAAGAGAGCTTAGCAAGGCTTATCCTAAAGATGACGGCAAATCTAAAGGATTGTTTGGTGGCAAAAAAAAGACCGTAGATAAAATTAATGATTTTGGTACTAATCAAAATAGGTTCAATAGTAACGTTTGCAGAGCCTTAGAAGATACTAACTCTACTTTTGAAGAACTTTGTAACAAGATAAATACTCTTGAAACTAAATTAGCATCTGTAGTACAACAAAACGATGCTTTAAAATCTAGAATTAACGTTCTACAAAAAAATGATTTAATGGTTATAGATAGTTGTATTAAATCTTCTTTAGATAATACTAACCTAATAAATAACTACATTAGAAAGATTAATCCTAATTTAAGAAACAACGTAAATTATGATGGTAGAAAAGAAATATCTGTTACAACTTTAAGTGATGCTCTATCTTTTGCCAAGGGTAAAGATTTAAAAGATATAGACTTCAATTCTTGGAGTACATCTTATAAGAACACTTTAAGAACAGAACTTCATAACATATCACTTAAAGGAACTAAGAATATAATAACTGTAGTATGTAAGGGTGCTATAAAATCTTTAGATGATACAAGCGTTAAAAATCCTGCTTTTGATATATATAAGATATTAAAGAAATCCAGTATATACAATATAAAGTTTATATCTATTGAAGATATAGACCACCCTATCTTTGATGGTGATTTCATATGTGTACCATCTAAAAATACTGGAACTTACATATCAGTAATAGAGCCATCTGTATGTGTGTTTAGCGATTTGGATATATTAAAAGAAAATCCACAACTACTAACTCTAAAGAGCATTTTAAATATAACTACCAAAGATACTCTTGAAAATATCGACACTGACCTACTACAAGAACTATGTTACTTTAACGATTTAGAGTTACATAAATATCTAGTAAACTCTAAAGATACAAATGATATTCTTATTGAAAAAGGTCTACATAGTGCCACAATATACAATGAAAACTCAATAGTAGACTTTGTTGAAACTTTCCTAGAAAAGTCTACTATCAAGAATGTACTAACATTAAAGGCTTGGAAAGAAACTCTACAAAAGAAAAATAAATCTTTAGTTTTAAGTAATGAAGATATTATTAAATATCATGAAAACCACGATTTTAATACTAACACTTCAAAAATTTTCGACTTTATGGAACTCCAAAACGTCAGCCTAATACTAGAAGATAGGTTTGATAACAATAAAAATCTAAACATTTTAGATATATCTTGTGGAAACGGTAGAATTACTCAAGAATGTTTAGTATATGGCAAATGTACTTCCATAGATACAAACACTCAACTTATTAGTGATAGCGTTAAAAATGCAAACGTATCTAAGTTAGACTATGTTACTCAAGATATAGACGGTACTTTCGATGCTATTACTTGCTTTAGATATATCCATCACTTTGATTACGCTACTAGAAAGATTATCTATAAAAAGATACTATCTAACCTAAAAAATTCTGGTATACTAATTATGGATATCCCAAGTACTATTTTTGAAAACTCTACTAAAAAAGATTGGCAAAATTGCGTACTATATCAAAAAACTTGGACTAAAGAAAGTCTTATTGAAGAACTAAAAGAAAATGGTTTTATGGCTAGATATATAATTCCTACTGGTGAAGATTTAAGCAATCCAACCACTTGGACTGTCGGTGCTTTAAGAATATAATCCAAAAGATTAGGCGTTATGGATTGCAAATATCCATAATGCCATTTTATTAGGAGATTTTTTATGATTAATTTTAAAAAAACTATTCCAATTATAATATCTTTTATGTTTTTAGGAACTTCTTGTAATAATAACATTCAAGATAGCACATCTACAGTGAGTACCGTTTCAACTTTAGATGAAACTTATATAACAGAAAGTACTTCTGTAAGCACTCAAGATACTACTACAGCAGAACCTATAAGTAAAGCTCAAGAAGTTCTTGATAGTATGTCATTAAGAGAAAAGATATATCAAATGTTTGTAGTAACTCCAGAGGCTCTTAACGATGGCGAACAGGTTCTTGAAATAAATGATACTATAAAAAATAACTTAAAAAATCAAGCTATAGGTGGAGTTATACTATTCAGTGATAATATAGATAGTGAAAATCAAACTATTGAATTGATATCTAACCTTCAAGAGAATTCAGACATATCGTTATTTACTTGCATAGATGAGGAAGGTGGCTACGTTGCACGTCTTGGCAACAAATTGGATACTTCTCAATTGAAATCCATGAAGTACTACGGTGAAAATCCTAACGAAGATGATGCCTATAATATAGGTTCTACCCTAGCACAAGAGTTAAAAAAGTATGGGTTCAATGTGGATTTCGCACCCGTTTCCGATGTAGATTTAAGTACATCTAATAATGCACTACACGAACTAAATAGATGTTTCAGTGATGACCCTAACATAGTGGCTCTAATGGTGGAAAACGTAGTAAAGGGTCTACAAGATAACGGAGTATCTGCTACTTTAAAGCATTTTCCAGGGCTAGGAAGTTCTAGTGGTGATACTCATGAGGGTTCTGTATTTCTAACCAGAACCAAACAAGAGTTTGAAACTCAAGACTTTATTCCAATAAAAGCGGGTATAAATGCAAATGTAGATTTTGTTATGGTAGGTCATATAATAATAGATGGACTATCTAACAATCTGCCAAGTGACTTATCTAGTGATATCGTAACTGGTTGGCTAAAAAATGAATTAAACTTCAATGGAATAGTTATAACAGACTCTCATAGCATGGAGGCTATAACTGATAACTATTCTAGTGGAGAGGCATCTGTAATGGCGATACAATCAGGAGTTGATATAGTTTTAATGCCTGAAAACCTTGAGCAATCGGTTAATGCCATACTCAGTGCAATAGATAATGGTGAAATATCGGAAAGTCGCATTGACGAAAGCGTCTTAAAGATACTCAATCAAAAAGATAAACTTGGAATACTATAAAAAAAACTCATCACCTAGGTGATGAGTTTATATATACTACTTAACGAAAAATCTTTGAGTTAATGTATAACTTTCATTAGGTGATACTTCACAATAACCAGTAACATCTTTATCTAAAGAGAGGTTAGGAGCATCAATCATAGCAGTCATAGGTTCAGGGCAGAAGTAACCGTTAAATCCTCTGTCATTCCAAACAATCCAGAACTTAAACTTTTCATCTACTTGATAGCATAGTCTTTTACCAGAGGCTTTATCTGTACAGATAACACCATAGAACTTTTCACCATCAAGGGAATTAAATTCAGCAGTATACATATCATTAGAAATATCTTGTAATACTGGACATTGAGTACCATTTTTATAAGCCAAATCCCAATCGGATAGAGGAAGTAACTTTTCAGTAGGTAGACATCTGTCGTTTAGTTCGCATTTAACACCAGCAGGAACGCTAATAGTAATATCTTCTTGTTTAGCACCATCTACAAATGGAGAGTTTATAGTAGTATGTGTAGCAAATGACATAGGCATCTGTTTATCGGATAGGTTTGTAAAAGTAACAGAGTAATCTAAGCCATTTGAAGATACTTTAAAAGTATACTCTGCTTTGAACTTTATTGGTAGATACTTAAAGAACTCATCACTTTCATCATAAAGGTAAGATGTTTTAACGTATGCAGAAGTTCCATCAGTACCATGTTCCACTACAGAATGACATCTTTTGTGTAGAAATCCATGTATATGGTTATTATATGGAGCTTTCTCATTTACTGGTAGTTGATATGTAGCATCGGAAGTTTTAAGAACGCCATCGGCAAATCTATTTGGTAGGTATAGTGATGGTAAACCCCAAACCTCAGCTGATTTTGATATATCTTCCATAGTATTATTAGGATTATATCTAAAGACTTCCACACCATCGATATCGTTATGAAGTCTTAGCACATTAGAGCCTATTGCATATCCAACAGATGCAGTATAGCCACCAGCAGATATCTCAACGCAAGGAACTCCACAAATAGTAGTTAATTTAGTATAGTTCACAAAAATGACCTCTTTCTTTGAAAAATCTAGTTACTGATATTTTATCATACTTATGAAAATTTGTCCATAGTTTTTTTAATATAGTATAGTAATCAGCTAAAAAAAGAACCTACTAATATATCGTTGCATACTAATAGTTGTACATTAGAGCCATCTTGTAGAGTGTAATTATATACTATAGCAGTTTCGCCCTTAAAAGAATGTAAATCTGGAAAACCTTTAGATACTTGTACTTTAGAATACTGTTCATAAGTTTCATTAAAGTCGCAAGGTATAGTTATATCTTTAGAGGTTTCTACAATACTATCTGTATCGATGCTTAAAGTTTCTAAATACTGAACCCTATCGGAATATGTAGACAATCTAACTATATCTTTAGTTAGATATTTATAAGTACCAAACACACAACCCAACATTACAATTATAGCACCAAGAATAAATCCAAAAAGTTTAACATCTTTCATTCTAACGGTAGCACAAACCACTTAAACCACTCCTTGATTATTAATATATAGAATATATATTCAAGAAAGTTTTATTTTAGAATATAAAAACTTCCTACATAAAGTATGTAGGAAGTATTTCAAGGAAATAAGGAATTCATGAATAATAAAAAGTGAATTCCGTAAAAGCTACTTTAGAATGGTAAAACCACCGATTATAGGTAATTCTTTTGCTTGTTTGTTAAAAGCATGAACTATACCTATTATAAATAGACCAACGTTTACAATCCAAACTATTGTAGGAATTATAAATCCAACCAACTTGCCTAAAAGAGGAATACCTCCAGTTACGGCACATAGAATTGAACTTACTACACTTAGTACAATTCCACATATTAGATATATTAACGATTGGTTCGCATGAAACTTAGCATATGCTGAGTTTGGTGCAAATATGTATGGTATAAAAAATAGAACATATGTCAATGCAGTTATAACCACATTAGTATTTTGCACCTCATTATAGTCAAATTCATCTGTATGGTCAGGAGTATTAAAAATTCCGTTTAAATCATTCATAATAAAATACCTCTTTTCTAAAATAATCGAGATTATGTTTTACTTACTAAGTGTATAATAACATAGTTATGTAAAAAAGTCAAGATATATTTCAAAAATTATTCAAACTGTAAACTATTCTAATGAAATTTTAATCTTTGTCAGAAAGTGTAGATATAATATCTATAAAGCCGTCCACATCATTAAAAGCCTTGTATACAGAGGCAAATCTAACATAAGCGACTTGGTCTATATCTTTAAGTTTCTGCATAACCATATCACCGATTTCAATTGATGATATTTGAGTACGCATATCATTTTCACAAGAATTTTCTACAAACTCTATAATTTCGTCCACCTTAGATGTGCTTATTGGACGCTTTTTAATAGCAGAAAAAATTCCTCTAGATAGTTTATTTCTATCGAACGGTTCAAAGTTACCATCTTTCTTTTTAACCATTAGCGTAGGTCTGTCAACATATTCATAGGTAGTAAAGCGTTTGTGACAGTTAGAACATTCTCTACGACGTTTAATGCGTTTATCATCAATATGTCTAGAGTCCACAACGGTTAAATCATCGAAACCACAAAATATACATTTCATAAAAAGAACCTCCTAAAAAGAGTTATCTATTAAACTACAAAGATAAGAATAGTTATCTTTTAACTGTTCAACAGTATCGAAGTTATTTCTATATAGTTCAAGCATTATAGAGCCATCAAAGGATTTTTCTTTCAACCTATTCAATAGTAGATTGATATCTAATACGCCCATACCCAAAGGAAGACAATCTTGTGTAGATGTGTGGTCGCTTATGTGAATATGTGCTATATTGTAGCCTATGGCATCAATGATATCAAAAATATTCAAATTACTTCTAATAGCCTGTTTTAAATCTATTACGAACTTAGCAGTATCTCCTAACTGTCTAACCATATTGACCATAAAAGGAATATTATTGCATTGACATCTAGCAACGTTCTCTTGAGCAACTACAACCCCGAACTTTTTACCTAATTCAGCTAACTTAAAAAATCTATCAAAATAAAGATTTTCTTCCACTGGAACGACTGCCTTATTACCATGGAACACTAATATATTAGCACCGAATATATTCATAGCCTTAAAATACTTAGAATAATACTTTAAAGCATCTGTTACACGGCGTTCATAGTTAGTAAAGAACATCATAGGTTCAATAGGACAAGTATAAGGGTGTAAAGATACACACTTTGTGCCATAGTAATCCATAATGGATTTCAACTCTATTAGATAAGTTTCTTCCAATTCACAATCAGAATTTACAAATATTTCTATATTTTTAACTCCACATTTAGCCAAATCTTCAACAGAATCCTCTAATATTTGTGGATACAAACACGCAGAAGATACTCCTGCTTTCATATAAAAATCACCTCTATATACATCATATAATAATTATAACAAAAAAACACCTTGAAATCAAGGTGTTTTTCATTAAGGTTAGACTTAATTAGCATTTACATTTTTAGATTTTTTATCATTCCAAGAAGTCCAAATTGGAGTGTTAAAGAACAATGAGGAGTAAGTACCTACTGTTAAACCAATCGCCAATGGAATGGAAAAACTTAGTATAGATGTAATTCCACTAACACCACATACTACAGAAACTGTCAACATTGTAAATATTGTAGTAATAGATGTTCTTAATGAACGCTTTAAAGTTTGACTAATACTAATGTTTACTATATCATCTAAAGAATCCTTAGGCATTAGAGTTCTGTTTTCTCTAATTCTATCATAGATTACAATAGTATCGTTTATAGAATAACCTAAAATAGTCAATATTACTGCCATAAAGTTAGCATTTACTTCATATCCTAATAGAACGAACGCTCCAAAAGTGATAATAATATCGTGTAATAGTTTAACTATGGCACAAACACCAGCCGATAGACCACCAATCTTTTTAAATCTTAGGGCAATGTAGAGTATCAACATTAAAGATGCAAATACTACAGCTACTACACACTTTAACATGAACGACTTACCAGATGCTGGACTAACATCATTAGAGTCTAAGATTTCTATATTATTATCTGGGAAAACTTCTTGTACAATGTTAGTAATTTCTGATTGCTTATCTGAAGTTAAACCCTCATTGGATACAAACGATATAGTAATACTATTTCTATTTTGGTCATCTCCAAAGAGTTCACCTGTTTGAACATTTACACTAGAACCAGCAACTTCTTCAACTTTAGATTTAACATCATCAGCATTTAATTCGCCAGTGTAAGCGTATGATAGCATTGTACCACCTTTAAACTCTATAGCAACCTTTGCAAAGAATGGTGCTACTGCTACAGATAGTATCATTAATACACATGATATTGTTATGAAAACTTTCTTCTTACCTAAGAAATCCCTCTTTTTAGGTTCTTTGAACTTTTCAGTATATAAAGACTTATTCTTAAAGCAGTTAAACTTGGATAGAGAAACTATCATTAAACGAGTACATAGAACACCCATAAATAAGTTTAAGATAACACCAGTTAATAGAGTTAAACCAAATGAATAGATAGTACTATCGGTAGTAGTTCCAAATGCAAAGAATACAAAGTTGAGCATCTTAGCAAAGAAGGTATCTGGAACACCAAACGCACCCATTAGTATTATAGATATTATAATTTGAGTTAAGTTACCATCTAATACTGCTGAGAAGGCTCTAGCGTAACCATTTTTAAGAGCAGTATCTAAAGATTTTCCTCTAGCCAATTCTTCTTTTATACGTTCGCAAGTTATTATGTTAGCATCTACGCCCATACCAACAGATAGTATAATACCTGCTATACCTGGAATAGTCAAAGTATTACTTGGCATAAAGCTAAAATATCCTGATACTACTGCAAGTGTACCAGCAAGTTGTCCAATTAGAGCAATATCAGCCACAAAACCAGGAAGTCTGTATAGAACTATCATATAGATAGCTATTACTACAAAGGCTATAGCACAGCTTAAAATCATAGCATTTAAAGCACCAGTACCTAGTGTAGGTGAGATTGTCTTAAAACTAGCAGTTTCCAAATTAAAAGGTAGAGCACCACTATTTATCTTATCGGCTAAACTTTTAGCTTGGTCGTAGTCAAAGTTACCTTGAATGATAGCCTTACCATCGGTAATATGTGCCGATACCGTTGCAGAACTTACGCAAGTATCGTCCATCCAAATAGATATATAACCTTTTTGAGAATATAGTTCTCCAGTAGCATCAGCGAACTTAGTAGCACCCTCATCGGAGAACTCTAAAGATACGACATAATCTCTGCCACCAGTAGACTCATTTGGAATAGTAGCAGCATAAGCATTAGTAACGTCTGTACCCTCTAGTATAACGTTATCCAAATTATACTCAGTACCCGACATAAAGCGTAACATGGCAGTTTCACCGAGTTCTTTAACGGCACTTTCTGGGTCGAAATCTGTTTCTCCCGATTGCCATGGAAAACGCACAATAACTCTGTCGTTGTTATAATCGACATAAGTTTCACTATCGTTGATACCCAAAGATGCAAGACGTACTTTCATGGTTTCCATAACTGCGTCAAGCTGTTCGTCAGTAGCATCGACATCATCAGCAGGAGTAAACGCTACATCAACACCACCTTGAATATCAATACCTAGTCTAATATCGTTTATGGATTTAATATATGTAGTTGGTATGTCACCGAACCAAGTTTGAAATCCAAAGTATACCGACGCACTAAAGACTGCTATCAATATAAACACGATAAAAAAGACTGGCTTTTTAATCTTTTTATTCAAACAGAAAACCTCCTAAAAACGTAGTATAGTTATAAAATATATATTATATTAAATATTATACATTAATTTCAGCCTTTTGACCCAATAAATCCTTGTTAGCATCTAATATAGGTTTAACGTGTTCTTGAACGAACTCAACTACTTGTTGAGGAGCTAAACCAGTAAAGTTTTCAGGAACTAAAATATTATCGATTTCCTCTTGAGAAATCATGAACATAGGGTCAGCAACTATTAAATCGCATAGATTATTTTTGTTACCATAAACCTTAACTTGTTCACCAGCCATCATAGAATACTTTCTAATCTGTTCATGGAGTTGTTGTCTGTTACCACCCTTTTTAACGGCGTCCATCATGATATTTTCAGTTGCCATAAATGGAAGTTCGTTCATAACTCTTTGACGGATAACCTTATCATATACAACAAGACCATCTGTAACGTTTAGCATTATGTTTAGAATAGCATCTACACCAAGGAAAGCCTCAGCAACGGAAATTCTCTTGTTAGCAGAGTCATCAAGAGTTCTTTCAAACCATTGAGTACCACTAGTAAAAGCAGGGTTAAGACTATCCACCATTACATAACGTGCCAAAGATGTAATTCTTTCGCAACGCATAGGATTTCTTTTATAAGCCATTGCAGATGAGCCAATCTGTTCTTTTTCAAAAGGTTCTTCCATTTCCTTAAAACTTTGCAATATTCTCATATCGTTAGAGAACTTACTACAAGATTGTGCTATTCCACATAGAGTACTTACTACTTGATAGTCTACCTTTCTTGAATAAGTTTGTCCAGATACTGGAACTACATTCTTAGGATTAAAGCCCATCTCTTCAGCAATCATTTTTTCCAACTCTTTAACCTTAGTAGTATCGCCGTTAAAAAGTTCCTTAAAAGATGCTTGTGTTCCAGTAGTACCCTTAGAACCTAATAAACATAGATTTTCAAGTCTAAAATCTAGGTCTTGTAAATCCATAAGAAGTTCGTTAGTCCAAAGAGTAGCTCTTTTACCTACAGTAGTTAGTTGTGCAGGTTGTAGATGTGTATATGCTAAACAAGGCATATCCTTATATTTCATAGCAAAGTCGGATAGTTGTGCTATAACACTAACCAATTTCTTTTTAACTAGATTTAAAGCATCACGCATTACTATAACGTCAGTATTATCGCCAACGTAACAAGATGTTGCTCCTAAATGAATTATAGCTTCTGCTTTAGGACAAGCCTTACCATAGGCATATACATGGGACATAACATCATGACGACAAGCCTTTTCACGTTCTTTAGCTACTTCATAGTTTATATTTTCGACATTAGCCTCTAATTCGTCGACTTGTTCTTGAGTTACATTCAAGCCCAACTTCATTTCTGCTCTAGCAAGAGCGACCCAAAGTCTACGCCAAGTAGTGAACTTTTTATCTGCAGAGAATATATACTGCATTTCCTTACTTGCGTACCTAGTACAGAATGGACTTTCATAGCTATTATAACTACTCATAATAAAAATACTCCTTATCATCTTAAAAATTTTACATATGTTTTTATTTTAACACATATGTATTTATTTTGCAACAAAAATTTTAATAAATATCCATATTAGATATTTTATTTTAACCAATATATATTGGTAGCATAGAATACCATCAATAGTAGAGCCAATATTAAGAAGTTATACACACTAAACGAGCGTATATATCTACTGATATACTTAGGATACTCTTTTGAAAAAAACTTAAAAGATATCAAACTAGCTAACGAACCTATTAAAGTTCCTAGACCACCTAAATTTACGCCAACTAATAGTAGTTTGAAGTTATTGGTAAATGATGATAACATCAAAGTAGCAGGAACGTTACTTATAATCTGGGATAGTATTACTGAGATTATAACTTCTCTGCCTTGCAATACTTTAGATATAAACGTATGTACTAACTCAATACTTCCGATATTGCCCACAAATATAAAAAATGATACAAACGTCAACAGTAGAATATAATCCACTTTAGATACTATCTTAGGATTTACTATCAAAGCTAGAACTAATATCGATATCAAACATATAACATGAGATATAATCTTTAATACTGTTAATATACATATCAAGAACATAATACTGTAGAATATCAAAGGTTTAGTATCTAACTTTATACTACTAGTGTTACTACTAAAGGATATCTTTTCTGACTTAGATACTATTAATATCAAATTGATAACTATTAAACTGAGCAATCCTAGAGGTAGCATTATTTTAAAAAAATCCTGTATAGATAGTCCATAGTGTTCGTAAATAAATATATTTTGTGGATTTCCTATAGGAGTAACCATACTTCCTAAGTTTGCCGATACGGTTTCCATAGTGACTACTTTTATGTTAGTTTTAATATCACAAGATTTTAAAATATTCAAAGTTAAAGGGACTAAAGTAATCAAAGCCACATCGTTAGTTATGAACATAGATAGCACATAACACATATTAACCAATATCAAAGATATGACTTTAGTATCCGATGTTTTACTCAACAACTTTTTAGATATTAAGTTAAACATTCCAATTGAATTAAATCCAGCGACAACTAACATTAAGCAAAAGAGCATTATCAATACTGATATGTTAACATATCCAAGATAGTTACTATTAGGTGGCACTATAATCATAGATACAACTGCACATATAAACGATATTACAAATACAGTTTCATTTTTAAAAAAAGTTTTCAAAGTATTCATAATAAACCTCCCAAAAGGATATTATATCATACTTATGTGACATTGTGAACTAAAAAATTAATATTTTCTAATTCTAGCCTCACCAGAGTTCAAAACTTTAGTTGAGCCATCTTCAAATTGAACTATCAAACCAGCAGTTTTGTCTATTCCAATAGCCTTAGCAAAGACTTCTTGACCATTTTCCGATACTATTACATCTTTACCGACTATTAAAGAACGCTTTTTATACTCTTTTATAAAAGATTTCTCATCAATGGATTGCAATTGCAAATATACATTATTAAAGACTTCGGCAATAAGTCGGCTACGAGATATCTTTAAACCAGTTTCGTCCTCAATGGACGTAGCTATGCTAGAAAGTTCGCCATCAAAGATATTCTTAACAGAACGAACGTTTATACCTATACCAACTATAGCATACTCAAAAGAACCATTTTCAAAGTTTATAGCACCCTCAGTAAGAGTACCACTAATTTTTTTATCATTCAAGAATATATCATTAACCCATTTTATCTTACTAGAGCAGTTACAAAGAGTATCTATAGCCTTTGATATGGCTACCGCAACACATGAAGTTATAAGTTGAGCAGTTTCCAAACTAGTTTTAGGTCTAAGTATAAAGCTCATATAGATACCTGTCCCAGATGGAGAACTAAAGACTCTACCCATTCTGCCCTTGCCATGTGTTTGAGTATCTGCGACTACCAACGTATACTCTGGAGCATCTTGTTTAGCCAACATTTTAGCGTAATCGTTAGTAGAATCCACGGTATTTAACAGATGTATCTCTGTACCTTTCAACTCATCGATTAAAGCATTAGATATTTCTTCTTTAGAAAGGATATCCAAATCGGAAGGCAACATATAGCCTAACTTCTTTGAAGATAGTATAGATATGCCTTCTTCTTTTAACTTACTTATAGACTTCCAAACAGCATTCCTAGATATCTGCAAACTATTAGCGATATCCTCCCCTGATACATAATCACCCTTATTATCCAAAAGGATATTTAAAATTTTTTCTTTATTACTCATATAAAATTCACCAATCTTTATAGATTTTCATAGTATGTAAGTAATAATCTTACTTTTTAATGTAGAATATTACTATACTATAATATCACAAAAGGTAATAATTATCAAGTGAAATTTTTGTGATAACTTTTAAGTGGTGATAATAAACATATGATTAATGAATGTATCTTTGTATTAGCAGTTTCCATAGATACTTTTATGGTAGCAATATCTTGCGGTGCTGATTGCATAAAAATTCCAATAAAGTCATCAATATGTGTTGGCGTGGTCGGAGCGTTAATGGTAGCCATATCGATATACTGTTCTGAAACTATATGTAATTTCGTTCCTAACAGAATGTGTTCTAGTGTATGTTGTGGAGTTCTATGTGCCATGGGTGGAATGAACATAATAAAATGGTTGATGCAAAAACACAAAAACTATAGAGCATCTACTAAAGAGGTTCTACAAAATGATGTTGAAAATAAGTCTGTACTAGATGTATTTGTGTGTGGTAGTTGTGCCGATTGCGACAACTCTAAGGAGATATCAGTTAAAGAGGCAGTATTGGTATCATTTTTGATGTCTTTAGATTCCATTACGGGTGGAATTGCTAGTGGAAGTAGTTTAAATTTAGTAGAAGTATCTGTCAGTGTATTGATAGTTCAAAGTATATCAGTTTGGATAGGTTCTATAATAGGTAGAAAGTTTTCGAATATTCCAGATATATCTTTTATAGGTGGAATACTTTTAATAGTTTTAGGAGTTCTAAAGGTTATATAATTATTTGTAGAAAAAAATTATAAAAATCACTTGTAAAAATAAAGAAGATATTGTATAATACATAGTATGTGCATATGCAAATATCAATAAGTTTAAAGTATGGAATTTTTATGGCTTGAAAATAGTATAATCTAACTATATACTATTTAAGGCTATCTAATACGAACCGACACATACTTTATGTATAGGTTCGTATTATCTTATATAAAACTACAAAAGGAGGATTTTTAAAGTATGGATAACAATCCAATTAATGACAGCTTTGAACACTTAGAAGATGCTGACGGCTTAAACGTTTCCGAACAACCGTCCGCATCTGCTACGACCCAAACTGATAAAAAAGTAGTTAAATCTACTTCCACCAAAACTAAAACAAATAATGATAAGAGTATTTTATCACGTTTAAAAACATGGGCTATAGATAAAAGATATTATATCTTAGCATTTATACTACCTTTCGTTATTGGTTATATAGCATATGCCTTATTTGACGCTTTTCCAGCTAAACGTGATGGTGACAACTCAGTATTAGTATTAGACTTAAACGGTCAATATGTATACTACTTTGAATACTTTAGACAAGCACTATTAGGCGATAATAGTATATTCTATAGTTGGTCAAGAAACCTTTCAGGTGAATTTATGGGTATAATAGGTTATTATCTAGCCAGTCCGTTCACTTTGATAACTGTACTATTTCCACAAAAGTACATGACCACAAGTCTATTTGTAATGCAACTATGCAAGTTAGGAACTCAAGGTGTTACTATGAGTTACTATCTACAACATTCTAAGAAGGTACAGCCATTACACTCTGTAATATTCTCAACATTGTGGGGAGTATGTGGCTATGCTATAGTTCAATTAATGGACCCTATGTGGTTAGATGGTCTAATATATATGCCTCTAATTATGATAGGTATTGAAAAACTTATCGATGAAAGAAAGAAAGTAAACTTTATAATCCCATTAGCGTTACTATTTATAGCAAACTTCTATATTGGATTTATGTTAGCAATCTTTTCTGTACTATACTTTTTATTCTATCTATGTTTTGTTACAGAAAGACAGTACAAGGGTGCTAAAGATAAGTTTATGTCATTCGTGGACTTCGGAGTTGGTGCTATAGTTGGAGCTATGCTATCTGCTATTATGATACTTCCAATATACTATTCACTAAAACTAGGTAAGTTCGACTTTACTGAACCAGACTTCTCACTAAAGATACAGTTCACTGCTATAGATATGCTTACTAGACTACTTCCATCTTGCTACGATACCGTAAGAAATGAAGGTCTAGCTGATATATATTGTGGTGTAATATGCGTATTAATGACACCTTTATACATCTTGAATAAAAAAATTAAGCCTAATAAAAAGATTGGCTATACTATACTATTAGCTATAATGTTCTTTTCCATGTACATTAAACCTATAGATATGTTATGGCATGGTGGACAAGTTCCTAACTGGCTACCTTATAGATATTCCTTTATAGTATCATTCTTGCTAATAAGTATGAGTGCTGAAGTATTTAAAAATTATGATGGAATATCTGGCAGAGATATCGCAGGTGTATTTGCTGGAATAGTTATATATATTCTATGGGCTGAAACTAGAGAGTATGAAAACTTAGATACTTTAGGTTCATTATGGTTTACTGTAGCATTGACATTCTGTTTTGCATTGTTGTTCTATGGATTTAAGTCAAATCCTAGAGGAAAGACAATACCTTTAGTTATGGCACTAATAGTATCATGCGAACTAACTATGAACTCTCTTGAAACCTTTAAAGATATCGATGCAGACGTAACATATAGTTCGGCTATACAATACGATGAGTTTAAAGAACAATGGACTAACATTACTAACGAAGTAAATAGTAAAGATTCTGGACTATATCGTTCTGAAAAGACTAACTTCAGAACCGTAAACGATGATTTACTATTAAATATCAAAGGTATTACTCATTCAAGTTCTACCATGAACGCTAAGGCTATAGACTTTATATCATGTTTAGGATTTACTGAAAGAGGTCACTACACACGTTACAACGGCTTGAACACTCTAATTGCCGATGACTTATTAGGTATTAAGTATATCTATGATGAGAACGGTCAACAAGACCCTAACTACGAACTATACTATAGCGATACGGCCTCTAGTGTTAAGACATATCTAAACGATGACGCTCTACCTATAGGATACATGGTATCTAACAATGCAATGTATACCGAATTACAACACACCGATTATACTAACAACTATATAGCAAATCCATTTGAGAACCAAAACAATATGTTAGCATCGATGTTAGGTACAAACCAACAATTTTTCACACGTTTGTATCCACTAGATGAACCTACTTACAGTAACGTAGATGTTCAAAGTGCAGGTGTTCAAAATAAGTATACTGCTACTGGTACTGGCGACCACACTGTAGATTATGTAATACAATCGGAAAGTGACAATCCTATATACCTATACTTACCAGCAATAAACGAAAAGAAAATAAACGTTTGGTATAGTACTGATTACAATGAAGAAACTCAAGAATGGGAAGACTATCAATTTGTTGATTACTTCTATGAAACTCAATACTACAACGTTAAGCGTCTAGGATACTTCAAGAAAGACCAATATATTTCTGTTAGATTAACTATCGCCAATGAGTACTGTTATATGTTAGACCAATGGTTCTATCAACTAGATACTCAAGCCGAAAAGGACGCAGTTGCTCAACTTGCTACTGGTGGTTGGGAAATAACATCTAGTAATAAAGGATTTACTAATATTACTGCTCAAGTAAACGCAAAATCTGGACAGATGTTATTTACATCTATACCACTAGAGGGTGGCTGGACTGTCAAAGTAGACGGCAAAAAGGTCGAACCTGTTGAACTATACGGTTGCTTGATGGGTATTCCTGTAGATGAAGGTACTCATACAGTAAAATTAAGTTTCTTCCCACAAGGCTTAGGCTTAGGTATTGTATTGTTTATAGTGGCTCTATTAATATTGATATTCTTTATTTTAAAGGAAAGCAAAAAGCCATCTAAGTTACTTAATAGAGTAAAAAAGAATTAATATAATCAAAACGGATTACTTAAGTAATCCGTTTATATTATGAAAGGGTGTTATGTTTTATGATGACCATTCTATATGAAGTAGGACAAAATTTATATGTCAACGTTACTAATAAATGTCCATGTGCGTGTACGTTCTGTATTCGTAACAATGGCGATGGTGCTTATGGTTCGGATAGTCTTTGGTTAGACAGAGAGCCATCTTATGAGGAGATTATATCTGCATTTGAACAACACGACCTATCCAAGTACAATGAGATTGTATTTTGTGGATATGGTGAACCTCTTGAACGTGTAGATATAGTCGTTAAAGTATGTAAGTATCTAAGAGAGGTTTCTAACTGCAAAATTAGAATTAATACTAATGGTTTAGCAAATCTTATACACAAAAGAGATGTAGTTCCTGAACTTAAAGGTTGTTTTGATACTATATCAGTTAGTTTAAATGCAGGTTGTGAGGAAAGCTATCTAAAAGTAACAAGACCTAAATTTAAAGAGGGTTCTTATCATGCAATGTTAGAGTTCGCTAATGAATGTAAGAAAGTTGCTCCAAACGTTATATTTAGCGTTGTAGATGTAATATCTAAAGAGGAGATAGCACTATCGCAAAGTGTTGCAGATAGTCTTAATATACCTTTGCGTGTTAGAAAGTACGATAGCTAAAGGAGGTTCTAACGATGCCTATATTAAGGTTAGATAAGTTTATATCTAACAATACAGAATATTCCCGTTCGCAGATTAAAGACTTAATTAAACATAATAAGATATTAGTAGATAACATATCGGTTAAAAAATCGGATATAAAAATAGATACCAATAAGTCTGTAGTATTAGTAGATGGTAAAAAAGTATCGGAATTTGGTTTGCGATACTTCATGATGAACAAACCCTCTGGAGTAGTCTGTTCCACTGAAGATGGCATAAGCAAGACCGTCATAGACCTACTTCCAGATGAACTTAAAGATAAAAATCTATTTCCTGCTGGTAGACTGGATAAGGACAGTGAAGGATTCGTTCTACTTACCAATGATGGAGAGTTTTCACATAAGATACTATCCAGTAAGAACCATGTTGCTAAGTACTATATTGTAAGACTATCCCGACCTTTTGAAACTGAATATATTGAAAAATTTTCCAAGGGAATAGAGTTGTCTAATGGAGAAGTATGTTTGCCTAGCAGAGTTATTCCATGGGAAAAATCTCCATACTATGCAGTAGTAGAACTATATGAGGGAAAGTATCATCAAGTTAAAAGAATGTTTGCTAGTGTGGGAAATCATGTGGAATATTTATTTAGATTTCAAATAGGAAACCTTGCTTTAAGTGAAAATTTGCCAAAAGGAAGCGTTTTGGAAGTTTTGCACAAAGAATTAACTGAAATCTTGAAAAATACTGATACAAAATTTTTTGAAAAAGATTTTCAATCCAAAATTTCATCATTTATAACAAACATTGAATTATAAATTTGTATAATTATATACTTGAAATTTATACTGTAAATTTGGTATTATATTATTGTAGTCAATTGGGATTTATGATTGGCAAAAAATTATTATGTGTGGGAGGCCTTTTTTATTATGGCAAGTTTATCATTACGTGGAATTTACAAAAAATATCCAGGCGGTGTTGTAGCCGTTTCAGACGTAAACATAGAAATTAGAGATAAGGAATTTATAATCCTTGTAGGACCATCTGGTTGTGGTAAGTCAACTACTTTAAGAATGATTGCAGGTCTAGAAGAAATTTCTGAGGGCGAACTATATATCGGCGATAGATTAGTAAACGATATTGCCCCTAAGGACAGAGATATCGCAATGGTTTTCCAAAACTACGCACTATATCCTCATATGACAGTTTTTGAAAACATGGCTTTCGGTCTAAAGTTAAGAAAAGTTCCTAAGGACGAAATTCAAAAGAAGGTTGAAGAAGCTGCTAAAATCTTAGATTTAACTCACTTACTAGATAGAAAACCTAAGGCTATGTCTGGTGGTCAACGTCAGAGAGTTGCTATGGGACGTGCAATAGTTCGTCAACCACAAGTATTCTTACTAGACGAACCTCTATCTAACCTTGATGCTAAACTTCGTGCTCAAATGAGAACTGAAATTTCTAAGATACACAAAAGACTAGGTACTACTTTCATCTACGTTACTCACGACCAAACAGAAGCTATGACTCTAGGTGATAGAATAGTAGTTATGAAGGACGGTTACGTTCAACAAATCGACGTACCACAAGCTTTATATGAAAGACCTTGTAACAAGTTCGTTGCTGGATTCTTAGGTTCTCCACAAATGAACTTTATCGATGGTGAATTAAAACAAGATGTAAACGGAACTTACTACGTTGAATTTGGTTCTGAAGATACTAAGTCTTCAAAGGGCATTAAGTATCAAGTAGCTATTCCAGCTGAAAAGGTAAATGATAAGTTACCAGCTTATGTAAACAAAGAAATCACTATGGGTATTAGACCAGAAAACATCTCCGATGACCCTAACGATATCATGTATGCTACTACTGGCGTTATCAACTGCGATGTTGAAATCACTGAAATGATGGGTGCTGAAACATATCTATACTTAAACTGTGAAGGTAACTCTTTAACTGCTAGAGTTGCTCCAACATCTACAGCTAAGCCACAAGATACTATTCAAGTAGTTCTTAACCCTAACAAGATTCACATTTTCGATAAGGAAAACGAAAAGACTATTATGAACTAATTGTCTATTAAATTTCTCTTACTTTTTACCACTCTAACTAACGTTAGAGTGGTTTTTACCATAAATAGAAAGGATTTTTACTCTTATGAAGATAAACTTTCATATTCCAGACTTCGTTCGCCATATGAAACTAAATCTAATATTAGCCGATACTCTTAGACAACGCCCCGAATGTTTCTACGATGGCGTTAATATAGGTTCGGTATATGGAACTTTTCCAACATCTATGTGGAACGGTGGCAGATTGTTCTGTGGCACTATAGACCCTCGTATGATAGACTACATTCTAAGGCAGTTCAACGCTAGAGGTATTCCTTGTAGATACACTTTTAGTAATCCGTTAATCACTGAGGAAGTTCAACTTAAAGATGAATTTTGTAATCACTGTTTAAAGATTGCTGAAAATGGTCTAAATGAAGTTATAGTGTTATCGCCACAACTAGAACAGTACATTAGAAAAAACTATCCTAAATATCCATTGATATCCTCTACTTGTAAGCAGATAGAAGATATTGACGATGTAATATCCGAACTAAACAAAGACTACAAGTTTGTAGTACTAGACTATAATTGGAACAATCAATTTGATGTATTGGAAAAACTTCCACATAAGGAAAAGTGTGAGATACTCATAAATGCGTGTTGCACACCACATTGTAAGCGTCGAAAAGAACACTATTACACCATCGCTAAACAACAGATAGACCTTGCTAAACATTTTAAATACACTCCGAATAAGCCTATAACTAACTTCCAAGATTTTTCATGTCCACAAATGGCTTTGGAATTTTATGAAACTACAAAGTTATCCATACACGTTACACCAGAAGATATCTATAATAAGTACGCTCCTATGGGTTTTGTAAACTTCAAAATTGAGGGCAGACAACTTTCCGATGTAGCTGTATTAGAAAGTTATATGTATTATATGGTAAAGCCTCAATATCGTGATGAGATTAGACTTCATATACTGTTATTGCTATTTGGTCAACCTGGTTCGGCTAATAGTGGAATGTCCACCCGTATGATGAACAGATAATACTCTAAAATTTTACTTAGTCTTAAATAAAAAGTTACGAAACTACGTTGATTTTTATTCTAAAATGTGATATAATCTATTTGAAAGATTAGAAAAAATAAATTAAACGCCTTTCAAACTTTTTTAGTGCAACTTAAAGTTGCATATTTTTTTGTGCTTTTTTAATTACCATATTTTTACTGCTACTTAAAGTTGGTTGAAATATTCTACTTATTGATATATAATAAATACAGAAACTTCAAGATTTATAACTAAATTATTAACGTTTGGAGATGATTGGTTTTTATGAAATTTGCATACAAATTACAAGAATTAAGAAAAGGTAGCGGAATGTCACAAGAAGAATTTGCTGAACTTTTAGGAGTATCTAGGCAATCTGTATCTAAGTGGGAAAGTGGCAAAGGATATCCTGAAATAGATAAGTTAATATTTATAAGTAATTACTTTAATACATCACTAGATTTACTACTTAAAGATACTTCTAATTGTGAAGATAGTAGTTCAATATTAAAAGATAGTCAATCTGTAAAGAGTTCCAATAGCACTCCTAGAAAGACCATAAAACTTACTAAACCAGAAGATATTGATAATTTTAACAATCAAACTACCTATATAAGCGAACCTATACCTAACAAAAAAAAAGAAAATTATCCAATAGAAAGAGTTAGTATATCTACCAATACACAAGTTAGACCTATTAAAAATCACACTTTTGGAAAAAAGCGTAAAAAAATAAACTTTTCTAAGATAGGTCAAATAGTAGTAGGAACTATATTAGTGGCTAGTATAATAATTCCATTAGGAATGAGTTCTCGAAGTAATGTAGATTATGAGGACAGCGTCGCCACTACTTCTGATGCAATTGATATAGAAGATAACTATATAAGTCCAGCTGAAGAATATGACCAATACGGCGTGGATTGGTTAGACTATGGAATAACTTGGGAAACCCTTTACGATGACGATTTAACATCTACTTATGAACAAAAACTTCTTAATGATATGGATAATATATCCGATATAACTCAACTAGTAGATACCGAAGGTAATATCTATTATACAAGTTATGAGGCTCTTGCTACATATCAAGAGGCAGAATACAGAATGAAAACTGAACTTAACTGTACATTACTATATCAAAAGTACATTGCTTTCAAAGGATACAAAAACTGTACTTTTAAAGAATTATACTCTTTGGATATGGAAGAATGGGTTATAATAAATACTTCCATGTTAAATAAATACATGGAAGGTAATGACCCATCTCTCATACCAGATTACAACAATATGTATTTTGATGATATTCTTGATACTCCATCAGAATATTCTAATGAGAACACAGCACCTTTTGAAGTCGTATTTAGAATTGATAAGGAATCTAAGGCAAGTGTACCTACAAATATCTTAAATTCATGTAGCTATGCTATGAATGATAGAAAATCTAAGTTAACCATGCAACAGTATATCAGTACATATGAAGATTTTAATAGTAAATATGAATTAGTAAACTATCGAAAAAGTAGTGTTACTTTTGTTCCAAAGGTTTTTGTTACAGTACCTCTAACAGATACCCTTGATTAATATGCACAAATTAAAGAAGTTAAATTCCGTGAAATTTGTAATATATGTAGAACTTGAATATTTTTTAAAAATTAATGTAACATTTTAGGGTTTTGAACAGTTTTATATATAGAAAGAAAAAATCTCTTTCTAAATTTCTAAAATTTGAAAATTCCTTTTTTAAATCTCTCTCAATAAAGTAAGAACCTCCGTAATATAGGAGGTTTTTATTTTTTGTGAGATATCACAAATTAGAGTTGAACTATCAACTTTGATTTATTCAAAACGTAGAACTTAATTTTTTAGTGTAACATTTTTAGTATCTAAACGGTTATATATATGAACGTTATTAATAGAGGGCTTGGGGATTAGTGAAATACTATTTTATTTAAAAGAGAAATATAATTTTATATGTAGAATATTTTGAAAGTATATATATAGCTATTATTAAAGTAGATTGCCCTCTCTACTTTAAAATATAAAAAGAAATCTATAATAAATATAGATTTCTTTTTTTTGAATAATATATGTCATAATTTCATAGTTGAAAGTATCTGTTGATAGTGATATAATGTAAGTATCTACAATACATGGAGGTTTTTATTATGAATATAAAAAAATTAGTTGCAGGGATACTCATATTTTCAATGATAGTACCTACTATAAGCAATATCGACTATAATAATATCATTCAAGCGAACGCAGAAACCATAAACGGTATAGATAAACAACAGTATGAAGATTTAACTAATCAAATGTTGAACCTTTTAAATGAATATAGAACTGCTAACGGCTTAGAACCTGTTAAATCCAGTCCACTTATGATGGAAATGGCTCAACAGAGAGCAAAAGAACAAGAAGAAACTGGATTAAGTCATATGCGTCCAGATAATAGCGTGTGCTTTACAATATTCCATGATTATGATGTATACTGTTATACTTATGGAGAAAACGCATCTATGGGTAGAAGCACTCCTGAAGCCACTATGGAAGGTTGGAAACAATCGCAAGGACATAACGAAAATATGTTGGAAAAGGATTTCACTCACGTTGGCATAGGAATTACTTACTACAACGGAACTTACTACTGGATACAACTATTTGCAGGTACTGTAGATGAAAAAATAACATCTAATGACTATGTAAGCAAAGATACTTCTAGTACTACTACTACTACGACTCCAACAGATACCACTGTTACTACTACAACCACTACCACAACAACAACAACAACAACTACTACTACTACATCTGCAACTACTGTAGAACCATCTAGTAATGATATATACTTCAAAGATTGGAAACTACTTGAAAGTGACAAGTATTCTGAAAATCTAGGCGACAGTTTCATAGATGTAATAGGTTCTAGGAACGGCAACACCACCATAGACAACACTACTTTCGATAACGGTATAGAAATGTGGATTGCTCGTTGGAACTATTCAGCTGAAAAAAGTTGGGCTTGGGCTACTTATGAAATTCCTAGCAACGTGGATAAGTTTACTGGAACTCTTTCCATATTAAAAGACTCTTATAACACTACAAACTTTGAAACTGTACTTTCAATATCCATTGATGATGAGGTAATCTACTCATACACAATATATCCAAACTCAGAGCCACAACATATAGATATCGATTTAAAGGGTGCATCTACCATGAAGATAAGTGTATCAGATGTAACTGCCGTTGAGGGTGGAACATCTTTCTGTATAGGTGATGCCAAATTTTCCAATAGTGGTTCAACCGATACCATTCTATTAGGCGATGTAAATTGCGACAAGCAAGTAAAGAGTAACGACCTATTAATCTTAAAAAGATATCTATTAGGTTTAGAAGAACTATCCACACAAAGTTTAAAAAATTCCGACCTATCACAAGATGGGTCTGTAAAGAGCAACGATTTACTTCAACTAAAAAAGATACTTCTTGGTTTAGAATAATCAAAGTGAACAAAAATACAGAATATTTTTATGGAATGTTCTAAGACATTCCATAATTTTTTTGAATAAAACTCTTGACAAATTCAAATTTATAGTATATACTTATAAAGGTTTATAACTTTACACTTATGGGAGGTATCGTTGTGAGTAAGAATATGGACTTCGTTCCACTAATAGATTGCTATAGCTCACTATTGACTGAAAAACAACGCAACGTAATTGAACTGTATTATTACGATGATTTATCCCTTTCCGAAATTGCTGAGCATACTCACACTACACGTCAAGGAGTGTATGATAACGTTAAACGTGCAGAGTACTATTTAATGGAACTCGAAAACAAACTCGGCTTTGTAAAAAAATCCAATAGATTGAATAAACTTCTAAATGAAATTGAAGTACAATCTCAAAAGATAGTATCTCTTGATAAGGGTAACTCTTGTGAGATTGTTAATATAGCTGAAAATATTTCTCAGCTTGTGGAAAATGGTAAAAATTTTCTGATAGATTTATGATAAGGAGATTAAATTATGGCTTTTGAAGGTCTTTCAGATAAACTTAATAAGGTATTTAAAAAGTTAAAATCTCGTGGTAAACTTACCGAAGCAGACGTTAAAGAGGCTATGCGTGAAGTTAAACTAGCTCTTTTAGAAGCAGACGTTAGCTACAAGGTTGTTAAGGATTTTATTAAAAAAGTTTCCGAACGTGCTGTCGGTGCTGAAGTTCTTGAAAGTTTAACCCCTGGTCAACATGTAATTAAAATCGTTAATGAGGAACTTTGCGATTTAATGGGTAACTCTAATGAAAAGATTAACTTTTCATCTAAAGGACCTACAATAATCATGATGTGTGGTTTACAAGGTTCTGGTAAAACTACCCACTCTGCTAAGTTAGCAAAGTACTTAAAAGAAGATGGTCATAGACCTATGTTAGTCGCTTGTGACGTATATCGTCCTGCTGCCATTGAGCAACTTAAAGTAGTCGGTGAAAAGGCTGGAGTATATGTCTTTGAAATGGGACAAGCTAGTCCAGTAACCATCTCTAAAGAGGCTGTTAAGTACTCTAAAGACCACGGCTATGATGTTATTATCATAGATACTGCTGGTCGTCTACACATAGATACTGCTCTTATGGAAGAACTTAAAAACGTCAAAGATGCAGTAAATCCTAGTGAAATAATGTTAGTCGTAGACGCTATGACTGGTCAAGATGCCGTAAACGTTGCTAAGGCTTTCGATGACGTTCTAGGCATTACTAGTGTTTTGATGTCTAAGTTGGACTCTGATACTCGTGGAGGTGCAGCATTATCTGTACTATCCGTAACGGGTAAACCTATAAAGTTTGTCGGCAACGGTGAACACTTAGATGACTTTGAAAAGTTCCACCCTGAAAGAATGGCTAGCCGTATCTTAGGTATGGGTGATATACTATCTTTAGTTGAAAAGGCTGAACAAGTAGTAGACCATGATGAAGCAGAACGTCTAACTAAGAAACTTCAAGAAAGTAAGTTCGATATGAACGACTTATTAAAGCAACTTAATCAAATACAAAAGATGGGTTCTGTTAAGAGTATTCTTGGAATGTTCCCAGGTGTAAGCGAAAAGATTAAAGATGCTGACATAGATGAAAGACAGTTCGTTAGAATTCAAGCTATGATAACTTCTATGACTGAAGCTGAACGTATTAAACCTAGTATTATAAATCCATCAAGAAAAAGACGTATCGCAAAAGGTAGTGGTTGCAAGGTTGAAGATGTTAATAGACTTCTACGTCAATTCGACCAAATGCAAAACATGATGAAACAGTTCGGTAAGAACGGCAAGGCTACTAGAAAGATTAAAAAGCGTCTTGCAGGTATGGATTTAAGAAAGTTTGGTAACTAATACAAATCTGCTACTTAATATTTTATGAGGTGATATATTAATGAGTTCTCAAACTATTACGGCTGTAATATGTGTTATATGTGGAATACTTTTATGTATACAATCGTTTAGTAACTTTACAGTGTTATCACCTAAAAATGAAAAGATGTTTAGACGAGTATCGCAAAAGGCTCTAAGAGTGTACTACGGTATCTTTGGAGTGTTGTTCTTAATATTCGGTTGCATAACCATCTTTATGAACTTTGTTAATTAGTGCTTATGTGCATTAATATAGATTATTTCTCCCCTTAGGGATTTAAATACTGCGTCGATATCATTCGCAGGACTTATTACGGAGGTGAATTTAAAATGGCAGTAAAGATTAGACTTAGAAGAATGGGTGCTAAGAAAGCTCCTTTCTATCGTATAGTTGTTGCTGATTCAAGATACCCAAGAGATGGTAGATTTATTGAAGAAATTGGTTACTATGACCCAACTAAAGAACCTTCAATAGTTAAGGTTGATGCTGATAAGGCTAAGCAATGGATTGCTAATGGTGCTCAACCTACTGATACTGTTAAGGTTATCTTTAAGAAAAATAATATTCTTTAATCATCTTGGATAGGGTAGTCTTTTGACTGCCCATTCTTGCTATAAGGAGGTTTTTATTATGAAAGATTTACTATATACTATAGTAGAAAAACTTGTAGAAGATAAATCTGCTATTGAGATAACTCAAGACGAACCTAATGCTGAAGGTATTACTGTATTCCATTTACACGTTGCTCCTGATGATATGGGTAGAATTATAGGTAAACAAGGTAGAATTGCAAAATCTATTCGTGCAATAATGCGTGCAGGTGCTAGTAAGTACAACATGAAAGTAAATGTGGAAATTGAATAGATATAATTCCATCTTATAAGATTATATAAAAATAAGAGGGGCGAAAATCTTCGCCCCTTTAATTTAATTTGAAAGGTGATGTATTAACTTGAAAAAACAATATCTTGAAATAGGTAAGATTGTAAATGTTCACGGCTTAAAAGGAGAAGTTAAAGTATATCCATGGTGCGATAGCCCAGATTTCCTTTGCGAATTTGATACCTTATATACCAATAAAGGAAATAGTTCTATAGTTGTCGAAAAGGCTAGAGTTCAAAAAAATATGGTTATCATGAAAATCAAAGGCGTAGATACTGTAGAAGATGCTCAATCTATGAGAAATAAGGTAATATACATGAATCGTGACGATGTTGAACTTGAAGACGGTTCTTACTTTATTCAAGATTTAATAGGTTTGGAAGTATTCGATGCTGATACTAATGCATTCTATGGAACTCTTGTAGACGTTCTTGAAACTGGTGCTAACGATGTATATACTATCCGTAATGAAGAACTACACAAAGAGTATCTAATACCAGCTATCCCAGATGTAGTAATATCTACAGATATCGAAAATAACAAGATGACTATTAAACCTTTGGAGGACTTTTAACTATGCGTTTCGATATTGCTACTCTTTTTCCTGAAATGTGTAACTCTGTTTTAGGTGAAAGTATCTTAGGTAGGGCGAAAAATAGAGGCTTTGTTGAGTTCTACTGCCACAATATTAGAGATTTCTCTAAAGATAAACATAGGCGTGTAGACGATATTCCATATGGTGGAGGCATGGGCATGGTTATGCAATGTGAACCCATCTACAACTGTTGGGAATATATAAGTAATCAAATAGGAGAAAAGCCTCATACCATATATATGTCGCCAAAAGGTAGCGTACTAACTCAACAGAAAGCCATAGAACTATCTCAATTAGATAACATCTGTATACTATGTGGTCACTATGAGGGCGTAGACCAACGCATATTAGATACTATTGTAGATGAAGAAATATCTATTGGAGACTACGTTCTAACTGGTGGGGAACTTCCTGCATTGGTTCTTGTAGATACCGTTACTAGACTATGCGATGGCGTATTGGCATCGGACGAATGTTTTCAAGACGAAAGTCACTTTAACGGTTTACTAGAATATCCACAATATACACGCCCAGAAGTTTGGAAAGATATGTCAGTCCCATCGGTATTGCTATCTGGACACCATAAAAATATTGCCGATTGGCGTAGAGAACAAAGTTTAAAAATTACCAAAGAATGTCGTCTTGATATGTATAATAACTACATTAAAAACAAAGAATAAATATATAGTATTACCGTTTATTACTATATTTCTTGAAAAATATTCTAAAATTTGGAATAATGTCTTTAAAAATGTATTGTGCAGTTTGTACTAAAATTTAAATCATTGGTGAATATTTCAATAATCGTAGTGAAGTTTGCACATAATTCTATGTTGAAAATTGGTAATGTTCAATAATATTTCGTTATAATAAACAAAAAAGAGGTAACTAAAACTTAACAGGATTATCAAAGCGTAGAAATTTAGGAAAAATTCTAGTGAATATGAATTTATAAGTTGACGAACTAAAAATAAATGAGTATAATAAAATATGGAAACAATAATACAAATATGATTTTGTATCACACATTCCCATGATTTTTAAAGGAGAGATTAATTATGTTCGTAAAAGAAGTAACTGTTCAAAATCAAGTAGGTCTACACGCAAGACCAGCAACTTTTTTTATTCAAAAGGCTAATGAGTTCAAATCTTCCATTTGGATTGAAAAAGAAGAACGTCGTGTAAATGCTAAGAGTTTATTAGGTATCCTTTCACTAGGTATAGTAGGTGGTACTACTATTAAGATTATCGCTGATGGCACTGACGAACAAACTGCTGTTGACTCTTTAATAGAACTAGTTGAAAGTGGATTTAGTGATGAAAAACTTTAATCTATATATATGATTGAATTTGCTATTAAAAACTTATCACAGCGTTTAGGCTATGCACAACGCTGTGATTTTTTTATCTAATTACCATTTCTAATCATATTTTCGCAGAATATTCCATAGCCCTTAGTTGGGTCATTTACGAATACATGAGTTACAGCTCCAATAAGTTTTCCATTTTGAATAATAGGACTACCACTCATACCTTGAACAATACCACCAGTCTTACTAAGAAGTTCTTCATCGGTTATATGAATAACCATATTTTTAGAACTTTCATTACTGTTGTAATCAATTTTTTCTATTTCAATGGAATATTCTTTAGGAGAAGTACCATCTATGGTAGTTAAAATGGTAGCCTTGCCCAATGAGATATCTTGTTTAAAAGCCATAGGTATAGCATCGTTTAAAGATGTTTTATTATTCATAGTACCAAATATACCATAGGCATTATTTAAAGATATTTCGCCAATAGCATCGGTAGATATAAAACTGCCAATAAGTTCTCCTGGTGAGCCAGACACTCCACTTTTAACGCCGTTTATATTTACAGATGCAACTTCTCCACTAGATATAGGAACTATTTCACCAGTATCCACATCACAAACGGGGTGACCTAACCCAGCAAAAGAAGTTCCATCGGCTTTGTAGTAAGTTATAGTACCAATACCAGCCGAACTATCTCTAACCCACATACCAGCCTCATAAGTTTGAGTACTTTCGGAGTATACAGGTGTAACACTTGTTTCTATTTCTTTGTTATCACGTTTAAGAACTACTTCCAAAGTACTGCCATCGCTTTGGGATATAATACTTTGAAGTTCCTTATTACTTTCTATATCTGTTCCGTTTAAAGATAGGATAATATCTCCTTTTTGGATACCACCATCTTTAGCAGGTGATGAATGTAAACTTTCCTTACTATCGACTTCGCCAATACCCACGACCATAACGCCGTCCATAGTCAACTTAATTCCAAAGGGTTCGCCACTGGGAATTAATAGCTGAGCCTCTACGGTATTAACTTCTACATTTTTTATTGGAATAACTCCAAAAAGTTTAAGAGTAGAAATTTCAGTCATGGGCATAATCTTACTACTAGAAGATTGAACGTCAAAATTTTTTTCTGTAGGCGTAGAAGATATAGTAGCCATAGATTCTATTTTTAATGATGACCCTCTAGTCAAATCGAAAGAGTCAGGAAGTTCAATGGTATAGTATACAATCATAGAGCATACACTTATAAGAAAAAGTATTATTGCACCTGAAAAAGTTCTCAAGCAATTTTTCATTAAAAAAATCTCCTTTATTTTGTGTTTAAACACTCAACTAAAAAGTACGAGTTATATCTAATAATAATATTAACACTTTAAAAGTCAATTATGAGAGTATATTAATACCTTAAATTTTAAACATCGATTGATTTTAACGTATTATAGTGATATAATATGAATATTAAAATATTTGGAAGTGATTTTTATAAAAAAATTGAAAATAGTTAAAAGTATACTGTTGATATCTTTAATATTATCTACTATCATCTCCCCTGTATTTTTTAACTGTCTAGGAGCATATGGAATGATATCTAATGCGAACTATAGCATAGCTAACAATCCCGATATGCTAGAATATCAACAAACTTTAATGAGTTCCATGCGTTTCTACGGATATACCATGATAGTATCTAGTATATTAATGGTAGTATCGGTAGTGTTGTATATGTGTAGATTAAATATAATACCTATAGTAACACAATCCAGTGGATTCGCTATATGTATGATGGTACTATCCAAGATATCTGCAATCGCCGATAAGTACGGTCTTACCGACGCCGATATGCAACCATTATCGGAAAAGTATTTCAATAGGCATTTTATAAGCATAATTCCGTGCATACTACTGATTACTCTATGCTTACTTAGATTTTTCTCCTATGAAGAACGTTCTAAGCGTAAGCAAAAGCATCTGGATAAGATTGCTAAGGAAAATGAACCTTGTGAAAAGATTGTTGATTAACTGCTTGTATATATTACCATATCTTGCTTGATATATGTTGTCGAATTGTGATACTTACCAAAAATTTATTTTTAGTTCAAAGTATAAATTAAACAATTCCTAAATTTTTTTATATAATAATCTATGATATTATTGCGTATTCGACATATTTCGACAGAATAACCCCTCTTATATGATTATTTCAAAAATTTTTTTAAAAAAATTTTTAAATTGGTATTGATTTCCATTAAAATATATGTTAAAATATGGAAGTAATAAATCTTTAGGAGGAATATTTAAATGGTAAACAAACTAAAAGTTCTTATTGGTGATGATACTGCCGAATATGGAATTATGTGTGCAAGTTGTCTTAGAAAAAGAGGTCTATACGTTATAACACGTCAAAAAGATGGCAAGGTTCTATTTGAAGCTATTAAGAACGAAAAACCAGACGTAGTAGTCGTAGACATGGTTATACCTCATTATGATGCAGTTGAACTTATGAAGAAAATATCTAATGCTAACGTTAAAAAGCCAATGTTCATAATTACATCGGCATATGATAATCCATTTTTTGAAAAACAAGCCATGGAAAATGGTGCATCTTACTATATGATTAAACCTTTCAACGTGGAAACTCTTGGCGATAGAATACAATCATTATTTAACCAACCTAGCTACAACGAAACTAAAAAAGATTTGGATAAAAATTTCAATAAAAATGATAACAACATTCCAATTAACGACTTGGAAATAATAGTAACAGATATTATACATCAACTTGGAGTTCCTGCCCATGTTAAAGGATATCATTATCTTAGAGAGGCAATAGTATCATCTATAACTAATAAGACCCTATTAGAAAGCGTTACTAAAAAGCTATATCCATACGTTGCCAATAAGTTTGAAACTACTCCATCACGAGTAGAAAGAGCCATACGCCACGCTATAGAAATAGCTTGGGATAGAGGTAATTTGGATACTATAAACGCCTTCTTTGGTTATACCGTAAACACTTGCAAGGGTAAACCTACTAATAGTGAATTTATCGCTCTAGTTACGGATAAACTTCGCTTAAAATATCGTGCAGTATTAATGTAGGGTTCACAATGATGTGAGACACAATTTATGGTAATTAAGTAAATATTGTTTAGGGGAAAGCCAGCCAAGAGGACGCATAGGAAAATTATTAT
>JAHABC010000017.1 GCA_018376535.1 Ruminococcus sp.
TATATTTAGAAGTTTTAAAAAATCGATTTTTTAAATAAAATTTTCCAAAACTATTGACATTTATATATTTTTATGATATTATATATATTAAGTTAATATCTTACAATGTACATATAATTCTATCTATACTAGTCACGATTGATATTTTATGTACATATATCACAAATAACGAAAGGTGTGTTCTACATGAAAAATTTTAAAAAATTTTTAGCTTGTACAATGTCTGTTGCAACTTTAGGTTCTTTAACTTTAATTCCAATGGACGCTTCTGCTACAGAAAAAACTACTACAGTCACCAACAAAATCGTTACTGAAGATGATTTGGGAACATATGTTGAATTCCCTTACTCAATAAATGATACATCTAAAGACTATAGTTTTACTTCCGATGTAGTTATAGGAGAGTATGACTATACTTATTATCCACTTCCTGATGGTTTCAATATTCAAGATATAATCAATGGAAACGGTGTAGTAAGTATCAATGGTTCTAGATTTGTTCTTAATCGATGTACATACTATGGTCCATCTTTTGAAAATGCTATACTTATAATATACATATTTAAAGATGCTGACAACAACGATTGGCACTATGTTATAAAACCTACAGGCGAAGTATTAAAGAATGTTCTTACATTAGATAATGGTATAGATTATTCTCCTAGTTCAGAAGTTCATACTATTAAATACAAAACCATCGGCGATAGCGAAAACAAACCAATAACAGAAATCACCGTAGGTGATAGCACTTTCCCAAGAGGTGATATCAACTTAGATGGCAAAGTAAACACTGTAGACCTACTAATGCTTAAAAAGTATCTACTAGGCTTAATGGAATGGTAATCTAAGGAGGAATTTATATGAAAAAATTTATTGCGAGTATTTTAAGCATAACATTATTATCCACTTGTGGAATGATTTTAAATGCATCTGCTGAAGAAAATGTTATAGATGAAAGTATAACATTTGATACCATTGGTACAAATAATTACTCTTTCAATCAGTTGTTAGAAATTCGTGAGAAGATAAGTGATGATATACTTTGTAAAATAGATGATTTGTGTGTAACAGGTATACCATGTGTATTTGATGACAATAACAAATATCTATATTCATATATAAGCGTAGAGGTTCAAACGGAAGAAAGTAAACAAATTATTCAAGATTATTGCAAAGAACACAATTATGATGATATTGTTTTAGTTATAGTTAATAAAAATTGGACACAACCTAAAATAGGATTAATTTTTGGAGAAAACACTATCGGTGATAGCGAAAACAAATCAATAACAGAAATAACTGTCGGTGATAGCACATTCCCAAGAGGTGATATCAACTTAGATGGCAAGGTAAACACTGTAGACTTACTTATGCTTAAAAAGTATCTACTAGGCTTAATGGAATGGTAATTTAAATTTAATATATAAAAGACGCTCTCAATATGTGAGAGCGTTTTTTGTATGTCTTGAACATTTTTCTAAAATTTTCTTACTCTTAATTCTGTATTGATAATTCGCAAAATATATGATATAATATAGAAAGTTGTTTATAGATATATTAGTATTGGAGGGATTTAATATGAAATTTAATATGTTTTGAATAAAACAACGTATAAAGACGTTTTTTCAATTAAAAGTATTACCAAAATATTATAAAATATCTATTAAAGGGAAAGTTGATAGTAAAAAGGTTATCTTTGCTGATGCACATAATAAAACTCTGCCATATAGCATGGAACTTTTACATAAAAAGTTTACAGATGAAGGCTTTGAAGTAATAGATTTCATTTGCGATTACAATAGTAGTAGTTTTTCTACTATATTAAAAAATATGTTCGGTTTTATGAAGTGTTATGCTAATGCTAAGTATGTAATAATTTGTGACTATTTTTTGCCAGTATCTTCAGCAGATAAGCGTCCAGAAACTGTAGTAGTTCAGTTGTGGCACGCTTGTGGAATGTTCAAAAAGTTTGGTTATGATGCTCAAGATGACATATCCAAAGATTACAAAGGTTTTCCATCTAAAAATTTTGACCTTGTTACAGTAACATCGCCTATATGTGAGAAAACTTATGCTAATGCTTTTCATCTTCCAGAAAAGAATGTTAAATCTTTGGGATTAAGTCGTACAGATTGCTTTTTCAATCCTGAATATATAGCTAAGTGCAAAGAAGATTTTTATAGAACGTATCCACAAGCCAAAGGTAAAAAGATAGTCTTGTGGGCACCTACTTTTAGAGGTAATGCTGGAAATCCCGTGCTAGTCGGTAAAGATGATATTATAAACTTACAATCTAAGTTAGGTAACGATTGGTTTGTAGTTACTAAGCTACACCCTCACTTTAAAAATATGGGTGATTTCAACTCTAGTATACCTACTGAGAGGTTACTTCCAGTAACTGATGTTCTTATTTCAGACTATTCTACGGTAATATTTGAATATCTTTTATTTAATAGACCGTTAGTCTTATTCGTTCCAGATTTTGATGACTATTACTCTCAAAGAGGTTTCTACTTCGATTATGATGAACTTCCAGGGTGCATAGTTAAAGATGGTAATAAACTTGCCGATGCTATAAAAAATCAATGTGAAAATAATGAACTAACTAAGATTGCAACTTTTCGCAATAAATATTTATCTGCTTGTGATGGTAATTCTACAGATAGAATATTTAAAGCAATCTTAAAGTTAGGCTTAGGGGGAGATTTAAATAGTTAAGATTTTAAGTTTTAGTGGTATTAAAGATATCATAAATGAACACAAGGGTTATGGTAAACAGATATTTTTGCTATCTAAAAATGAGTTGGTTAAAACTTATATGGGGTCATTGTTAGGACCTCTATGGGCTTTGATAAAGCCTTTATTTACTTTATTTATACTCTGGTTTGCTTTCGATATAGGTTTAAGAAGTGATGGAAATGTTCATGGATTTCCAAGATTTGTATTCTTGTTAGTGGGATACGTTCCATGGTTCTTTATAAGTGAGAGTATAATAGGTGGTTCAAGAAGTTTAAGAAATAACAGTCAATTTATTACCAAGATATCTTTTCCAGTATCTAACATAATGACCTTTACGGCATTATCAAGACTATACGTTCATATAGTACTATGTGTATTGATGTATATAACTTTAATCATTTTAGGATATTGTCCTAGTGTATATAATCTTCAATTTTTTTATTATGTTGTAGTTATGTTTGTATTTTTCTTAGCATTATCATGGACTACTGCTACCTTTAGTGCTATAAGTCGTGACTTTGAAAACTTAGTAAATTCTATTATGACAGGATTGTTTTGGCTATCGGGTGTATTTTGGGATACCTATGGTGTAAAAAGTGATGTCTTAAAAGTAGTTATGTATTTTAATCCTATAAACTACTTTGTAAATGGCTATAGAAAGTCATTTTTATATGATGAGTTTATATTCAATTCCAATTATACTACCGAAACGATAGTGTTCTTTGCTGAATTTATAGTTATAGTTCTATTAGGAGCACATAACTACAAAAAGTTGAGAAAAACTCTACCAGATATACTTTAAAGGAGTTTTAGTTTATGAATGAGAATCCTATTATTGAGTTTAAAAATGTAAAAAAAGAATATTTTTTATATAAAGATTCAAAAGCACGTTTTAAAGCAATATTCACTAACAATAAAGGAGTTCCACGCCATGTGGCTCTTAATGGTGTTAGTTTTAAGATAAATTCAGGGGAATCTGTAGGAATTATGGGTAAGAATGGTGCAGGTAAGTCCACATTGTTAAAGATGATTACTGGTGTATCATTTCCAACCGATGGTGAAATTATCGTAAAAGGTAAGGTAGCTGCTTTGCTTGAACTCACGGCAGGTTTTTCTGCCGAAATGACTGGACGTGAAAATATATATCTTAAAGGATATATATTGGGTCTAAACGATAAGGAAGTTAAAGATATTGAACAAAATATCGTGGAGTTTGCAGACTTAGGAGAATATCTTGACCAACCAGTAAAAACGTATTCTAGTGGTATGAAGATGCGTCTAGGATTTGCAATAAATATCAATATCAATCCAGATATCTTGGTTATAGATGAAGCTCTTAGCGTAGGCGATGCTGAATTTAAAAAGAAGTGTAAAAATAAAATCAAGGAGTTAATTGGTCAAGGAATCACTGTATTATACGTTAGTCACTCTGCCGATAGCTTGAAAGAAATATGTACTCGTACAATATTCTTAATGAACGGCAAAGTCGTCTTTGATGGCCCTACTGATGAGGGTATTAAAGTGTATAATGAAAAGACTAAATCTAAACCTAAAAAGAAGTGATATCTTTAGATGTTTTTAAGGTGGTGCAAAATTATGAATAAAAATATATTCGGAGTAATATTAGCAGGTGGAAATGGTTCAAGAATGGGTAACGTTGAAAAACCTAAACAGTTCATGCAGTTAGGCGATAAACCTATACTAATTCATACTATAGAAAAGTTTATGCTTAATAGTTCTTTTGAGGCTATTATTGTATTAGTTCCACATCAATGGATAAAACATACTCAAGATATTATAAACAAGTATATAACTACTAATATAGCTAACATATTCGTTATACAAGGAGGTTCTTCTAGGAACGAAACTATAATGGCATCTATTAAGTTTATAGAAGATAACTATTCTCTTAATGATGATACTATTATAGTTACTCATGATTCTGTAAGACCTTTCGTAACTCATAGAATTATTGAGGAAAATATATCCTATGCAAAACTAAATGACGCTTGTGATACTGTAATTCCTGCTACAGATACCATCGTTGAAAGTGTTGATGGTAACATTATAACTTCCATTCCAAATAGAAGTAATATGTATCAAGGACAGACGCCACAATCTTTTAAGGCGAAAAAGCTAAGAGAGTTATATCTATCTTTAACCGAACAGGAAAAGGATATCTTAACGGACGCTTGTAAGATTATGGTTTTAAAAGATGAAAAAGTACATCTAGTTAGTGGAGAAGTGTATAATATCAAGATAACGTATCCTTACGATTTAACCATGGCTAGAGCTATCTTGGAGGACTTTAAATAGATGTTAAATACTGTATATCAGTTAAAGCGACCACGTCAATTTGATATTACTTTTAAAACTATTAACATAGATGACAAACACATCATAGTAAGACCTACTCATCTTTCGATATGTCATGCCGACCAAAGATACTACCAAGGACTTAGACCTGAAAAGATTTTAAGTCAAAAACTTCCAATGGCACTTATCCATGAGGGAATTGGTAGAGTTATCTATGACCCAACTAATACTTTTGAAGTTGGTTCTAAAGTAGTCATGATACCTAACACGCCAGTAGAAAAGTCAAATTATATAGCTGAGAACTATCTAAGGAATTCAAAGTTTAGGGGTAGTGGCTTTGATGGTTTTCTTCAAGAGTATGTATCTTTGGAACCTAGTAGAGTAGTATCTTTGCCCGAAAATATAAATGATAATGTTGGTGCTTTTACTGAGATAGTATCAGTAAGTTATCATGCAATATCTAGGTTTGAGAGGTTCTCTCATGGTGTAAAGAATGCAATAGGTGTTTGGGGCGACGGCAATCTTGGATATATCACATCATTGTTATTAAAGAAGATGTATCCAAAGTCTAAAGTGTACGTTTTTGGAGTTAATAATCTAAAGTTAAACGATTTTACTTTTGCTGACGAAACTTTTCTAGTTGGAAGTGTTCCAAAAGATTTGACTATAGACCACGCTTTTGAGTGCGTTGGTGGAAGTGCCTCTACTGATGCTATTAGTCAAATTATCGATTGTATATCTCCAGAGGGGACAATATCATTGATGGGTGTTAGTGAGAATAGTATTCCTATAAATACTAGAATGGTTCTTGAAAAAGGATTGAAAATCTTTGGAAGTAGTCGTAGTGGTAGAAACGATTTTATCAACTTAATTGAACTATATAAAACTTGTCCAGATATTTTATTATATCTTGAAAATATAGTCGGTAGCGTAATAGACGTTAGAAGTATTAAAGATATAACTCTAGCTTTTGAAACAGATATCCATTCTATGATTGGCAAAACTATAATGGTCTGGAACAAGTAACTTTAAGGAGTTTTTTATTTTGAAAAGTTTTTTAAAAAAAGTTCTTACTAATGTGTATCATTTTGTATTATTAAGGATATTGTATCCTATGGTGTATAGAATTAACTCTAAAAATGAGGTTGTTCCGTATAAGACAGTATTCATAGAAAATGATGCCTCACATATTACCGATTGCTTTTCTACTATAGTAAAAAAACTTGAAAGCAATCCTAAATTTGATAACAAGTTATATTATTGTTTTTTGAAACAAAATCAAGTAAGTAGGATATCTTATATTAAAAACTGTATGAGTATGTTAAAACAGATATCTAATGCAGAATTTGTATTTTTAAACACCTCTAGTGATGTTATTGCTTGTTTAAAAATCAATCCAAAGACTAAGATTATTCAAACGTGGCACGGTTGCGGAGCGTTTAAAAAGTTCGGATTAAGTAGTTCCAGTGGAACTTTCGGAGCAGATAAGAGTATTCAAGAAAGATATCCTTATCACGCTAAGTACGATTTAGTTACTGTTAGCAGTCCAGAAGCCGTATGGGCTTATAACGATGCTATGGGTTTTGATACTACTACTAGCAAAGTAACTCCAATAGGGGTTAGTCGAACAGATGTTTTTTTTAATCAAGATTTTATTAGCACTGCAAAAGATAAGTTATCTAAAATGTATCCAAGTATACGCAATAGAAAGATAATTTTATATATGCCCACCTTTAGAGGTAACCTAACTAATGCAAAAGCTCCAAACTATTTAGATTTTAAACTATTGAATAAAAATCTAAGTAGTGAATATGTTCTGTTGGTGAAGTATCACCCGTTAGCTAAGAGCGTTCCAAGCATTCCAGAGGAGTGTTCTAACTTTGTATTTGATTGTACAAGTATCCTATCTGCCGATGAGTTACTATGTTGTGCAGATATGCTCATTACAGACTATTCTTCAGTAGTATTTGAGTATTCTCTATTTGAAAAACCTATACTTTTCTTCACTCCAGATTTGGACAGCTACTACGATGAAAGAGGTTTCTATTACAAGTTTGAGGATTTCGTTCCTACTAAGATATGTCGTTCTAATGAGGAACTTATACAATGTATAGTTAATTTTGATATTAAAGATATTCAAAAGGTGATATCTTTTAAAGAAAAGTTTATGTCTAGTTGTGATGGTCACTCTACAGATAGAATTGTAGACTGGTTAATATCTAATAGTGGTAAATCTGTTGCAAGGTAGGAGGCTTAATATGGAACACTTTATAAAGTATAGTATGTTGATATCTGTATATGTTAAGGAAAAACCTCAATATCTTGATGAGTGCTTAAAGAGTGTTTTTAGTCAAACCTATCCAGCCGATGAGGTTATTCTTGTATGCGACGGAAAACTTACTAAAGAGTTGTATTCTGTAGTAGAAAAGTATCAAGAGGAATATCCAGAGGTGTTTAAACCCATATTTTTAGATAAAAACGTCGGCACTGGCAGAGCAGGTAACATAGGTATAAACGCTTGTAAAAATGAATTGATTATTAAAATGGATAGTGATGATATTAGTCGTCCTTACAGATGCGATATACAAGTATCTATGTTTGAAAAGGATAGTTCTCTTACTATGTCGGGTGGATATATTCAAGAGTTCTTATCCGAAACTGGCGAACCTATTACTATTAAGAAAGTTCCGTTAAATCATGAGGATATTTTAAAGTATGCTAAGAGAAGAAATCCTATAAACAATCCAACCATAGCCATAAAGAAATCTTTTGCTCAGAGCGTAGGTGGACTTAAAGAAAATGCTCGTTGTGAAGATTATGACTTTGTATGTCGTATGTTGATGGCTGGTGCAAAGGCATCTAATACTAGTGAGGTTCTTTTGGATTACAGAGTTACTCAAGATAACTATAAGCGTCGCAAAAACTGGAGAAATACTAAATCTTTTATTCAAGTTAGATGGTCTAACTTTAAATCTGGTTTTTGTGGCTTATTGGATTTTCTAATTCCTTGTGCCATGCAATTGATTATGTTTATACTTCCTGACAGCTTAACAGGATTTATTTATAAAAAGTTTTTAAGATAATATCATGGAATATCTAGTAGATATTCCATTTTGCATATTTGGAGGTGCTTAAAATAGGTATATTAGTAATAGTTATCATAGTGTCGGTATTTTTTGGAATATATTGTAAAGTATATAAAAAACACATCTTTGATAACGTTTCTTATAAGTGTTATTTCGATACTACAGAAGTATATCAAGGGGAGGATATCTTGTTTATAGAGGAAGTATCTAATGGAAAGTATCTGCCGATGCCGTGGTTGAAAGCAGAACTAACTACATCTAAGTACTTAAACTTTTCAGATAAATGTTCTGTAGTGACATATAAATCTAGATTTGTATCAAGTTGTTACGCCCTAGAGGGTAACAAGTCGGTAAAACGTGAATGGAAGATATCTGCTAGTAAAAGGGGAGTCTTTTCAATAGATAATGTAGTATTGACATCTTGTGATATATTTGCTACTAATGAGGTATCTAAGGCGATAAATAATGTTAAGACTAGTATAACTGTTCTACCTATTGAGATAGACTCTCCCGATATCGACAAGACTATAGACTATATATGGGGAGAATATCAAACTAGAAGAAATCTTTTAACGGACGCTTTTACTATGCGTGGAATTAAAGAGTATACTGGTCACGAACGCCTAAACAGAGTACATTGGAAAGGTTCAGCTAAGCAATCTAACTTGATGGTTATAGATGAAGATTATACATCTAACGTTAATGTTGTGATATACTTGTACATTCAAGACAATTGCGAAGAAACTCTTGCAGAGAAAACTCTAAGTATGGCTTGTACCATCGCAGTAAGATTGTCTGAGGGGAACGTTCCTACCAAATTGGATACTAATTGTAACGTTAATACTAGTACATCTTTTGGAAAAGCTCACGCATTGAATATAAAGCGTACTTGTGCTAGAGTAGAACTATCGCCAGTAAGCTATAGTGTTCCGAATGTGGACGGCAACTCTATATTGATTATAGTTACTCCTATGATAAATAAATCTAAGTTTGAGAGTTATAAAGACAATCAAATAGTATTAGTGAGGTTATAACTTATGAAGTTTATAATATCTTTTATGGTTATGTTATCGATATTTCCAATAGTGAACATATTCTGTAGAGCCTATAACTTGGATAGTATTACATCTGCGATACTGTATATAGTATATTTAAAAAATGCTATTATATCCACGGGGATTGCTTTCTTAACTGGAACTTTTTTAAAAGTTAAACATAAAAAAATCTTGCAGATAACAATAGTATTCGTACTAGGGTTAGGAATATCTTTTATAGATAGTTTTATATTAAAAGATATATCTAGTATGTTTGTGATTATATCTAATATAATTATATCGTTGATAATGTTAAGATTATATTATCTATCCAATGATATATTTTCCAATGTATATATATTTATAGGAACATCTTGTATATACATTGTATGTACGTTTATGGGGTGGCAAACAGAGTTAGGTTCTCCAAAGTGGATAAATATAGTAATATATCTACTATTTTGTATAGTATTCGCTATTTTGATTAATAGAAACAATCTTGAGAGGGTAGTATACAGAAGAAATCAAAATTTGGATAGCGTTCCAAAAAATATATTTAGATATAACTCTAAACTTACTTTGATTATGTGCATAGTTCCATTACCTTTGATAATCTTTTCTAATAGGTTGGGTTCGGCATTGTATGGATTGTTTATATCAGTATGTCGAAGTGTAGTATATATTTTAAAGGTTGTATCGCAACTGTTTAAAAAAGATACTCCTACTATTGAGGATACTCCTAGCGATACCCTTGAATATACACCTTATTACCAAGAAACATCTAGTATGTTAGTAGATATTTCTACTATAATATTTTGTGTATTCTTGATATGGTTAGTATATTACTATCATGAGAGTATTATAAGGAAATCTAAGGAGTTACTTAGATATATAAAATCCAAACTTGTAAAATCTTTGAAGTTTGAAGATGTTACTAAAGTAGAAGAAATTCCATCTAGTGAGGGCTATACCGATTACGTTCAAGATATGGTTAAAAATATCTACACTAAAAAAGATTTCAAAAAGGATTTAAAAAGATTTTCTAAAATGCCTACTTCTAAGGAAAGTATTCAATTTGGATACTCTACTTTGATTTATGGATTAAATTTATTAGACTATAATATTCAATCCTTTAATACTGTAACAGATATCTCTAATATGTTGCCATATAATGAGTTTTCTAAAGTGTATCTTGATATTAGATACGGCTCTTATGAACCTACCTATAATGATACTATTACGCTATACAATCTATTAAAAGACGTTCTTAAAAAAATGTGATTTAATATGAACATTTTAGTATTTTTTGTCGAGTAAAAAAAATACATGGAAAAGTTTTTCATATATCGAAAGTATAAAAAATATCTTTAAGTGTATAAAATTTTTATGCAAATATACTATATAAAAATTTTTGTGCATAATAACCATAGTTTTAATAAAATCTTTATCATTTAAGATTTAAAATATCCAGTTTATAACATATAAATAGCATAAAGTTTATATTTCTACAAAAAAACTCTATTTTAAATAGATAATAATGTGAAAAATGCACAACAATTATACATAAATTTCTGATATAAACATAATATAGCTATAAAAATTGGTACTTTTATACCAAATATCTCTTTTGTGCATTTTGACGGTAAATATCCATCTCAAACGTTTGCGATATACCTTTTATTAGAAGTTTTACCAAACTTTTTTTTATCTATTGACTTTTATTAAAATTACTGATATAATACAAACATAGAGAACAACAAAAGAACAAATACTTAAAATATTATATATATCAAAGTTGAGGTTCTAAGTTGTATTGATACTCTGTACGGGTTTTGGGAGTATCAAACAAAATATTATTAATACATATTTATGGGAGGAATTCTTATGAAAAAATTTAAAGGTTTTACACTAGTTGAGCTTATCGTAGTTATAGCAATCATTGGTGTACTTGCTGCTATTCTAGTACCTAACATGATGGGCTATATTTCTAAGTCTAAACTATCTTCAGCTAACACTGCTGCTAAGAACGTTAATACAGCAATCACTACTTGGAAAGCTGATAAGGAATCTATGGGTCAAAGTTCAACAGTAGCTACTAGAGCTTGGGGTGCTATTGCTGCTACTCCTGGTAGTACTGGTGGTATTGAAGATGCTGTTTCTGAGGCTTTACAAGGTAACTCTAATCCAGGTTATGCTTTGTGGGGTGAAACTAGTGGTGGAGTTGTATATGCCGTTTGGGGCGATAGCGATACTGCAAAAGTTTGGGGTCAATTCCCAAATCCATGTGCTGACTACACTGTTTGGAAGAATAAAGCTGGTGCTACACCTGCATTTAAAGAAAATGCTACTGATTGGCAATAATATTTAATTAGTACTTAAAAAAGTTAAATAAATAAATAAGATATCCCCCGTGAGTTAATGCTTATGGGGGCTTTTTTTAAATAATAATTAATATATAATAAATAATAATTAATTAATAATTAATAAATAGTATATAATAATTAATCAATAATTGGTAATTGTTGCTTATTAACTGGCAATTATTATTTATTATTTATTAATTGTTAATTGCATAGTGTGTTTACAGAATTTTTTTTTTATGATATAATTAATAAATAATAATTAATAAGTGATTGGTGATTATTAAATTATTATCTATTAACTATTAATTGTAAATTGTATACAGAAATGAGGTTTATACACTATGTCAACTGAGAATATTAGAAACTTTAGCATAATTGCTCATGTAGACCACGGAAAGTCTACACTTGCAGATAGAATATTGGAAAAAACTAAGACGGTCGCTCAAAGAGATATGCAAGAACAACTCCTTGATGATATGGACTTGGAAAGAGAAAGAGGCATTACTATTAAGGCTCGTGCCGTTAGATTAATCTATACGGCTAACGATGGAAAAGAGTATATATTTAATCTAATAGATACCCCTGGTCACGTCGATTTTAACTATGAAGTATCACGTTCGTTGGTAGCTTGTGAGGGTGCTATCTTGGTAGTAGATGCCTCACAAGGTATAGAGGCTCAAACGTTGGCTAATACCTATCTAGCAGTGGAAAACGATTTGGAAATCTTGCCAGTAATAAATAAGATAGATTTACCATCTGCTGACCCCGACAGAGTTTGCCACGAAATAGAAGATATTATTGGTATCCCTGCCCTTGATGCCCCTAGAATATCTGCAAAGGTAGGCTTGAACATAGAAGAAGTTCTTGAAAGAATAGTCACTGATATTCCTTGTCCTAAAGGCGATAATGATGCTCCATTACAAGCGTTAATCTTTGATAGCTACTACGATAGCTATAAGGGTGTTATTATCTACATTAGAGTTAAACAGGGTAACGTTAAAGTAGGCGATACTATTCGCTTAATGGCTACTGGTGCAGAGTTTACCGTCGTAGAGGCTGGTTATATGACAGCTAATCAACATATAAATGCGGGTAAGCTAGAAGTAGGTGAAGTTGGATATATTTCAGCATCTATTAAGAGTATCAGCGATACCCGTGTAGGCGATACCATTACTAAAGCAGACAATCCATGTGCTGAGGCTCTCTCAGGATATAGAAAAGTAAATCCTATGGTATACTCTGGTATATATCCAGCCGATAGTGCTAAGTATGGCGACCTTAGAGATGCTCTGGAAAAACTTCAACTTAACGATGCGTCATTATCTTTTGAGCCAGAAACCTCTATAGCTTTGGGATTTGGTTTCCGTTGTGGCTTTTTGGGATTACTTCACATGGAAATAATTCAAGAACGTCTTGAACGTGAGTACAATCTTGATTTAATTACTACAGCGCCATCAGTAGTATTCAAAGTAAATCTAACCAACGGCGAAACCGTATATATAGATAATCCTACGAACTATCCAGACCCTGCGTTAATTCAAAGTGCCGAAGAACCTATAGTAAAAGCTAGTATACTAACTCCATCGGAATTTGTTGGAAATATTATGGACTTATGTCAAGAAAGACGTGGCGTATTCAAAGATATGCAATATCTTGATGAAACTCGTGTTGAAATGCACTACGAACTTCCTGCTTGTGAAATAGTCTACGATTTCTTTGACGTATTAAAATCTCGAACTAAGGGTTACGCTTCTTTTGACTATGAAATGTTAGGATATGCTCCATCTAAGCTAGTTAAGTTAGATATCCTATTAAATGGTGATATCGTAGATGCACTATCTTTTATAGTTCACGTTGACAAGGCTTATTCTCGTGGTAGAAGGATTGCTGAAAAGTTAAAAGAAAATATTCCTAGACAACTTTTTGAAATTCCAGTACAAGCCAGTATCGGAGGTAAGGTTATTGCTAGAGAAACTATCAAGGCTATGCGTAAGGACGTTCTTGCTAAATGTTATGGTGGCGATATCACTCGTAAGAAGAAACTTCTTGAAAAACAAAAAGAAGGTAAAAAGCGTATGAGAACTCTAGGAACTGTACAAGTACCACAATCGGCATTTATGGCAGTTCTAAAGTTAGATGATGAGTAAAATCTAATTTAGTTTAATATGGAACGTCATTAAAGGCGTTCCATGTACATATGGGAGGCTTTTTATGAGTACTAATGATATCTATACAAAAAAATCTAAACTTACTAACTTAGATAGGTTACAAAGGTTATCATCTATTGGATTTATAGCGGGGATATTTGGCATAGTTATAGGAACTTTATCATTAATAATAGGATTTATATTAATAAATATGGTGTATGGAAAAGGTGCTAGTATATTAGGAATAATTGTTCTAGTTGCATTGTTAATCTTATGTTGTGGAGTGCCTGTCTTATTATTTGGAATATTTTCAACTATACCATCTGTAGTAGGTAAGAAGTTTTTTAAATATAGAGATATCAAGTATTTAAAAGCCATCAAGAGTGTAAGCATAGCTGAAATAGTATTAGCTATAGTGATATTTTTATCTATGAGTATATGCTTATTCATTGGAACTAATGATAGTTTTTTTATATCTTTAAAAACTGGGATTTTATTTCTAATTGAAATAGGAGTTCCTATAAATATAGTTCCTATTATGTATATATATCGTGTAGATAAGGCACTTAATGAGCAAAATTATCAATAATATAGAAGGGAAGTTTTTAAGTATGTTTAAATATGAATGTCCATACTGCCACGAAAAGACAGTATCACCTTTTCAAAAGATGGTTACTGGTGGAATGGGTTCTAAGGGTACAAAATGTAAGAATTGTGGTCGTAGAGTTGTAAATGGCAAGATTACTACTGTTATAAAATCTGTAGTGTATTTGGGAGCTTTAATATATACTGCTTTAATCTTAATTACCGAAATGAACCAAGGAGTAGAGCATCAAAACTACGGATTTATAGTCGGAATGTGGCTTATTGCCATAGTAGGTACTAAGATTATAGATGGCTTTATCCCAGATTTAGAACGTTGCATTAGAAATGATGTCGGTGGAAAGTAATATTATCTATGATAGGAATATATATTCATGTGCCATTTTGTGCCACAAAGTGTCCATATTGCGATTTTTATTCGGGAAAGTATTCTAAAGATAAGATAATATCTTATGGTGATGCCGTGGTTAGAAATTTAGAATACTATTCAAAGTATAAAGTTCAAGCAGATACTATATACTTTGGTGGTGGAACGCCATCACTTATGGAAGTTTCCTCAATAGATAAGATTATCCAAACGGCTAGAAAGTGTTTCGATATGCCAAAAAATGCTGAGATAACTTTGGAAACCAATCCTAGAACTTTAAACGCTAATAAGATGGAAAGTCTTATCAATTGTGGAGTAAATAGGCTATCTATAGGAGTACAATCTTGTGTGGATACCGAATTGGAAACTTTAGGAAGAAATCACACCTTTAACGATTGTAAAAATATTGTGGCTACTGCTCATAAAGTCGGATTTGAAAACATATCTTGCGATTTAATGATAGGAACGTCTTATCAAACTATGGATACTCTAAAGTATTCATGTGAGAACATATCTAAACTAGATATTAAACATATATCATCGTATATGCTTAAAGTTGAGGAGAACACTCCATATAGTAGCAATAATGATATACTATCTAACTTGCCTAGTGAGGATATAGTATCTGATATGTACTTAAAGTCTGTAGAAATATTTAAATCTTTTGGATATAATCAATATGAAATTTCCAACTTTGCAAAGTCTGGATTTGAAAGCAAACACAATCTAAAGTACTGGCAATGCGTGGATTATCTTGGCATAGGCTCAGGTTCACATTCGTGTTTTGATGGCAAAAGGTTCTATGTTCCTAAGGATAGAGATAACTTTATACTAGAGGAACATCAAAAGACTGTAATTACTGAAGAAAATCCGTACACTTTTGAGGAAGTTGGAATGTTAGCATTAAGGCTATCTAGTGGTTTAGATACTAAACTATATCCAAAGTATGCAAGTGAAGTTTTAAAGAAAGCCTATCCATTAGAACGTTATGGATATTTAACTATCCATAATGATATAATCTCTTTAACACCTAAAGGATTTTTAGTATCTAATAGCATTATTGAAACGTTAATTTTGTAATTCGCTGATTTCTACAAAAAGTCCATGTAATATTTGTCATTAATCGCATTGACAAATATTTTTATTATTGATATAATTAAAGTATATATTCGTGAGTTTTATTTTAGGAGGGTTTTTATATGAAATCTTTTAAACGATTAATGGGCTTTACTATGGTAGAGTTAATCGTAGTTATGGCAATCTTAGCCGTTTTGTGTGGAGTAATAGTTCCAAATGTATTTGCGTGGTTAAGAGATAGTAAACTAAAAACTTGTAATAGTCAAGCAAAGGTAGTATTCAATACAGCTGTAACTGTTTTGCAAGATTATCAACTAGAGGGTAAAGTATCGCAAATTACTACTACTGATGGTGTTATTACTATAGAAAAAGGTGATAGTAACGTTGCAACTCCTACAATTACAGCTAAGTTAGGTTCTAACTTTAGAGAAAATTCTGTATGGTATGTAAACGCTACTACAAGTAATGTGAATGATAAAAATTTAAATACTATTAGAGTAAACTCCGCTTTATTTGCTGATAATAATACTGGTGTATGTATAGGTAGATATCCAGTACCTGCAAATCAATATTCTAATGCTGGTGGCTTCGATACTGTAAAAGGTTCTATATCCACACCGATTTCTGGTACTAGTGATGCTATATATGACTCTACTAAATAATTGATGTTTATACCATTAGATAAATCCTGTGCTTGAAACAGTACAGGATTTTTTGTTAAAAAATAACGTTCATATTTTGTACATATTTTTTTAAAAAGTACTTGTACATAATTCGTTAATATGTTATAATATAATAAATTCATGAATTAAAATTTATTGCAAAGGAAGATGTATGTAAATGTCGATAGGTACTGCTCTAATTGTAGATGATGATAGAAATACTTGCGACCTTCTAAAACAGTATATGGAAAAAGAAGGCTTTAATGTTACACTGGCTCATGATGGTAATGATGCTTTAGTTAAATTTAATCATATCAACCCAGATATTATATTACTAGATATTGGTCTACCTGAAATAGATGGCTTTCAAATTTGCAGAGAAGTTAGAAGAAAATCTAATATTGCAATTATTATGATTACTGCTAAAAGTGAAACTTTCGATAAAGTTCTAGGCTTAGAACTTGGTGCAGATGATTATATTACTAAACCTTTTGAAATTAAAGAAGTCATGGCTAGAGTTAAAGCGGTGTATCGTAGATGTGGTAAGAAATCTGCTGATGCAGAAGTTAAAGAAGTTCGTTATGACAAGTTAGTAATAAATATGACTAGATATGAATTGAAAATTAATGGCGAAGTTAAAGATACCCCTCCTAAGGAGTTGGAATTGTTATTCTATTTAGCATCTAATCCGAATAGGGTATATACTAGAAATCAATTACTTGATGAGGTTTGGGGCTTTGAATACTATGGCGACTCTCGTACTATAGATGTTCACATAAAGCGTCTTAGAGAAAAGTTAGAAGGCGTATCTGATAAGTGGGCATTAACTACCGTCTGGGGAGTAGGCTATAAGTTTGTAGTCGATGAAAGCGAACTATAATATATACACTGTACGTTAGAATTTAAGAAAGGCTTTTTATATGGAAGATAATAAGGAAAGTTTAGGAACTTCCTCTAGTGGTGAAGTATCCATAAATGAAAATAAAGACATAAAAAATGATTTTTCAAACTCTCTTGAACATGATGAAACTCTTTCTAAAAAGACTTCGGACGTTCAAGAAACTTCTAAGATTGACAATACTAATGCTACTACAGAATACTCTAAAAATACCGACGATATGCTACTTAAAAGATATGAATTTTATAAAAATCAACGTATGAATAATGGTAGTAATCGAAAAGCGATATCTTGTGTAAATAAGACTACTGTTACTATATTTATAGTGTTCATGGTTATGTGTTTGGCTATATTCATAAGTTGCATGGTAATAGATTTTAAAAATCCAGAGCAATATCTGGCACAGATAGGCGATAGCAATACTTCTAATAGTACATCAAGTGATGATACTTCCAACTCTAAAGATTATGACTTTTCTACCGAAAATAATGGCATATTAATAGAACAATATCAGCCACCACAACGTGATGACGCTACTTATATGAATGACGATGGCACTTATACAGTATCAGGAGTGGCAAAGTATGCTAGTAGTTCTATAATTGCCATATATGTATCTACTGATGGAGTTAATCTAAATGGAATGGGTTCGGGAATAGTTTTCAGCGATGAGGGTTACGTTTTGACTAATGCTCACGTTATTGAAGATGCAAACTATATAATTGGCGTTCTACAAGATGAAACTAAGATTAATCTAAGTTTTGTGGGAATGAACTCCGAATTGGATATTGCCGTGTTACAATCCGATAATAAAGATATTCCAGTGGCAACTATGGGCGACTCCGATAGCGTAATATTAGGTGAAGATGTTGTAGCTATAGGAAATCCAGCAGGTTTGACTGGTACGGTTACTAAAGGAATAGTATCTAGTATAAACAGAAACTATAAAACCTCTGATGACGTTGAAAGAAACTATATCCAAACAGATACGGCAATCAGCCCTGGAAACTCTGGTGGTGCATTGTTAAATATGTACGGTCAAGTTATAGGAATAACTACATTAAAGATATCCGAAGACCAAACATACGAGGGTTTAGGCTTTGCTATATGTATAAATGATGCTCTTAATTGTGCTGAAGATTTAATTAAAAATCGTTTTAGAATAGGTATAACGTTCAATCAGCAGAGCAACGAAATAGAAATTAAAGATATAGACAGTTCTTGTAGTATAGCAGATACTCAAATAAAAGTCGGTGATGTAATTACTCAAATTAACGACCAAGAGGTTACAGACTATTCAAGTGTTATGAGTGCTTTAGAAGGTTCTAAAGCTGGTGATACTGTTACTGCTAAAGTTCAACGACGTTCACAAGATGGCTTAATAAATGAGTTCTATATAGACTTTAAATTAATGCCATATAATTCTTAGAGTATACTATCTAGTAGGAACATATTGTTATATATGTTCCTATTTTAGAAATTTATCTGTAAATATTTTTTTAATTTTGTGTTATCAATTATGTACTTTGCACAAAAAACTGTAATTCTAGTGTAATCTTTTCTACTTGAAATTATCACAATTAGAGTGTATTATATATATATTGAAAGGTTTGAATTAACTTTTCATTATATATAAGTTTTGTTATTATATTTTATTAAGGAGATTAGAAATCTATGAAAAAGAAGTTAACTATACTATTAGCTATCTCTATGTTAGCTACTATGATGACTGCTTGTGGTGGAAACGATACCAATTCCGATGCAGATACTACTACTACATCTGCTGAGGAAACTACCGCAGAAGAAACTACTACCGCTGAAGAAACTGAGGCTGAAACTGAAGCCGAAGAAACTACTACTGCTGAAGTTCTAGTACTTCCAGAGGGTACTACTGCTGAAGATGGTGACGCTTATTTAGCTTTTGGTGATGCTCAATGGTGGTTACAGTATGGTGGTAACGATATGGAAACTCTTGCTTATGGTGCAGAAGTTGCTCATATTGATGGCGATGGTACTTATACTGTTAGTCTTGACGCATCTAATGCTGATGCCGTTCAAATGAATGGTTTAGACGTTATCAATGGTTGTTCTTTCTGTGCAGTAGTTATTCAAAATGGTGAAGAATTATTCCCAGACCAAGCAACTTCCATAACTATAGATAGCATCAAGATTGATGGCGTTGAAGTTGAATTTACTAAGAACTATTGCAACTATGAAGATGGTAACTTAAGAACTAACATCTTTAATAGTTACGTTCCAACTGCTCCAACTGAGGACGTTTGGACTGCTGATGGCGATTTAGATGGCATATCTGCTCAAATAGTACCTGCATCTACTTTTGATAGCTTCTCTAAGATTGAAGTAACTTTCACTATCAGTGGTTCTGGTGCTGGAGGTTCTTCCGATGATAGCGACGCTGACGCTAGTGCAGAAGAAACTGACTCATCTAGTGAGGATACTGAAGAAACTGAAGATACTACTGAGGCATCTGAAACTTCTGAAGCTGAATAATTACTATAGTATTTAATCTATTAAGACATATCTCTTGGTATAGGGGGTATGTCTTTTTTGTATGTATAATATGTGTATATTTATATAATCTATACTTTTTTAGAGTACTTTAATATTTTTCAAGTATTTTTTGTGAAAAAAGTCATAAATTCAAATATAAATCTTCTAAATTTGTGTTAGGTTTATAAAAACCCTTGATTTAAAGATAATCCTATGGTATAATTATTAAAGTAAACGGTTTTAAGTATATTATGTTATTATATATAATGATGTTCTCTTTTTAGAGTTGTGAAAGGTCTTGTGTATATGAAAAAGATTACTATTATAACTGGTCATTATGGTTCAGGAAAGACTAATATCTGTGTAAATTTGGCTATGGATTTTTCTAAATCTACAGGACAGAAAGTTTCTGTAATAGACTTGGATACCGTAAATCCTTACTTTCGTACAGCAGACTTTAAAAATCTATTCCATGATAATAATATTAAGTTGATATCTTCTGTATATGCTAATTCTAATTTGGATACCCCTGCCATTACCTTTGGCATAGAAAGTATCATAAAGGAAGGTTCGTACTTAATTATAGACGTAGGTGGCGACGATACTGGTGCAATAGCATTAGGTCAGTTTGCTGAGATGTTATCTAACTATAGTCAAGAGTTGGATATGCTATACGTCATAAATGCGTATAGATATATGACTAAAACTCCTAATGAGGCTATCAACTTAATGAATGAAATAGAAAATGCCTCTAGATTGAAACATACGGGCATTATTAATAACTCTAACTTAGGTGGCGAAACTACCATAGAAACAGTAGAAAACTCTAGACAGTTTGCCGAAAACGTTTCTAAGTTGGCAAACTTACCTATTACGTTGACTACCTATCCTAAAGATACTAAAGACTTGGTATCTAAACAAGATGGCTACTTCGTAAATAGATACGTCTTGCCCATCTGGGAAAGATATTAAATTTTTAATGTTATATTAACATTCAAAGAATATAATATAAACATATATATACATTATGTTTTTAGAATGAAAGGAAGCGAGAAAATGGCACAGATTACTGTCAATTTTGAAAAGTGCAAGGGTTGTGCTTTGTGTACTTCGGTATGTCCAAAAAATATAGTTGCTATCCAAAAAGAAAAACGTAATTTAAAAGGATATTTTACTGCTACTTGTATAGATAATTCGCAGTGCATAGGTTGTACAATGTGTGCTATAATGTGTCCTGATTGCGCTATAACAGTAGAAAAGTAAATAATTGAGGTGATATGTTTTGGAAAGAAATCTTATGAAAGGCAACGAGGCTTTGGCTGAGGCAGCCGTTAGAGTGGGTTGTAAGTGTTACTTTGGATATCCTATTACACCTCAAACTGAAATAGCAGCCTATATGGCTAAACGTATGCCTAAAGTAGAAGGTGGCGTTTTTGTTCAAGCAGAGTCCGAAATAGCAGCTATAAATATGGTGTTGGGAGCATCTGCATCGGGAGTTAGAGCTATGACCTCATCATCTTCCCCTGGAATTTCTTTAAAGTCGGAGGGAGTTTCTTACATGGCTGGTAGCGATTTACCTGGAGTTATTGTAAACGTTCAAAGAGGTGGCCCAGGGTTAGGTGGTATTCAACCATCACAATCGGATTATTGGCAAGCTACTAAATCTTTGGGACATGGTGACTTTCAAATATTGGTATTTGCTCCAAATTCGGTACAGGAGATTATCGACCTTACTGTTAAAGCCTTCGATACTTCCGATAAGTATCGTGTTCCTGCTATGATTTTTATGGACGGTCTTTTAGGTCAAATGATGGAACCTATTACATTCCCAGAGTTAAAACATACTAAGTTTGATAAAAGTTGGGCTTGTAACGGTCATGGAAATAGAAGAAAACATAATATAATAAACTCTTTGTATCTACAAGCAGACCAACTAGAAAGTATAGTCTTAGATAGATATAAACGCTATGAAACTATTAAACAAGAACTACATATGGCTGAAAGTTATCTAACTGATGACGCAGATATCGTAGTAGTCGCTTACGGTGCTACTTCTAGGATAGTTAAATCTGCCGTAGTAAAGGCTAGAAGTAATGGCTTGAAAGTTGGTATGTTTAGACCGATTACTCTATGGCCTTTTCCAGTACAAGAAATCAATAAGGCAGTAGAAAATTGTAAGTCTGTACTATGCGTGGAGATGTCTACTGGTCAAATGATTGACGATGTTAAACTTGCTATAAACTGTTCTAAGCCAGTACACTTCTTTGGTAGAACTGGTGGTGTAGTTCCTACACCTATGGAAGTTTTAAGTAAAATTGTCGAACTCGGAGGTGCTAATTAATTATGGCTATTATCTTTGAAAAACCTAAATCTTTGTTAGATGTTTCTACAAGTTACTGTCCTGGTTGTACTCATGGAATAGCTCATAGATTGGTTTGCGAAATTATTGATGAAATGGGTATCGAAGGAGATACTATTGGTATCTGTCCAGTAGGTTGCTCTGTAACTGCTTACGATTACTTCGCTTGTGATATGATAGAAGCTCCACATGGCAGAGCCCCCGCCGTTGCTACGGGTGTTAAAAGAGCCAATCCTGATAAGTTTGTATTTACCTATCAAGGCGATGGCGACCTCGCTGCTATAGGTACGGCTGAAACCGTTCATAGTGCCACTAGAGGCGAAAATATTACTGTAATATTTATAAATAATACTAACTATGGTATGACAGGTGGTCAGATGGCACCTACTACCTTACCTAATCAGATAACACAAACTACTCCATATGGTCGTGATACTAAAGTTGCAGGATTTCCAGTGCGTGTATGCGAAATGTTAGCTACTCTTGATGGTACTGCACTAGTTCAACGTACTGCCCTTGACAGCGTTGCTCATATTAACGATTGTAAAAAAGCTATTAGAAAAGCCTTTAAGTATCAACAAGAAAAGAAAGGTTTTTCTATAGTAGAAATTTTATCTACTTGCCCAACTAACTGGGGCATGACTCCTATTGAAGCCTTAGAAAGAATTAAAAATGAAGTAATTCCTTACTATCCATTAGGTGTGTTCAAGGATATAGATTCGGAGGGTTGATTTTTATGACTAAAGAAATCATTTTAGCTGGTTTTGGTGGACAAGGTGTTCTATTTGCAGGTAAAATATTAGCTTATTGTGGTCTTATTGATGAAAAAGAAGTATCATGGTTGCCATCATATGGCCCAGAGATGCGTGGTGGTACTGCAAACTGTTCTGTATGTATCTCCGATGAGATTGTAGGTTCTCCATTAGTTACAGAACCTAACATATTCGTAGCCATGAACCAACCATCTTATATTAAGTTTATAGAGAAAGTTCAAAGTGGAGGCAAAGCCTTTATTGATAGTACTCTAGTTAAGAAAAAATCCGACCGTGATGATATAGAATGTCATTATATTCCAGCTACTCAAATTGCAGAAGATAATGGTCTGCAAGGTATGGCTAACATTGTATTGTTAGGTAATGCCATCAAGGAAACTGGTCTTTGTGCCATAGATACCATTAGAAAGGCTTTTGAAAGTGTAGTACCTCCTAAGAAAGCTAATCTAATTGATGCAAATATGAAGGCTATTGAGTTAGGCATGGCTTATTAAAAATCTATTGTAGATAAAAAAATCGCTTATGGAAGTTCCATAAGCGATTTTTTAGTACATATAACAAAGATTATTTTTCAGCTGTTTCATTAGAGTTATTATCAGTATCATTATTGATAACTGAAGTATCTTCTTTAGCATTGTTTTCGTTAAGTTGAGTATCTAACTCTTTTTTAACGTTATCAAGTAGAGATGGCTTAGTTGGATTATCCATTTCAAGAATTTCCTCACCAACTTGATTTCTCATAATCTTATCGAAAAGTTCGCCATCAATCTTTTCAAACTTCATTAGATATTTTGCTAAGAAGTGAAGTTTATCTATATTATCTGTTAGAATTTGCTCACATTGATTGTAGGCAGTTTCTATAATTTGACGCATTTCGGTATCTATTTCGTAGGCTATGTTATCGGAGTAGTTAGGAGTACTGTTGAAATCTCTACCTAGGAAAACTTCTCCTTGAGAGTTTCCGTATACCATAGGACCAAGATTTTCACTAAATCCGTACTTAGTAACCATACTTCTAGCGATGTTAGTTGCTCTTTCGATATCGTTAGATGCACCAGTAGATATATCATGTATTATTAACTTTTCGGCAACACGACCACCTAGTAAAGTTACGATATTTTCTTCCATTTCGGTCTTGCTTGTAAAAGATTTATCGTATTCAGGTAGTGACATGGTGTAGCCTCCAGCCATTCCACGAGGTATTATAGATACTTGATGTACTTTATCTTGAGTAGGACAGTTAAACGTACATATAGCATGACCAGCCTCATGATATGCAGTTAGACGCTTTTCCTTTTCTGATACTACTCTAGACTTCTTTTCTGGACCTGCAATTACTTTTATAGTAGCTTCTTCAATATCGGACATATTTATAGCTTGTCGATTGGCTCTAACGGCTAATAAAGATGCCTCATTTACTAAGTTTTCCAAATCTGCACCAGTAAATCCGACTGTACTTTGAGCGATAGTCTTTAGGTTTACATCTGGGGCAAGAGGTTTCTTTTTAGTATGAACCTTTAGTATTTCTTCTCTGCCCTTAACGTCTGGATAGCTTACTAATATCTGTCTGTCGAAACGTCCTGGACGGAGTAGAGCAGGGTCTAAGATATCACGACGGTTAGTAGCAGCTATAACTATAACGCTATCGTTACCAGTAAAGCCGTCCATTTCGACTAGAAGTTGGTTAAGAGTTTGTTCACGTTCATCGTGACCACCACCAAGACCAGCACCTCTATGACGACCTACGGCATCTATTTCGTCTATAAATATAATAGATGGAGCATTCTTTTTAGCTTGTTCAAACAAATCACGAACTCTTGAAGCACCTACACCTACGAACATTTCCACAAAATCCGAACCAGATATAGGAAAGAATGGACAACCAGCCTCACCAGCAACGGCTCTAGCAAGTAGAGTTTTACCAGTTCCAGGAGGGCCTAGTAATAGTACACCTTTAGGTATTCTAGCACCCATATCGGAGTACTTTTTAGGATTTCTTAAGAAATCGACGATTTCAGCCATTTCTTCTTTTTCTTCATCAGCACCTGCAACATCTTTGAAAGTGGTTTTATTCTTACTTTGATTAGGTTTAACTCCCGACTTACCAAAGTTAGTATATTTGCTACCACCAGTAGTTTGTTTCATCATGAAAACTACAAGACCTACACTTATAACCATAAATATAATAGTAGGTATGATGGTAATTAACCAAGAGTTATCAGTAATTTTGTAATAATCTTGTTCTAAAGGAGCATCTGGGTGACGCTTATTGTATTCTACACGATAGTCATTTCTATCCGAATGGATATCTTGCAAGAATACACTAACGTTAGGCACGGTATATGTTATTTCTTTTTCTGAGCCATCATCTTGAGTTACGGTCATGTGTAGTTGACCAGAACCATCGCCAGAGCCAAGGTTTAACTCCATTTTACTAACTTGATAGTTGTCAAAATACTCCATAATTTCAGAATATTTGTAACTTTCTTGTGGGGTACTGCTAAATGGCTTGAATACTACAATAGATAGTATTACTAATACTACTACTATAATATACGCCATAATTCCCGAATTACTTTTTTTAGGTGGCAATAATATTCACTCCAATCTTTTGTCCGTATGTATATAAAATACGGCAGTTCTCTATCATTTTGATTTTTTTTCGACTATCTTAACAACTAGATAGTTTTTTGTGTTTTCATCACAAGCAACTCTTTCAGAAACTCCAAAGCCTTCCATAAAGATTAATCCAAGGTCATCAGCTATAAAGCATAGAGTATCACGGCAATCTTTGGAAACGTATTGATTTATAAGTTTCTTTACAGAGGAGGTAAAGCCTCTATTTTTAAGTTTAATCTTATCACCAAACTGTCTACTTCTTAATAGTGCCTTACCTTGTATTTTATCATAATCAAGAATACAATTTGTTAATTTTTTATTAATAAAAGTAGAGTTTCTTATCAAAGTAGTTTCTACTGTCTTGTTAAAGATGGTTGTTTTTCCATTAATAAGTAAATTAGTGGACATAGGCACATAGTTTGTACATTTTCTTGAAATATTCGCTACTGAAAGAATACCCATCTTTGATATAAAATAGACATCATTAGAAACGTTTATTTTACCATCATTTGTGATAATGTTGTCTATAGCTAATATTTTTTCGTGACTATAAGTCAAGTTATTTTCTTTAAAGAGTTTTTTAATACATCTATGTTTAATTGCGTTATGATATTTTCTAAGGTCTACATTTAAAGTTTTTCTATCAGTAGATATATTATCTTCAAATAGCGTATTTGCTACAGTATCGATATAGTTTCCATCTTCATTAAGAACTTCAATAGTATCTAATACTTTTCTTTCAAACTTTGGATTTATTTCTTTAAGTATGGGAATTACATTGTGTCTAATCTTGTTTCTGGTATAGTCATCGCAAAGGTTAGTACTATCTGTAACGAAGTTGATACCTTTTTGATGTAAAAAGTTTTCTACATCTTCACGAGTGCAGAATATAATAGGTCTAATGATATTGTCCCTAACGGGAGGTATTCCAGTAAGACCTTTTAAACCTGCTCCACGAGTTAGATTATGGACTATAGTTTCACAATTATCCGAAAGTGTATGAGCAGTTGCAATCTTTCCCTTGGCTAACTTCTGTAAAGAGTTATAGCGTAGTATTCTAGCACCTTCTTCTAAAGATACCTTGTTTTCTTTACAATAAGAAGTTACATCTATACGGTCTACATATAGCGGAATATTTAAGCGTTTGCATAGTTCAATACAGAAGTTTTCATCACGAAAACTTTCCTCACCACGCAATTGATGGTTTATGTGTATTGCAGATATATTTATATTATATATATCTTTTAAGTCATTTAGTATTAAAAGTAATGAAACGCTATCAGCACCACCAGAAAGTCCTACATAGATACTATCCCCACTAGATAGCATATCATACATGGATATTGCACTTTTTACTTTATCTATCAAGGAATAACCTCCTAAGATGGTTCTTGTAGTCTAGTTTCTAGGTTGGTGAACTTTGTAAGAGCTCCGTTCCAACCTAGCTTTACAGTGGATAACTCACCATTACGATTTTTAGCTACTATACATTCCGATATATTTTTCTCCTCAGATGCTTTATTATAGTAAGAATCTCTATATAAAAATAGTACTATGTCAGCATCTTGTTCTATAGAACCTGATTCCCTTAAGTCGGATAACATAGGACGTTTATCAGTACGACTTTCAGGACCTCTTGAAAGTTGCGATAGTAGTATTATTGGAACGTTTAAATCTTTAGCCATTACTTTAACGTTTCTAGTGATTTCCGAAACTACAGTAACTCTGTTATCAGAACGTAGGTTAGATGACATAAGTTGAAGATAATCTATTACCACTAAACCTAAATTTTTAACGTTCTGTAATCTAGATTTCATAGTTTGTACGGTAATACCTGCAGAGTCGTCTATATACATTTTGAACTTGTTTATAGTTTCAGCAGAATAAGCTACATTAACCCAATCATCGCCACTTAACCTTCCAGTATGCAAGGTGTGACTATTTACACCAGATTCCGAAGAAAGGATTCTAAGAGCTAACTGTTCATTAGACATTTCTAGTGAAAATATAGCAACTTGCTTATCATAAGATTTAGCAACGTTAGTGGCTATGTTCAAAGCAAAAGAAGTCTTTCCCATACCTGGACGTGCTGCAACTATTATTAAATCGGATTTGTTTAATCCTACTATAACGGAATCCAAGTTGTGAAAACCAGTGGAAAGTCCTTTGTACTTGTCTTTGTCTATGCCACTTAACTTACATAGTTTATCGTAAGTAGAAAACATTACTTCTTTAATAGGAACTAATCCTTTTTTTTCGTTGCCCTCTCTTATGTTGAAAACTTCTTGTGATACGGTTTCTAGTATAGTTTGAGAGTTCATCTTGCCAGATAAGATGGAATCTTTTAACTTATTGGATATGTTTAGTAAGTTACGCAAGTTATACTTTTCAATTACTATTTTGCAGTAACTCATGACGTTTGCAACAGTCGGAACTTTTTCCATAAGGTTAGCAATATAATTATTGCCTAATACTTCATTATCAAATAGACCTTCATTTAAGCATTGATTTAATACTTCAACAGGGTCTACAATACCTCCATTTATGGTTAATGCAGACATTATAGAAAATATTCTAGCATTAACGTCATCGTAGAAGTGCTTAGACGTTAAAACCTCCATTACGGAGGATAAAACGTTATCAGGGTCAATGAGTATACAACCTAGTACACACTGTTCAGCATCGATACTTTTTGGAACTTCTGATATAGAACTAATCTGTTCTTGCATGGATTAAACCTCCAAAACGTCAGCAGTAATCTTAGCAGATATGCCCTTGTATAGTTTAATATCTGCCTCATAAGAACCAAATGCTTTTATTTCTAGTTTTAAAGAAATCTTTTTCTTTTCGATTTTAACGTTGAACTGTTGTTCAATAGCATCTGCGATGTGTCCAGCTGTAACAGAACCGAATAGTTTACCATTCTTACCAGCTTTAGCCTTTATAGTTACTCTTTTTCCGTCTATAAGTTGAGCAACTTCCTTAGCGTGTTGGATTTCTAAATCTACCTTATGTTGTGCAGAGGATTGTTGTCCTTTTAATCTATTTAGATTTTCATTAGTAGCCTCAATAGCTACGCCCTTTTTGATTAAAAAGTTTCTAGCGTAACCATCAGCGACTTCTTTAACGTCACCTTTTTTGCCAGTGCCTTTAACATCTTGTATTAGAATAACTTTCATAGTATAAAAATCTCCTTTCAACAATGCGATTTTATGTATATGTGAGAATGGAAATCTCACGGATATATAATATTGCTATAGATATCTTTAAGGTAAGATATCATCAATAGCATTTATTAACATTAGGTATACATCTTTCATAGATTTATCCCGTATTTGCGTAGCTGACATGGTTTGATGTCCTCCACCACCTAGCTTTTCCATTACCAATTGAACGTTCATTTTACCTAATGAACGTGCCGATATATTAATGCAATCGTTAGTACGATATATTATAAATGAGGCATCTACACCAGTTATATTAAGAAGTTCGTCAGCCGATTGAGGTGCTATAATTCTAATATTTTCGACAATTTCATTAGTTTCAGCGATAGCACATCTTTTGTATATTTCGGCACTTGCCACGATGTTAGCCTTAGTCTTATACGATTGTATAGACGTTGAAAATAATGTTTTTACGGCAATAGTATCAGCACCGTTCTTTTTTAGAAACGCAGCAGCCTCGAAAGTTCTAACGCCTGTTTTCATGATAAAGTTTTTAGTATCTAGCATAATTCCAGATAGCAAAGCCTCAGCCGAATAAGAGGAAATCTTGTTAGGAATTTTAAAGTACTGAATAAGTTCTGTAACCATTTCCGATGCCGATGAGGCAAAAGGTTCATGATGGAATATAACTGCATTATTTATGAAGTTTACTGTCTTTCTATGATGGTCTATTACTATTACTTGATTTGCAAGTTCATATAAATCTTTACTTTCTATTATATCCTTGTTGTGAGTATCCACAATTATTAGACAACTAGATGAACTCTTAAAGTTTGATAGTGCCTCTGGAACAGATATGAACATATTAAACTCACTAACAGATATTATATGTTCTATTAAAGGTCTAGCAAGAGTTCTTTCAAAGTCGGTAACTATATAGACGTGTTTTCCCATTTGACGTACTGCATCGGCTAGACCTACGGCACTACCTATAGAGTCTAAGTCACCAAATCTATGTCCCATTATATAAACGTTGTCGAAGTTGCTAATTAACTCTTGAATAGCTGTTGCTATAATCCTAGATTTTATTTTGGAGTGCTTTTCTATACCTTTAGATACTCCACCAAAGAATTGAAATCCACCGTCGGAAGTCTTTACGGCACATTGGTCGCCACCTCTACCAAGAGCCATATCTAGTGCTTGTTTGGCAGATTGCTCACTTTCGGACATGGTATTGAAATCCAAACCTACACCAATAGATAGTGTTAAAGGTATCTTATCGGCGGTTACTATTTCTCTAGCCATATCTAAGATTTTAAACTTATTTTTCATCATGTGTTGAATGTGTTGTTGCTTAGTTATTATAGTATACTTATCATGTGATACTCTACTTATAACCGTATCATAATCTAGTAGGAAAGTTTCAATTAGTTGTTCAACTTTGGCTTGAATGGTAGCCTTGTCGCTTTCTTTTGAGTTTTGGAATATATCTTCAAAGTTATCAATAGATATAAACATCACTACAGGTTTAGTCTGCTGATAGAGTTTGTTAATATGATTAAGTTCCGTAATATCTAAGAAAGTTATCATAGATAAGTCTGTTTTGTAGTCGCCATATGGAACGGAAAACATCTTAAAAGTTTGATTATCTACAGATATCTCCATAGTATTATGGTGTGATTTTCTTAGCGGATTTATATTGCAACCTAATATATAGTTTATATCTTGTCCAAAGAGTTCCTTGTAGTTAGAAAACTTTTTTAAAAACATCTTATTATACCAGACTATTTTATTATTATTATTTGCTATAACTAGCATATTAGGATAGTCATATAATGCACAACTTTCTACTTTTAGAGTTTTTCTACTTAATTCGGAGAAAAATCCGTATAGATTTTTATTCATACTTACAATAGTCATAGTTATTATAGTTCCTATAACTATGGATATTATTGTGCATATCACTGCTAGACATCTATTATATTTAAAAATGTATATCGATAGAGTGAGTATAAATATAAAAAATACTATTAAGCATACTTTTAATGTTGTGAATTTTTTTTTGTTCAACTTAGAAAATCACCTCCAATATATTCAACGTATGGGCGATATGTCGTCTTGGAATATATTGATTATATTTCATTTAAAATAGGAAGTATCATAGGATTACGTTTAGTCTTTGCGTAGATGTAATCAGATAGTACGTCACGAAGTTTAGTCTTTAGACAGTTCCATTCGTGTAACTCTTGAGGTGTACAACGCTTTAGAGTATTATACACTACATGACGAGCCTCCTCAATTAGTGGACCAGACTCTCTAACGTATACGAAACCTCTTGATATTATATCTGGACCAGATACTATTCTTTTATGAACTCTATCCATAACTATGGATACTATTATTAAACCATCTTGACTAAGATGCTTTCTATCACGCAATACTATAGAACCTATATCACCAACGCCAAGACCGTCTACAAGAACTCTACCTGCAGTAACTTGCGATACTATCTTCATATCTATACCATCGGTTTCGATAACGTTGCCTATCTCTCCAATGATTATATTACTCTCTGGAATACCCATGCTTATAGCTAACTGCTTATGACACTTTAAATGCTTATACTCTCCATGTACTGGAATGAAAAACGTTGGCTTAGTTAATGCTAACATCAACTTTAGTTCTTCTTGACAAGCATGACCTGATACATGAACTTCATACATTCCATCGGATATTACTTCTGCACCAGATTTCATAAGTTCATTTATTACTTTAGTAACATACTTTTCATTTCCAGGTATTGGCTTTGCTGATATGATTATAAAATCATTTGTGGATATATTTACTTTATTATGGTCATTCATAGCCATTCTGGTTAGAGCAGACATAGGTTCGCCTTGTGAACCAGTAGTTATTAGAACTATCTGTTCTGGAAGATATTCGTTAATTAATTCGATATCTATTATTAAGTTTTCAGGGGCTTTAAGATATCCTAACTCTATAGCAGTTTCAACTACGTTTACCATACTTCTACCGAATAGAGCAATCTTTCTATTATGTTTTATAGCACTATCTATAATCTGTTGTATTCTATGAATGTTAGAGGAAAACGTAGCTATAATAATTCTTTTTCCCTCAGCTTGATTAAATAGCTTATCGAAAGAGTCGCCAATCTTACGTTCTGTAGCTGTAAATCCTGAACGTTCTGCGTTAGTGGAATCCGACATAAGAGCAAGAACGCCTTTACTACCAAGTTCACCGAATCTAGCAAGGTCTATGATACCACCGTTTATAGGAGTATAATCGACTTTGAAGTCCCCAGTATGAACTATTACTCCAGCAGGAGTATGTATAGCCATACCAATAGAATCTGGAATAGAATGGTTTACATTTATGAACTCTATAGTCATACAACCAGCTTTTACATTCTTTTTAGGTTCTATTACGTTTAAGGATACCTTTTCCGACATACTATGTTCTTTAAGTTTGCTATCCACTAAGGCAAGAGTTAGTTTTGTTCCGTATACTGGAGCGTTTACCTTCTTTAATAGATAAGCCAATCCACCAATGTGGTCTTCGTGACCGTGAGTTAATATTATAGCACGAAGTTTTTGTTTATTCTGTTCAACATAGGTAAAGTCGGGTAGAACTATATCCACACCTAGCATTTCGGTATCTGGGAAAGCAAGACCACAATCTATGATAAACATATCATTACAACATTCTATTACGGTCATATTTTTACCTATTTCGTTCAATCCGCCTAGAGGGATTATTCTAACAGGAGTTTTACGTTGGTCTTTCTTTGCTTGACGTACGGGCTTATTATACTCTTTAAAGGGTGTAGATTTATATTCGTTTTTTGACATAGTTTACCTCTTTTCTAAAACGTTACAATGTGATTGCAGAAGCCTTTAACTTTTAACAACGATTATATATCGGATAAGCATGGTCTTATTAGTAAGATACTCCGAATAGATTAGTAATAAGTTTAGTTAAAAGAATCCACATAAAAATATATATTAAAGGAAGAAAGTTATTTAACATTACGAACTACTTTCTTCAATTAAAACCGAACTAATTTTTTTAATCTGTAATAGCACTAAAAAATATACAATTTAATTGTACAATAAATTTGTGTATATGTCAACTATAAAATATGGAAGTGCCATCAACACATGATAAAAATATCCTAATAAAAGTACATTTTGTAGTATTGGATACAATTTGCAATAATTTTGATATCTTTTAGTCGTTAATAACTATGGAGTTTATAGACTGTATGAAATCATTTTTATATGTAGAATACTTATCAGTAGGGGCAGAACAAGTAACTATATATGTAGAACTTCCTAATAATATGTATTCAACATAGCAAGTCATGTCTATTACATCATTTTGGGAATATATTTGATATGAAAATTCTACAATTTGAGCATTATAGATATCGCTTACAGTACTGCTTTCACTAGATATTTCTTGAACGTTATCAAAAGTATTCTTATATTGATTTATTGCATTAGAATAGTAATCTTTAGCGTTGTTATATTGAATAGTATTATTATCTATGGTTACTATTATACTAGCCGAATTATCTTTAATGTAGTATTTATCAATGTAGTCCGATGATGTTTCTTGATAGTCATTAGGAACTAGCATTGAAAATCTGTTATCCACGATACCACTTTTCATATTAGAAGTATCTACAGAAGAGGTATCTAGTGAAGTACATGATACACAAAAGATAATAGTTACAGATATTAATATATATATTAAAAATTTTTTCATATAAAACTCTCCAAGTACATTTTTGATATACAAAAAAATCGGGAACTTCCCGATTTTCTTTAATATATGACTAGACCGATAAGCCGAGTTCTGTCGTGTACGGTAATTTATCTATACCATATGTTGCCGTATGGTTAAAGCCGTCATTACAATCTATACGCCGAGCAGACGTTAAAATAGATTGCACCAATAGACGTTGCATCAAATAGGGTTTACATAGCAGTGTACTCTCATACACTCTGGTGAGCTTTTACCTCGCCTTTCCACCTGTACCTAAAAGAAGGTAGTTTATTTCTGTTGCACTAGCCCTAAGGTCGCCCTTGGCTGTCGTTAACAGCTATTCTGCTCTATGATGCTCGGACTTTCCTCATAAACTAAAAGCGTTCATGCTACCGTATAGTCTACTCATAAGATATATTATAGCATACTTTTGGAAGTTTTGCAATAGTTTTTTTAGATTAAAATTTTTTTAAAAAAACTATTGACAAACCATAATAGTTATGATATAATAAATTCTGTTGCATGGTTGCAACTTTTTAATATGATTAAATTCTAAAGACAGTCGGCAAAAAAGTAAGTCCAACCGAGGAATATTAAGCGTGAATATAATTTCAATGCCTTTTCTCAAACTGTCGGGGAGAGGGTTTTTTCATATATAGTATGTTTTAGGTTAATTAATCGGAGGTGAAATATTATGCCAAGTGCTAAGATTTTAGAAGCTAAGCAAAATAAGGTTGCTCAATTAACTGAACTTTTAAAGAACTCAAAGTCTGGTGTTTTAGTTGATTATAAGGGTATCACTGTTGAAGAAGATACTAAGTTAAGAAAAGAACTCCGTGAAGCTGGTGTTCACTACTCTGTAGAAAAGAATACTATGTTAAAGAGAGCTTTAGCTGAGGCAGGTATACAAGGTTTAGATAGCGTTCTTGAAGGTACTACTGCTATCGCAGTTTCCGATACTGATGAAACTGCTCCTGCTAGAATTTTAGGTAAGTATGCTGAACAACTTGAAAATAAGTTTGAATTAAAGGCTGGTTACATCGGTACTGAAGTTTATGACCAAGCTGGTGTTCAAGCACTTTCCAAGATTCCATCAACAGAAACTTTACTTGCAATGCTTGTTGGTTCTCTACAAGGACCTATGCAAAAACTTGCTGCAACTCTACAAGCTGTTGTCGACAAGAACGAAAATGGCGAGGAAGTTGCTTAATTACTCACTATCTGCTTAGTGCGTAGTTATATATTTTATTTTTATTATAAAGGAGATTTTTATCATGGCTTCAGAAAAGATTTTAAATATGGTAGAAGAAATCAAGACTTTATCTGTTCTTGAATTAAAAGAATTAGTAGACGCTATCCAAGAAGAATTTGGCGTTACTGCTGTAGTTGCTGCTGCTGGTCCTGCTGCTGGTGCTGGTGAGGCTGCTGCTGAAAAGACTGAATTTGATGTTGTTATGACTTCATTTGGCGATTCTAAGATGGGCGTTATTAAGGCTGTTAAGGACGTTTGTGGTCTAGGTCTTAAGGAAGCTAAGGAATTCGTTGAAAGCGTTCCTAAGACTGTTAAGGAAGGCATTTCTAAGGCTGATGCAGAAGAAATCAAGACTAAACTTGAAGCTGCTGGTGCTACTATCGAAATTAAGTAATTTTATAATACTTAATATATCAAATCCGTGCCTTATGGTACGGATTTTTTTGTTGCAAAAAACTTTATATTATGCTATAATTATTATATGATTTTTCGTTAAAATATTCTTTGTTTGGAGTGCTTTTTTTATGAATAATACTATACTTTGGTATGAAAATCCTGCTAAAGATTTCAATGAGGCTCTACCTATAGGCAATGGTAGAATAGGTGGCATGGTCTACGGTGGAACTACTAACGAACTTATTCACTTAAATGAAGATAGTGTTTGGTCGGGTGGTAAAAGAAATAGAAATAATCCTAATAGTTTGGAACATCTTCAAGAGATTAGAGAACTATTGTTCAATGAAAACATAGAACAGGCTGAAAAGTTAGCCTTTAAGTATATGCAAGGAGTTACACCTAATTCCCGACATTATATGCCTCTAGGAGATTTGTTTATTGATATGGACAATATACAAGAGGTATCTAACTATAAGCGTTCGCTTGATTTGGCTAATGCTATGACCGTTACTGAATTTACATCTAATGGAGTGAATTACGTTAGAACGGCTTTCGTATCCGAACCCGATAGCGTTATGGTTATACATATTGAGGCAGATGTTCCTAATAGTGTAAGTGTATCTGCACATATTGACGGCAGAGATGACTACTTTGATGATTGTCGTCCTTATGATGATAAGACCATCTTATTTAACGGTGGTACTGGTGGTAAAGATGGTATATCTTTTGCAAGTGCTTTGACAGTACTCCAAAATGATGGCGATATATACACTCAAGGTGGAAAACTCTGCGTTGATAATGCTACAGAAGTAACTTATATACTATCTGCACAGACTAGCTATCGTACAGAAGATTTTGAGCAATCGGCTTTAATAGATTGCGAATATGCTAGAGATAGTATATATGATGAGTTACTATATCGTCACGTTGAAGACTATAAGGAATACTTTAATAGAGTATCTTTTACACTAGATGATAATAGTGAGGGTGCATCTAATCTACCTACAGATAAACGTCTTGAACGTCTTAAAAATGGTGATGTGAATACTAAAGATAATTCTTTGTATGTTTTATACTTCAACTTTGGTAGATATCTAATGATATCTGCAAGTCGTGAGGATACTCTACCTATGAACTTACAAGGTATTTGGAATAAGGATATGTGGCCTGCTTGGGGTTGCAGATTTACTATCAACATAAACACCGAAATGAACTATTGGTGTGCTGAAAACTGTAACTTATCGGAATTTCATATGCCTCTATTCGATTTAATAGAGAAAATGCGTCCAAATGGCAGAGAAACTGCTAAGATTATGTATAACTGTAAAGGTTTTGTATGCCATCATAATACAGACCTTTGGGGAGATACTGCCCCTCAAGATTTATGGATGCCTGCTACTATTTGGCCTATGGGTTCAGCTTGGCTATGCTTACACATATTTGAACACTATCTATATACCTTGGATAAGGATTTCTTATCCGAAAAGTTTGAAACTCTTAAAGAATGTGCAGAGTTCTTTGTAGACTATCTAATTGAAGATAGACAAGGTAGATTAGTTACTTGCCCATCGGTATCACCAGAGAATACATATCTTACAGAGAGTGGAACTAAAGGTTCATTGTGTATAGGGCCATCTATGGATAGTCAAATTATATACACTCTATTTACTGACGTTATTCAAAGTGCTGAAATACTAAATCTACAAGATGATTTTACTCAAAACTTGAAAAATCTAAGGAACAGACTTCCTAAGATTGAAATTGGTAAGTATAATCAAATTAAAGAGTGGGCTATAGATTATGATGAAGTGGAAATTGGTCATAGACATATATCTCAGTTATTTGCACTATATCCAGCCGATTTAATCTCTCCATATAAAACCCCTGAACTTTCCAAATCTGCAAGAGCAACTCTTGAAAGAAGATTATCCCATGGTGGAGGTCACACGGGTTGGAGCAGAGCTTGGATAATAAATATGTGGGCTAGATTGCTAGATAATCAAAAGGTTGAAGAAAATATATATATGTTACTTGCTCATTCCACTAATAATAATATGTTCGATAATCACCCACCTTTCCAAATAGATGGCAACTTTGGAGGTACAGCAGGTATAGTAGAAAGTTTAATGCAATCTCATAGTGGTGAGATTAATCTGTTACCTGCATTACCACCATCATGGAAAAAGGGTTCTATTGAGGGCATAAAGGCTAGAGGTAACTTTGAGGTATCTATTGCATGGGATAACTGTACTTTAATATCTGCAGATATAGTATCTAATTGTGGTGGAGTTTGTAAAGTTCGTCCTAATTGTGATGCTAAAGTGCTATGCAACGGCAAAGATATAGATACTACTATTGCAGATGGTGTTCTATCTTTTGATACTTTAATAGGTGAAACATATTCTATCGTAAAAATTTAGTGGTTTTCTTTAAAACTCCTTGATATATTGTAAATATTTGTGCTGTCAGCACAAATATTCTATGATAATATATGTTATAATAAATAAAATAATCCTATATTTTGGAATTTATAACACAAGGAGGTAATTCTATGGGAAAAAGGCTTAGAGTATTAATATGCATTATTCTATCTATAGGTATAGGAATAGTAAGTTCTTATATTTTAAATACCTATGTTGTTCCTGCTTTGGACGGCGATACTTTAGAAATGTTAGCACAAATCTTTTATAGTCAAGATGTTAAAAAGTTGGGTCTGGAAGAAACTATACAACAAAAATATACTAACGTTTCTAATATATTGGGAGTAGTCTTAGTTATAATATTTGGACTATCTGATTTACAACAAAATACTGAATTAGAAGAAGGCGTTATGGCTGGTGTTGCTTGGTGTGGAGTTCATACTTGTTGGCACGCATTAAAATTATACATTTGGGGCATAAAGTTGGGAAAATCTGTTGGTGATGTGGATTCCTTTAAGTTGGCACTAGATATAATTAACTTCCACCCAATTAGATTAGTATTAATATATGTATTATATGCAATTGTCATTGCAGGAATATTAGAAAGTGTATCATCTTTGTTGTGGCCACTTGATAACAATAGTAATAATGGTTCTTCTAATAAAGAACAAAGTACTAATGATAGTGCTGAAATAAAAAAAGTTTCTTTGGAAAAGAATAATAACAGTTCCTCTGATAAAGAACAAAGCATTAATAGTAATAATGAAACAAAAAAAGTTTCTTTGGAGAAAAATGATAATAGTTTACATAGATAGTTATAAATTATCAATATTTAAAGTTCCTCCATTTATTTAGATGGAGGAATATCTTATTTTGGAAAGGAGTTCTATAGTTTGAAATTCTTACATATTAGCGATTTACATTTTGGTAAGCGTTTAGAAAATATATCACTTATAGATGACCAACTATATATTGTACAACAGATTTTAAATATAATTAAATCTAAAGGTATAGATGCTATTCTTGTGGCTGGTGATATATATGACAGAAGTATACCTCCTATTGAGGCTGTAACTCTATTTGATTATACTTTAAAACAGTTCTTTGATTTAAACATTCCTATATATATGGTTAGTGGAAATCATGATAGTGTTGAAAGGTTATCTTTTGGAAGTTCGATACTAAAAAATAGTAACATATACATATCCAATAGGTACGACGGAAGTATTCAAAAAGAAACGTTATCGGACGAATTTGGCGAAATAGATATATATTTAATGCCTTATATAAATACTATAAACGTTAGAGCATCTAACAGTATTGAAGTAGATAATCTATCAGACGCTTTTAAGTTTATAGTAGAAAACTCTAACATAGATGTTTCTAAAAGAAATATTTTAGTAGCACATCAATTTGTTATGAGTACTCCTAGTGAAGTTGAATACTTTGAAGAATATCTAGGAGGTACTCAAAATGTAGAGGCATCTATATTTGCAAATACTTTCGATTACACTGCTTTGGGACATATTCACAAACCGTATTGGGTGGTAAAAGATAAGGTTAAGTATTGTGGTTCACCGTTGAAATATCATATTGATGATACATCTAATAAGTGCGTAACTATATTAGATATGAAGGAAAAAGGAAACATATCTTTTGAAGAAGTGCCACTAATTCCAAAACGTGATTTAAGATGTATTAAAGGAAATCTTAAAGATATTTTGGATAACGCTATATCTACTGACGATTATGTATCTGTAACCCTTACAGATGAGGACTATATTATCGGTGCTATGGATAAAGTAAGAAATGTATATCCTAACGTTGTAAAGTTATCTTTTGAGAATAGTAGAACTCAATACGCAGATATTTCTAAGACTTCTGCTGAAAATGTAGAAGATAAATCTGTATTAGAACTTTTTAAAGATTTTTACAGTGATATCTATGGTAGAGATTTACAAGAAAATCCAGAATATATGAAAATCTTAAATGATGTATTTAATTCACTACAAGAATAGGAGTGCTATTTTATGAAACCTTTAATTCTAACTATGGAAGCCTTTGGAACTTTTGCTCAAAAAACTGAAATAGATTTTTCTAAGCTATCTAAAGATGGTATTTTTTTAGTATTTGGGGAAACTGGTTCGGGTAAGACGACTATCTTTGATGCTATATGTTACGCTCTATATGGTGAGGCTAATGGCAATGATAGAGAAGTGAAATCTTTTAGAAGTCAATATGCAGAATATAGTCAAAGTACATATGTCAAGTTGACTTTCGAATGCCTTGGAAAAGTATACACTATTGAAAGATGTCCAGAATACTTTAGAGATGAAATATCACAAAAGGGCAGAGTTAAGGCTAAAGTGTACTTAAAATATCCAGATAATAGAGTTCTTGAGAAAAGTATAGAAATTAAAAAGGAAATAGAAAAGATTTTAGGACTTAATTGTAATCAATTTAGACAGATAGTCATGATTGCTCAAGGTGAGTTTAAAAAGTTTTTACTATCTAATAGTGATGAAAAAGGCAGTATATTAAATACTATCTTTGGAACTCAAAGTATTGTGGATTTTATAAACGCTCTGGAAAGTAAAAAAACTTCTGCTAAAAATGAGTTCTTTTCTCAATTGGATAGCGTTATAACTGAACTACTATCTATTAGATATGATACCTCTTGGGAATATTCTCAACAGTTCGATACTTGGAAAACTCTAAAAAATGAAGATAAGGATATAGATGAAGTTTTAGAACATCTTAAAGAGTATATAAAAGTTATATCCAATAGTATACAGGATAACAAAAAATCTTTGGATAGCGTTACTATTCAATTTGATAACCTATCTAAACAGATTGCAGAACTTAAAAATATTAATAGTAGTATTATCAAACGTGATGAGATATCTTTAAAGTTACAAGAGTTATCTAATAAGGAAAAAGATATTCAAAGTATAAGAGATACCATCAAACTTTTAGAACTTGCTAAATCTATTGAGATAGACTATTTTAACTATAACAAAGCTAAAAAAGATTTATCTACCATTAAAGATAGTTTACATAAGCTACAAAATCAATTTGATACTTGTAATAATACTATTGTATCTTTAGAAAGTAATAAATCTAAGTTGATAGAAAGTATCTCAACTAGGTTTGAAGATTATGACTTATCTAAGGATACTATTACTCAACTAAACGATATTAAAAATAAACTTTGTAATAAACAGAATGATATCTTTGAAAATGGTAATGATATTAGAAAACTCTTAGATGATATATCAAGTTATAACGCTGAACTAAATACTCTTGAAGTTTTAAAATCTAACTATGCAAAGAAACTAAAACAGAAGTTCAACTTGGAAACAGAATACTCTAAAAGTGAACTAAACTATAATTTAAATATTGCAGGAATTTTATCGGAACAGTTAAAAGAGGGCGTTGCTTGTATGGTATGTGGTTCAACGCATCACCCTAGAAAAGCTAAAAAGTGTGATAATGCACCATCTAAGGAAGAATTAGAAACTCTTAAAAACTCTTTGGAAATTTTTAGGGAAGATTGTAACAATTTATCTAATAGATTTTTAGTACAACAGAATACTTGTAATCATTTAAAGAATATCATACTTGAAAAGGCATCTAAATACGAGGTTACTTCTACAGATATTTTAGAAGTTCAATCTGAACTAAGCAAGTTGATTATACTATATAGAAAAGATTACAAATCTACTCAGATAGAAATAAACTATATTAAAGATAGTATTCAATCTTTGAGTAACATTGAAAATGATATATCTAATTATAAAGATGTATATATATCCTTAGATACTTCCATAGTAAACATTAACAATCAACTAGGGGATAAGTCTAAAGAAATAGCCTCCCTAGAGGTTGAGTATAAACGACGTTTAAAAGAAACTTCTATTGATAGTCAAGAAAATCATATTGATTTGCTTAAAAAGTATAATCAACATGATGCCCTACTTAAACAAGTTACAAACTTTGAAAACACTAAACTAGACTACTCTAGCAGATTAAATGAGTACTCTAAAACTATCGGAAATAGTGTAAAGGTAGATACTTCCAGTTTAGAAAGAACTTTACTAGAGGTAAAATCTAAAAGGGATAATCTTTTAGAAGAAAAATCCATATTAAACAGTATGTTAGATACAAATTCTAATATATATAATAGTGTATCCAAGTTGAGCAATAAGATATATCTTTTAAGAAAGGAATATCTTGATACAGAATATCTGTATAAAGTAGCCAGTGGAAAGTTAAGTAGTGCATCTGAAAAGATAGCCTTTGATGGATACGTTCAAGCATACTATTTTGAAAGAGTTCTGCAATGTGCTAATAAGAATATAAATATTATGTCTAATGGTAGATATTCTTTGCTTAGAAAAGAACATTCAACATCAAAAAGGCTTAGGGGTGGCTTAGATATTCAAGTTAGAGATGCTTATACTGGTATGTGTAGGTCAGCGTCCACGCTATCAGGAGGAGAAACCTTTATGGCATCATTATCGTTGGCACTGGGATTGTCTGAAGTGGTTCAGCAACATTCGGGAGGTATAAAGATAGACGCTATGTTCATAGATGAGGGTTTTGGTACTTTAGATAGTAACCTATCCTTACCACAAGCTATAAAAGTATTAGATGGTCTAACTACTAACAACAGAATAGTAGGAATTATATCTCATGTAAGCGAACTACAAGAACATATATCTAATAGATTATATATTGAAAAATCTCAAAGTGGAAGTACTGTAAAGTATATTTAATATGAAAAATTTTCAAAAAATCTATTGACATATCAAACTTTTTGATGTATAATTAAAGTATACTAATTTAGTACACTTTAAAATGAATTTTTTTGAAAGGAAGTTTTATACTATGTCATCATTTAAAATTTCAGAGAGCGTATATTCTGTTGGAATACTAAATCCTAATATGAGAATATTCGATATTGTTATGACTACTGAATATGGTACAAGTTATAATTCATATATAGTAAAAGGCGATAATAAAATCGCTTTAGTGGAAGTATGTCACGCATCTTACTTTGATAGCTACTTAGATAATATCAAAGAGGTTTGCAATCCTGAAGATATCAACTATATAGTGTTAAATCATTGCGAACCAGACCACTCTGGAGCATTAGCAGACTTATTGAAAGTATGTCCTAATGCTGAAGTAGTAGTCAGTACTGCTGGAAGTTTATATCTAAAGAACATCACTAACAGAACAGATTACAAAACTATAATCGCTAAAGATGGCGATACTATAGACTTAGGTGGCAAAACTTTGAAGTTTATAAATGCTCCATTTTTGCACTGGCCAGATAGTATGTTCACATACTGTCCAGAGGAAAACACTCTATTTTCTTGCGATATGTTCGGTTGTCACTATTGCGAACCTTACGTTTTAGATAGTCGTATATCCTATCCAAACGGTTATGAAGACGCTTTCTTAGGATATTATAACGCTATATTCGGACCATTTAAGAAGTTTGTAATAGCTGGTATAAATAAGATTAAAAATCTTCCAATAGATGTAATATGTTGTAGTCATGGTCCTGTATTGACAAAGGGCAATCGTTTAGAGTATGCTGTACAGAAGTATCTTGAATGGAGTGCTCCAGTTAAGAACGAAGTTACGACTATTCCAATATTCTACTGTTCGGCTTATGGTTGCACTGAAAAGTGTGCATATGCTATCGCAGATGGCATAAAAAGTGTGATATCTAATGCTTGTGTTGAAGTTTTAGATATAAACTCTAATGATAGTTCAACATTGGCTAGTAAAATCAACTCTTGTGATGGCTTTGCAGTAGGTTCGCCTACTTTAAATGCCGATGCAGTTGCTCCAGTGAGTAACCTTTTAAACTGCATAGATGCTATAAATTGTAAGAAAAAACCTGCATTAGCATTTGGTTCTTATGGTTGGAGTGGTGAGGCAGTTCCTAATTTAAACTCTAAGATGAGTACTCTAAAGTTGAACGTCTTTGAGGGTGGATTTAAGTTCCAATTTGTCCCATCGGAAACAGATTTGAAAAACGCTTTTGAAGTAGGTAAAAAGTTCGCTGAAATGTTTTAACTAAATACAGCAAGAAGTCCCCCACCTCTTTAGGTGGGGGATGAATTGCGTCCCCACTATTGACAAGCTAAAAATAGTGTAATATAATACAGT
>JAHABC010000018.1 GCA_018376535.1 Ruminococcus sp.
TAATTGTGCAGAGGAACCACCCGTTCCCATTCCGAACACGGAAGTTAAGCTCTGTAACGTTGAAAATACTTGGTTGGAAACGATCTGGAAAGATAAATCGATGCCGACATAATAAATAGCTTGTCAGAAGTCATTGAGTGGCTTCTGATTTGCTAGTATTTTCGGGCCATTAGCTCAGTTGGTCAGAGCTCCCGGCTCATAACCGGACGGTCCTGGGTTCGAATCCCCGATGGCCCACGCATAAAGAAGTCTATACAAACTGTATAGACTTCTTTTTTTAATAAGAACATTTTAAACTTTTGGCTCTATATTGACATACATCTTTCATGTTGCACGATGCACAACCCAGACGTTTTTTCTCAATTGGAGTAGTAGACAATCCCATAACAGCGGTTACAGATTTTCTAGGAGTCATAATGTTAGTATCGGTTACGCAAAGACCTATTTTCTTAGGAGCGTTTAGCACATTTAGGAAATCTTTTTGTATATCGATAGGAAAGTCGCCATAACCAGCAGAAAATCTCCAAGTTTGATAGTATTGAGGATATTCTTCTTTAACTATGGTATCCACTTGATTACATACGTTTTCTATAGCAACACTAGATAGAACGTCTAAAATTAGAGCCTTAGCCATATCGGAGATTTCAGCCATTCTAATTAATCGGTCGACATTAGACGATATTGTGGCACACATCAAGATGGCTTTTGAACACCCTTTTAAATGATTTTTTATATCGTTGCCATAGAATTTCAAGCCAGTTCCGTTCACGGCGATACAATCTTGAAGGCTAGTAATATCGAACATTTGATAGATATATCTAGGTTGAATAACCTTTAAGATTTGAGTTTCACAAGTATCAATCAAATTAGAGAAGTCATCATTTATAGAACCGTTACATTGTAGATATCTAAGAGTTTCGGCTCTGTTAAGCGATGTAACTTGTATATTTTTAGAAATCATAATAAAAATCACCCATCTATAATAGTATATGGAACGATAAAAAATCGTTCCATATGTAGATTATAATTATATAATATTTTTAATAGCGTCATAGATTCGACTAGCAATATATGAGTTATTCATAGTATAAAGATGTATACCATCTACGCCATTAGCTACTAAGTCGATAATTTGGTCTATAGCGTAAGCTATACCAGCATCACGGATAGCCTCAGGGGAGTCCTCATATTTTTGCATCATTTTAGTGAACTTTCTAGGTAGACTAGCACCACATAAAGATATCATACGTTCTATTTGTTTTTTATTAGTAACTGGCATTATTCCAGCTTCTATTGGAACTTTTATGTTAGCTATTTCGCATTTTTCTTTGAAATCGTAGAAAGAGTTATTATCGAAAAATAGTTGTGATATTAAATGTTCAGCACCACAATCAACCTTGTACTTTAGATACTTTATATCTTGAGCAAGACTTTCGCTTTCAAGATGTCCCTCTGGATAACACGCTCCAGATATATGGAAATCACCATGTTGTTTTATAAACTGAATTAAATCACAAGCGTGTGTGAAGTCGTTTTTAGGTTCAATGTTAGGGTTGATATCACCCCTAAGAGCTAGTATATTTTTGATATTGTGTTTTTGAAACTCATCTAATATGTTTAAAATTTCATCTTTAGTGTAGTTTATACATGGTAGATGTGCCATAGCTTTGATATCATACTTATCTTGAATGGTAGATGCAATATCTACAGTGGATACTCCAACGTTAGAACCACCTGCTCCATAAGTGACGCTTATAAAATCCCATGGGATATTTTTTAAATCATCAAGAGTATTGTATATGGTTTCAATTGGACTTGTCTTTTTTGGAGGAAAAACCTCACAAGAAAGACAAGTTTTATTTTTTATTATTTCGGAAATTCCTTTGTTATTCATAATGAAAAATCCTTTCTTTATTATAATTTGTAGTGATTTTATTATAACATATTATTTAGTATTCGTACAATATAAAAAATTTAAAAATATCTATAGTTTTAAACTATGATTTAATTAATCATCTATACTCCAATCTATAGGGGACATACCGTTAGCGATTAAGAAATCGTTAGTTTTTGAGAAAGGTCTGCTACCGAAAAATCCATTATAGGCACTCAAAGGGCTTGGGTGTGCCGATTGTAATATTAAGTGGTTAGGATTGGTGATTAATCCAGCTTTAGCCCTAGCGTTAGCACCCCATAGTATGAATACCATAGGTTTTTCACGTTGATTTAATATCTTAATAACATCATCGGTGAAGTTTTCCCAACCCTTGCCTTTGTGACTATTAGGCGAACTATCTCTAACAGTTAGAACGTTGTTTAATAATAGAACTCCTTCTTTAGCCCACTTAGTTAGTTCTCCGTGTTTACCTAGATTGTTAATACCTACATCACTTTGAATTTCTTTGAATATGTTCACTAGTGATGGTGGTACTCTATTTCCTTTTAGTACGGAAAAGGCTAATCCGTGTGCTTGATTAGGTTGATGATATGGGTCTTGTCCTATGATTACGACCTTTACATCTTCATAAGATGTGTACTTCAAAGCATTGAATATGTTATACATATTTGGATATATAGTCTGCGTTTTGTACTCATTGATTAAAAACTTTCTTAAATTTTGATAGTACTCTTTTTGAAATTCGTCTTTTAAGATAGTTTCCCAATCGTTATCAAAATGAACCATACTTTTACCTCCAAAAAATTTATTTATGTTTCTTATCTTTTTAAAAAAATTCGATAGAATTTTAGAACATTCCAATTCTAAAATTCCACCGATTACGTTATCGGGTTTATGATTATATCCCAATGAGAATAGGTTTATCTTAGAACTTATTGAACCTGCTTTTAAATCGTAAGCACCAAAGTATAGGTTTTCAATTCGTGAGTTTATTATAGCTCCAGTACACATTGGACAAGGTTCTAAAGTGACATATAAGTCACAACCGACTAATCGCCAACCACCTAGATACTTACTAGCTTGATTTATAGCTATCAATTCGGCGTGTGCAAGTGAATTTTTTCCATATTCACGCATATTAAAACCCTCACCGATAATTTTACCAGTAGGTCGATGTACTACTATCGCACCTACTGGAACTTCACCTATATCGAACGCTTTCTTAGATAGTTCTAAGGCTTTATACATATAAAATTCTGTAGTTTCCATTAATCGTTAGATAGCTTTTTGTAAATCATTTTAGCACACTTATATACGTCACCACAACCCATAGTTATTACTAAGTCGCCATCTTTAGCGTGTTCGCAGATGTAGTCACATACTTGATGGAAGTTGAACTCTTTTCTCTCATTAGATGGCTTTGCAGTTTCATCTTGTGGGAAGTATATAGCACCATCGATAGTTTCAGCTAAATTTCTTGTGAATATGTTGTAAGTATTCTTCTCTCTTGAACCCATGATATCAGTTAAGACTACCTCATCTGCTATAGATAACGCCTCTTTGAACTCTTTCATTAACATGGCAGTTCTGGAGTATGTGAATGGCTGAAATACTGCCCATACTTTATTATAACCCATATCCATAGCAGATTTTAAAGTTACAGCAATCTCAGATGGGTGATGTGCATAGTCATCTACGATAGTTATGCCTTTAGCTACGCCTATTTTTTCAAAACGTCTACCAGCACCACCGAAGTCGTACAATCCTTTTTGAATACTTTCGATATCTATATTATTGTATAGACAGGCTACCACACTAGCTAAAGAGTTCAAAATGTTATGAGTTCCAGCTACATTGATAGTTATATCACAAACCTTATCGCCCTTGTGCATAACCGTATATGATGTTTGCATACCACTTATCTTATTAATGTTACTTGGATAGTAGTCATTAGTATCGTTAAAACCAAAAGTTATGATATCTTTACCAGTTATGCCTTCGATAGCTTTCATAGAGTTAGCATCATCGCCATTTACTATTATAGCTTTAGTAGTCTTTTCAGCGAACTTATGGAAAGATTTTATAATATTATCTACAGTTTTGAAGTAATCAAGATGGTCAGCATCTATATTTAAGATTACTGCAATATCTGGATATAGTTTTAAGAAAGTATCTACAAACTCACAAGATTCACAAACCATAATTTCACTCTTACCAGCTAAGCCACTACCATGAATACATGGGAGTTTACCTCCAATAAATGCGGATAAGTCTACCTTAGCAGTATACATAATTTGAGTAATCATGGAAGTAGTAGTAGTCTTGCCATGAGTTCCTGATACACATATAGCATCATCATACCAACTAGTTACTATGCCTAATAGTTCACTACGTTCTAGTACTGGAACACCACTATTTCTGGAGGCTATTAGTTCAGGATTATCGTTCATAATAGCAGCAGTATGAACTATTAAGTCAGCACCTTCGATATTTTCAGCACGTTGTCCCATAAATACTGGAATACCCATATTTCTAACGGCTTGAAGTGTTTCAGTTTCGTTATTATCCGAACCAGTTAGGTAGTATCCTTGTGAGTGCAATATTTGTGCAAGTGGATACATTCCTGAACCTCCAATGCCTATAAAGTGGATATGCTTCTTTCCTGTTAATATGCTATTTTTCATCATATTTCATTATCCTTTCACAATTATCAAAAAATATTATATTAATGTGACAAAAAACAATTATTTTTTTTGTGCAAATACCTATTGAATATCTATGTAAAAATATGCTATAATAATAGCACAGATTTTCTAAGGAAGAAAATCTAAAAAATATATATCAAAAAACGTAGACCAATTAGGAGGTAAAAAAACATGGAAATTACAGACATCAAAATTAGAAAGGTTATCACTGAAGGAAGATTAAGAGCTATCGTATCAATTACTTTCGACGATATGTTAGCAGTTCACGACATTAAAGTCGTACAAGGTGACGAAAGACTTTTCGTTGCTATGCCTAGCAGAAAAGATGATAACGGTGTGTTTAGAGATATAATTCACCCAATATCACAATCTGCAAGAACTTTTATCGAAAATGAGATACTTGACGCTTATGAAAAACATCTTGCAATGCTAGAAGCAGAGGAAGAAAACCCATCTGAATTTTAATGTGGTATCTAAAATAGATACATAGTTATACTATGTTTTATTTAAGATATTAATTCTATATTTTTTAGCAACTTATGGTAGTTAGTGAAGTTTCTTTGCTAACTACTTTTTTTGATATATCTATTATAGTTAGCTATTTTTTTGTAGATAGTATGCTTTTAAAACTCCTATTTGAGTTTTACTGTCTTTAATTTCACCATTCATGACCATTTCCATAGCCTTATCCATTGGAACTTTAACCACATCTAAGAACTCATCACTATCTAGATGTTGTCCCTTATAGGTTAATCCTTTGGCTAGATACATATATATATTCTCAGTAACGTATGCAGGTGTTGGATATATTTTTCCTAAGAAAGTATATTCCGAACATTCGTTGCCAGTTTCCTCCAATAGTTCACGTTTACCAGCATCGTGGTGATTTTCATTAAGTTCCAACTTACCTGCTGGTATTTCCAATATAGCCTCATGCATAGGATATCTAAACTGTTTTACCATAAGTATGCAATTATCATCGGTTATTGGAATTACACACACTCCACCATTATGATGGACAACTTCTCTATCTGCTTGAGTATTATCTTCAAGTTGGACTATATCTTTAGTTATGGTAAAAATTCTACCCTTGTATATGGTTTCACTTGATTTTTCTTTTTCAAATAAGTGCATAGATGCAACTTCCTTTCAATTGTTTTATAAGTATATTATATCCTTTTTTGTTTGTACTGTCAATTGATTTCTAAAATAACCCCTAACTTTTAGAGTACTTTTTAGAACAAAAAACTCCCTTATGATACAATATCATAAGGGAGTAAAACTATATCCTGTTTAAGAGTTTACTTCTGCAATTACAACGTTCAATAAGTTAGATGGTAGTTGTTCATAGCGTTCATGTTTAAGAGTGAAAGTTCCTAAACCTCTAGTAGTTTGACGCATAAATAGAGCAAAGTCGCTCATTTCACGTTCTGGAACTTCTGCTATAATTTCGGTCATACCGTCATCAAGAGGGTTCATGCCTAGAGTTCTGCCACGACGTTTATTAAGTTCACCTAAGATATCGCCAGTGTTACTTTCAGGAATGATAGCATTTAAAGTAGCTACTGGTTCTAAAATAGTGGCATCACCATCACGCATAGCTTCTTTGAACGCCATTGCAGCAGCCGTCTTGAATGCCATTTCTGAGGAATCCACTGGGTGGTAAGAACCATCTAATAGAGTAGCCTTTATATTGACTACTTCACAACCTGCTAGAGTTCCTTTCTTCATGGATTCTACTATGCCCTTTTCAACTGCTGGGAAGTAGTTCTTTGGGACTGCTCCACCAAAGACTTTTTCTTCAAATACTAAAGTATCGGATAAGAACGGTTCAAATTCAATCCAAACGTGACCGTATTGACCATGTCCACCACTCTGTTTTTTGTATTTGCCTTCTTTTTTGACTTTACGTCTAATAGTTTCTTTATAGGCAACTTTAGGATTTCCTAGAGTTATATCTACACCAAACTTATTTTTTATCTTAGCAGTTATAACTTCAAGATGTTGTTCGCCTAAACCACTTATTATTAGTTGGTTGGTATCCTTGTTTTTGAAACAACTTATAGTGCAATCTTCCTCGACAATCTTCTGTAGAGCGTTGGAAACTTTAGCCTCATCGCCTTGCTTAGTAGTAATCGATTTGGAATAACATGGGTTAGGGAACTTTATAGCAGGGAATCTAATATCTCTAATAGGTTCGCAGATGGTATCAGAGGTAATAGCATCTATTTTTATAGCGACGCATATATCACCAGCAGATACTTCTGAAACTTCAATTTGTTTCTTGCCGACCATCTTGTATAGTTTGCCAATCTTTTCGGTTCTGGATTGGTTACTATTGTAGTATTCGGTATTAGATTTTAAAACTCCGGATTTAACTTTTATATAAGACATCTTTCCGACAAAGGCATCGGCAACAGTCTTGAACACTATGGCACTCATAGGAGCTTGAGCATCATAGATTACATTTACTTCTTGATCAGAACTATCCATAGCAGTTGGAATAGGTCTTTCCGATGGTGATGGGCATAGTAAAGACATTTCTTTTAATAGCATATCTATGCCATCTAAAGTAAGCGAAGACACACATACTACAGGAGTAATAATACCATCGTTCATACCAACGTGTATAGCATCTATTAACTCTTTTTGTGTAAATGGAATACCTTCAAAGAACTTTTCCATAAGAGTTTCATCTGTTTCAGCGACAGCCTCAGTCATTGCAGTTATAAGACCGTCTAAACGATAGTCCATCTTATCGGCTATATCTCCGATAGGCATATCTACTTCCTTAGCAGAGCCATCATTATTGTATTTGTAACATTTTTGTTCTATTAAGTTTATGTAGCTGTCGATAGTGTTATTTTTTATTACTGGAACGATAACAGGACACACCTTAGAACCAAATACTGTCTTTAATTCAGTTAGAACGTTATAAAAGTTGGCATTTTCGTCATCTATTTTAGTTATGGCGAACATTGTGGATTTATTTAATTCTACAGCCTTTTTATATACTTTTTTAGTACCCTCTTTAACTCCCGATTTAGCCGAAACTGTTATTATTACAGTACCACCTGCATATATTCCCTCGATAGTTTCGCCCTCGAAGTCGAACAATCCAGGAGTATCGATTAAGTTTATCTGTTTTCGGTCGTATTCAAAGGTTGCTAATGATGTATTTATAGATACTTTTCTTTTAATTTCTTCTTGGTCGTAATCCATAACAGAGTTACCATCAGTAACTTTACCCATTTTTTCAATTACACCTGCTTTATATAGTAGTGCTTCAGCTAAAGATGTCTTTCCTGAACCACTATGACCTGCTAATGTTATGTTTTTAATGTTATCTGCATTTGATTTGTGCATACTTTAAAATCAACTCCTAAAATTAAGATTATCCAATAATAAATTGGTTATATGTACTATTATACATCATGGAATAGATATTTACAATATACAAAATACACAACTTATGTTGATTTTTTTTGTGTAAACTATATATCAATACGGTGCTATGTGATTAAAAATTGGCACTATGGAGTTAATTATCCATAATGCCAGATGTATTATTTTATTTTAAAAATCTAATTGAACGTTGTACTTAGTTAGCCAGTAATCTAACTGTAGGAAGTATGCTATGGTTTGTGGAGTGTTCATAAGTTGACCATACCATTGAACTGATTTGGCATCTGGTGAGATTAACTTTTCTAATGCCGATTTCTTTACAATGTACAGTAATGGAGATTTTCCATCTTCAATGATGTTTCGCAACCTCTCAGATACTGCCCTTAAATAGTTAGGATTGAACGTCTTAGGATATGGTGACTTCTTTCTCCAGAGAATACTCTCAGGAAGAATATCTTCACTAGCTTTTCTTAAGAGTCCTTTTTCTCTGCCTAGATAGTCCTTATATTCCCATGGAACAGAATACATATATTCAACTATTCTGTAATCGCAGAACGGCACACGAACCTCTAAACCACTATACATAGACGCTCTATCTTTACGGTCTAATAGGGTTTGCATAAACCAATCAAGATTAAGTTTCATCATTTCACGCATACGGCGTTCTAATGGAGATATTTCACGTTCTATTACTACACTTTGTATGGTTTCAAGATATTTAGAATATACATACTCTTGTGGATTTATCTTTTTAGCTATGTCATCGTTTAAGAAAGAGTATCTAAAGGCAGTGGATTGCGACCATGGAAAGCCATCGGTAGCACGGATAGTATCGTCACGATACCATGGATATCCTCCAAAGATTTCGTCGGCACATTCTCCAGATAGTCCAACGGAAAAGTGTTCTTTAATGGCTTTACATAACAGTAACATAGATGCGTCAACGTCAGCCATTCCAGGAAGGTCTTTGGCATCTACGGAGTGGAATAGAGCGTCAACCAGTTCGGGAGTATCTATAATAATCTTGTGATGCTCACTATTTAGATATTCTACCATCTGCTCAATGTATATATCGTCGCTATTTGGCTGAAACTTATTTGCAGTAAAATATTTTTCGTTATCTTGATAGTGTACCGAAAATGTATGCAACTTCTTCCCTTGACGGTTTAAATTTCTATTGGTTACTGATGATATGATACTACTATCCAAACCACCAGATAAAAATGTACATATCGGAATGTCTGAAACGTTCTGTTTTATGATGGCATCTCTAACTAGATATCTTACATTTTCAATAGTATCTTCTAAGCTATCGGTGTGAGGTTTATCTATAACTTGCCAATATTTTTTAATAGTCAAGCCCTCATAACGACTAAAGTATCCGTAGTGTGCAGGTGGGAGTTCGCTTATACCTTTAAAGATACCGTTTCCACTCTGTCGCCCAGGGCCTATTAGTATTAGTTCCGATAGTCCGTTGATATCCAGTTTATGTTCTACGCTTGGTATGGATAGTATTCCTTTTAATTCCGATGAGAATATAAAACTATCGTTAGTATTTCTATAAAAGAACGGTTTAACGCCCATTCTATCACGAGCAAAGAATAGCCTATGTTCATCTACATTCCAGATGGCAAAGGCAAAGATTCCATTAAATTGATGCAAACATTCTTCGCCCCAACATATATAGGCTTTTAATATCACTTCGGTATCGGAATGAGTTTTAAAAGAAAATCCTTTTTTGCGTAGACTATTTCTAACATCGTCAGTGTTATAGAGTTCGCCGTTGTATACTATAGCGTATTCGCTACCGTATTCACTGGATATCATAGGTTGAGTACCATTTTCTATATCTATAACTGCTAGACGTGTATGCAATAAAGCAGTTTCGTTACTTAAATATAGACCGTCATCATCTGGACCACGTCTTTTTAGTGATTTTATTACCTCTAATAAGGTTTGATAGTCTAAATTAGAGTTTACTGCACCAGCAATTCCACACATAAAAATATCACCTCAAGTATATAGTATGCTTGTGGTGATATTTTAATTCATAAAATACTATTTCATGCTATTTTTTTCTTTTTCAATAGCCTTTATAAGTTCATCAAAGGAAGTGTTGTCGACCATCTTGTTGGTAACCTTTGGAGTTTTTATACTCTTGGATACATGATGTACTGGTTTAGTCTTAGGTTTTTTAGGCTTGTAGCTAGTTTGTGGAGTGGATTTCTTAGGTTGTTCGGTTTTGTGTGTAGATGGAATACTATCCAAAAGTTCATCAAGAATATCGTTAGATACTCTGCTACTGTTGGATTTAGTAGTAGTAAAGTCATCGTTTATTAAGTCATTTAAGAAGTCATCTTCAGCCAACGATGTCTTTTCAACAGGAGTTTCCACATCTTTGGAAGTTTCCTCAACAGATGGTTTTTCAGTTGTAACATCTTTCTCTTTGGAAGTATCTTCAGTAGTAGGAATAATTACTACGGCATCGTCTAAGTTAGGAACTTCGGTAGTAGTTTGAGGTTCAACCTTAGGTGTCGATGGTTCTTCTTGAATGGAAGTATCTTGTGGCTTAGTTTCTTCCACTGTTGATGGCTTTTCAACTGTTGATGTTGATGCAATCTCCTCATCTTGCTTATATGCATTGGATAGATTTTGTTTTATCTTGTTAGCCTTTTCTAGCATATTTGGACTATGCACTTCTTCAACTGGGATTTCTTCTTCATAGATTTTAACAGCGTCTACATTTTTCATAGATGATACTGTAATATCGTTACTGTCAAAGGCTCTAGTTTTAGCATCGGAAGATTTATTCTTCTCTAGTTCAGAACCTACCATATTAGATATGTTTTCTCTCTGTTTGATACTTTCTTCTTCTGATAAAGTCTTTACAGGGATTTTCTTATTGGCATTCTTTGTAGGAACTTCAATATTATCAAGAGTCATATCTTTTCTCTTTTTGTGGTTAGCTGTTCTTTGAGTGTTTGAACTATCGTTAGATTTATGTCTATTCTTATTGGATTTTGTAGTTTCTTCTTCAGTAGCTTTTCTAAGTTCTTCTTCTTTCTTTTCTTCGGCACGTTCAGAGATATCGGAAGTTATCTTCATTATTAAAAGTATAGCACATGGAACTAATACTAATACTACAATTCCTATGGTGTTCTTAGCGAAGTTTATAAACGTTCCTAAAGTGGAGTTTGTCCATAGACACTTAGCAATAATCTTATCTTGAGTTAGTTTTAAAGCGTCGGCATCGGATTCTTGGTCTGCTCTAACGTAGTAGTATGTAGAACCATCTTCTTGAGCGATGTTTATAAGTTTTAAAACCTCTTTAAAATCGTTGGCAGGTGATGTTAAACATAGTACAGTATTTCCAACTTTAAGATTTTCAAGTTCTTTTGAACTAGATATTACTGCATCACCTAAATGTACATCGTTCATATTATCTTGTTGCATAACGTATATACTAGTTCCGAATAGTTCTGGTGCGTTAGAAGTCTTTAAGAATGCAACGTTTATCGCTACAGTTACTAATATGATAATTATTAGCAATACTGATAAAAGCGTCTTGAAAAATTTAGATACTTTGCTTGGCTTAGCCATAATAAATACTTCCTTTCAAAATTAAATAGCATGGTGCAGAGATATCTGCAAATACACCTTTATTATAACACAAAATTTTTAAGATTACAATTTTTATTTAAAAATTATTAATCTTATCTATTGACTTATAGAAAAAATGTGGTAAAATATATATGTGTCACATATACGCTAGAATAGCTCAGTTGGTAGAGCAACGCATTCGTAATGCGTAGGTCGTGGGTTCGAATCCCATTTCTAGCTTAAACCATGTAACTAAACCCGTCATGAGAACTATCATGACGGTATTTTAATAGACAAAAAACAAACAGATATACCTTAAAAAATATATCTGTTTGTATGTCTATAAGATAGTTATTTACTATTAAAATTCCAACTTCTTTTCAAAGTAAGATACTAAGTCATTAATATTAACTCTTTCTTGTTCCATAGTATCTCTGTTACGAACGGTTACGCAGTTATCTTTTTCAATAGTATCGAAGTCTACAGTTACGCAATAAGGAGTACCTATTTCATCTTCACGTCTGTAGCGTTTGCCTATAGTACCAGTTTCGTCGTAGTCAACGTTGAACTTCTTGGATAACATAGTGTATACCTCTTGAGCAGGTTCACGGAGTTTCTTAACTAAAGGTAATACAGCAACCTTATATGGTGCTAAAGCTGGGTGGAAGTGCATAATGTTTCTAATTTCTACCTTTTCGTTACCGTTTTTATCTACAGATTTAATTTCTTCCTCATCGTAAGCCTCGCATAAGAAAGCTAATAGAACTCTATCAGCACCAAGAGAAGGTTCTACAACGTATGGAATATATTTTTCATTAGTATCTGGGTCGAAGTAGCGTAAATCCTTACCACTACATTCAATGTGTCTGCCTAAGTCGTAGTCAGTTCTATCGGCGATACCCCAAAGTTCACCTCTACCAAATGGGAACTCATACTCTATATCTGTAGTAGCCTTAGAATAGAATGATAGTTCTTCTTGGTCGTGGTCACGAAAGACTACATTTTCTTCACGAATACCTAAAGATTGTAACCAATCCATGCAATACTGTTTCCAATAAGCGAACCATTCCAAGTCGGTATCAGGTTTGCAGAAAAATTCAAGTTCCATCTGTTCAAACTCTCTAGTTCTAAATATGAAGTTACCTGGAGTAATTTCATTTCTAAAAGATTTACCTATTTGACATATTCCAAATGGTAGTTTCTTTCTTGAGGTTCTTTGAACGTTTGCAAAGTTTACAAATATACCTTGTGCAGTTTCTGGACGTAGATATACTTCATTCTTACTATCCTCAGTGATACCAGTATATGTCTTGAACATTAGATTAAAGTTTCTAATATCGGTAAAGTTGGATTTGCCACACTTTGGACACACTACGTTATGTTCTTTTATAAAAGATGTCATCTGTTCAAAGTTCCAACCAGCTGGATTTTCACCAGTTTGGTCTTCAATAAGTTGGTCTGCTCTATGACGTGAATGACATTCTTTACAATCCATTAGAGGGTCAGAGAAACCACCAACGTGTCCAGATGCTACCCATGTTTGAGGGTTCATAATAATAGCACAATCTATACCCACATTGTAAGGGCTTTCTTGAACAAACTTTTTCCACCATGCTTTTTTAACGTTGTTTTTAACTTCTACACCTAGAGGGCCATAATCCCAAGAGTTAGCAAGTCCACCATATATTTCAGAACCTGAATATACAAAACCTCTTGACTTAAAGAAGTCTACTAATTTTTCCATGGATTTTTCTTTATTAGATAACATTAGCTTTCAACCGTCCTTGTATTAATATTTTAAAGTTTATTATCATTGTCTTATTATATACCTTTTTTGGTGATTTGTCAACGAAAAACTAAATTTTAGTGAACTTATTCCCAATTTTTCCAGTATGTTAAAATATCTATTTACTTTTACACGGCAATGAGCTATAATATAATAAATTATATCTTTGTGCAAGGAGAGTATTATTAATATGTATAAAAGTGTTTGCGTTTCTGGTCATAGATTAGATAAACTTTCGAAAATTATAAGTTCAACTGACATAGTATCTAATGATAAAGATATATCATCAATAAGAAATAAGTTTTTAGAAGTTATAAAAAGTATTATATATTTAAAAATCACCAAATATATATGTAACGGCTTTAGAACTTTCTACATAGGTATGTCTAATGGCATAGATTTATGGACTGGTGAAATACTATTGGAACTTAAAAGTATGCAATATCCTGAAATAGAAATAGTATCGGCAAGACCTTTTAAAAATCATGGGTATAACTTCTCTACATATGATAGGATACTATATACTAGAATACTTAAAGAAGCTACTCAAGATGTTTGTCTATATGATAACAGTTCTAAAAATGCTTATCTTGAACGAAATAGATATATGGTCGAAAATACTAATAATCTATTAGCTTTTTTATATAATTATAATGGTGGTACTGCATATACTATAAAGTATGCTAAAAGTTTAAATAAATCTATTGAGATTGTAAATCTACTAAAACTTAGCAAGGATTTTATAGATTATTATAACAAGAGTAAAAGTTGTTTTAATATAATGGATTATATCTAAATAGTGCCATCAAACTTTAAAAAATCTTGATTAGTTGGTTTACATGGTATTCAATTTGTGATATAATGTCTAATATAGTGTATTAAAAATCAAGGAGATTATTTATGAACTTTAAAGAATTATTAAAATCTAATAGATTGATATTCCTAGATGGTGGCATGGGTACTATGTTACAAGCTAATGGCTTGGAAGTAGGTGCTATTCCAGAAGAATTAAATGTAACTAATCCAGAACTTTTAAAGCGTATTCATAAGGAATATATCGACGCAGGTGCAGATATAGTATATGCTAATACCTTTTCGGCTAATAGATATAAACTATCACATAGTAAGTATAGCGTTCAAGAGTTGGTATCTGTAGGGATAGAAAACGCTAGGTCTGTGTGCAATCCCGATACCTTAGTTGCTCTTGATATAGGTCCTATAGGTAAACTAATTGAACCTACTGGCACTATGACTTTTGAAGAAAGTTACGATATCTACAAGGAAATGATTTCGGCTGGTAAAGATGCCGATTTAATAGTCTTTGAAACTATGACCGATTTATATGAATTGAAATCTGCTGTATTATGTGCTAAAGAAAATTCCAATCTGCCTATAATGTGTACCATGACTTTTGAAGAAAATGGCAGAACTTTTACAGGTTGTTCTATATCTGCTATGGCGTTAACTCTTGAAGGTCTTGGCGTAGATGCTATTGGCGTAAACTGTTCACTTGGTCCTAAAGAGTTGTTACCTATCATTGAAGAACTATCTAAGTGGACTAACCTTCCTATGATTATCAAGGCTAATGCAGGTCTACCAAATCCCGTAACCAATGAGTACGATATAACCCCTGAAGATTTTACTATGTATATGCAAAATCATGCAGATTTAGGAGTTAAAATCTTAGGTGGCTGTTGCGGAACTACTCCCGAATACATTAAGCATATGGTAGATACTCTTAAAGACAGAGTGTACTCTAGGGATAAAATAGACGTTCCTTGTGCAATATGTTCATATTCAGAAACCGTAGTTATAAATCAACCTAGAGTTATCGGAGAAAGAATAAATCCTACTGGTAAAAAGTTGTTTAAACAAGCCTTGATTAATCATGATATAGATTATATATTAAATCAAGCATTGGAACAGACTTCAGCAGGTGCAGATATCTTAGATGTAAACGTTGGACTTCCTGATATCGATGAAAAATCTATGATGGTCGAAACTGTAAAGGCTCTACAGAGTATTACAGATGTCCCTCTACAGTTAGACAGCACTATGCCAGATGTCTTAGAAAGTGCTTTAAGAGTATACAACGGCAAACCTATAGTAAACTCTGTAAATGGTGAGGAAGATAGTCTAAATAATATACTTCCATTGGTTAAAAAGTATGGTGCTTGTGTGGTTGGTTTAACTCTTGATAGTGGCGGTATTCCTAAAACTGCTGAGGGTAGATTTAATATAGCTAAAAAAATCATGGATAGAGCAGTATCTATGGGAATACCTAAGCAGAATATCTTTATAGACTGTTTAACCTTAACTGCATCTGCTGAACAGAAAGGCGTTATGGAAACTTTAAAGGCTCTATACAGAGTTAAACACGAACTAGGTTTAAAGACTGTATTAGGAGTATCTAACATATCTTTTGGATTGCCTAACCGTGAATTGATTAACTGTAACTTCTTAACTATGGCACTTACTCATGGTTTGGATTTACCTATCATGAACCCTAACGTTGCTGGTATGATGGGTTCTGTTCGTGCGTATAAGGTTCTACAAAATATAGACGAAAATTCCACCGATTATATAGGTGCATATGCTAACGTTGTTACTAAGACTACTATCACTACTAAAGGCGATACTTCTAATAATGGTAGTACTTCTAGTGGTGGTACTAACGATATCTTCCATGCTATTGAGAATGGTCTTAAAAATGAGGCTAGAAAGTGTACAGAAACTCTACTTGAAACTAAAGAACCTATGGAAATTATCAATGATATGCTTATTCCTGCCTTAGATAAAGTAGGTTCGGAGTTTGAAAATGGTAAGATATATCTTCCTCAGTTGATACTTTCTGCTAACGCATCGCAATCGGCTTTTGATGTCATCAAAGAGTATATGATTAAAAATAATTCTGCTCCAGTTAGCAAAGGTAAGATAGTTCTTGCAACCGTTCACGGCGATATCCATGATATAGGTAAGAATATTGTTAAAGTACTTCTTGAAAATTACGGATATACCGTCATAGATTTAGGAAAAGACGTTCCAGAAGAAACAGTACTTCAAGCCGTTAAAGAACATAATGTCAAACTTTGTGGATTGTCTGCCCTTATGACTACTACTCTTGGAGCTATGGAAAAGACTATCCAGTTAATTAGAGAAGAAAATCTTGATTGTAAGGTCGTAGTTGGTGGAGCAGTACTTACTCCAGAATATGCCGAAAAAATCGGTGCAGATTTCTACTCCAAAGATGCCAAGGAAACTGTTGACGTCGCTAAGAAAGTTATAGGATAATTTATCATTGAGGTGTTATTTTTATGAGATTAGATAAGTATTTGAAAGTTACTAGATTGATTAAAAGAAGAACTATCGCTAATGAGGCGTGTGATGCTGAAAAAGTATCAGTTAATGGCAAAGTTGCTCGTGCCTCCTATGATGTAAAAGTCGGCGATATTATAGAAATAAATATGGGACAAAAACCTTTAAAGGTTAAAGTTCTATGCGTTACCGAATATGTTACTAAACAAAACGCATCGGAAAATTATGAGGTTATACAGTAATACAAAAGGGAATGTTTATAATAAACATTCCCTTTAATACTATTATTTTTTAAGATTACATCTTATCTGGGCAAGTAACCTTTAACATTCCTAGAGCGTTCTCTATAACTTGATTTACTGCCTTACATAGTACTAATCTAGCGACCATTAGTTCTTGAGTTTCTGCGTTCTTAACAGAACAAGCATCGTAGAACTTATGGAATTTAGTAGCTAAATCGATAGTATACTTAGTAATTCTAGCAGGGTCATAGTGTATAGCAGACATATCTATTTCGTTAGGGAAAGAGGAAATATATCTAATAAGTTCTCTTTCTTGAGGTTGAGTTAGTAAATCCAAATTAGCATTAGATATATCTACATTGCCTATATTGTTTATTATGCTACAAATTCTAGCGTGAGCATATTGCACATAGAATACAGGGTTTTGTGAAGTCTGTTCTATAGCTAAATCTAGGTCGAACTCAAAGTGAGAGTTTGCCTCTCTTAAGTTGAAGAAAAATCTTGCAGAGTCTATTGGAATGTCTTCCAATAGTGTAACCAATGTTATTGCCTTTCCTGAACGTTTAGATAGCTTTACTGTTTCACCATTTCTAACTAAACGAACCATTTGCATAATAACAGCATCTAACTTATTGGTATCCACGCCTAGAGCCTTTAAAGCAGCCTTTAAACGTGGTACATATCCGTGATGGTCAGCACCAAGAACATCAATAGCCTTATCGAAACCACGAGTTACTAACTTATTGTAATGGTAGGCAATATCTGGAACTACATAGGTAGGTATTCCGTTTGCTCTAACTATAACGAAATCTTTTTCTGCACCAAATTTAGATGCCTTGAACCAAGTAGCACCATCTTGTTCGTAGGTATAGCCTAAATCTTTTAGCTTTTTGATGACTTGAGCAACACTTCCATCATTGTGTAGAGTACTTTCTCTAAACCAGTTATCGTAGGTAATACGATATTTTTTCAAATCACGTTCAAGCCCTTGAATGTTTAAAGGTAGAGCATATTCAACCAAAGCATCTTTTCTAGCTTGTTCGTCCATAGTTACGAACTTATCGCCATGGATATCGGCGAAGTTTTTAGCATGGATAATGATATCCACACCCTTGTAGACGTCTTCAGGCATTGGAAAGTTAGTATCGTCATTGTATATACATTGACAGAAATCTTCAATAGTAGAAGTCTTTTCAGCAAAAGATTTTAAAATATCTTGTCTATCTGGGGCAAAGAGTTGTAGATATCTTAACTCTAAAGAGTTTCCAAACTTTTCAACTTGATTTCCTGCATCGTTGATATAAAACTCTCTTTGAACATCATAACCAGCCCAATCTAGTACAGATGCAAGACAGTCACCGATAGCACCTCCACGAGCATTTCCAATGTGCATAGGGCCAGTTGGATTTGCAGATACAAATTCTACTAAAACTCTTTTGCCACTGCCTAGATTAGTTCTACCAAACTTATCCTTTTCAGTGATAACATTATCTACAACGCTAGAAAACCACTTTTGATTTAAAAAGAAGTTAATAAATCCAGGGCCAGCAATTTCCACTTTATCGAAATAAGAACCTTCAAGGTCTAACTCTTGACATACAAGTTCAGCAATCTTACGAGGGGGCATCTTCAAGGCTTTTGCAGATACCATGGCTACGTTGACAGCAAAGTCACCATGAGATTTATCTGCAGGGACTTCAATTCTAAATGGAGGTAGTGGTTCAGCAGGGATTTTTTCTGCTCCAACCAATCTGCCTAGAGAAGATAGTATTAGTTGTTTAAGTTCCTCTGAGGCTATTTTAACATAATCTGACATTTTGTAACAACCTTTCTATATAATATATAGCATATACTATTGAACGTTATTATATTAATTCAACAGATATATCTATTTCATTTTCCGATACAAATGAACCATTCATATCGATAGTATACTTCATGTGTAAAGTTCCACCGTTTTCATTAAAAGAGTTTTCTATCACATTAGCCATAACACCAATCAATACGCTACCCATAGGAGTAGTATATTGACTATATAGTTTTTTATCATATTGAACTATTAAATCCGAACCTACTTTGTTACCACGTCTAAGAATAGAAACCAAATCATTTTTTTTAGCAGTAATCTTAGTTTCGCAATCGTAGAAACCAGTAACTTCGGTATCTTGGTATATTATTTGTGTTAAATTACCTTTCTGTCTGTATACACCTTTAGTGATAAGTTCAGTGGTATCCTCCTCATCATCTTGCCCGATATATATAGTATTTATTTTAATAATAGCATTTTCTTCTTTAGAATTAATTTTTTCAGCATTAGTAATAATATTATCATTACCATTAGCAACAATTTCACTATTAATCATTTTAAAACTCCGTTTAACGTTACTTTAGGTGATGTACATCGCCTTTAAAGACTTTGCCTTTAATCTCATCACCCAAGAAATTTTTAGCATTTTCCTCAAATAGTTGAATACTATCGCTAACGTAGAACTCATTTTTACCGAGTTCAGTTCTATCTGTTAGCAGATTATTTTCAGTTAGATATTCTTTGGCATACTTTCCAGCCTCTGCTCCAGAAGATATTAAAGTTACGCTATCGCCTAAGATATCAGCAATGATATCTTTAATTATTGGATAGTGTGTGCAACCTAATATTAGAGTATCTGCACCGAACTTTTTAATAGGTTCAAGATATTCTTCTGCGATTATCTTAGTTACAACATTATCTCTGTTGGTATAGCCGTTTTCTACTAGATGTACAAACATAGGACAAGAAACTCCAAGAACCTCTATAGAGCTATCCATAGATTTTATAGTAGTTACATAACTTTCACTTCTAATGGTTGCAGGAGTTCCAATAATACCAACCTTTTTATTTTTGGTTATCTTACAAGCAGTTTTACAAGCAGGTATTACTACTCCGACAAAGTGAGTGTTTATATCTTCAATTGGATTGCTTAAAACGGTTGAACTAACAGTTCCACAAGCAGCGATAATCATTTTAATCTTATGAGATTTTAAAAAGTTTATATCCTGTTTAGCGTACTTTAAGATGGTTTCCTTACTTCTAGAGCCGTATGGTATTCTAGCAGTATCGCCAAAATAGATAATGTTTTCATTAGGTAATATAGAGTTTAACTCTTTAACAGTAGTTAAGCCACCCATACCAGAGTCGAAAACTCCTATAGCATAGTTTTTCATTAAATAAAAACCTCTTTCTAATAAATAAGATTAGCTTCTTTTTTCTATAGCTTCAGTAATAAGAGTATCTAGCAAAGTAGGGTAGTCAATACCTATTTCGTTCATTAACTTTGGATACATACTAATAGGAGTAAATCCCGGTAGAGTATTAATTTCATTTAATATTACATCACCATTTTCAAGTACAAAGAAGTCGCATCTTGAAAGGCTTTGACAACCCATAGCTTTAAAAGCTTTTTTAGCGGTATCTTGTAACTTTTTGATAGTAACCTCATCTAAATCGGCTGGGATATGTAGTACTGTAGATTTATCTTCATACTTAGCCTTAAAATCGTAGAAATCGTACTTAGATACTGTTTCTATTTCTCCAGGTACAGATGCTATTAGATTATTAAATCCCATTACAGCAACTTCTACTTCTCTACCTACTATAGTTTCTTCAATGACAACTTTAGTATCATGGTTGAAAGCTAAACTAATGGCATCTAATAGTTGACTTCTATTGTACGCCTTGCTTATACCTATAGATGAACCTGCATTAGCTGGTTTTACAAACATTGGATATTTTAGATTGCTTTCAACTCTATCAACTTCAGCATCAAGATTTAAAATATCGTTATATAGAACAGTATCGAACTTAGCAGTTTTAATTCCGTTAGCCTCTAAAATCATATGAGTGAAAGCCTTATCCATACAACTAGCAGATGCTAAGACTCCACAACCAACATAAGGTATCTGAGCAAGTTCAAACATACCTTGAATAGTTCCATCTTCACCATTCTTTCCGTGTAGCACTGGAAAGATTACGTCTATCTTTCTATGATAGTAGTTACCATTATCAAGAGTTATAAGACCTCTATATACTGGATTTACTGATATAAATGCATGGGTACAATCTGGATTGCTTTCCCATGCTCCAGTTGGAATACTCTCATATGAACCTGGATAGTACAACCAATTACCTTTTTTTGTAATACCTATACAAGTTACTTCATACTTATCAGTTGGAATATTTTTAATTACATTATACGCAGATACTAATGAAACATCATGTTCACTAGATTTTCCACCAAATATAACAGCAACATTAATCTTACTAGGCATAATATATTACTCCTCTGTTATTCTAAAAATAAAATTACAAGCAATTACTTATTAATGTATAAAATGCTAATTACTTGCCATTGTCTTAATAATTTTACCACAAAACTGCGATTAGTTCAAGTGATTTTCTTAACTTTTTAAATACTATGTTTCAATTTTGGATATTATTCTAAATAATAAACTTCCTTGATGATAACTTTTCAAGGAAGTCTATTGTATTATAATGAGTTATCCTTAATATTTAGTAGATTAGAGTATTTGTATATTTATCTTAAGATACTCTCTTGAATTTTAAAATGCTGAGGTATACCATTTTTCATCTGTAGATTAACTTGTCCTTGCACTAATGGTAAGAAGTATTTTATAGCATCATCGTTGATGTTGTTAGAGTACTCATTAATCCATTTTTTAGGGAAAAACTTTTCTTTGTTTGCAATCTGATTTGCTGAAACGGTTTCTACTCTAATTGAGTATGGAACGTCGCTTACACGTTTGAATACTACAATCTTACCAGTTTCGCCACACAATGCAGATTTAACACCCATTTCACCAATTAATACAGCCTCATCAATATCGGTTTTGGAGCATAGGTGAGAAGAACATCTTTGCATAACGTTTAGTTCAATGGAACGTACTTTGCAGTGCATACTATCACGGACGATGTTTTCCAAACGTTTGCCCACTCCAGATAGATACTTATGACCAAAATTATCAACAAGAACTTCACTAGAGGTATCTTCTGGAAGGTTTACACCCTCTGATACTGCAACTATTACAGCTTTATGTTTAGCACGTTTATCACGGATATCTTCTAGGAACTTATCTATAGAGAAGTTTCCTTCAGGAAGATATATCAAATGAGGAGCAGTTTCGCCATTAGCTCTTAAAATGCAAGTAGATGCAGTCAACCAACCTGCATGACGTCCCATAATTTCTATAATAGTAACACTATCTATACTGTATACCGAACTATCTCTAATGATTTCTTGAACGGTAGTGGTAACATATTTAACAGCAGAACCAAAACCTGGAGTATGGTCGGTACAACATAAGTCGTTATCGATAGTTTTTGGAATACCTATAACTTTAATATCTATGTTATTTTCAATCATATACTTAGATAGTTTTTCAACTGTATCCATGGAGTCATTGCCTCCGATATAGAAAAATGCTCCAATACGTCTTTTTTGAAGATTTTCTACTATCTTTTGATACGTTTCCTCATCTTCAGTAGAAGATTTTAATTTATATCTGCAAGAACCTAGTACTGTAGATGGTGTCTGTTTTAAAAGTTCGATATCTTCATTACTAGTGATAAATCTTTTTAAATCTATAAAATTATCTTTAATAACGCCCTCTATACCGTTTATAGAACCGAATACGGCATCTATTTCTTTAGTGCGAAGTGCCTCGGTAAAAACTCCTACTAAAGAGCCGTTTATCGCACAAGTTGGACCTCCCGATTGTGCTACTGCTATATTAATCATGCTAAAAACTCCTTTGAATTTGTATTTTTATTGATATCAAAATTATAACATATCTATGATAGTTTTTCAACTACAAACACTATTTTTGTAATATTTATTAGTTTTAAAAATTATGTAACGTTTACATTCTACAAAATATATAATAGCTTGTATGTTTGTGTGTAAATTTTGAAAGTGTTCTAAAAAAGTATCAAAAATATTTGACCTTATGTGATTTGTGTTGTATAATAGTAGTAATCTAAAAATTTTGAAAGGTGGCATATTTAATGAATAATCAAAGTTTAGACTACACTAGTACTATTCCTAATAGATTTAATCCGTTTAAAAATGATACCGAAAATATAAAATATCGTGATGACTACAGAAAGATAGTTCCACAAATATCGGTTAGTGGTTGTGTAATTCCAGAAGAACCATCTAAGTTTGAAAAGAAGAATATAAGAAAAATCTATAATAGAACTAGTTTAGTCTTGATAATACATCTATTATTAACCAACGTGGTGGTTGCTATAATAGGAGTTATTATGGCATTGTGTTCTAATTTAATAGGTGGATTAACTTACCTAAACGATTTTATTAAGAATAGTTCAGTATCTCTTGATATGGTTGCTATAACTTATACTATAGTTAATATAGTATCTTTTTTGATTGGTTGTAAACTGTTGAATATATCCATTAAAGATGTATTCAATAAACCTGAAGTTACTTCCTTGGGTATGGCTAGACATATTTCAATAGCATGGTGCTTTCAAGGTGCTTGTTTGATAGTAGTATCTATAATGTGTTCAATATTTATATCGTTGGGCTTTGATAATATCGTTCCACAAACTGCCCTTGATAATAATACTGGAGGTATGACTTACTATATAGCAACTTTTATATATACTTGTATTATTGCTCCAATAACCGAGGAAATGCTCTTTAGAGGTGTTGTATTAAAAGGTTTTTCCGTGGTAAGTCAGCGTTTTGGAATATTTATGTCGGCTTTGCTATTCGGATTGCTACATGGAAATCTACCACAGTTTATAACTACTTTTTGTGTTGGAATATATCTAGGATTTGTTGCAACTAAATATAATTCAATACTACCAACTATAATAATGCACTTCTTTATAAATTTAGTTCCAACTTTAATAGATATGTTCTGTAGTAACAATGAAACTCTAAACAATATGGTGCTACTAGGATTTTATGGCATTATGATTGCTTTAGGTATACTATTCATGGCTTTAGGTTTTAGAAAGCAATCTAATAGATTACCTATACAAACTACATCACAAAGAAAAAGAACTCTACCAGTAGCGATATCATCGGTGGGAGTTATTGCTATAGTTTTGATATACTTAGTATCTATGATATTTAATCATTTGAGTTCATAAGGAGGTAATTTATGGAATATAATATACAAGACGTTTTAAATAAGTTCGATGCTAAACAGAAATTAAAATATCTATTTTTTTGGGGACATACTCCATATAGTGAATACTCTGTAGATAAAAGTTGTTTAAGTCAATGGTATAAATGCTCTTTTGTGGTAGATAATATTACTTATAATACTACTGAACAGTTTATGATGTCTAAAAAAGCTATGCTATTCAATGATATGCAAACCTTCCAACGAATTATGAACGCTAATCACCCTAATGAGTTTAAACAGTTAGGCCGTGAAGTTAAAAACTTCGATGAAAAACGTTGGGAAGAAAATCGTTTTAACATAGTGGTAGAAGGTAATTTAGCAAAATTCTCTCAAAATGATAACTTAAAATACTTTTTATTATCTACTAAAGATAGAATTCTTGTGGAGGCTAGTCCATATGATACCATTTGGGGTATCGGATTAAGTGCAAAAAGTTCTAACATTACAAATCCACATAGTTGGAAAGGCTTGAACCTTTTAGGTTTCGCTCTTATGCAAGTTAGAGATTGTATTCTAACTGGTAACTAATTTTTTGAAAGGATTTATTTTATAGTGCAATATAAAAAGAAATCGCATGGCAAAAATGCGATTAGTATACTAACGTTTATAGTTTTGATATCCTTAATGGTTGCAAGTGTAGTCTTTATTCTAAATAAACATAAGACTACAGATACTATAAGCGACCAAGTTTCAATAGGTCAAAGTGATGTGAAATCTATACAAGCTACTTTACTAACCGAAGATATTCCTATTAATCAATCTAGTAATTTAGTGGATACTACTATAGCTCTAAATAGTGCTACAGTAAATGATAGTTATTATCAATATTTAAAGCCTAAAGATTTAAATGCTAAGTATGTCATGGTCTATAATAAGACTACTAATCAGATAGTGTATCAAAAAGATATAGATGCTTTATGTTATCCAGCAAGTACCACAAAACTTCTAACTTGTGCCGTGGCTTTGGAGTATGTTTCTCCAGATACTATATTCACCGTTGGTGATGAGTTATCTTTAGTACCTGCCGATTCAAGTTTAGCGTATCTAAGTAAGGGTGAAAAGATATCTTTAAACGATTTACTGTATGGCTTGATGTTACCATCTGGTAACGATGCAGGTTATGTAATCGCAGTAAACGTAGCAAGACGTGTATCTGGTAACGATAAACTTTCTAATAAAGATGCTGTATCTTACTTTGCCGAACTTATGAACAAAACAGCTAAAAATATAGGCATGGAAAACAGTAACTTTGTAGTTCCAGATGGATTTCATGATGACAAACACTACGTTACTACTAAAGATATGATGAAACTTCTACTATATGCAGATAGCTTTCCTTTATTAAAGAAAGTAGCATCTACTTATAAGTATCAAGTTAAGATAAAAAGTGGTCAAGATTATACTTGGTTGAACTCTAATAGATTAATCGATAAATCTAGTGAGTTCTATTATGAGGGCGTATCTACTGGAAAGACTGGTTTCCATGATGATGCTGGTCACTGTATGGCTTTCGTATGTAATAAGAATGGTATGGATATCTATGTAGTTATTATGAACTCTCAAACTGCTATATATCGTAACAGAGATGCTCTTAACTTGTTAAATATGATATACAATCCAAAAGAAATAAAGATAGGGGAACAATGGGACTTAAAACCTGATGAAACTACCTCTAAAAAAGGTGATTGATTATGCAATATATTCAAAATTTAGATGTTCAAATACTATTATATATTCAAGAACATCTTAGAACTCAAAACTTTAATGACTTCTTTATGGAGTTTACTCATCTTGGAAATGGTGGCGTACTTTGGATTGGTATTAGTTTAATCTTAATGATTTTTAGAAAGACTAGAAGGATTGGTTTTGTATGTGCTGTATCCTTAATGATAGGTGCTTTAGTTACTAATGTTACTCTAAAGAATATAGTCGCTAGACCCAGACCTTTCGATACTATTCAAGATTTAACTGTATTGATAAAATATCCAACCGATTATTCTTTTCCATCGGGACATACTACATCGTGGTTTGCTAGTGGGACTAGTATGTTCTTGATGCTTAATAAAAAGTATTCATATGTATTTTTGATATTGGCATCTATAATGGGATTTTCTAGGTTATATGTAGGAGTACACTATCCAACAGACGTATTATGTGGCTTGATAATTGGTGTATTTTCTGCAATAATATCATATAATATTATAAGGGTTATATATAAAAACAGAGAATTAAAACTTACTAATCATATGGACTAGTAAGTTCACAAGATATATAAAATAAGTCGGAACGTTTTAACATTCCGACTTATTTTATATATTAATATCCAATACTTTTTCTTTTAGCAGCAATTCTTTCGTCTACACCCTCAATAGTATCTTTTACTATGCTAGAAGTTCCTGCAACGAATATTCTAGCACCAGCATCGTACATTAGCTTAGCGTTTTCATTGGACATATTTCCATCAGCAAAGATAGTGATATCTTCTCTGCCAATCTCTTTTAGATGTTCATGCAAACGCTGAACTTTCTTTATTACAGATGGAATTATCTTTTGACCAGCAAAACCAGGGTTTACACTCAATAGTAGTACGCCATCAAGGTAGTCATAACTTTCCTCGATAACACTTATTGGAGTTCCAGGGTTTAAAGCTATAACAGGTCTAGCCCCGATATCTCTAATATATTGTAGACACTTATCTATATGGTTTGTGGATTCCCAGTGTACTGATACCCAGTCACCTTTTCTAATATCGAACCAAGGCATTTTTTCTTCAGGTTTTTCGACCATAAAGTGAAAATCAAGAGGGATATTAGTAAGTTTTCTAAGTTGTTTAACATAATCCACGCCTATGGTTATGTTAGGAACGAAAGCACCGTCCATTATATCTATGTGAAGTAGTTCAATGTGATTGCGTTCAAAAGCCTTTAAATAGTCCATAATTAAGTCTATGCTTACGCACATCATTGAAACCGAAATTTTTCCTTTATCATTATCTTGCATAGTTAAAAATCCTTTCTAAATAAATTAATCGACGTTATTTTTAGGAGATTTTCCTAAAATAAGTTGGTCTATAACTCTGTCGGTGGATTTACCATCGGTATAGGTGAAATTCTTTTCGATAAATCCGTTCATTTTTTCAAATTGGAAGTCTTTATTTTCTAAGGAGTCCATTAGTTCATCGAAATCATGGACAATCTTACCAGGGACTAAATCCTCATAAGGTTCATAGAAATCTCTGGTAGCCTCATAGTATTTTTGGTCAAATGCGTAGAATACCATAGGTTTTTTAAGTAAAGACATCTCATAAATTATAGATGAGTAGTCTGTAATAAGAACATCTACAATAAATAGAATGTCATTAACTTCACGATAGTCTGTAGCATCGAAAATTCTATCCTTATACTTTTCTGGGATTTCTATACGCTTAGTAACAAATGGGTGAAGTTTTACTATTAAAGTAGCATCTTCTTTGGCTAATAGTTCGCCCCATTTTTCAAGGTCTATTTTATCGAATGGAAAAGTAGCATCAGTAGCGTTAGAACCTCTAAACGTTGGAGCATATAGATATACTGTCTTAGAGTTCTTACAAGCTGGGAAAACTTCAAACATCTTAGCACGAGTTTCCTCTTTGTACTTTTCGTCAAAAAAGATATCCGTTCTAGGTATTCCCACTGGATAGAACTTACTTTCATCTATAGCAAAGCCCTCTGCGTGATGTCTTGCCGAATGGTATGAACTTACTGGTACATGAGTATAACACTTATGAACTTTAGTATTAAACGCTGGAGCTCCTGCCTTACCTAATCTTTCAAAACCTAGACTCTTAAAAGCACCGCAAGCGTGCCAAACTTGTAATACTTTAACGCTTTTATCGTAATCGACTTTATATATTTCTGGATAGTAGTCATCTAGTAGAATAATATCGGAAGTGGCTAAGTAGTAGTCAAACTTTAGCATCTTCCAAATAGACCTTTTAGTCGTGATACTTTCCTTGAAATCGAAACGGAACTTAAACTGTTTATCAAGACCTCTTTCAACCATTCTATCGTAGATAAACTTTTCATTGCCACCTATTTCAGCACGAGAACCTGAACAGAATAGTATAATATCACCATTTCTTTTAGCGAATTTAGAAAATACTCTGTTTAACTTTTTAAATCCCAAAAGTTTCAAATCGTTTAGGTCTTTTACCATGTTGGATTTCATAGTTTTTAACTTTTGAATATTTTTCTTGTGTCTATTAAATACCGAGTAAGGTTCTACAGGAGGTTTATAAGTTACATCTAGATAGTACTCAACGGTATCCATATCCATGCGAGATTCTGCATAGAATAGATTTTTATCGCCTCTTTTAATTTTGAAGTTCCAAGGATTACTATTATCAGCATTACACATACCACCTATAGTATCATCTATAATACATGGATATTCACGAGTAAGGAAATCTTTTTGTAGGACGTTACCATTAGTATCATAAGTTATTTTGAATAGGTTTTCATTACGGCGTACTATCTCATGGGTAGCATCTGGAACGAATGACATTTCTTTTCTATGATTTTTATACTCCTCAAATAATACTAGATAGTAATTTCCACTAAGAATAGGACTCTCACCCTTGGAACACATGACGTTCAAAGAAAGTGTAAACTTTGAGCCATCTAAGTCGAAGTGGGCAGGATAGAACATATTAAGTCTATCTTTAGATACAAACCTCATGCCATACTTTTTAGATGTATCAAGGTTTATAAGTTCTCCAGATATTTCCAAAATAACTCTTTTAAATTCAATGCTAGTCAACTTTACAAATGGAGAACCTTTTTTAATCATTCTGTCAATAATAGTTTTACGGTCTTCCACTTGAAGTATAGCTAATACTTCCTTGTCGGTCAAATTATCTGGAAGACCTTTTTCATGTTTTATTTTTTCAATGTTCATAATATAATCTCTCTTTTGATATAATGTTATTAATCGAAAGTAAACATTACCTTTATAGTAAATATATCTTTAGATTTTAAAGTATTGAAAGCCTTTTCACTTTCGGATATTGGGAAAGTATGAGTAATTAAATCTTTAAGATTTAAACTACCACTTTCAAATATTCTAAGAGCTTCTTGCCAATCGTTTACCTTGCTATTAAAGTTGGAGTTCCATGAACCAGCAAGAGTCATCTGTTTTCTTAGAATAGACCAGTAAGCGTTCTTTTCGATGTGTAAATCTTCAGTAGGATTTCCTACTAGAACCACTCTACCAAAAGCACCAGTGGATTTAATTGCAGTTTCTATAGAGTTGTTACTTCCAACAGCCTCGAAAGTTACATCTACGCTATCGCAACCTACGATATTTTTTATACTCTCTGATACGTTTTCTGTCTTTAGATTAATAGTTTCAAAGCCTAACTTTTTAGCATAGTCTAACTTATTATCACTACGACCACACACTATAACTTTACCGTTACCAATCTTAGTTTTAGCAAAAGAGCCTATTAAAAATCCTATAGTACCAGTACCTATAATCATTACGTTTTGACCATCTTTAAGATTAGCAATGTTTATTGCGTGTAAGGATACTGCGGCAGGTTCACATAGGGCAGCCTCCTCATAAGATAGACTATCATCAAAAGGAACTAAATTCCAAGTTGGTACTACTAAATATTCAGCAAAAGCACCATCACATCTTGAACCAAAGTAGCTATATCCCGAACATTGAGCCCATTGTTCTATTTCACAAGCCTTACACTTACGGCAAGGTAGCATTGGAAATACACAAGATTTCTTACCTAATAGACTTTCATCTACATTATCGCCAACGGCAACTATTTGACCAGAAAATTCGTGTCCTGGAATGGTTGGAAAATGATATGTACCATTTACAAATATACGAGGTATATCGCTGGAACATATACCACACGCTTTAATCTTAAGTAATACAGTTCCTTCTTTAAGAGTAGGAACGTCAACTTCTTCATATCTAAGGTCGCCTACTCCGTGGAGAACTAAGGCTTTCATTTTAGTTGGGATATCAATAAGAGTTTTCATACTATAAACCTATCCTTTCTGTATCGCTTGATAGTAACTTACGAGCAAGTTCTAAGTCACTATCGGTAGTTATTTTAAAGTTAAGAGCATCTCCCTCTATGATGTAAATAGGTTGATTGTTCATAGTGCATATTTGAGATGTTCCAGTAATTTTGGACTTTTGCTCATCTGTAAGAGCGTCTTCCATTTCAATAAAACGTTTAAGATTAAAACTATCAGGAGCTTGTCCACAATATAGTTCACTTCTAGGTGGAATATCATCTACCACATCGCCATGTACTGAGTGAAGTATAGTATCTGCACAAGGTAGACCACACACACAAGCACCGAACTTTGTAGCGTACTCAATGGAATCATTTAAAATCTTTTGAGTTACAAAAGGTCTTACGGCATCATGGATAACTATAACATCATTTTCAGATATTCCATTATCATTTTTAATAGCAGTAGTAACGTTACGAATAGTATCCATACGTTCTTTGCCACCTTTTATAATTCTTACTTTGTGGGCGTTAGATATATTATCATCTACTTGTTTTTGTAGATATTCTATATAATCTTCACGACAAGCAATATAGATTAAATCAAATCTATCCAACTTTAGCATATTTTTTAAAGTGTGAATTATAATAGGTTGAGAATTTATCTCAATGAACTGCTTAGGAATTACAGAACTTTTAATTCTAGTACCACTACCACCAGCTAACATAGCACCATATATCATAATATTTACAACTTGTTACCAATACAATATGGGTAACATACTCCTTTCATACTTTTAGATGTATTATCTTAAAATTTTACCTATTTATGTGTTAAATGTATATAATTACTAGGTAAAATATAATTTTACAGTTATAGCTATATTATAATACATAATTACTTTGATGTCAACGTTTATTTAATTTAAAAAAGTACTAAATAGTATAATTGGTATTTTGACCAAATATTTATTAACAATCAGTTGATTAATACTTAAAAACATTATTATGTTTAGTATTCTATGGAAAACAAAAGAACGCTTTAAAAAGCGTTCTTTATAATATTAATCTTCCTTTTTTTCTACGGCACTAGTTTCTATTTCAATTTGAGCCTCTTTTACTTTTTTGGATAGACACAAGTGTGTCCAGAAGTTAGAAATTCCGTTCCAAATTAGACAGCAACCTATAATTATCAATAGAGTTTTAACGCTTTCAAATGGATTTAATACTATTAGAAGTCCTAAAGCTATGGTTATAATGGCTGGAATTAATACTCTAACCCAAGTAGTAGATGTGTTTCTTAATATGTTTATAGAACTTTGTAATCCAAAGATACCATTTACTAATATAGCTATGCCCAAAATCATGGGTAGTATTGATGCTATTATGGTAGGTTTTAATATAAAGATTACTCCAATAGTAGTAGTAATTATTCCTTTAGCTAAATCGTACTGATAAAAGCTATCATTTTTAACTAGAATGTAAGTCGCCATGTGAACTACTCCATAGAATACAAAACAAGCTCCTATGATGTAGGTAAATATATTACTAGAGGTTTCTGGTTTTACCACCAAAAAAATTCCCAAGAGTACAGATACTAATGATACTCCTATATAGGTCTGTTTTATTGCTTTTACTTGATTTATACTTTTCATATATATCAATCCTTTCCAAAGAGTGTTATCAATAGTATTATAATCCTTAAAGATTAAAATATTATTAAAGTATCATATGCGTTAAAATTCAACATAGATATACAAGAAACTATCTTTTTTGAAAAATGTGATTTTTTTTGCGATTTTTTTTGGAAAATTTTATCTTAACTTAAATATATTAGAAATTATTAGTAAATTCATTAATTTCTTTAAAAAAAATTCTAATTGCACTTCAATATTACATATATTGGATATTATTTTTGTAAGTGATACTATTTTGGTGTAGTTTGACTTTTAATCTCTTTAGTGTTATACTCAACTTGTGATTAGCTAATCTATTAATTTTGAAAGGATTTATATACATATGAAAGATAATAATATAATGCTTTCAGAACATTTAGAATATCTTAATGGATTTTGTGTGGTTTATCAACTTTTCTCTCATAAATCCGATGGTACTACCTTATACGATATTTCCATCGAAAAATTGGATAACACTACACATATTCAAGAGTATGTCAAATCTGTATCGTGTACTTTAGAGGAGGCCACTTTTATATTTAAGGTATTAATAGCTAATTCCGTAATGCCCCAAAACTTGGTTAAAGTTATGGCAGTTTATGATTGATTAATAGTTATAGTTCTTGTGTGTGTTATAAATCTTTTTAAGAATATTTTACTTGAAATCTTGAAAGGATTGGTTTTTATGAGTTATAAGGTTTGCGTATTACAAAAAAATAAGATGGTAGAGGAACTCTCTCTTAAATATTCTCTACTAAAAAATGATGGTTCTAGTGATATGGTTTCTACTTTCGATATCGAAGTTGAAAAGGTTTCTAATGGTGTAGTTCAAAAAGAGGTATGTCATTCGGTTAGTTCTAATATAGAAGTAGCTACATCAATATTAGAAGTTCTATATAGAAACGATGTTCTACCAGAAACTCTATTTGAAGTTATGGAAGAATGTTTTGAATTGGTTCTATAAAAAATACTTTTCTCTATATAAAAGTTTAGGCATTATGGATATTTTAAAATCCATAATGCCATTTTTATCTTATACTTATATTAATAAGAAGTCATTTTAGAATTAAAATCTTGTTTTAGGGCTAGTAGACGCTTAGAGTCATCTGCACGTTTAGCTTTGGCCTCTTGTTGTATTCTTTGGGTTTCTTCGATACCATTAACGATGGTTTGCCAAGTCCTTTCAAGAGTTTCAATCTGTACAGAACTACCAGCGGACATTCTAGCAATCATTTTAGATTGTTCAGCAGTATTTTGAGCATTTCTTAAAAGCATTTCATTAGTTTTGTCATCTAAGGCTTTAAGGGCATCTGCTTGGATTTTTTGTCTTCTTAGCATAACTGCTTGTGCTAACGATTGCTTAAATACTGGCATAGTAATTATAAATGCTGAATTTATCTTTCTAATTAGGTTCAAGTTAGAAAATTGCATAGTCTTTAGCATTGGTATGGATTGCATTGCAATATTTTCAGCTATTTTTAAATCCATAACACGTTGGTCTAATATTTCTCTGCACTGTTGTAGATTGTTTAAATCCATTCTAAGATTTCCATCACTAGGATTTTGTGCTAACTGTTGTTGGAAATCTTCTATATAAGCGTCTAATTCTTTAACGCCCTGTTCACCAGCTAGGATATACTCTAATAAGTCATTGTAGTAGTTCAAGTTAGCGTTGTACATCATTTCCAACTTTTTATTGGTTTGACCTATTTCACTTTCGTATCCTTTTAACTGAACATAGATTTTATCTATTTCTTCACCCATAGTGTGATATTTACCTAATATTTTATCCAACTCTTTTTGAGCCTTATTAAAGAATTTTTTCAAACCAGTAGGTTCTTCTAGTTCTTTAGCGTCGAATTGGTTCATTATGTTAGTAAGATGGTTTAGTAGTTGACCACTATCATTCACTTGGTCCATGCTCATGGAGTTCAAAACTTGGTCAGATGCCTTAGCAACTTCCTCAGCTACCTTAGAACCAAAAGTTACTAGACTATTTGGATTAGCAACATCAATTTGACTAGTTAACTTGTCAATCTTATCACTATTGACAATTTGAGTAGTCAACTCTTGTTTAACTTCGGAAATGCTAAAAGTTTCTTGAGCAACTTCTTGTTGTGGAGCAGTTGCAGTAGTAGGAATAATCTCATTATTGCTACTAGATGGTTTAAAGTTTAAAGCCATATTTTAATACCTCTTTCTAAATGTAATATTTTATTTTCGGAAAAATCCGAACCTTTTAAGTGGTTTTGCTTTAGGAATTTTCATATTAGGTGCAACTAGATTATAGTTAAATTCACCTATATTATACTGTTCAAATGCACGATTGTCAATATAAGTTTCAATGTTTTTGTATCCAGTAGGAGTATATATTATAATATCGAAACCTATGAAGTTCAATAGTAGTAGTAATATACATTCATAAGCTGAAAAAGGTATCTTAGTAGAATGTATTATAACTATCTTAGGAATATCCTTAGTAAAGTCAAAGTTTTGTATCAATGGTAGTAGATTATTTGGTAACATAGTACCAACTTTTATAGTCAAGTGCATAACGTCAGGATATTTAATCTTTAGATATCCACTATCTATTACTTCTTGCATCTTTTGGAAGATTAAATCTTGAATATTATCAGGCATATGAGAATATTTATTGATATTCCTATTTAATTTTATCTTAGCTAAATCCAATCTATTGCCATTGAAGAACCCAGTAAAATCGTTAATACCATAGTTAGGTTTGAAAAATGGAATAAATTTATAATATATCGAATTTGGAGTTAGTTTATTTTGAATTTCTTTAATATACTTGGAAGTATCACCATAAGGAATACCATCTAGTTTAGCAAATATGTTTGGAACAGTTACAGTATGCTCATCAGAAGAAAATCCAGGGCGATATTTAGCCTCAGCATTCCAAAGGAGGTCTATTTCTTCAAAGGTAGTCTGTAAGGTTGCAGTCTGGCAGAAGTTGTAATGATGGTCACGGAACATACAACCATCGTTGTATAGAATGTTATCTAAATCCCTAGAGGCGTTATAGGCTGTAGTAGCTACTTTAGCCCTAACCAATTGAGTTGGAAAATCTTTTATAGTTCCAGTATTAGAGTATTCAAACTTTTGCATAATGCCATTAATATCAAGATTTATTATCTCATTACAGACTGCTTTATCTGGACAAGCTATCAAGATATCAAAACCTATTGAAGATAACAGTTCCATAAGAGTAAATTCAGGTTCTTTAGGTTTTCCATAAAAAAAGAATACTGGAACGTCACACTTCGAAAAGTCTACCAATTCTACACACTGCTTGAACCATACACATACATTCACGCACATTCCAAATAGAGTATTAATAGATGGTTCCTTATTAAATTTATCTTTTTTGTTGCTCATTAAAGTTAGAAACTTCTGTTTAGCTAGAATAGTTCTATCTTTAGATGTTGGAACTTCTAAACGTTCAATAAAGGACATTAACATTGAAGATTTGTTGTTTCTGCTTATATTGTAGAACTCTGCACCCTCATCATAAGTAGGTTTTTCCAATTCACTATCAATGAAGATTAAAGGTTTAGGTGAATTAGTTATATTCTTTCTAATATTGAATAGCATATTTCTATAAGCATCTTCCTCATCAAAGCCACATAGTAGAACGAAGTAGGTACTTTCTATAGTTCCACTAGATGTATTAATTCTTTGACTTCTTAACGTAGATAGTTCTTGTTCTACATTATTTTGAGATACCATCTCTATTATCGATACTTTAAGATTGCTTACTTCTCTATTAATTTCGTTCATCTTATCAGCGTAGATGTAATCCGCTACATTTATAGATTTAAAATCTATATTAAGTGGATTGAACTTATTTCCCATAATCAAATTGGAGTACTTATTAGTAGTATCAGTTTTTAGATATTCATTATTATCATCTATAAACGATACGGTACTTACTTCACACCCTATATTGTGCATAATATACAACCAATATATTTCATGTTTAGATGGTGTACCCATATATAGTATATTAGTAAGGGTATAAGTATTATATCTAATAAACCAGCATATAAAACTTATAAAGCTACTTTTTAACGTACTAGATAATGCTCCTTTTTGTTTGCAATCTTCCATAATAGAGTATATTAAATCACTTATTTTTTGAACATCTCCAGTAAACCCGAACTTAGAGAAGTCTATACTACCACTAGATATCAACTTTACTATACTATTGTATATATACTCTTTAGATATATCATTGGAAATGGTAATCAGTTCAGTTATTTTTACTATTTCTGGTTGAGATGGCTTTGGAATAGGTGTTTTTATTAAAACTCCATTAGTCTTAGTTTTAATATATAGTTTAGCAATGATATCTCTAATAGAGCTTTCATCATTATAGCCAACGTATCTATTATACCTTGGTGAGTTGTTAGTATTAGGCACTATAGATGTACTATTAATATTATTATTAACTTGATGATTCCTTTCAAAGTTTATCAATGTAATCACTCTTTCTTTTTTATAATATACATTAATTATAATATTATTATAACTTTTTGGTGTGCATTTGTCAACATTTTTGTGCAATTAGCTAATTAACAATATATTTTATAAACATTAAAAAAATCTAAGAATTGGATACTTTTTAGTTATTTTCCATATATAATAGGCATATTAACAGTTTTTTCACTGTATATTATGCCACTTATGTTATTTTAAATAAATTTTTATTTAACTATTGACTTTTGGCAATATTAGTATTAGAATTATATCATAGATAGAATGTCATATCTATGATTATATTATTTGGAAAGGAGTTTTTTTATTATGAAAAAAGATATCCCCATACGTGAGAAATCTTTAAAAGTACGTTTTCTCAGTGCATTAACATCTGTTATGATATTAGTTATGACTATTGTTCCAACATTAAGTGTTTCTGCTACTGATATCAATAGCTTGAATGGAAATTCAACTACTACTGATGTCGATTTATTGGCTGGTAATGGAAACTTCTTAGCTGATAACGCAAATAATGCTCAAGATGTTATTTCTAATGCTGATAAAACTTACTTACTTGGTATTGCAAGTCAATTTTGTCTATTTTTACAAAATGACTTCACGCCAAAAGACGCTGATGCTGAAGGTCGTGTAGCTGTAGGTGGTATTGTTTCATTTGAAGGTGGTTATAATTACCAAATTGGTCAAGGCGATTTTGCTACAAGAAATCCAATTGAAAACCTTACTAACATAAATGGAAAGCATATTTATTATAAAGGTGCTGCACATCTTATTACAGCAGGAAACTATTTTGAAAGAGTCAATATTAAATCTGAGTATACTGATAATAATAATAGTGATATTAGTATTTATAAAATATTTGCTGTAGGTGAGGATTTCGATATTGATAAATGTTCATATTTATGGGAAAATGAATATAATCAAGATTATATTTACAAATCAAACCTTATTGATTTTAATGCAGAGTTTCAAAAGTTAAACGTTACCACAAATAAGATTGCTAAGCAATCTACTAATGGTACTGCCGTTTGGAACGATAATACTCTTGAACTTACTTGCACTGACCCATCTGCAGATGTAGTATATTTCAATATCAATACTTGGAATGAAGATGTAAACGCTATTAATTATATCGATATTCCAGACGGTGCTTACATGGTCGTTACTTGTGGTGACGATACTATATCTATTGATGGCTTAAATAACAAGGTTGAAACTACTATCAATGGTGATATTATATCTAACCAAGGTGGTAACAATACTAACAATAACGTAAATTCTGAAAGAATATTATATAACTTCTATAATGCTTCTACAGTTTATATTGATGCTAACTTTAATGGTACTATATTAGCTCCTAATGCCGATGTTACTTCTGATGATGCTTGTCACGGTCACTTATCAGGTGCTTTAATAGCTAAATCTTTTGAGGGTGGCTTAGAGTTCGGTTATAGACCATATCAAGGTTCTATTGATATGCTAAGGGGTGGTTTAAGTTATTGTGTACCACTTCAAAAAGTAGATGAGGACGGCAACGGTCTAAACAATGCTACTTTTGAAGTTATTGATACTGATACTGGCTCTGTAGTAGCTACTTTAAATAGTACTGGTAATGTGGATTATATAAAAATTCCATCTAAAGTAGACTTTTCTGGTGATACTAAGTACTCTGCCAAAGATAGTGTATCTGCAAGTTACTTAATTAGAGAAAAATCTGCTCCAAGGGGTTACGAAAAGACAGACTTAACTATTAGTGTAGATGTTTTAGAAGGTATCCTAGCTGTAGATGAAAATGGTATTCCTACAGAAACTAGTGCAAATTTAGACGTTTATAGCAGTGACGAAACTGTATTTGCTATGTCTACTATAACATCTATAAAGGATACTTACAATTCCGACGATAAACTAACTAACAGAAAAATCACTCTTGAAGATGCTTCTTTTAACATAGGTTTTAATGATAATGGTTCAGTATCTTCTATTACTGATGATGGTTTTTCTGTAGGTATCGAAAGTTTTGATAAATCTTGTACTTTTGAGTACGCTGGTCAAACATATATCTATGATGCAGAAAGTTTCATGATTATGCCTAACATTGATGTAACTACTTTTACTAACAAAGAAGCAGGTGCTTTAGTTAAACTACAAAAGATTGACCAAGATGGTAATAATCTAAATGGTGCTATAGTTGATATCTATGATGACAACGATACTAAAGTTGCATCTAACGTATTACTTGATATGACTTCAAATGAACCTGTTGATATGGCTACTATTATGGGTAGAAAGTTTGTTCCAGAGGGTATATACTATCTAGTAGAAACAAAAGCTCCTGCTGGTGCTAGTATCACAACTGACAAGCAATACTTTGAAGTTGTTAAAGGTTCTGATGGTGTATATACTATCCAAAAGTATATTATAACTCAAGATTTAAATGATTTTATTATTAAGCAAAGTTGGGGTTGGCAATATCAAGATTTTAGTGGTATAAATAATAAAGATATTGATTCTATTGATGTAACTACTTCAGGTAGTGGTACAACTTCTATACAAGTTATGGCTAACAATTGGAAGAATACTTGCTATGATGGTGATATTACATTAGGTGAAACTATTAATATACCAATCGATGGCAGTCTATCTCATATTCAAGGTAACAATGACGCTATTGATAAGTTTGATAAAATAATCGTAAACTATAAAGATGGTTCTAGTGTAGTGCTATTTGCATCTAAAATAGAACCTAACATAAACATTGATGGTAATGTTGTTAAGTTAATAAATGATGTTTCAACAGATACTTTCGATGCTACTATTAGTAAAGTAGATGTATCTAATGGTAGTAAAGAGTTGGAAGGTGCAACTTTAACAATAACATCTAAAGATGGCAAGGATTTAAGCAGTGT
>JAHABC010000019.1 GCA_018376535.1 Ruminococcus sp.
GTGTGTTTTTATTTTAACATAAAAGTTCTTAGTTCGCTACTTTTTTATTGATTTTCAATTGGTAAATATTGTGTCTCATTTCATTGTGGAACATACACAAAAAAGTATTTTAAACGTTGTTTTTACTTGATTTTTCTCCTTAAGTATGCTAAAATAATTAGATAATGCCATATATAAAAAATATCATGAAAGGAGTGTGCTACATAAAATTAGTAGCTAACAAAATGGATATCAAACAACAAAGAAATACCTTTACAGGTAAATTGGGGTTCGTAATGACTGCTGCAGGAAGTGCTGTCGGATTGGGAAATATTTGGAGGTTTCCATACTTAGCCGTAAAAGATAATGGTGGAGTATTTATTCTATGTTATATCATTTTAGCAGTAACTTTCGGATTTACTTTATTAACTACAGAAATATCTATAGGTAGGAAGACGCATCAAAGTTCACTTACTGCATATGCAGAAATCAATAGTAAATGGGGATTCTTGGGGACTTTAGCGAGTTTAGTTCCAGTAATAATACTGCCATACTATTGTGCTATAGGAGGTTGGGTAATAAAATATTTCACATTATATCTTACCGACCCAAAACAGGATACTATTCAAGATAACTTCTTTTCAAACTTTATTGCCGAACGTTATTCACCTATTATCTTTGCGATAATATTTCTCACACTTGCAAGTTTTATAGTATTCAGTGGCGTAAATAAAGGAATTGAAAAGTATAGTAAAATCTTAATGCCCATACTATTTGTATTGATTATTGGAATTGCAATATATTCATTAACCCTTAGTCATACAAATCAAGATGGAATAACAAAAACTGGTTTAGATGGATTGAAAGTGTATCTTATACCTGACTTTTCTAATATGACTATTAAAGACTTTTTTATAATTCTTATGGACGCAATGGGACAACTATTCTTTTCAATAAGTGTAGCCATGGGTATAATGGTTACATATGGTTCTTATGTAAAAAAAGATGTTAATCTTATGCAATCCATAAACCAAATTGAAATCTTTGATACCATTGTAGCATTACTTGCAGGTCTTATGATAGTTCCTGCCGTGTACATATTCAGTGATGATGGTATGTCAGCAGGTCCAGGGTTAATGTTCATATCATTGCCAAAAGTATTCAATTCCATGGGAAGCATAGGCAACTTTATAGGTTTAATGTTCTTTTTAATGGTTTTATTTGCTGCAATAACATCAGTAGTATCAGTTATGGAAACTATAGTATCTAGTATTATAGATAAGTTTAAAATATCAAGAAAGAAAAGTGCATTAATCGTCACTATATACGCTTTGATTGGCAGTACTATAGTATGTATGGGATATAACGTTCTATACTTTGAAGTGAATCTACCTAATGGAACTACTGGACAAATTTTAGACATCTTAGATTATATAAGTAATAACTGCCTAATGCCATTAGTTGCAATTTTAACTTGTATTCTTGTAGGTTGGATTGTTAAACCAAAAATCATAATCGATGAAGTAACTCAGGGAGGTTACAAATTCACTAGAAAAAATTTATATATTATAATGATTAAATATGTTGCACCAATCTTATTAATAGTATTGTTAATGCAATCAATAGGAATTATTTCTTTATAAAATCAAATAAAGTTTTGAGGTATATAAAAATTATGGATAGAGAAAAATTTGGTTCACGTCTAGGATTTATATTAGTATCTGCGGGGTGTGCTATCGGGTTAGGAAACGTTTGGAAATTTCCTTATATATGTGCAAAATACGGTGGTGGAGCTTTTATAATAATATATTTGATATTCTTAGTTATTTTAGGATATCCAATATTAATGTCAGAATTTGCTATAGGACGTGCTAGTGGTAAGAGTGTAATCAAGGCATATAATCAACTAGAAAAGCCTACAAGTAGATTTCATAATGCTAAATATTTTTCATTAGTAGGTAACTATCTATTAATGATGTTCTACAATATGGTATGTGGTTGGATGATTAACTATGTCTTTAAAATGGGAACAGGTAAAATATCACATTTAAATGCTGATGGAATTGGTGATATATTCCAAAATATGTTATCTAATGCTGGTGAGATGGTTCTATTTACAATAATATCAATATTAATATCTTTTGGAATATGTGCATTAGGTTTAAACAATGGTGTTGAAAAAATTACCAAAGTCATAATGATTCTATTATTGGCATTAATGATAGTTATGGCAGTAAATTCTTTAACACTTAAAAATGCATCGGAGGGTTTAAAATACTATTTAGTTCCAAACTTCAAAAATTTGACTAAATATGGTCTAGGAACAAGTATCTTTGAGGCTATGAGTCATGCGTTTTTCACTCTTAGTCTTGGAATAGGTGCTATGGAAATATTTGGTTCTTACTTGGATAAGGATAGAAAACTAACCAATGAGGCTTTAAGTGTAGCTATCTTAGATACTCTGATAGCTTTTGTAGCTGGTTTGATTATCATACCTGCTTGTGTGGCGTTTGATGTACCTTTAGATTCTGGACCATCATTACTATTTATATCGTTACCTAACGTATTCAACGATATGAATGGTGGCAGAATTTGGGGAACACTATTCTTTATATTTATGACTTTTGCATCACTTTCCACGGTAATAGCAGTATTTGAGAATATTATAGTTATGTGCATGGAAAACTGGAATATTTCAAGAAAAAAATCTGTTATGATTAACATTCCATTAATGATTATCTTGTCTATGCCTGCAGTTCTAGGATTTAATGTATTAAGTTCAATTCAGCCATTAGGCGAAGGAACTAATCTATTTGATTTAGAAGACTTTTTAGTATCCAATAATATACTACCGCTTGGTAGCTTAATATTGATACTATTCTGTACTAAAAAGAACGGTTGGGGTTGGGATAACTTTATCAAAGAAGTAAATACTGGTAAAGGAATAACTCTTTCCAACAAAATTAGATTTTATGTAACTTGGTTATTACCAATAATAGTTATAGTAATCTATCTAAAAGGATACTATGACTTCTTTGTCAATAAAGGTTCTACTATGCTAATAACATGGATGATAATAGCCATAGCATTTTTAGGATTAATATTATTCTTTGCTCTACCTAAAAAGAATACTAAATAATTTAAATATTTAATATAAAAAACATCTCTGTAACTAGAGATGTTTTTTTATAGAAAAAATATAATATCAATAATAGCTTTAGTTAAAATGAATATTTTTCCCAACAATCTATTGATTTTTTTATAACATATGTGCTATAATTATAAATAACTTATACGTTTAAGTAACATTATTTTAGGGAGAGTTTAAAAATGATTAAATCAAAAAAAAAGCTAACTGCATTTATGTTAAGTTTAGCATTAGTATCAATGGGATTTTTAAATCCAATAAGTGAAACTATTACTTTAGAAAATCAATCTATAACAGTATCAGCAGATGAAACCACTACTATTGAAAATCTACCTAGTGAATATAAGGAATCTATGGATTGGATTTGGCAAAATAGAATATTAGATGAAAAATCTACTGAAAGATGGAACTTAATATTTGACCAAATAGTCGCAGGTGATGGAACTCTTAACTATATTATAAGATGGCAATCTTCCACTGCTTTAACTTATGAACAACGTCAAAAGTTTGCTCCTATGATAGAACGTCAAATAAACGCTTGGACAGATTGGTTAGTAGGCTTTGAGGGTTGGAAGTATAATCATGTTAATGTTAATATTGTAGGTTGGGCAGTATCCGATGAAAGTTTAATCTTGAATAAGCACGATGACGAAGTGATATACACTACTTGCACTAACGATGATTTACACAATAGCAACTCTAGTATACCAGAGTTACTCCCATATGCTCCTACAGAGAACTCCAGAGCAGACCACTACTTTGATACTAACTATCAATATCCAGGAACTCGTTTCGATATGTATTTATGGGGAACTACATCATTTCAAGGTGGTGCAGGTGGCGATTGGGGACAACGTATGTCTGATGATTATATATTAAGCGTCCTAGATAGCGAAAATGCTCACGTTTTAGAACATGAAATCGGTCACGGATTTGGCATGACAGATTTCTATGAAGAAGAAAAATGTCCTACATGGCCAGAAAATACTACTAATATAATGGTTGCTGGTTGGGCTCAAGAAGTAACTAACTACGACGGTTGGATGCTTAGATATATCTGGGATAAAATTAAAGATGATACTAACAATGGTGTATCAAGATTTGATTTATCTCAAACAGATACACCTACCAATCCATCTGTTGATAATAAATCTTGGAATTTTGATGTAAGTAATACTACTTCTGTAGAAGTTTCAGTAAAAGGTCAAAGTTATGCAGGAGTTTCAGGTAAATACTATCTATTAGATAGCAATAATAATATCCTTTCTCAGCAAGATTGGACTATGTCTAATAGTCTAGGCGAAAACGGTATAGATAGTTTTAACATCACAATACCTAACGATGCTACTAATTTAAAAATAGAAGTATCAAGTTACTTTGCTTATGATAGTTCTATTGGTGATAACAAGGACTTAGATATCAATACTTTAGATATTTCAATAAAAAGCAATCAAGAAGAAACTCCTAACGAAATACTTCTTGGAGATTTAAACAGTGATGATAAACTATCACCAATAGATATATTAATCATGAAAAAACATCTATTAAATGTAGATATCATAAGTAATCAAGATACTTTAAAACGTGCCGATTTAAACCAAGATGAAAATATAAATATATTGGATTTATGTATCTTAAAGAACTTAGTTTTAAATACCAAATCGGATAATGATACTCCAAGCAATCCAAATACATCATTTATAACTGCACCTGCCTCCATGATAGATGGTTCTTTGCCATCACAAGGCGATGCAAACTTAGTAATCTTTTACATAGACTTCCCAGATTGCACTTATTCTAATAAACTAACTGCCGAAGAAGTTCAAGAGATGGCATTTGGTTCTGCAAATGAAAATTCTGCAAACTATCCATTTGAGAGCATGAGTGCATTTTATAATAGGTCATCAAAAGGAGCTATAAACTTAAAAGGACAAGTATTTTCATACACTGCAAAAAATTCGATATCATACTACAACGACGACAAGGTTGCTCTAGCTAAAGAATGTTTTGAGGCTTTCAAAGATACTGTTGATTTCAGTACTTTCGATGCTGACGATGATGGTCAAATAGATGCTACTCTATTTACCGTTCCAAGTACTGCTAGTGATGACTATTGGTGGCCTTGTGCTGGTGGTTTTGGTGATAGTGAATATAAAGTTGATGGTGTCAAAATAGGACATATCATAACAGGTAACGCATCGCCTGAAAATGTTACGAACTTTAATAGTAGTTATCTACATGAAATGGGACACTGTTTAGGACTTCCAGACTACTATCTGTACTACACCGACGACTTTGACAGCATGAAAGGTAATGCGGGTAGTGAACTTATGGACGCTGATGCTTATTCGGATTTCAGTTCATTTTCAAAACTAATGCTTGGTTGGTATAAAGAAAATCAAGTACAAGTATACGATTCAAATGCTGGAACACAAACATTCACATTGAACAACGCTCAAACAGATAACGGAAATTGTGTAATAATTCCATGTGGCGAACTAGATAAAAACTACTTTTCCGAATACTTTATATTAGAATACTCTACTAATACTGGCAATAACAGTGCAGTCGGTGCTGATAGTGGTATTAGAATACATCATATAAAAGCCGATAGATACTCTGATGAATGGTGGAGTTACTTAAAATATCAAAATGGTTCAGAGTTCACAAATAATGATGACGATGGCATTAGACTCATTAGACTAGTAAACGATGGTGGAGATTGTTTTAAATCTGGTGACACTATAGATAGTAATACTTCTGGCTTTGGTTGGTATGATTCCAATGAACAAGAAAGTATCAATCCAAACGTTAAAATATCTGTTGGAGAACTTAAAAATGATACTTATACTATTACTATAACATCTACAAACTAAGATATTCAAAATAAAAATTAACTTCTTCCCCAATGGGGAAGAAGTTGTTTTTTAGTATACTATCTAACTAGATTTGTTAAAAACTCAACACTTTCTAGGTCATAATATGAGAAAAATAGACTTTCATTGGTATCAAGAGCAGATATTTTACTGATATCTTCAAAATTAATATTATTGAATGGTTTCAATGTTATCACGATTGCATATAAATGTATGTTCAAAGTTACTCCAAAACAAGAAATTTAAAGAAAAGCGTCCATCTAAATACTTAGATGGATTTTTTATAATAAATCGTTTGTGCAAAGTGCATAAAAAAAATAAACTTCGATATACTAAATTAACAAACTTTCGTTTTTATGAAAGATTTTGATTGAAAATGATTGACTTTGACAAAAAAACGTGATATTATAATAACAACAAAAGAAAACACGTCAAAACAAGTCAAAAAATCAATTAAGGAGTATAGTACAATGCTAACAGAAGAAAGATATAAACGTATCTTGGAGAAATTACGAGAAAGTCAAACGGTGAGCATATCTGCTTTAGTGCAAGAACTTAATACTTCAGAATCGACAATTCGTAGAGATTTAAACGCTCTTGATAACATGGGTAAGTTAATTAAGGTTCATGGTGGAGCTACTGCCATAGATACTAACTTCACCTTTATAGAACACAATGTCGAAACTAAAGAAAAACTGTTCATACAAGAAAAAAATTTGATTGGTAAGTATGCAAGTTCCACTCTAAATGAAGATGATTTCATATTCATAGATGCAGGTACTACTACCGAACGTATGATTGATTTCATAAGTGTCAAAAATATCACTGTAGTAACTAACGGATTTACTCACGCTGAAAAGTTGGCTAAAAAAGGTTTGAACTGTTATATTTTGGGAGGACATATAAAAAATTCTACTGAAGCAATAATAGGTTCGGAATGTGTTATGAACTTACAAAAATATAACTTTACTAAATGTTTTTTAGGTACTAATGGAATATCTCTTAATCGAGGATTTACTACTCCAGATATAGATGAGGCAAACATCAAAATGACTGCTATAAAAAATAGTTTTATAACATATATTCTTGCAGACCATTCTAAGTTCGATGAGATTACATCTGTTAGTTTTGCTCCACTAGATAAGGCTTGTATCATTACTGACAAGGTTTTAAATGAAAAATATTTAAAACAGTGTACCATAAAGGAGGTTTTAAAATGATTTATACAGTTACATTCAATCCAGCAATAGATTATGTTATTGGACTTAATCAATTTAATATTGGCGAGGTAAATAGAGCATCTAAAGAACAGATATTCTTTGGTGGAAAAGGAATTAACGTATCTTGGATACTAAATACTTTAAACGTCGACAGTATAGCTTTAGGATTTGTAGCAGGTTTCACTGGAGAAGCTATAGAAAAAGGTGTATCTGCACAAGGCATAAAAACAGATTTTGTATTCTTAGATAATGGTTTTTCAAGAATTAACGTTAAAATGAAATCTTCTAAAGAAACTGAGATAAATGGTCAAGGACCACAAATCAATGAAGATGATATACAAAAACTATTTACTAAGTTAGACAATCTAAAAAGTGGCGATACTTTAGTATTAGCAGGTAGTATTCCAAATACACTTCCATCGGATATGTATGAAAAGATTTTAAAGCACTTATCGAATAAAGGAATATACTTTGTCGTAGATGCTACTAAAGATTTACTTGTTAATGTATTAAAGTACAAACCATTCTTAATAAAGCCAAATAATCATGAACTTGCTGAAATATTCAATGTAGAGTTGAAATCCAATGATGACATAGTAACATATGCTAAAAAGTTACAAGATATGGGAGCCAGAAACGTATTGATATCCATGGCAGGTGATGGCTGTATTCTTATTGATGAGTTTGGAAAAGTATATACTATGGGAGTTCCATATGGACAAGTAATAAATTCAGTAGGTGCAGGGGATTCCATGGTTGCAGGATTTATTGCAGGATACTCTCAAACTCACGATTATGAGTATGCCCTTAGATTAGGTACAGCCTCAGGAAGTGCCACTGCATTTTCAGAAGGTCTTGCAGAGAAATCTAAAATAGATAAACTACTTCAACAACTATAACAAGGGGGTTTTAATATGCGTATAGTAGACTTACTACAAAAAAATAGCATTGAATTAAATGCTAAAGTAAATTCAAAATCTGAAGCAATCGATAAACTTATAGCTTTACAAAATGCTGGTGGAAACATCTTAGACATTGAAACTTACAAAAAGGGCATTCTAGCTAGAGAAGAACATAGTTCTACTGCAATAGGTGAGGGAATTGCAATTCCACACGCTAAAAGTGAAGCTGTTAAGCGTCCAGGATTAGCAGTAATAACTGTTCCAGATGGTGTAGACTATCAAGCTATGGATAATAAGCCATCTAACCTAATATTTATGATAGCTGCTCCAAACGATGGCGACGTTCACCTTGAAGTACTTTCAAGATTAATGACCATACTAATGGATAAACCTTTTAGAGATAATCTACTTTCTGCCAAAACTAAGGAAGAATTTTTAAAAATAGTAGATGATAAAGAAAAAGAAAAATATCCAGATGAACCCAAACAGGAAGTTAAAGAGGAAACTCCAAAGGGTTATAGAGTTCTAGCAGTTACGGCTTGTCCAACAGGAATAGCTCATACCTATATGGCTGCTGAAGCTCTTGAAAAGACTGGTCGTGAAATGGGATATCCATTAAAAGCCGAAACCAACGGTTCAGGTGGTGCTAAGAACGTTCTTACTGCTGAAGAAATCGCTAAAGCCGATGGAATTATCATAGCAGCAGATAAAGCTGTAGAAATGGCTCGTTTTGATGGCAAAAAGTTAATAAATGTACCTGTATCCGATGGTATTAAAAGACCTCAAGAACTAATTCAAACCATCATAGATGGCAATGCACCAGTATATCATCATAGTGGTGGAACGGTAAATAAATCGGAAAGTGCTAACAATGAGAGTATTGGACGTCAACTATATAAGCACTTAATGAATGGTGTATCTAATATGTTGCCATTCGTAGTTGCAGGAGGTATATTCATTGCGATAGCATTCCTTATAGATAGTCTTAGTGGAGCACCTCAAGATAGCAACTTTGGTATGAACTCACCAGTATCAGCATTCTTTAAGACTATAGGCGGTTACGCTTTTAGTTTCATGATGCCTATACTTGCAGGATATATCGGTAAGAGTATCGCCGATAGACCAGGTTTATTAGTAGGTTTAGTAGGTGGATATCTTGCCACTACAGGTTCAACATTTGCAATGATTACTGGAAATGTACCATCTGGTTTCTTAGGAGCATTATTTGCAGGTTTTGTAGGTGGCTACCTAATGTTGGGAGTTCGTAAACTCTGCGATAAGTTGCCATCATCATTAGAAGGAATTAAGCCAGTTTTACTATATCCGTTAATAGGTTTAGGCTTGATATCTATTATAATGTGTGCAATAAATCCTATAATGGGAATGTTAAACACTGGACTAACTAACATACTAAATGCAATGGGTGGAAGTAGTAAAATAGTTCTAGGATTTATACTAGGTGCTATGATGTCCATAGATATGGGTGGCCCATTCAATAAAGCAGCGTATGTATTCGGAACTGCTTCAATAGCGTCTGGTAACTACGATATAATGGCTGCCGTTATGATTGGTGGCATGGTTCCTCCAATAGCGATAGCATTAGCAACAACATTCTTTAAAAACAGATTTACTCCAGAAGAACAGAAAAACGGTGTAGTAAACTACATTATGGGATTAAGTTTTGTAACAGAAGGTGCTATTCCATATGCAGCATCTGACCCATTAAGAGTTATTCCAGCTTGTGCAGTTGGTGCAGGAATTGCAGGAGCGTTATCCATGGCGTTTAACTGTACTTTGATGGCACCACATGGTGGAATATTTGTATTCGCAGTAGTTGGCAACTGGCCAATGTATTTAGTATCATTAGCAATAGGTTCAGCAGTAGGAATGTTACTACTAGGAATTTTAAAGAAACCTATCAAAACTGAACAGGTTGCTTAAATATAAACAATAATATTTAAATTAATTAAAAAGGAGTTTTTTATTATGGTATCAAAGAAAGTAACTTTAATCAATGCACAAGGATTTCATATGCGTCCAGCAGGAACTTTTGCAAACGCTATGGCAAAGTATAGTAGTGATGTAACTATCAAGTACAACACTAACGAAATCAATGGTAAAAGTTTAATGAATATCATTGCAGGTGGTATCAAGTGTGGTAGCGAAGTAGAGGTTATCTGTAACGGTGCAGACGAAAACGATGCTCTTGCAGAAGCAGTAGCACTAATCGAAAGTGGTTTCGGTGAATAGTAAGAAGTAAAATTTTAAAGAAATCGTAATAGGCAACGAGAATATCGTTGCCCATTATGATAATATATCTTAAAGTGAGGGATTGTTTATGCTTAAAGGAATAGGTGTATCTAAAGGATATGGCATTGGTAAGACTATTATAATTCAAGAAAAGTCACTTGAATTTACTCCAAAAACAGACTGTAACCCAGAAGTAGAACTAAATAGATATCATGAAGCCGTAGATACTTTCTGTAAAAATACTACTGCAATGGCTGAAAAGATTAAAGTATCTATTGGTGAAAAGGAAGCAGAAATACTAAATGGTCACATTTTAATGATTAAAGACCCTTATATGAACTCTGAGATTGAAAAGTTAATCAATAATGGACAATGTGCCGAAAGTTCTCTAACTGCTATATGTGATATGTTTGCTATGGTATTTTCATCTTCTGATGACGAACTAACCAAGCAAAGAGCTACTGATGTAAATGATATTAAAGATGGAATACTATCTATACTATTGGGTATCAAAGAGATAGATATATCTTGTGTGCCACCTAATACGGTTTTAGTAGCTAAAGATTTAACTCCATCTATGACTGCGTGTATAAACAAGGAAAATATTGTAGGTATAGTTACTGAAATAGGTGGAAAGACATCACATTCAGCGATACTTGCTAGAGCTATGGAAATTCCAGCAGTATTAAGTGTTCCAAACGTTGCCAGTATCTTGCATGATGACGATTTAGTCATTGTAGATGGCAATAATGGAACAATCATACAAAATCCAACTTCCGAACAAGTAGATGACTATACCAAAAAACGTGTAGATTTCATTGAAGAAAGAAAAGCATTATCCAAATATATTGGTAAGGAAACCATTACTCAAGATGGTATTAAAGTTGAATTAGTAGGAAACATTGGCAATCCTGAAAATGCTAACAGTGTAGTAGAGTTTGATGGCGAAGGAATAGGCTTATTTAGAACAGAATTTCTATTCATGGATAGAAACTCTGCTCCTACTGAAGAAGAACAGTTTGATGCTTATAAAAAAGTAGCTTTAATCATGAAAGGTAAACCAGTCATAATTAGAACTCTTGATATAGGTGGCGATAAAGATATTCCTTACTTAAATATGAAAAAGGAAGATAATCCATTTTTAGGCTTTAGAGCCATTAGATATTGTCTACAAAACAAAGAACTATATAGATTGCAGTTAAAAGCATTAGTTCGTGCAAGTGCATTTGGTGATATTCGTATTATGATACCTTTAGTAACTTGCATCGATGAACTTAGACAAGTAAAAACTATGATTAAAGGCATAATGGCTGAATTAGATGTTGAAAATATATCTTATAACAAAGATTTAAAAGTAGGCGTTATGATAGAAACGCCATCAGCGTGTTTAATAGCCGACATACTAGCAAAAGAAAGTGATTTCTTTAGTATAGGCACTAACGATTTAACTCAATATACTATGGCAGTAGATAGAGGCAATCCTGACGTTGCATACTTATACTCTGCATATAATCTAGCAGTAATACGTTCAATAAAGCATATAATCGATTGTGCTAAGACTGAGAATATTCCTGTTGGAATGTGTGGAGAAACTGCATCTGATAGTTTAATGATACCTATATTACTATCATTTGGTTTAGATGAATTTAGTGTTAGTCCAACATCGATATTAGCTACTAGAAAAGAAATATCCAAATGGACTAAAGAAAAAGCTGATAATATCACTCAACTAGTGATGCAACAGACCACCGAAAAGGATATACTTGAAATACTAAAGCAATCAATGGAATAATATAAATCAAAAATAACTTCTTCCCCAATGGGGAAGAAGTTAAATTATATATGAACCAAGTCAATTTAAGTGTATTTTAAAATGAAATTATATAAATTTTATAATATAAAATAAATTGACATAATAAATATAAATATGTTTTAATTATAATATATTTCATAATGAGAAATATTTATTATCATAAAAAGGAATAGAAACATGGAAAAATTTGAAAAACACGTTCAGTTACTTTGTAATAGAGCAGAAGAATTAAATACAAAAATCCAGCAATTTAAAATACAAAAGACATATATTTCCAAACAGACTGGCATCTCTTTAAAAGAATTGAATAATATTCTTAGTCTAAAAGATGAGGGAATTATTATCAAGAGCAAATCAGAGTTTCAACAAATAAATGATATTATAGATAAAATACAAAGTTTTTTAGATATAGAATATCATGACTTTATAGAAGGTTTTAATCAAATATATCATAACCATCTATGTAATGAATTTAAAATTAAACATAAATTGGAAGAAAAAATGATAAAAAATAAACTCAATAATAATAGTTTAGAATTATATCTATCTCAATATGGTCATTTTTCCAATTATAAATATTATTCTTATACTTTGGAGGAAATAGAAGCAGAACAATCTATGCAAGAAGATTTGAAAGAAACAACTTCTTATTTAGATTTTATTGAATATCAAATCGATAATAATGGCGAAAGTAAAGAAAATACACACATATATGAAGACCTTCAACAAAAGATATCCTATTTACATGAAAACTTGAAATATTTTGAAGATTTGAACAAAAAAGCTATAGAATTAGCAAATATTACTTATCCATACGATTTATCATATGATATCAATTTAAGAATACAAAATTCTCTTAAAAATATAGAAAGGCATAAGTTGGCAAGTTCGAACTTTGTATTTAAATCAGACCAACAACAAGCTATTTTTGAAATCCATTTTGATGAGTGTAGAGATAAAAATGGTTATCTACTACCAAATCATTTTGGAACGGGTATACATCTTTTAAAATACATACACGAAAAAGTATATTTTCCTAGATTTAAGAAGAATAAAAATTTTCAATCTAAATATAAAGTTAAACCTTGGGCAACAGAAGAAAATCTTAAACTTTTCAATTGAGAAACATCACTTCCTATAACTAATATCAATGATATTGTATATCAATTCATATTAAATCATAAAAACATATTTCTAAAAGATATTCTAGTCAAAGATACTTTACAAATTGTTCAAAAAATAAAGTCGATACCAAACTTTGAAGTATCCCAATTAATAGAGTTTCTTAAAAATGACTTGGATACTTTTATTCCCAAGACTTCAAAACAACGTGAACATTATAAATCCCTTGCCGAATATTATGATATTCTTTCTTATGAATTTCCTATAACAGATATCTCATTATATAGCAAAGAACGAATATATCGTATTATATATGAAATGGTAGAAACATCAAATGGAAGATATAGTTTTTCAAATGAACTTGTGAATCAAGCCTATATTTATTTAAAATATTCTGCTAAATATTGGCGATTACAACTATATATTTATAATTTTCGATTTAAATATAAAAGTATAGAACCAATTCTTCAATTTATTCAAAAAAAATCCATAGAGTATAATGGCATATAAAGATAATAGAAAGCAATCTAATTATTTTAGATTGCTTTTTATTATATGATTATTTTTTATAATCAAATAATTTTAGTTCCAATTTTATTTTAAAGTGAAAGTATTTGGAACAACATCTAGTTTTATTGATAAAAAAAGTATGCTATCATATAAGAAAGTAGTTTTTCAGTTCTATTTTAACTTTTAAGATTTACTATTATTTGCAAGGTTTTTCTTTCTTAAAAGTTCAATTGCATTTTTTAGAAACTGAATATCCTCATCAGCAAGGTCAGTTACATCTAAGGTTTGTTTTTTATCTTCAATACCCAATAAATAATCTGTTGACACATGAAATACGTTCGATAACTTTATGAGCATTTCAGGTGAGGGATATCTTAGGGATTGTTCATAGTAACTGACCATTGCTTTTGATAACCATAATTTATCGGCTAATTGCTTTTGAGTTAATCCTGCTTTTATACGCAGTTCTTTAAGTTTTTCGCCAAAATCTACCATGTTAACACCTCCTAATTAATAATAGTTTACCATAATTCAGTATAACTATTATTGTATTTTAGGTATTATAACAGTTGACTTTTTATTGAGAGTTATGATATAATATAGATAAATTAATTAAAGAAAGGATTTTTTTATAAAAAAAAGAATTGTTTTTATTGGAGTACTTGCCTCATCACTTTTAGCACTTACAGGTTGTGGAAAAACAACCGTTGACGCAAATGAATATCTTCAATTAGATGTTAGTGGCTACAATACAGTGGGTACAGCTAGTTGGAATTTCGACGCTGAACAGTTCATAATGGACAATAGCAGTGCTTTTGGAGTTTCTGATACTTCTGAAATGGAATATCTTTCAGCTATCGTAAATGTTGAAGAGTATCTTAATGGAGAACTTGATAAAGAAGATAATCTTTCAAATGGCGATGTTGTAACATTTAAATGGAACTCATCTAACGTTGATAAACTTGAGGAAAAATATAATATTAATATCAAAGCAGAAGATAAAACTATTGATGTATCCTCTCTTGAAGAACCTAAAGAAATCGATTTGTTTGAGTATGTTAATGTTACATTTGATGGAGTTGCTCCAAATGGAAACGTCAATATCGATATTGTAGACGATATTCCTATAAATGTAAGTTTTTCTGCTGATAAACTTGATAATCTTAGTAATGGCGATGTCATTAAAATAGTAGCTAAATCATCTGGTAAGGACGACGTTAAAGATTATTGCTTCCAAAATGGATATATTCCTAAAGAAGTCGAAAAAGAATATACCGTTGAAGGATTAGTTTCATATGTATCTTCTATTGACCAAATTTCCGACGAAATGATAGATAAAATGCAAAGTCAAGCATTAGCTAGTATAAATTCATATGGAGCATCATGGGAAAGCGATAGTCATGGTGATGATATCAAAAAGATGGGAACTCCTGAGTTTTTAGGATACTATTTCCTTTCTGGAAAAGAAGGATTTTCAACTTCTCCATATAATGAAATATATCTTGTGTATAAAGTTACCAATACTATGAACGCTCTTAAAAGAGGTGGCGATGGTTCAACAAAAGTAGAGGGCAAAGAAACTTATTACACCTTTTATCGTTACTCCGATATTACTCTACTTGAAGATGGTACTTGTTCCGCTGATTTAAGCACTGGAACAATGACAGACCATTCAAGTGACAGTGATTATGGTTATAATGATTGGTTCGCAGTTTTCTATAAATTTATGGGTTATCCCGATTTGGATAGTATGTTTAATGAATGTGTAACTCAAAAGTTAGAGCAGTATGATTATGAATCTACTGTTAAGTAATCTAATTAAAATATTATAACTATTAGGAGGATTTAAAAATTAGTATGTTTTGTGTTAATTGTGGTAAACAGTTTAACGATGGTACATCGTTTTGCCCTGAATGTGGATTTAGTCAAAATAGCAATATTTCAACAGTAAATACATCATATACAGTGCCAGTAACAGATGATAGAAGTGTTCTACTTGAGTATATGAACGGTAGTTTTGATGTTATGACATCGATTAAAAATCAAGAACTCTTAATTGCGGAGCATGAAACTAAAGTTGAAAAGTTTAAAAAGAAATCACGAAAACGTTGTATTATTCCATTTGTCATAACGTTTTCCGTTATAGCTTTATTTTTTGAACCTCTTCAAACACAAATATTACAAAATGCTCTTTTAATAATTGGTATCGTATTAGGAATATTATATATCTTATCCAATAGAAAGAAAGTTAGACAACTTAAAGATAAAATTTCTGAATGTAATGAAATTATCGAAGATTTAAAGAAAGATAGTGCAATCGCATGGCTTCCCTACGATTACAGAGATTCTACAGCATTTGCATATATATTCCAATATGTACAAAATTTCCGTGCTAATTCGCTTAAAGAGGCTATAAATCTATATGAAACAGAAAAGCATCAAGCACGACTTAAGGCTATGTCCGCACTTACCGCAATGACAGCCCAAGATGCTGCTAATTCAGCAAACGCAGCAGCAGGTGTAGCAACTGCTGGAGCATTTTTCTCTCTTTTCAAATAATAAAAAGATATCCATTAAATAGATAGTGCAAAATAAAAGCCACCAATTAAATTGGTGGTTTTTTACTATATAAAGTTCAAAAATATTTAAGCAATATCAATCGAAAAGTGTCATTTGAATAGGCTCATCATCTTGTGGCGGATAATATGAAGAAATATTACCATTCCAAGTATCATCAATAGGAATAGCTTTAAGTTTAATTAACTCTTGATTTCCTTTATATTCCAAATTATTCCAACAAAATACAGGAGTTATTTTATGTTTTAAACTATCAATAGCACCATTCCAAGTTCCACCTTTTTTGTAGTTTGAACGTACAACGACCGTTCCAACAGATTGTGCATATATATAACGATTTCTCATCATAGCCGTTGCAGTAGTAAAGTCTAAATCTGGTTTGACTGAAGAAAATAATAGTAAACTTCCATTTTGAATATTAAAAATAGTCTGTCTATCTTGAATTTTTTTTACCATAGAATCGGCAAGATATATAATAGCATTATTTCCGTTCTGTATAGAAGTTTGAACAGAAATGGTATCTACGCCCTTTGCACCACCTGATACTACTGCATATCCAAGAGAATTAATAGTAGAAGTAACTTTTTTAGTAAATATTATATCATTACTGTTCACATTTCTTGAGCCTGTAAAACCTATACATTTTTGTTCAGCAAGTTTTAAGTTTCCAGTATAGTAAAATAGTGGAGGGCAACTTCTTCCTAGATTGGATTTAAGAGCTTTTGGATATGTTGCATCTGCACGGGTAACGATGGAAATTCCCATGTTTTTATACTTTTCCAATTCAAAAGTAAGACTTTCGTTCCTATTGAGCAAATATTGAATACGATTAATCTCTGTATTATCCATATTAAGACTTTTTAATTCACTATATGACATTCTTGCTAAATGATAAGGTTGTAAATCTACTTGCCTTAATAATTCTGCTAATTTTGTCCATTCCGATGGTTTATATGACTTATACTTTAAATTTTCATCTAAACCACTGCACAACATAAGTATTATTTCTGAATTTCTATTCAACTTTATTTCTCCTTATTTTGGAACTATCATTTCACAAAACTTTATAACTTATTTAGAATATACTAATACGCAATTATTTTATAATCTTTATATTGTGAACCTATATCTTTAATATTTAATTCATTGATATATAAATATATTGGATAGCATAATCTACAAGCACCATCGTCTAAGGTTAGATACGGTTTAAAATTTTTATTATTGTCAAAATCTGCTGGAAATTGACTTGTAATCCACCCAGGGTCACAAGAATAGATATATATTCTATCTTTAGAATAATCGTAAGCTAAAGAGTGAGTCATCATATTAAGAGAGGCTTTTGCCATATTAGTATGTATATGCCTTGATAGTTTTATTCCTTTATTGTAATCATTAAATCTTCCTTCAACTGAGGAAACGTTTATTATAAATTTGTTAAGATGTTCACTTTTTAACATTAAAGGTTTTAATCTAGTAGTTAAAAAGAATGGTGCTGTTACGTTGATTAATTGAACTTCTAACATTTCTTGAGGTGCAATATCTTCTGGTTTGGCAACCCATGAGTTATAATTAGATAGTTCTACATTTGGAACAGGTACACATTGAGTTAAAAGTTCTTTAGTTGGTGGAGTTATCGCAACTATGCTATTTTCTAAACTATTCGATGCTTCTAATTTTAATTGATTATCCAATTCAATTCTATGTAGATAATATGTTGGTGATTTTCTAATAGTTTGTGCAGAATTATTTATTAAAATATCCAAACCATTAGGACAGTAACTTTCTATCTTTGAGATTAAGTCATCTAATAGATGTATTTGCATTAAATCGAAACCTATTATTTTAAGTCTATCCTTAAAAGATTGATAATCTGGTTCTTTTTTGTAATTTTCCATAGCAATATGAGGAAATCTAGTAATTCCGATAACATTAGCACCATCACGAAGTAGACGTAATGCAGTAGCATATCCAATGCGAACCCTTGCACCAGTGATTAATGCAGTATACCCGTTTAAATCTGCGTGAACACTTCTCATATTTTGATTTAAAATCTTGCATGATGTACATATACCATAGTAGTCAATATTTCGTTCTTTGCAGATTAAACATTTTTTCAAAAAAATCACGACCTTTCTATTGACAACGTTAGTTTTAAAATGTATAATGTTACTGGGATGGTTCATGTTTAGAACGCCTTCCTGCCAAGAAGGAGAAATGAATTAACCTCATTCCCGAACACCATATTTCAATTAGTAGAAACCCTCTTTCTCTCGAAGAGGAAAATCCTACGTGCAATCCGTAGGTGGTGTTTTCTCAAGGAGCAGTCTTTTAAGACTGCTTTCTTGCTTTTAGATACTTATAACACTCTATGGCAGAATGTTTTTCTGCTATAGATATAGCATATTCTAACATTTTATCACTTAACCAACCATATTGATATGCACTTTCAAAGAAATCTACAATATCTAGTGTTATAAAAATATTGATAGTCTCTTTTAGAATACTAGGATTAGTTATATAATTTACATATTTTTTTACTTCATTCCTTGAATAACTTAAACCTATACGATAGTATGAGTATAATATCTTTTGATATGTAGGTTTATCTTTAAAATAATCATCATACCTTTGTAGATTGAACACAATACGCCAATTATTACGAATATAATATTTTATATCGAACAGTTGATAAAATTCTTGAGAGTATCTTTCAATATCATCAAAATAGATTTTAAACTTCTTAAAAATATAGAAATTGTTCATATTACATTCACATTCTAATATATTTCCCATAAAATTATCAAATTTAAGTTTATATAATCTATGATGTTTTACGTTGTAAAAAATATTTTCTACTAAAAAGCGTGTATTTGAAAGAGCATTATTTTCTAGAATAAGTGGAATATTCTTACCATTTACTATATGTTTTTTGTTATCTTTTATTTCATAGAATAGAATATTATATAGATTAAAACCATTTGAATATCTTTTTGAACATATTTCTGTACATAGTTTAATCTTCTTGTAGGGTAGAACTAAATTAACAATAAAACCAAAAATAGCATGAGTTGCTATAATATCCACACTAAATGGAATGTATACACTCCTTAGCTTATTTATATTATTAAATCTTAATAGAACATTATTTAAGATAACAAACTCATCTTTACTGATATATGGAGTATTTACAAAAATATCTTTGCCAAAGTGTATAGTAGATAAATCTTTTTTGTTATGAGAAACTTCCTTTAGACATGAGCAATCCATAAAAGCGTTATCGCCTATGGATAGAATACTCTCAGGAAACACTACACTTTCAATAGATGTTCCTTTAAAAGAATTTTTTCCGATAGCTTTTACAGGTTTATTATCAATAGTATCTGGAATGAGTATATTTTTATCAGTGCCATTGTATTTAGTTATTATACATCTTTTGCCATTAGTTTTGAAATAAAATCCTAATTGATTGGCTTGTTGCCAAGTATAATTAATCATATTATCAACCTCCATTAGTCATATTATAATATATTTAGAGATATTTTTCAATAAAATATCAAAAAATCTCCTTGATGGGTTGCATATTCTATGATATAATCCAATTAAAAATTATTCTCCATTGGAGAATGAAAATCCTAAGTTAAAATATTCTCCTTATAATTAATCTTATTTTGAATAAGCAATGAAATTATTTTTAAAATAACAATTTAACATCATTAATAATCAATATAAACTTTGAACATGATATTTATCAAATTGTTATAATTTTCCAACTAATTAAAGTTTGACATGGTATACTCTTTATTGACTGTGGCATATGCTTATGATATAATATATCTGTTAAAATTTACAAATAATTTTTAAATCGAGGTATATTATGAAAAAATTATCTTTTAACAATAATAACGATGGATTTTATGGTACATACTATATAAATCCTAATGGTGCAGATAATGCTATAATAGGATTGTTTGGAGATGACCCTAATGATTTTATGGCAAAATGTGGTGCAAAATGGTTGCATAAAAACGGCGTAAATGTTATGTGTATGTCACCTGATGTTAAAAATTATAGTCATGTGAACTATCCTTTGGAAAGAATAGAAACAGCTATAAAATGGCTCAAAAATAATGGAAACAAAAAGATAGGCATCATGGGAATGAGTACTGCTGGAATGGATTCGTTAGTAGCAGCTTCATACTTTCCCGATATCACATTGACTTTCGGACTTACTCCAAGTGATTTCGTATGGCAAGGTTTTGAACAAGGCAATAAAGATGGTTGCAAAGAATGGCCTATTCCGAATGCGTCCACTCTTTCGTGGAAAGGAGAACCTCTTGCGTATATGCCTTTCGTTTATGAACACCCTACATATTATCAAAAAATAAAGGAGGAAACTGAAGGTTCAGGGGATATAACACGCAGTACACATCTATTTATAGATTCCGAAAAAGCTAGAGAACATACTGAAGAAGAAATGATAAAAATCGAAAATATAAAAGGTTCACTTATTCTTATTGGAGCAGATGACGACAGCTTTTGGGAAGCAGGAAAATATGTTCGTCGTATGGATAAAAGGTTAAAAGAACGACCTCATAGTTGTGAATATGAGGCAATCACTTATAAACATGGAACTCATTTTGTATTACCTGAATCAATGCTTAGATTGGCACTTCCTATAGGACTTAAATTTGTGCTTAAGTTTATTTTCAAATCAGCAAAAGAGTATCCAAACGAATGCGAAGAAACAAGAAAGGATATCGACAGACGACTTTCAAAAGCTATCCAAAAATGGATTGCTGAATAAAATCTTTCTTACAAATTTAAAATATAAAATAAAACTGACTTTTAGTTAAGATACTAAAAGTCAGTTTATATATCAAGCATTAGATTTTTTAGCTTTTTCCATTTCTTGTTTAGCTTCATGATATGTTGGGCTTTCCATAACCATTACTTGATGAACTCCACAACCTTTGAGCAAAGGCATCTTGAGTTTATACTTAACCCAAAAGAACGCATATATAAACAATCCAATAAACAATACAAAGCATAGAATGTATATATTAAGTCTTTGAGTAGCATCAGTTGAGATGTTAAACATCATGTATATTTGTAAAATAATGCCAACTATTTGGAATACTGGATAAAATGGTGTCTTAAACGAACGTGGAACGTTTTTCATCTTTTTTCTAAGTATGATTACGTTTATATGTGATGTAATATATGAAAGCATCCAGAAAAGAGAACACGTTAAAGTTAAAAATGAAACTTGTTCACCTGTTGAAATGCCAGATGCCTCAATTAAGATGGTAAGAAATCCAAGGATAAGTATTACAAAGTAAGGAGCTCCTTTTTTGTTCTTCTTTTGGAAGAATGCAGGTAATAAGTTCATTTTAGCCATACCACAACATATTTCCGATACCGAACATATAATTGAATTTTGTGTACTTACCGCAGCAAATATAGCAACTATAATCATCCAATATCTGCCCCACTTACCTAACATGGATACTGCATATAAAACGTGTGGAGAAGCTGATGCTCCAAGTTCAGACCATTCGGTATAGTTTTTAAAGCCGAATATCATAATAATTTGAATTATTCCCATTATTGCAAGTGATAGAACCATACTCAATGGAACATTTTTCTTAGGATTTTTCATATCTTTTGCTAATGGAACGATAAACTCTGCTCCAATAAAGAACCAAAAAGCAGTTGCAGTCAAAGGAAGTACATCGGATAGTTTAGAAGAAACTACTGCTGATTGTTCAACCTCTGTACCAGTTCCCAAGCCTAAAGCTCCCATTACACTTAGTATTATAAGCGAAATAACCATAAATGATGCTACTATTTCTTGTAACAATGTGGACATATTTACTCCCATTAGATTTACAATTATAAGAATGATAGTAATTCCCACACTAAATACGGCTGGAGGTACAGCATCACCGACTATTTCATTCATAACGTTTGCGAACATTGCTCCTTCGGCAGGGGCAGCGAATACATTACTTATTAGATATCCACCTACCATGGTAACTATTGTTATAAGTGGACCTAAACCTGCAAGTGTATACTGTGCAATTCCACCCGTTAGATTCGGCATAATAGCATTTAGTTCAGCTATAGATAGAACTGCCATCATATTAGCAATACAAGCTATTACTATTGCTATAACGAATGGTGTTCCGACTGCACTAGCACCACTTGCCGATGATATAAAACAACTCGTTGCAATAAGCATTCCAACGCCAGTCGATACAGCACCAAACACTCCTATTTTTTTACTCATATTATCAACCTCATTTTAGTTTAGTCAATAGTAGATGCTTTAAGAGCATCTGAACCTTCTTCACCAGTTCTTACTCGTATGATGTTTCTAACATCGGATACAAATATCTTACCATCACCGATATGACCAGTATATAGTTCCAATTTAAGAAACTCTATAAGTTGGTCGACCTTATCAGTTTCGCAGATTATGGTTACTACACTTTTAGGTAGAAATCTCATAGTCAAACTTTCAGGGGATAGTTCATATTCGTACTCAGCCAAACCATGTTGAACTCCACAACCTATGACGTTGTTATAGATAGTTATACCAGTAACGCCCAATTTCAATAATTGTTTAACATTTTCGCCATTGCTTAACTTTCCGTAAAAATCGACTACTTTAGCAGTGCCACTCATTACCTCTACTCTTGAAAATTGTGATTCCATACTACATTATCCTTTCATAGATAAAGCGTGTAAGACATTATGTCAGAACACACTTCATTGGGTTTTATATTTCAAATGATTTAATAGATGTTATATTTTTAGCATCTTTTAAGGCATACTCTTCACAAAGAAAACCTTTAACTTTTCGACCGTCAGCCAATTCGATTGTTCCTATGGTAAGAGGTGATTTAACATTATCTAAGAACAAGCCTAGTTTTTTCTTAGATATAGAATATATATCTACAGAAATATTTTCAGCTGAGGTATCATTTACCTTTACTAGTGCAGGTTTTACTGGATTTGTATTTAATCTATACAGATTGTACTTCTTTGTAGTTACTGTACTTTCAACGAACTTCGCACCAAGTTCGATTAATTGACTTTCAAGAGCAAATCCATGCTTGTGCAATCCACATACTGCAAAAAGTTGATTTTCAGTTTCCAAAAACTTTTGGGATACCTCTGTAACAAGATTTTCATTTTCAGCCAATCCAAATATTGTGATACCAAATGGAAGTTCAGTATCGGTAGAACTTTCTGGAACGGCTATTGCCATTAGGTTCAAAAGGTTACAATGATTAGTATACAATCCCATAAGGCTATTGGTTTCTATTGGATTGTTTCTAACCTGTTCTCTGGTGAAAGTACCACCAGCAGTTGGCATTATCATGATGGCATCTTTAAGAATTTCTTTAGTTTTGTGTCTGTAATATTGTAACTTATGTAAATCCTCAAAAAGACTAGATGCTGTCTTATCGGAAGTACCTCCCGAACGGAGAATTTTTTCAGTTACTGGAAATACTTTTCCTGAATGACTTTCAACGAAATCTTTTAAATCCGACCATCTTTCAGCTACATAAGAACCCTCATAGAGTATCAACGCTGCATCATAGAACATTTTATAATCGATATGTTCTACTTTAACGCCAAGATTCTCCAATCTTGCTATGGCATTATACCACTTAGATTTATGAACTTCTGCATTATCACCAAAGAACCTAGGTTCTTCTTTTGGAAGATATATCTTTTTAGGAAGTTTTCTACCTTTATTTTCAAATTCCAAAGACCATGAACAGTTGGTATCATAACCTTTTGCGACTTCGTTTACTGCAAGAGCGTCATCAAGAGAGTTTGCAAAGACGGTAACGCAATCCAAACTAGCACAAGCAGGAACTACGCCATCTGTGGACCATGAACCAAGAGGTGGTTTAAATCCAATAAGAGTGTTCAGCATGGCTGGAACACGTCCAGAACCGGCAGTATCTGTACCTAATGCGAACGCACTCATACCAAGTGCCACTGCTACTGCTGAACCAGAACTTGAACCTCCACTTATATACTCTGGATTGTGTGCGTTATGAACCTCTCCATATGGACTTCTTGTGCCTACAAGACCTGTAGCAAATTGGTCAAGATTTGTCTTTCCGACTGGTATAGCACCAGCATCTATTAACTTTTGAACCACATAAGCATTACTTTCAGGAATATATGAATAATCGGGACAAGCTGCCGTAGTTGGAACGTTTGCAAGGTTAATATTATCTTTTATTGCGAAAGGCACTCCCCACAAAGGATAGTTTTTACTATCCTTTGGAAGATTGTATACATACTTATCAATAAGTTCATGTGATGGTGGAACTATCCAAATATTTTTATCCTTAGTACTTTCGGAGCGTTTAATAACTTCCTCAATTAGTTCATTTGGATTAAGTTCACCAGTTTCATAACTATGTTTTATCCAAGTAAGTGTGAGTTTTTTAGGAAAATATTTCATAAAAGTTTACTCCTCCACTTTTATTGCAGCGACCATTTGACCTGCATCTATCTGTTGACTAGACTTAACATACACTTTTTTGATAGTTCCGTTGTACTTAGTTTCAACAGGAAATTCCATCTTCATACTTTCAAGAACGGCAATCTGTTGACCTTTTTGAACGACATCGCCTTCTTTAACAAGAACTTTCCACACACTACCTGGGATTGTTGCACTAATTGGTTCGCAATCGTCTGGAAGTACGTCATTTTGGTGAGTATCTTCAGTCTTAGTATCGGATTCAAAATGGTCAAGACCTTGTTCAATCCATCTTTGGTGTTCTGCTTGGAACGATGCCTCTTGATGTTCTTTGAACTTCTTAGCTGAATCTTTTATACTCTCAAGATATGCTTTATATTTACCAAGGTTAAATGTAGTTTCTTCTATATCTATATGGAACTTACCTCTTAGGAAGTCATCTCTGTATTTTAGAATTTCGTCTGCACTACAAGGATAAAATTTAAGTCTATCAAAGAAGTTAAGTAGCCAAGGTTTACCTTTTTTAAAGTATTCAGTTTCTCTTAGGGAGTTCCACATTTGGATTGTACGTCCTACAAATTGATATCCTCCAGGGCCCTCCATACCATATACACATAGATACGCTCCACCTATTCCGACTGCATTTTCTGGAGTCCAAGGTCTTGCAGGATTGTACTTTGTAGTAACCATTCTATGACGTGGGTCTACTGGAGTAGCAACAGGTGCTCCAAGATATACATCTCCTAAGCCAAGTACAAGATAGTCAGCATCAAAGACTATGTTTTGAACATCTTGTATACTGTCAAGACCGTTAATTCTTCTAATAAATTCGGGATTTGATGGACACCATGGTGCATTAGGTCTTACAGTCTGTTGATATCTTTTCGCTGCAATTTGAGTTTGTGGGTCGTCCCATGAAAGTGGAAGTTTTATAATTCTTGATGGAACTGTTATATCATCTAGAGAAGAAAGGTTAGAGTTTATCTCCTCAACTTTGGAAGCTATTTCTCTTGCTGAGATTTTATTCACATCAAAGTGTACTTGCAAAGAACGTATACCAGGGGTCATATCTATAATAGGTAGATTAGACTTTTCAATTTCATTCATAAGAATATGTACTCTAAAGCGAAGTTCAATATCAAGAACCATGTCGCCATACTCAATAAGGATATTTTCTTCACCTTGTAATCTAATTTTATAGTCTGTATTGTCATGTGTTCCTTGAGCAAGTATAGAATATGAGGCATCTAACTTTACTGGCTTAGGTAGAACTACGTCAGTGTATTCAAGATTGATATTCTTCTCTTGATTTTTTCTAATCTCCTCAGCTTGTTCCAAGGTTAAAAGTTGGAAATGAACCTTATCAGCAGGGTGAAGTTGTCCTAACTTCCAGAGTTCGCCTTTTGCAGTGGTAACTGGACACACAAAACCACCTAAAGATGGGCCATCTGGACCTAACAGTATAGATTGGTCACCAGTTAAATCAAGAGTTCCTATTGCGTAGGCGTTATCGTGGATATTTGATGGGTGTAAACCAGCCTCACCACCATCTTCTCTAACCCATTGTGGAACTGGTCCATTAAGTCTAATACCAGTTCTAGCACTGTTGAAGTTTACTGTATATTCCGAACTAGTTAAGGTATCAAGATACTCAGGCTTTAGATATTCGTAAGTAGGTTGAGGACCAACGATAACACCTATAGTCCAAACGTTGTCTATCTTTGGAATATATTTATCTTCAAAAGAATTTATGCTATCGGAAACGCAATTCTTTGTAAGATGTAGTACGTCGCCAGTTCTAAGAGCTCTACCATTATGACCACCAAACTTACCATCTGAGAATGTGGAAGATGAACCCATAATCTGTGGAACATCTATGCCACCCTTAACTAAAAGATAGGTTCTCATACCTTTAGATGCAGTCTTGAACTTCAACTCTTGCATAGGACTAGCGTTTACTACTGTATACATTGGAACATTTTCATCATCAAGAGTAGCTTGCATATCTGCACCAGTGATGCAGAAACTAGTAGTAGTTCTAAATCTGTAAGAACCTCCACGCATAGTAAGTTCAATACCAGCAGTATTCAAATCGTTGCCCAGCAACTTATTACCGATTTTAAAGCTATAGCTATCCATAGCACCACAAGGAGGAACACCTACAGTCCAATAACCAAGCATACCGTCGGCATCTTGAACGGTGGATTGAATACCTCCATCAAGAACTTCAAGAGCATTTTCTTCTGGCAAGAAGTTTTCTAACATCTTAGTGAAAAGTTTTCCAGATTTATAGTCATCTGTTAGGATAAGGTTCTTTAAGTACTCAAGATTGGTAGTAACACCGTAAACTTTAGATTCATTAAGAACGTCTAGCATTTTTTCAACAGCAGATTCTCTTGTATCACTATGTACAATAAGTTTTGCTAACATAGGGTCATATAAAGAACTGATTTCTATATTCTTTCTAATCCAAGTTTCGATTCTAGCCTTGTTACTAAAGATAACATCATCTATTTTACCACTGCTAGGTCTGAAGTTATTTATGCAATCTTCTGCGTAGACTCTAACTTCAATGGAATGTCCATTTGGAACTGCTTTAAAGTTTTCAATACCTTTAAGTTCACCAGCAGCCTCTTTTACCATCCATTCTACTAAATCCACGCCATAAACTTCCTCAGTGATACCGTGTTCAACTTGAAGTCTAGTGTTTACCTCAAGGAAGTAGAACTTTTCATCGGATTCATCATAAAGGAACTCTACAGTACCAGCACTTCTGTAGCCACTGGTCTTTGCTAGATTTTTAGCCGATGTGTACATCTTTTGACGAACCTCATCGGAAAGGTTTGGAGCAGGGGACTCCTCAACTACCTTTTGATTTCTTCTTTGTACAGAACAATCACGTTCACCAAGAGTAGCTACCTCGCCATACTCATTACCGAATATTTGAACTTCAACGTGTCTAGCCTTTCGGATATACTTTTCAAGAAATACTCCTGCATCGTTGAAGTTACTCTCAGCTAGATGGCATACATTATCATAAGATGCTAATAATTGGTCTTTATCTTCGCATATTCTTATACCAATACCACCACCACCAGCAGTACTTTTAATCATAACAGGATATCCAATTTTTTCAGCTTTTTCAATAGCCTCATCTATGCCAGAAAGAAGTCCCGTACCTGAAAGTAATGGAACGTTTGCTTTTTCGGCTATCTCTCTTGCCGAGTGCTTTAAACCAAAAAGGTTAATCTGTTTGGAATCTGGTCCAATGAACTTAATATTATTTTCCTCACATTTAGATGCAAATAGAGTATTTTCACTTAAAAAGCCATAGCCAGGGTGGATAGCTTCAGCACCAGTTTCAATGGCAGCATTTATAATTTTATCTATATTAAGGTAAGTATCTTTAGCAGTACCCTCGCCAAGATATACCGTTTCGTCTGCATTTTCAACATGAAGGCTATCTCTATCAGCCTTTGAGTACACGGCTACACTTTTAACACCCATTTTAGCAAGTGTTCTTTCTATACGAACAGCTATCGCACCTCTGTTAGCTATTAAAACTTTACTAAACATAATACAAATCTCCCGTTATAAAATAAATCAATCCCATATAAGAAGTCTTACTGGCGTAGGATTGTACGCATTACATGGATTGTTAAGTTGTGGACAGTTACTAATTAAGATAACTACATCTTCAAGAGCTTTCATTTCTACATACTTTCCAGGAGCAGATACACCATCATCGAACTTATAACCACCCTCCTTAGTAATAGGAACGTTCATAAAAAAGTTGATATTTGGAGCAAGGTCACGTTTTTTAATATCGAAAGTAGAATCTGCAAGTTGTAGCATAAAGCTATCACGACAGTTGTGCATATATCTTTTTTCTCTAGCGTATCTAACGGTGTTACTTTGAGATGAACAAGCACCACCTAAAGTATCGTGTCTGCCAGTTTTGTCTGCGGTTATTTCAAGTAAAGGCTTGCCAGATTCAGCTCTTAAGATGCTACCAGTAGTTAGATAGATATTCTTTTGTGCAACTATGGTTTGAACTGCACCGTAATGGTCTTCTGGGTTGTGTAGGTCATAGAAAGTTGTATCTACTGCTTGATTGCCCTCAATATCCAAAATTCTAAATGATTGACCTTTCTTTAGTTCATGAATCCAGCCAAGACCAGCCTCAAGAACCTTATCATAAACTGCATCTTCTATTTTTAGAGTACTATCTTTTTCAATAAAACCAAACATTATAAATTCTCCTTTCTAGTCGCCAATAAGGTTAAGATAATCCCAAGTATTTTCAAAAGCCCTATAGTTTTCATCTCTAAGATTTACACATTCGTCCATCAAATCAGTTTTATGAGCGTTATAGACCTCCATGGTAACTGGAACGGAAGGATACTCTTTTGATGGGTCTAGTGGATTTGGAGTGTTTGAAACTATAATTAAGCAATCCATTTCTGTTCTTAGAGTAACAGTAGCACCTTTTTTACAATGGTCAGTTACATAGTGCATACTTCCGTCCTCATCGACGTACACTTTAGCAAATAGATTTACACATGGAACTAAGTCACGTTTGCTCATATTATTTCTTACTAATTCGACTTTAAAGTTTTCCTCACCACATCTGTAGAAGTCGTTGCCGTTAGCTTGATATGAAGTCTTTCCATACTTTTCATCGGTCATAGTTCTTGTAGTGTGACCTGTAATGGAATCGTGCCAACCAAGACTATCTTCGACTATACTTGCAAGAACTCTACCGTTATCGCTCATAAGAACGTTGCCCTTTGCTAGATGTGCTGTATATTGTGCTTTAAGAGTATCTGGCATATTGTATCTTTCAGATGTATCCTTTAGGTTATAAAGGAGAATTGATACATTAGCATTATCACCAAGTGCTTTAAAGTGGATATATTTATTCTTTCCGATTGCTCCTGACCACTTTTCTCCTGATTTAAACTCTTTTGTGAATATTTTTTGCATAATAATTACTCCTTTTGCATAAAATCAAAAATTATTATATAAACAAAAAAGGCTCTAAGAAACCATCACTTACGTGATATTTCTTAAAGCCTCGTTGCTTTTTTCTATGCTTAAATTATATAACAGATAATCTTTTTTTACAATTGAACCAAAGTATACTTTTTTGTATTGATAATACTACTTTAGTTCTATAGACTAATCAAAAAATATGGAAATAAGTTGTCCTCTACTAGAAACACCCGTCTTTCCATACAGATTGTATATGTGCTTTTTTACTGTCGAAAGCGTTATAACCAGTTCATCGGCTATTTCTTGATTAGCGTATCCCTTATTTATAAGGTTAAGTACATCACATTCCCTTGATGTAAGATTATACTTTTCAGAAAACTTCTCAAGATTTTTATTTACCGTGGCATTGGCTCTACTGAGTTGTGTAACGTTATGTATCATATTTTCGATATGCTTTTTCAATACGTTTAGAATGTATATATCCTTATCGGAAAAATCTCCAGAAGTTTTGTTTCTAAACAGATTAAAAATACCTGTAATTCTGTTATTTCTAACTATCATTATGCCACAACCAAAGACTATATCTTCAGGTTCTAGGAAGTTTACATAAAAGTCGGTATTTTTACGGATATCATTATCCAAGATATCAGTATCTCTGTAGGCAGTGGTTTCAAATGATATATCAAAAAGATACTTAACATAATCTTGATTATAATATTTATCAATATACAACTGTTTAGATTTATCATTAAAACCTATAAAGTACGAATTTGGAACAATAATATTTTGGTCATCATCAAGAAGAATAAAACAACCCTTTGAATAAGGAATAAGCATTCTAATTACTTTCATTATCTTTTGTGATAACTTTTCTATATTATCCATAGTATACAATTCAAGCAAGATATTGTTTATTGTATTCCACTCAGATTCTTTTAACATCTTTTTCACTCCACACAAATTAATTGGATACATATAACACAATCTAAATTTTGCGTCACGAATGATATTATAACTCATTTTTTTAAAAAGTTCAAGTAGTTGCAGATATCAATTGTTACTATTTGAGAAGTACATATCTAAAGCCTTTTGGATAGTATCAGCCAATTTATTTCTATCCAACACTCATGATTAAAGTTCCTTTCAAATTTTTATAATTATTCTCCATTGGAGAATGAAACAATCTATTATTGATTATTAATCTTTTCAGCCAATTCATTTAGATATATCCATCTATCCATTTTCTGTTCTAGTTCCAATTCAGCTTGTTGTTTCAATTCGGATAGTTCTGTAACCTTTATATAGTCTGTAGAGTTCTGTTCAATTTGAGCATCTAAGCTACTGATTTTATCTTCTAAATCGGCTATAGTTTGGTCAATGGTATCAAACTCACGTTGTTCCTTAAAAGAAAACTTTAACTTGTTACTTAGATTAGGTTTGTTCTGTTTGGAAGTTTTATCTTTAAGGGTATCGATAGTGCTTTCAACTGGAGTACGTTTAGTCAAATAATCGGAGTAGTTACCAGTATAATGGTTGATAGTGCCATCACCCATAAACTCAAAGATATCTTTAGCCATCTTATCCAAAAAGTATCTATCATGTGATACCGATACTACTGCACCATTAAAACTTTCAAGATAGTCCTCCAAAACTTCTAAAGTTTGAATATCTAAATCGTTGGTAGGTTCGTCCAGTAGTAGCACGTTTGGAGAAGATATCAAGATTTTCAATAAGAACAATCTTTTTCTTTCGCCACCAGATAGTTTTCCTATTACAGACCATTGTAAATCGGAAGGAAATAAAAATCTTTCCAGTAGTTGCGATGCGGATACTTTACCATCTTTAGTATCGATATACTCAGCAGTATCCCTTATGTAGTCTATAACTTTTTGAGAATGGTCTAACTGTTCACATTCTTGAGAGAAGTATCCTATCTTAACGGTTTCCCCGATTTTTATAGTACCTGTATCGTTTGGAACGTCACCCATTATCATTTTTAGCAAAGTGGATTTACCACAACCATTCTTACCAACTATTCCAATGCGACTATCTTTTGAGATAATATAAGAAAAATTATCTATTAGCAACCTATCGCCAAAAGATTTACTAACGTTATCAAACTCAATGATAGTTTTTCCCAACCTAGATGATATTGAACTAATAGAAAGTTTATCTTCTTCCTTAGGAATATCACGTTCAGATAGTTCTTTAAAACGTTCAATTCTGTCTTTGCTTTTAGTACCTCTGGCTCTAGGGCCACGTTTAATCCATTCCAATTCTTTTCTGTAAAGGCTTTTATTTTTACGTTCTGTACTCAAAGCCATTTCCTCACGTTGAACCTTTAGTTCCACATACTTAGAAAAGTTTGCGTCTTCGTAAGTATAAAGATTTCCTTTGTCTAATTCCACGATGGTATTAGCTACTCTGTCCAAGAAGTATCTATCATGAGTAACCATGACTATAGCACCATTATACTTAGATAGATATTTTTCTAACCATTCAACCGTATCATTATCGATATGGTTAGTAGGTTCATCTAAAATTAGAACGTTGCTAGGTAATATCAAAGTAGTAGCTATAGCTACCCTGCGTTTTTCTCCTCCCGATAGAGTGTTTATATCTTTAGATAAATCTTTAATGCCCATCTTATTCAAAATGGATTTAGCCTCATGCTGTTTCTGTTCTTTGATATCTTTAGGGATATCTTTTAGAACTTGCTCAAGTATTGAAAGATGTTCCTCAAATACTGGATTTTGTGGAAGATATGCTACATTTACTCCATTCGATGTTATTACTTCACCACTATTACAGTATTCTTGATTAGCCAAAATTTTCAAAAATGTAGATTTTCCAGTGCCATTTACACCTACTATACCAACCTTATCCCCTTTATTAAGATAAAAAGAAACATCATTTAGAAGTATTTTTTCCACATAAGTTTTGCAAACATTTTTTGCCGATAAAAGTATCATAAGATTATCTCCTTAACTATAGTTTTTAAATTTTTATATATGCTTACTATAGTATATCATCATTTATCAATGAATGTCAACATTGAGCAACTATGTCATTTTACTATCCGATTGTATTACATGATATCTAATGTAAAACATTTAAGAAATGGTATCTTATTATGGAAGATTTCATAAATATTATATTATTATTTTCCAAAAAGTGATTGACTTTTTCTTAATCTTATGGTACTATTTAACTAATATATATTAGGAGGTCTTTTATGAATAAAAAACTTATAACTTTTATGTTATCTTTAGCAGTAATATGTTCTATAGGCACTCTGCCCATAGCAAACTTCGATAACACTATAACAGCAAGTGCAACATACGATTCATCTTCAGAGGATTTTACCTTTGATGCCGATACTGGTACTATTACTAAGTATACTGGTTCTAGCACTTATGTTGAAATACCATCTACAATTAATGGCGTTGCCGTTCAAACTATAGGTAAAGAGACTTTTAAAGGTAATACTTCCTTAAAAGGTGTAGTCATTGCATATGGTATAACTTCTGTAGGTCAAGATGCGTTTAAAAATTGTACATCATTAGATAATGTTTACATAACAAACAATACTAAGGTTTCAACTTCTCAATTTATTATAAATGGTAATAAATTGCCTAAAAATATATTCTACTTTGATGAAACTACTGGAACTATTACTAAGTATGTAGGTTCAGCTACCGAATTAGTAATACCATCAGAGATTAATGGTGTTAAAGTCACTACATTAGATAGTCAATCCTTTAAGGATTGTACTTCATTAACTAGTGTAACTATTCCAAGTAGTATCACCACTGTAGGTACTAATGCTTTTACAGGTTGCAGTAACTTAAATACTATCTATGTATACAATGATAGCAATAATATCGATAGTTCTAACTTTAACATATCTAGTGATACTATGCCACAATCGATATTCTACTTTGATGAAAACGATGGTGCTATCACTAAGTATGTAGGTTCAGCTACCGAACTAGTAATACCATCGGAGATTAACGGCATTAAAGTCACTATATTAGATACTGCATCTTTTAAAGATTGTACTTCATTAACGAATGTAACTATTCCAAAGAGCATCATTAAAATGGGTGAAGATTTATTCTTAGGATGCAGTAACTTAGATTCTGTCTATCTATGTAACGTTTCCGATAGAAGTGACAGTTACAAACTTAGAATATCTAGTGATGGCATTATACCTAAACTATTCTACTTTGATGAACAATCTAAAACTATAAACGATTATACTGGTTCAGTTACAGAAGTGAAAATACCTTCCAAAATTAACGACGTAGACGTTAGAGTCGTAGGTTATGGTGCGTTTATGAACTGTACTGAACTTACAAGCGTAGAAATCCCTGACAGCGTGATTTCCATTAGTATTAATGCCTTTAGAAACTGTACATCATTGGAAAGTATAAAGATACCTGAAAGTGTGGTTTTTATAGGCAGTAGTGCTTTTGAGGGTACAAAATATCTTGAAAACTTTAAAGATATTGACGGATTTGTAATAATAAATGATATACTATATAAGTATAAAGAGCAATCTAACGTAACAGATGTAACTATTCCAGACAATATAAATCTTATTTGTGGAAACGCTTTCAGCGATTGCCCAAATATAAAGAATGTAACTATTCCAGATGGAGTTACTAACATCTACGATAGAGCCTTTGAGGATTGTACATCATTGGAAAGTGTGAAAGTTCCAGATAGTGTTAATAGTATCGGTGGATTTGCATTTAGCAATTGTATCGCTCTAAAAGATGTAACTATCCCAAATGGCGTTATATATATTAGTAGGAGTACGTTTAATAACTGTAAATCTTTAGAAAGTATAGACATTCCAGATAGTGTAACGTTTATCACTTGCTACGCATTTGAGGGTTGTACTTCTTTAAAGATGGTAAGAATTCCAAGTAGTGTGGAAACTCTACAATATAACTGGTTTAAAGATTGTTCTAGTTTGAGTACTATAGTCATAGATAGACTAAAGTCCGAATGTACAGAATTTGCTCTTCCAGACAATGACTCCACAAAAGTGTACTATGCAGTAAGTTTGATAAATAATCTTGATAATGTGACTTCAAGTAACGTTCCAAAAAGTGATAAAATATCTTCATATGAGGATTATATCACCACTTTAACGGCAGATGATGGCTATACTCTATCAAAAGATGTGACTATCAAAGTTGGAGATACTATCCTAAAAGATGGCTATACCTTTGTAGATGGTGTACTAACCATATCAAGAGATAGTATAACTGACAGTATCACTATTGAGGCTAATGCAATACCTAATGAGTATACAGTAACTTCCGATTTAACTAACATAGCATCTAATGGAACAGATACCATAATACATGGTTCGGAATATAAAGCCACTCTAACGGCAGATGATGGCTATACTCTACCAAAAGATATAACTATCAAAGTTGGAAATACTATCCTAAAAGATGGCTATACCTTTGTAGATGGCGTACTAACTATATCTAAAGATAGCGTAACTGATAATATTACTATTGAGGCTAATGCAATACCTAATGAGTATACAGTAACTTCCGATTTAACTAACATAGTATCTAACGGAACAGATACCATAAAACATGGTTCGGAATATAAAGCTACTCTAACGGCAGATGATGGCTATACTCTATCAAAAGATATAACTATCAAGGTTGGGGATACTATCTTAAAAGACGGATATACCTTTATAGATGGTGTACTAACTATATCTGCTGATAAGGTTACAGGAGATATATCTATTATAGCAGTCGCTGAAAAAATTCCTATGGAGTACACTTCTACTGATTTATTAAGACTAAAGAAGCATATTCTAGGAGTATCTAAAATAGATGACACTTCTTCCTTAGATTTCAATAATGATAATGCTTTGAATATCGTTGATTTAATAAGTATTAAAAATTCTATTATAGATAAGTAATATTAAGTTATCCATAGAATGATAAAATCCTTCACTTATAAGTGAGGGATTTTTTTAATCAAGTATTTTAAGATTGAAACTTCAAAAATATCAGTTGACAATGCAAAAATAAGATAGTATACTATATTACGTAAACGTATCGATATAACATAAAAGACTAAACGTCATCATGGAAAGGATAGTAAATCATGAGAAAAACATTCAAGATATCCACAAGTATTGGAGTTTTAATATTGTTCATGTGTTTTGTAAATCTGTTGCCAACCTACGCAGTAACTGAACAAGATACTTCAAGTTCTAAAAAAATTTATGTAAAACATGAAGAACCATCTGAGTATGGTCTAATAAATGAATACTATGTGGACGAAAATGGAAATAGAATAGAACTTAATCTAATTCCAAAAGATAACGGCTTGCATAAAGCTACTAGTTTACCTTCTAAGTTCGATTTGAGAAATGTAGATGGTAAAAACTATATGACATCGGCAAAAGACCAGTTACAAACGGGTACTTGCTGGAGTCATGCTACTATGAGTTCAATAGAATCCAATATGATAATGAAAGGCTTAGGAGATAATTCTACAGACTTATCGGAGGCTCATTTGGTATGGTTCTCTCAAGGAGCAGTTACTTCTCATGATATAAATGACCCCCTATATAACGATGGCATCTCAAGAACAGACTATAATTTGAAACTAGACGCATTCTATAAGGGTGGAACTCCTTTTGATGCTATGATGTCATTAGCTAGTTGGAAAGGTGCTGTTTTAGAAAGTTCTACTTATACTATAAGTGATGCAGAAACGTTTAAAAAAAATAATAAAACTACCTTTATCGATGATAGTCAAAGATATAACTCTGTTGTACATTTAACCAATGCAAACGTTTTTGATGGAACTGACTCTACTAATATAAAGCAACAGTTAATGAAAACTGGTGCTATGTATTTTTCATATCATGCTCCAACAGATAATTCCGAACAAAGCCTTTACTACAATAAGAATAATTACAGTTACTATCAAACTAAATCTGTTAGTTCTAACCATGCGGTTGCCTTGGTGGGTTGGGACGACAGTTATCCAAAGGAAAACTTTAACATTCAACCCGATACCGACGGTGCTTGGATTTGCAAAAACAGTTGGGGAACTGATTTCGGTGATAATGGTTACTTCTATATTTCATATTGTGATAAGTCGATTACTCAGGCTTGTAGCTTTGAGGCAACTAGCCTTGATTTTTATAATTCTATATATCAATATGATGGATTTGGTGACGCATATTACTGGTGTTCAAAAGAAGCAAACGTTTTTCAAGCTAAAAAAGATGAAAATTTATCAGCTATATCATTCTACACTAATAATGCTAGTGTTATATATGAAGTTTCAATATACAAATTAAATGATGATTATACTTCTCCAGTAGATGGCACTCTTATAACCACTCTAAAAGGCACTCAAGATTTTTCAGGATATCATACCATTAACTTAAACGATGTATACTCCCTACAAAAAGGCGATTACTTTTCTATAGTAGTATCTTTTCCAAACGGTGCATGGATTTTTAAAGATGACTATTGCTATAAAGAAAATACCTCCTATATGTATACTAATGGCGAATGGAAATCCCAAACAGATGGAAACGTGTCCATAAAAGCCTTTACTACTGATGGCATAGCTATAAATGAAAAAAATTTCCCAGATGTCGCTTTTAGAAACTATATTCAAAAAAAGGCAGATAAAAATAATAACTACTCCTTGGATTCAGATGAATTAGAAAAACTTCAAGAGATATATCTTTCCCACGGAGATAACGTTAAAGATTGTACTGGTATTGAGTATCTTATTAATTTGAAATCTATAACTATAAAGGATTGCTCTCTAACAACTCCATTAGACTTGACTTATAATACTGAAGTAGTATATCTTAATGTAGAAAATTGTGCATTAGAAAGCCTAATCGTAAATAGTGATAGTATGACTTATCTTGATTGTCAAAATAATAATCTTGAGGAGTTGGATTTAACAAACGTATCCAATTTAACCTACTTAAATATAAGCAACAATAATATATCTTATATAGATGTATCTAATTGTACCAACCTAAATAAGATTTTAGTTGAATATAATCCTTTGGTTTGCTTGGATTTATCAAATAATCCTATAGTAAAAACGCTCAGCGATACTGGTTTGATAAGAAATTTAACTCAAACAACTTGCAATCCATTAGAGTTTATCGGCTTAGATACTTCTAAAATTACACAAATTACTGGTGCAAATATTTTAGATGGTAAGATATATCCAACTAGTACAACTGTTAAGTATACATATCAATGTAACGATACCATTTCAGCTGATTTCACTTTAACACTACCAATTATAATGCATACCTACATCTATGTATCTGTAGATGAAACTTCCCATAAAACAGAGTGCCCTATATGTGGAAGTGTATTTGTAAAGTCGGAAAATCACATTTTTGATAATTCTTGTGATACCTCTTGTAATAAGTGTGATTATGAAAGAACTATATCACACAAGTATGTATCTAAGTATGATAGTACTTCACATTGGA
>JAHABC010000030.1 GCA_018376535.1 Ruminococcus sp.
TAACACCGTCGCCAGTGATATTTGCTGCATCGTTTTGTACTACCATTACCTTACCTGGGAATCTACCAGTTGCAGCACCTTCTAAGTCCTTATCAGTAGCTAGGTCACCAGCATCAAGAACCATCTTGTTACCATCAACCACATAAGAAGCAGTTGCACCACTAGCTGCTGGAGCAATTGTTAATTGATGATAGATATCAGCAGTTGCGAAACCTGGGTTATCCTTAATAGATACAGGAACCTTAACTACAGTATCAGCAGCTACAGTATCACCAGTGATTTCTAATACTTCATTACCGATAGAAATTGTACCCTTAGTATCAGCTGGAGTTTCATTAGTTGTAGTAGTAGTAGTTTCTGTACCAGCACCAATAGTAACAGAACCGCCCTTTAGTTCAGGAACAAGTTCAGTAGCACCATCAGCAGCCCAGAAGTCATCAACAGTACTGTTCCATTCAAGAGTATACTTACCATCAGTAGCATCAGCAGGAACTAATACAGAGAATGCACAAGCCTTGTGAGTCTTACCATCAGCTAGCTTACTTGGATATAAATCGGATTCTTGTTCAGCTTCAGCAGTGAATATTAATAGAGTACCTCTCTTAGAATTTAAAGATGAATCTAAATCGTTAAATACGTAAGAAGAATCTTCCTTGTTGCTAGTAAAAGCAAACTTAGTACCAGTTGAATTTGCTGGATTTAGACCTAAAGTACTGTTAGCAGTATCTAAGCCAAGGTTGAAAGAACCAATACCCTCACCAGTAGTATCAGTATAAAGAACATCTAGGTTAACTGCATAATAATCTTTACCATCAACAGTAACCTTTTCATTTTGTTGTAACTCATCTACAGAAAGAGTAATATCATCAATGTCAAGAGTAACAGTACCAGCTGCACTTGCTGGAATAGCCATGTTAGCAGCTACAAGTGACATTACCATCATAGATGTTAATAGAGAAATAGCCTTCTTCATGATTTTTTTCCTTTCCATCAGTCCTCATATGGACTATTAAAATTGATTTATTATTAGAACATTACATAAGTATGTAAGTTCGTGAGGGGCTAGATTAAAAATCCTCAATACCTAGTAAGAACTTCTTTAGAAGTAGTAAGTCATTAGACTTAATATTACCATCACCAGTTACATCAGAATTTTTCACATTAATATCAGAGATATCAACAAGACCTAATAGATACTTCTTTAGAAGTAGTAAGTCATTAGATTTAACTTGCTTATCACCATTAACGTCACCAAGAATAACACTATCACCTGGAACAACACCACTATCACTAGTAGTAGTAGTAGGTTCAGTTTCAGTTGGTTCTGTAGTAGTTGGTTCTGTAGTAGTTGGTTCTGTATCTGTACCACCAATGCTTACATTAGTAGCACCAGCAACACTAACATTATCATAAGCGTAATAGTTGCCATTTTCATCAGCAGCGGCGAACATTACATTACCAGAATCTAAAATTGATTTAACACCAATTTCAACATTACCAGAAGCATCTTCTTTAGCCTTAAAAGTGATAGTAACTAAAGTACCATCTTCATGAATCCAATAAGAATTACTGTCAAGACCAGTAGCCCATAGACAAGCAACCTTACCATCATTATCGTAGTAATCGAAGCAAGAATATTCTGGATATGTTACCATAGTATCTGCTAAATCTTTTTGCATTTCAAGTTCAGCAGCAGCGGCACCAGTTAAATCTTCGCTTTTAACGCCAACGACTTCAACAGCAGAGGCATCATAGTAAACAGCGAACTCACAACCAGCGATACCAGTATCAGGAACATTAGCTAAATCTACAGTAACGTCGAAAGTTTCATTTGCTTGAACATTAGCACTAGTACTAGAAACAGATATTGTTAAACCTTCATTTTCAGTAACAGCGGATACTGTAATTGCTACACTAGAAACTGCAACTACTAACGCAGAAACGCCCGCAATAAATTTTTTTGATGTTTTCATGTTTTCCTCCAAATAGTTAAAATTTATACATTCTAAAAATCGTTTAAGATAAACCTAAGAATGTACATTACTCAAATACAAACAATGTCCTCGACATTATAAAACTTATTAAAAATATAAGTTTAAAAATCCCTTCGTCAAAAACAAACAACATAAACATAACCTTTTGTGAATACATGCAATCAAAAAATAGATAAACCTTAACGAATAAATGTTTTCGTCTATATTAATTATATTTAATGGTTGCCTTAAAGTCAAGTGTTTAGTAAACATTTTGTAACTTATTATAGATTTTTTTCAAAATTATAAAAATATTTTGTGCAATTACACAATAACTTCCTAAAAATTTTGATTTTTTTGAAAATAAATCTAAATTTTAACTAATTATCTGTAACCACTTAGTAACCATTATTCACGATTGCTTACTTTATTATAAAGTATTTTTTCCAAAATGTCAAGAGGTAAATAGCAGTTTATTGAAAAAATATTTTATAAAATAAAGTATTAATCTACTGTTGTAAGTACAAAAATTCACTTGGAACGTTTTGGGTTATAATATTGTCTATAACTTCCATGCTAAACTCATGATAGTTACCACTACTAGCAGTATGTACTCCATGTTGAGAGGCTAAGTCGTCATTATACTCAAAGTATGGATACACTTGTATATCAGAATAGCCGTATCCGTAGTGAGTTATTACTGGTTTAGCCTTTACATTATCTATGATGATACTATCGTTAGATAAATCTTTGGTTATATTTAAATCTCCGACCAAACCAACTAGATTAAAGTTATCACTTTGTGCCGATATAAAGTTTCCTAAAGAATAGAATACAAACGCCTTATCGCCATACTTATTAGTTAGATATTCCATAGATTGTACTGTATGTGAATGTGTTCCTATTATCAAATTAGCACCCCAATCGGCGAAATCTTGAGCTAGAGTTCTTCTAGCGTCATCTACTTCATGAGTATCTTCGCTACCCCAGTGAACACTAACCACAACCACATCTGCTAACTGGTCAGCAAGTTCAATTTGAGATTTCATTCTATCTACTTCCGAAGTGTATACTATCTGTAACGGAGAACCCTCTGGTAAAGATAATCCGTTAGTATATTCGGTAAAGGCTACAAAAGAGAAACTTATTCCGTTTACTTCCGTAGTAGCGATATTTTGCATATCTGCCTCATCACGATACGCTCCATAGTGGATTATACCTTGTGATTTTTTACTATCCCAGTAGTCTAAACAAGCTGATAGTCCATCAGTACCCATATCTAGCATATGATTGTTCGCCATACTAAATACATTTATACCCAAATCAATCATGTGGTCGCCCAACGCCACTGGAGAGTTAAAACATGGATAGTCTGCTGGTGGATATTTATCATTACATATTAAAGTTTCTTGGTTCATAATATTCAAATCACCAGTAAAGAGCTTCTGCACTCTTTCATATGGATATGAAAAGTCATAGCCATCATAATTTGCTCTAGCGTTGGCTTGATTGTATATTGATGAATGTATTAAATTATCACCTTCAACGGTGATGTTCACCGTAGGATTTTCTATAGGAACAGGTTCAGTAGTAGTAACCTCCTCAGTTACTTGCGATGTACTTGATGTAACTTCTTCATCTACATTAGCCGATGTGGAAGTATCTTCTGAACTTTCACAACCAGTAAATGCTATAGTCATCGCACACATTAGCATTATCGATAATATTCTATTTTTCAACATAATAAACCTTTCTTTTAAAACTATTCTTTTTTACTTCTATCCTTGAAAACTACTAGCTTACTAAACGCATAGTTAGATATCACTATAAATACTTGAGCGAATATCTTAACTACCCAATAGTTTAAACCTAGCACTACATTAAATATGTTCATTATAGCAATTTCTAACACTAAAGATACTATTCTTGCACTATAGAAAGTACCAACTTCAGTCCAAAAAGCACTCTTAGATGTGGTTACGCTCTTAAATACATACTTTTTATTAGTCAAAAATGCGAATGTAACGGCACAAATCCAAGAAAAACCAGTAGCTACGTTTACAGCTATAGCAGTATCCGTACCCATGATTACTGCAACTATACCTTGCGATAAAAACGATACTACTGTAGTAAGTCCACCAAAGATTAAATACAACATTAAATCCTCATGTTTATAGTATAAATCTCGTAGTGGCTTTGGAAATATTGAAACTACTTTATTAATGAAGTTCAACATATAAAAACTTCCTTTCGATATTTTAATTATGAGTGGTTTATACAAATACAACACTTTAAATACTATACACCATAATACCATTAAAATTCAAGTACTTTCTAAAAAACCGTGATTATACAAATAAAATAACATTTAAGATATACTATTTTTAGTAAATTTGTGATATCGTTCAACTAGATTATATATTATATTCTAAAAATATGGTATGCACTCGACTTTGTAAAATAAAATATTTCTTAAATAATTATAAAACCCCTTGATTATTTTCCATTATTATGATATGATATATATTAAAAAAATCTTGGAGGTATCGCAGTGTAATATATATTATTATTCTATTTAGTTGAATTTTATAGTATTTTTAATCAAGAAAGGAGTATCACCATACAAATTTCATGGTGATTGTTTTATGGTAAACATTATTTTAATAGTAGTTCTTATAATGTGTTCAGCATTTTTTTCATGTTCGGAAACGGCTTTTTCAAGCATAAGTAAGGTAAGATTGAAAAATTACGCATCACAAGGAAACAAAAGAGCTCAAATAGCTCTAAACATAGCCGATAACTATGACAAGGCTTTAACTACTATTTTAGTTGGTAATAATATAGTAAACATTGCATCATCTTCGTTAGCGACAGTGGTATTTACTCAAATGTTTGGGGCTGGTGGCGTTGGAATTGCTACCATGGTAATGACAGTTTTAATATTAATCTTTGGAGAAATAACTCCAAAGACTTTTGCAAGTGAAAATTCAGAAAGGTGTGCATTAGCTTTTGCACCTATAATATCATCTTTGATGTTCATACTTACCCCAATAGTATGGCTATTCTCACAACTTAAAAAACTCTTTGGAAAGTTTTACTCACATAAGGACGAACCTAGCGTAACTGAAGATGAACTAAAATACATCATTGAAGAAATTGAAGAACAAGGCGTTCTTGAAGAACAAGAAAGCAACTTAGTCCGTTCTGCTTTGGATTTCGATGAAATTACAGTAAATGAAATACTCACCCCTAGAGTTAAAATTGTGGGTGTAGATATAAATACTCCTATAAGTGAAGTAAAAAATATCTTCTTTACTGAAATGTATTCAAGACTACCAGTATATGAAGATACTATAGATAACATTATAGGCGTAATTAATGAAAAAGATTTCTTCTTTATGGAAAATCAAGGAAAGACTAACCTATCAGAAATAGTTCAAGAGGTTCTACACATATCGGAATTAAAGCTAATAAGTGAGGCTCTAAAAGAGATGCAAGTTACAAAATCTCACTTAGCCATAGTAATGGACCAGTATGGTGGTACTAAGGGTATAATCACCTTAGAAGATATCCTTGAACAACTAGTAGGCGAAATTTACGACGAAAACGATGAGATAGAACCTCAAATATCTAAAATTTCGGATAGTTCTTATAACGTATCGGGAGAACTCACCATCTACGAACTATTAAAGTACTTGGAACTCCCAGACGATTACATTCATACTAACGCTACTACCGTAAACGGTTGGATAACTGAAATATTTGGACACATTCCTTTAGAAAATGAAACTATATCTACTCAAAATGATTGGATTATTAAAGTATTATCTACTAAGAACCATCATATTAAGGAGATTAACATAACTATCCCAGCAGATACCGATGATAGTAACTCTAACAAAGAGTAACACAAATAACGGAACGATGTGACATACTCCCCCACCTAAAGAGGTGGGGGCTTCTGATTTAACAGATGTTTCCCACTCAATACATCTACTGATGTAAGTATCAATGGGCTAACCCCGTGCGTCCCACGGTTTTATGATATAATATTCTAAGATATTACTAACTTCATACCTTGATTTTTTATGTTCATACTTGCATTATAGTCACGATTGATAGTAATTCCACAATTACTACAATGATATATTCTATCACTAAGTGATAAATTTTCTTTTACGTTTCCACAGTTACTGCAAGTTTTAGAACTTGGAAACCATCTATCTATTTTGATAAGTTGCTTTCCTAAATCTTCAAGTTTACACTTTAGAAAAGTTGTAAACATACCCCAACCGTTATCAGCAACAGACTTTCCAAAGTTTAATGCTTGTGACATAGCTTTCATATCCAAATCTTCAATACATACGCAGTCATAGGTATTGGCTATCTGCCTTGATAACTTATGTAAGAAGTCTTTTCTTTGATTAGCTATTCTTTCGTGTAGTTTAGCAACTTTTAGACGTTGCTTATTCTTTTTTTGACTGCCTATCATACATTTAGAGAGTTTTCTCTGTTCCCTTGCTAACTTTTCTTGAGATTTTCTAAAATATCTTGGATATTCAGCAGAAGTATTATCACTTGCAACATACAATTCTTTCATAGAAAAGTCTAATCCTAAGAAAGTTTTAGGTTCTACTGTTTGTATTTGGTTTTCATACTCACATAGAATACTTGCATAATACTTTCCACTTGGAGTTTGACTTATAGTCACAGATTTAATTTTATAGTTTTTAGGAATCTGTCTATGTTGTTTTACTTTTACTAAGTCCACTAATTTTGGAAGTTTTAAGTAACTATTTTTCAATGTGATAGTATTTCTTTGATTATTAGTAGTGTAACTTTTTCTATTTTTATGTTTACTTTTGAATTTTGGAAATCCACTTTTAGGATTATTGAAAAAGTTGGTAAAGGCTTTTTGTAAGTTCATTTGAGCGTTAGCAAGTGCTAAACTATCTACTTCTTTTAGCCATTCAAATTCA
>JAHABC010000004.1 GCA_018376535.1 Ruminococcus sp.
TCGGTAGAGCATGCGGCTGTTAACCGCAGGGTCGTTGGTTCGAGTCCAACTTGGGGAGTTGTTTAAAGTCCAAACTTCGTTAGTTTGGACTTTTTTTATATGTGTAATTCAAAAAATCGGAATGTTTTAATAAAACATTCCGATTTTTCAGCTAAGTATTAGTATCATTATGAGTATTATCTGTTTGAGTTTCCTCATTAGTGGAAGATGAAACTTCAGTAACTAAAGACAATCTTTTCTTATTTATATACTCTTGGAAAAATTGATACAAAACAGCCATTATAGGAACTCCCAAGAACATTCCAGGAATACCTGCAAGACCACCACCGATAGTGACTGCTGAAAATACTAAAATTCCAGGAACTCCTACAGTAGTTCCGACTACTTTTGGATAGATTAAATTACCTTCAATCTGTTGTAGAACTATTATGAAGATAATAAAGTATAACGCTTTAATAGGTTGTTCCGTGAATACTACGAAAGCTCCAACAGATGCACCTATATATGCTCCTAAAATTGGAATAAATGCTGTAATTCCGATTAGTACACCTATCATGATAGCATATTTAGGGCAAATTATCAACATACCCAACATACATAGAAATCCAAGAATAAAAGCCTCTTTGCATTGACTTATTACGAAGTTAGAAAAGCATTTATCGGAAGTTTTTAGTATTAGGATAATCTTATCGACCATGGCAGTATATTTGGAACTACTTAATATCAACTTAAATCTATCGTAGATTTTTTCCTTGCAACTTAGAACATATATTGCAAAAACCACGGCTATCACTACGTTGAAGACTCCCACCGTAACAGAACCGATTATAGAAACAGTAGTACTAACTAGAGTTCCAGTGCTATTGGTAGCAAAAGATATTATCTTTTGGAAGATACTATCCCAATTGATTTGTAAACTTCCAAACTGGTCAGCTAGAGCAGGTAACTTATCACCATTTTTTATTATCCAATTTTGAATTTCTTTGTAGTACTTTGGAACGGTAACTTTTATTATAGAACAAGCATCGGTAAATTGAGGTATTACCAATACACTCATAAGAGTTAATATTCCAATTACAATCAAAAGAGTTATAAGTATAGATAATCCTCTTTTTAATTTAGGAAACTTTTCCTCAATGGCTTTTATGAGCATATTTAGAACGTAAGCTATAATCAATCCTAGAATTAATGGAAAGATTACACTCCATACAGAACCTAAAAATTTCAAAAAGTTATTGAAGTACATTAAACTTATCACTATAAGCATTCCCCAAATAGTATACTTTAAAACTTTTTTATCCAGACTATTCAATAAAAATCGTTATTAGAAGGTATCTAATAACGGGTACACCTCCTTAAATAATAATATGTAATCTCAATAGCACATCAAGATTACATACATTATACTCAAGAAAGATTAAAGCTACATTAATATTAACCAATTTTAGATAATTTTAATTAGTATATATAAATACGTTATCATCACCAAAGGAATAGCCATCGTTGTACTGCTTGAACGTAGTTTGTGATGTTGTGGTTTCTGGAATTATATAAGTTTCGGTATCATCATAATAGGTTACGACGTTATTGTCAGAGTTTTCAGTAACGACAGTTTCAGGAGTAAGAGTTTCTCCAGAATATTCAGCGATACCATATCCACGAAGTTTTTCCCAACCCTTATTAGCCACTTGCGAATGGTTTAATGCTTGGTTCATATACTCATCGCCATCGGTGATATTATCTGCAAGATAACATTCTATAGCTTTTTGAATTAGTTCAATAGAGGCAGTATAGTCTAGCATACATGAAGTAATACTATCATGGCTTTTTTGATACATTTTAGGAACAGCATTAGTATCTTTAAGTTGGTTCATGAAGTCTATCCATTTATTAGAGGTATCCAAGCAATCTTGAAGGTCAGCTGACCAAGTATCTGAAGTGGAGTAATTTTTAACTATGCTATTAAGTTTCATAAGCATAGTTTCGTAGCTTACTATAGCATTTTGGATATCTGTTTTATATACATTAGGTTCTAAGGAAGTCAAAGTAGTAGCTTGTGTAGTAGTGGTAGTAACTGTAGTAGTTGCTTGTGTAGTCACCATAGAAGTCGAACTAGATGAAGTTCCTATTTGAGTAACAGAGTTTCCTAGAACTTCGGTATTCTTTTTATATGAACAACTAGCCATACAACATACTAATGATATTATTATAGCAGTTAAAATATATCTATTTATATTTATCATGTTAAAAAAGTCCTCTCAGCAATAAACTAAAGTACATAAGTATGATATAATCACATCTTTTACATTGTTTTATTATACCATTCAATTAGTTGATTGTCAATACATTTATATAGTGGAACACTACATTTAAAGCGTTCCACTTGAACTTTTAGATATCATTTTCAAACATATTTTCAGAAAAACCCAAAAGATAATCGGCAGATATACCCGTATATTTGCAAATTTTCCAGAGGGTATCAATTCTAGAGTTTACTCCTTTAAGTTCCAAGCCTATTATACTATTTTTATTTAGTCCACTGCGTTGGGAAATTTCACTAATAGTAATTCCCTTAGACCATCTAGCTTTACGAAGTCTTAAGCCTATGTTTTGCACAAAAAATCACTCCTTGATGTAAAAAATCAATAATATATATTAGCCTAAAAGCTATGAATTTATTATATACCAAATAACCGACTATGTCAAGTCTAAAATACCGAATTAATGAATATTTGTGAATATCTCACAAATAAATTTGGTATTATCTGTACGAATTGAAGTTTTAATACACTCTTAAATGTAAAAAATATAAAAATTTTAATAAAGTAATCTTGACCTTCTTTAGAAATTGATGTATTATTATATTTAATATTTCAAATTATAATAAAAAAAATTTAGGAGGACTTTTTTATGCAGTTTAAAGAAAGATTAAAGGCTTTATTATCGGAGAAAGGTTGCACTCAACTAGCTTTAGCTAACTTTTTAGGAGTAAAACCTAATACAGTATCAGATTGGCTTAATAAAGGAACTAGTCCAAAAATAGAGCATATATATCGAATTGCCGAATTTTTTGGGGTATCTTTTGACTATATATTTATAGGAAAAAATACTGATTTAAACAGTATTGAATATTCTCAAGATGAACAAGAGTTAATATCTTACTTTAGAAAACTATCTAATAAGGAAAAATATATGGAATTGGGAAGACTTCAAATTTTAGTTGAAAAGTTTGAAGTCGAAAAAAATGTAGTATAATGGATATTTCTAACTATATTAAATTCGATGATTAAAAAGCTCTTTTGAGTTGCAAAAGTATGGCTTTTATGATATAATAATATCATTATTTATTGTACGGAGGTATGTATTATGCCGATAATAGTATCAGAGATAAAATCATCTTTAAGTGATGGTAAAGATGTCATCTTTAATAAGGCTCTAAAAAGTTTAAAACTCTCTTATAAAGATGTTTCATCTATTGAAGTTTATAAAACCTCTTTAGATGCTCGTAAGCGTGATAATATTCACTTTGTGAACTCTGTTTATATTCAGTTGGATAACTCTATTAAAGAAAAATCTATCTGCGATAAGAATAGGTTCTGTATGTATGTAACTCCTAGTGGATTTAATCCAGTAAAGGCTGTCGATAACTACAAGGGTAGACCTATAATCGTGGGTTTAGGCCCTGCTGGATTGTTTTGTGCGTTGGCTCTTGCAGAAAACGGCTACAAACCTATAGTTCTAGAACGTGGCGATTGCGTGGATAACAGAATTAAAAACGTATCGGACTTCTGGAATGGTGGGGAGTTCTTAGAAAGTAGCAACGTTCAATTCGGTGAGGGTGGTGCAGGTACTTTTTCCGATGGTAAACTTACTACTAGAATTAAAGATAGTCTTTGCAGATATATCTTTGAACGATTAGTTGAGTTTGGTGCTCCTGAAGATATTCTATATAAGGCAAAGGCTCACATTGGTACTGATAAGCTCAGAACTATTGTAAAAAATATTCGCAATAGGATTATCGAATTAGATGGAAAAGTTTATTTTAATTCTAAAATGATAGACTTTACTATTCAAAATAGAACTATAACATCTGTTAAAACTAAAGATTTAGAGTTTTCTCCTAGTGCTTTAGTTTTGGCAGTAGGTCATTCTGCTAGAGATACTTTTGAACTCCTACTTAATAAGAACGTATTCTTAGAACCTAAACCGTTTTCCGTTGGCGTGAGAATAGAACACTCTAGACATAGTGTAGATTATAGTCTATATGGTGAACACTATAATAATCCATTATTGCCAGTAGGAGAGTATCAACTTTCACATAGATTGAAAGATGGTAGAGCAGTATATACTTTCTGTATGTGTCCAGGGGGGTATGTAGTTCCTGCATCTAGTGAGATAGGTGGCGTAGTCACTAACGGTATGAGCGAATATGCTCGTGATGGTGAAAACTCTAACTCTGCAATGGTGGTATCCGTATCCAGTAAGGACTACGGAAGTTCTCCACTAGATAGCATAAACTTCGCCCGAACCATTGAACAGAACGCTTTTAAAATCGCTGGAAGTAATTACAAAGCCCCTGCCACATCTGTAAAAGGATTTCTTAACGATAAAGCAGATATTACATCTAATATAACTCCTACATACGCTAGAGGAGTTACTCCATGTAATATTAGTGAAATCTTTCCTAGCTTTGTAACGGATATGCTCAAGACTGGTTTAGATGTCTTTTCTAAAAAGATGGTCTGTTTTGGCGACCAAAACGCCATCATGACAGCCCCAGAAACTAGAACATCTTCGCCAATTAGAATTACTAGAGATTTAAAAACTTTAAATTCAATCTCTGTAGATAATATGTATCCATGTGGTGAGGGTGCAGGTTATGCTGGTGGAATAACATCATCGGCAGTAGATGGTTTAAGAGTAGCTTTAAAAATTATGGAAAAATATTCTAGTAAATAGTAAAAATCCCTTATAGATTAAATCTATAAGGGATTTTTTTTAAAGTGCTATATTCAAACTTTTTATAACTCTATTCAATTTAGATATCGGCAGACCTACTACATTAAAGTAATCGCCATGTATCTTTTTTACCAATAAAGAACCATAACCTTGGATAGCATATCCACCAGCCTTGTCAAAGGGTTCTTTGGTAGATATATATTTGTATATTTCGTCATCTGTTAATAGATGGAACGTAACTTCTGTTACTTCCGAAAAAGATGTTACTCTATTTTGATATATTAAACAAACTCCAGTAATTACCTTGTGGGTATCGTTTGAAAGCGATTTTAAGTATTCAAAACACTCATTTTCATTAGATGGCTTACCTAGTATTCTATTGTTATGTAAAACTATGGTATCGCAACCTATAACTAAATCGTTTGGATATTCTTGTGCTATCGCAGATGCCTTTAACTTAGCTAAGTACTCAGCAGACAGTTCAACAGGAATATCTTTTGGTATAGTTTCGTCTACGTTGGAAGGCTTTACTATAAAATCATTAGATATATACTTTAAAAGTTCCTTACGTCTAGGCGAATTAGATGCTAATATAATATTCATAGTACTACTTTAAAAGACTTTTAGGGTCATAATCTGGTTGAAGAACAATCTTATCATTTTCGGTGACATCTTTTTTAAATACGTCTTGCCATTCTAGTGGGGTGAAATCTTCAACGGATACGGATATGTGAGTAGGGTCACAACCAATAGCTTCAGCAAGAGCATCTGCTACCTTTATACCTGCTAGAGTTTTTTGTTCATCAGTTCTACCTTTCAGCATTTTTATAGTTATGTGTGGCATAAAAAAACCTCCTAAATAGTTATTAACATGAATTATATCACCAATTGAGAAAAAAGTCAATTAAAAAAACAAAAAAAAGTTTTTGTTTAACCTATACAAATAAACCTATAAAAATTTATGTATTATGCCAATATGGAAATTTCATATAAAAAATATCTAGTTGAGTATCTTTTTAGGATAAGAAAACTTTTTAGTTAAATTGCAATCGATTACATTTTGCTAAATTTTATGTGATTTGTATACTATTATACATTATTAGTTAATATTCACAAAAAACTTTCTGCATATATGGAAAAAATGCCGTTTTTTCCTCTGAACTCTTTACTTTTTTTATTTAATATACTATAATATTATCAGTAAGAACGGTGAAAAGAGTGTGAATAATAGTTAAGCTATTAATAAAAGTTTTTTACAAGTCGGCACGAAACGTTCTACTCCGTTAAGAGTGTAATATTGATTTCGTGGAAAGTTCATACTAAGTAAACTTATTAAACGTTTAAGTTTGCTCAATTATTTTATTTCAATTTTTAGGAGGAAATTAATAATGAAGTTTAATCTAAAGAAGACTTTAGCTACAGTTTCCGCACTATGTATGGTATCCTCTATGATGATGCCTATGATGGCTCCAATGGAAGCTAGTGCAGGTCAATTGCTAGGTCAACTCGACTTTGAAGAAGGTGTAGGTCTACCTTGGCACATTTGTGAAAGTGCTACTGCTAAAATGGATTTCGATATCTCTGGTGGTACATATAAAGTTACTATTATTAGCCCTGGTGGTAGAAGCCGTGGCGGTGAAGACAGATGGGACTGTCAATTCCGTCATAGAGGCTTAAAGATGAGAGCTAGTGATACTTATACTCTTCACTTTGAACTAACTGCTGACCAATCAGGTATGTTCTATACTAAGATTGGTAACCTAAATGGTAACGTTGAAGTATGGCACAATGGTAGTACAAACTCTGGTGACTTTGGTCAAAAGTGGGATTGTATCCAAGTTCAAGCTGGTCAAACTTACACTATGGATTGTACTTTCCAACCTACTGAAGATGTTGATGTTGCTGAATGGACTTTCCAATTCGGTGGTGATGGTGAATTTACTCCACATGACTGCTTCCCAGAAGGTACTACTTTAACTTTCGATAATATGTCACTTATCAATGAAAGTCGTGACGATGATGACTGGGTAGATGAAACTCCTCAAGTATTCAATAACATTTCCTTAAACCAAGTAGGTTACTATGTAAATCGTTCTAAGGAAGCTACAATAGTTGCTGATAGCGGAAATCTTCCTTTTGAAGTTAAGGACGCTAGTGGTAACGTTGTATACTCTGGTACTACTGGTTCATTAATCGATGATGCTGACTCTGGTAATAAGGTTACTTTAGCAGACTTCTCTGAAGTTAGAACTGCTGGTAAGTACACTATCGAGTGTAACGGTAACACAAGTTATGAGTTCGAAATCTTTGATAGCCAAGGCGGTACTTATAAGGAAATGGCTAAAGATGCTCTTAACTACTTCTTCCTAAACCGTGGTAACCAAGATACTACTACTGAATATATCTCTGGTGGTTATGCTGATAGCACTGTTCTTGATAAGAATAACAAAGTTATCTATAATTCTGCTGATGAACATACTCAAGCATTAACTATCTCTGGTGATAAGTGGAGAAAGACTGATACTGCTTTCATTACTAATGAGTGGAGATGTGACTACTTATTCGATGGTTCTGACGTTCCTCAAAGTAAGGGTTCTATCGATGTTACTGGTGGTTGGTATGACGCTGGTGACTATGGTAAGTACGTAGTAAATGGTGGTATCTCTGTATGGACTCTACAAAACATCTACGAAAGAGCAATGGCTAATGGTGCGGCTGATGCTTGGAGTGAAAGCGGTAAGTATGCTGATTATATGCATATTCCTGAAACTGGTAATACTTTCCCTGATATCTTAGATGAAGCTGCTGTTGAGTTAGATTGGTTCATTGATTGTATGCAAAGAGATGATGGTATGGTTTACCACAAAACTCACGACTACAAGTGGACTGCTCTAGCTACTACTCCTTCACAAGATGTTGGTCCAGATGGTAAGACTAAGTTAATGCGTATCGTTAAACCTGCTACTTATGCTGCTACTCTAAACTTAGCTGCTACTGGTGCTCAAGGTTACAGAGTTTGGAAAGATGTTGACAGCTCTAGAGCTCAAAAGTATTTAGATGCTGCTGAAAAGGCTTATAAGGCTGCTAAATCTCTATATGATAGTGGTGCTACTGAACTTGATGGTGCTAGTCTATATGCTCCTATGGACCAATCTGTTGGTGGTGGTCCTTACGGTGATACTGAGGTTAGTGATGACTTCTACTGGGCAGCTTGCGAACTTTTCGCTGCTACTGGTGATGCTTCATATGAAACTGATTTGAAATCTTATAAGGAAGCTCTAACAGTAACTACTAACTTGAGTGGTGGCGAAAACAATGGTTCATTCTCATCATTCAACTGGGGTTGTACTGCAAGTTTAGGTACTTTATCATTAGCTTTAAATACTCAAGGTACTGTTTCCGATGCTGATGTTAAAACTTGTCAAGATAGCTTAGTTAAGGCTGCTGATACTTACATGGCTAAGGAAGATGAACAAGGTTATGGTCTACCATATCAACAAGCTACTTACACTGATAAGGGTAATACTATTACTGGTTATGAATGGGGTTCTAACTCTTTCGTAATTAACAATGCAATCGTAATGGGTTATGCTTACGATATCACTAAGGAAGGTAAGTACGTTGATGGTGTTACTGAAGCTGTTGACTACATCTTAGGTAGAAACCCACTAGAAAACTCTTATGTTACTGGTTATGGTTCACACTATACTAAGTACGTTCACCATAGATATTGGTCTTATCTACTTGACCCAGAATTCCCACTTGCTCCTGCTGGTGTACTTGCTGGTGGTCCTAACTCTGCAATGCAAGACCCATACATCAAGGGTGCTGGTTATAAGGTTGGTACTATTGCACCTCAATTATGCTACCTAGACCACATCGAAGCTTGGTCTGCTAATGAGTGTACTATCAACTGGAACTCTCCACTATCTTGGGTTATCTCCTTCATGGAAGATACTTACAATGCTCCTGCAGCTGGTGAAACTCCAGGTAGTAATGTAAAACTAGATAAGAATACTGTTACTGTAGGTGTTGGTGAATCTGATACTGTTAAGGCTACTACTGGTACTATTACTAAATGGGAAAGTGCTGATGATAGCATCGCAACAGTTAAGGACGGCGTAATCACTGGCGTTAAGGAAGGTACTACTACTATCACTGCTACTGACTCTGAGGGTAATACTGCTACTGTAACTGTTAAGGTTACTGCTACTACTACTGTAACTACTGCTGAGACTGACCCAACAGATACTACAACTTCTTCTACATCTGGTACAACAGCAGACCCACAAAATACTACAACTACTTCTAGTACTTCTGGTTCTACTTCTGAACCTAGTGATGATGATATAGTTTGGGGCGATATGAACTGTGATGGTCAAGTTAAGTCTAATGACTTACTTCTATTAAAGAAGTATCTAATCGGTCTTGCTGATGCTCCAGCTGACTTCCCAGAACAAGGTCTAAAGAATGTAGATGTTACTCATGATGGTGCTGTTAAGTCTAACGACTTACTAAAACTTAAGAAGTATCTACTAGGTTTAATTGAAGACTTAGGTCCTAATTCTGCTAACTAATCTTTAGGTTAAACTGATTTATATTGACGGCTTACATTATATCGTAAGCCGTCTTTATTTTTTACTTTTCTATTGAAAATTTCTTCAAAGTATGATATTATTATAGTATATTTAGTTTTGGAGTTGATTTTTTGAACAATATAAACATCGATTTTGATAGCATTAACGCTAGACAAGAATTTTTAAGTATATACTATCTGTACTTTTATATATGTCAAAGAAATAAGTTCAATTTTGATTTGGGTAACTTTATCTTAGCATTGCTATCCTACATAGTTGAAAACGGTAAACTGGATTTTTATGCTATGAAACCTAAAGATATTAAACTTTTCTCCGATAAGTACTTTTTCGATTTAAAAATTAAAAATCCTTTTAGTAACGATGATTTAAATACTCTATTAAATAGGTTGGAGGGTGTTAATCCTGATGGTACGGCGATAGTGTATAGTATGTCCAAAAGTTCAGAAAAGGTCGCATACATTTCTTTTGATATAGAAAACGATGGCTATAAGATTACAGATATGGGTTTGCAATTTTTAATATCATCTAAGGAAGTGCCACAAGAGTCTAAATTAACGGTATCATTGTATCTATTTAGATTGCAAATTAAAAAACATAAGTATCAATCTGCTTTGGATACCATAAAAAATATAAATTTGGAAACTAAACGTCAACTTGCTTTGAAAAATAAAGTCTTGGATATCGCACGTTATGATGCTCTACTTGGTAACAAAATGTATAATGAGTATTGGAAAGATTTTGTATCTTTAAGAAGTGAAGAAAATCAACATTACCAACAAGCTAGAGATTTCTTAAAAGAGTATCAAGATATATCTCAAAATGATAATATTACCCCTCAAGATAAAGAACTACTTAGAAAAATCGATTTGGAACTTAATGCTAGTACAACCCTTCAAAATAGTTATATCTTGGAAATATCTTCGATGGGCAAAGAGTTGGCTGAACTGAATATTAACAGTATTAACAATATATTTGATAATAAATTTAACTTTAATGAGCATTTTAAAACTGCTTATACTTCCAAAAATATGCCCCTCTCTTTGATATCTTTATTGACTCCATTACTTTTACCTAAAAAGATTAAGTATTTTGACCTTTCAATTCCGTTTGCACAACAACCAGTTAAATCTAAAGATGATGTTTCTAACGTTAAAACGGTATCTAAAAAGGATATCAACTTTATAGATTACTCTAAAATCTATGAAGATAGAAAGTTGAATAATTATTCGGTGTTCTTTGGAATATTAATAGATATGCTTAAAGTAGCTCCAATAGATGATATTAGAAAGTTTATCCAAAATGTGAAAAATCTAAAAGGCGATGTCGCTATTCAATCTATAGATTTTTTGGGATTTTTAACTGAATTAAGTAGTTTCTCCGATGTTAATAACTCTGTTGGTAATAACGTCCAGATAGTTAATCTAACGAATAAGTCTAAAAGTATAGTGTGCAGTGCCTTTGAAGATATGCTATCTAAGTTTTGGTTTGAAACTTTAGATAACTCGCAATCGGCACAAATATTAATATCTACTGATGTCAACGACATAATCTACTTGGACGTTGATAAAAAACGTAGCATCGGAAATATAAAACTTGAATTGAAATTTTTGAAAGGTGAAGTTTAATGAATATTAATACTATTGGTGAGGCTCTTAATATACTGTTGGAATATGGTGAACTTTCATTGAAAAAAAATCAAGAGGTATATAAAAGTATCTCTACAGATTGGAATATGTATAATCAATTGAACGAATTGGCAAACTCTATAGGCTTGTATATTGTAAACTATAATGAATGTTATTATATATCGGCTATGCCGAAGTGCAAAACTTTTGCTTATTCTAATGATGAGTTGCGTCGTGAATTGAATAGTCAGTTCAATAACATAGATTTATACTTGGTGCTTTTAATCATTGGAATTTTTATTACCGAAGTATCTCCAGATGGCTCTGAACCTAAAGTATCACTTATAACCCTAAACGATTTTATTAGTTGCGTTGAAAAAAAGTTTGAGTATTTTGCATCTATGGAAGATTTAGAAAAAGTATCTGTTGAAAGTTCCTATAATCTTTTCGATTGCTTAAATCGTTGGAACGAATTGCTACCTGTAAATAGAAATCAAAATAATGAAATTTCCGAAAAGGGTAAAAATTCCAGATATCAAATATGTGTGACGGCTATAAAGTTTATGGAAAAACAAAAGTTAGTTAAACTATCTGGTGTTGATGAGAAAAATATATATATTCAAGATAGATTTAAGGCTATAATTGGCAACACTTATAATAATGCTTACGTTCAAAATCAAATTTTTGATATAATTCAATCAGCAGGAGGTTCTTTTAACTATGATTAAGTTGCAAAGTTTTAGATTGGTAAACGTTCATGCAAATAATAATACTATTATCTATCCTGATGTTACGTTTAATCTAAATGAAGAAAATACTCTAATTGATGCCAAAAATGGTGGCGGTAAAACTTTAGCTGTTCAGATGCTTTTCCAAACTTTATTGCCTAATTCCTCCTTTGATGGCAATAAGACTATAAAAACTCTATTTGAAAACGTTCCAGTTAAGACTACTATGCATAGTGTATCTTGTTTTAAGTTGTCTAATAACCATGATTATGATAATCTTTGTTTAGGTTTTGCCGTTAGTAAATCTCAAGATGTTTTTAACTCTTTGAACATATTTAACTATGTTATTGAGGGTTTTAACTTGGAGGAAAATAATCTAAGTGTAGAAACTTTGAACTTAAATTCTAATGGAAAAGTCATATCTATAGCAGATTTGAAAAAGTTGTTTGCTGAAAAAAATCAACATAAGAACTCCACCTTTAAGATAACTACCTTTGATAATGCTATTGAAGATTATATGCAATATCTTAAAAAGTTTGATATAAATAGTCAAGTATTCAAATTTTTAATGAATATCAATCAAACGGAAAACTATATACAACAGTATTTTGAAAAAAATTGTAGCACTCAACAGGGCTTATTGACAGATTTTATTATTCCAAATACCATATCTGCATTAGATGAAAAGAAAAATATATCTAGTTTAAAAGATACCTCCGAAGATGATATTTCTATATTAGCACAATCTTTACTAGAAAAATCCAAAAGTTTGAATGAGTTGAGAACCTTTGAAGTTCAATTGGACGAATATCAAAAGATAGTCAATCTTATTGATACCTTTATGATTGCTTTCAAAAATAATAGACAAAGTTTTGTTAAGTATCAAAAGTTCTTAGGGGAGTATTCTAAACAGTATTCTAACTTTCATAATGAAATGCTATCTTTAAAAGATAAGTTGGATAAAGTATCTACTGATATTGAAGAAAAACAAACTCAATCCGATGCCCTTGATGAAAAAATTGAGTATCTTATTACTAGAAAAATCGAACTCGACGTAATTGACACTCAAGATAAACTTTCTAAAGCTGAAAAGTCGTACACTCAATGTAAAAAGAACGTCTTAGAGTTGCAATCTAAATTGAACAGTATGTTGGCTATAAACAGTATGGTCGAATACAAACAGATTGAAAGTTTCTTGAACGTTATAAGTCAACCTAAAACTTTGGATAAAAATATATCTAAGTATGCTAACACCATACAAAAGATATCTTCCATGCAGTTGAAAAAAACTGAATACGAAATGCAATATGTTAAAGATAAAGTATCTGAATTGAATGATGAGTATTCTAAATATATGCAAACTATCGGTAGATTGAAAACTCTATCCACGGCTTGCGAAGATAATATTAGAGATTGGTCGGAAAGTTTAAACAATCAACTTATTGACATAGAAAATATTCAAAATAAGATATCGTCTTTTAAGATGTATGGAAGTTCCCTTTTGGAAAGTGAAGAACTATTCTCCGTAGTGGATAACATTAAAGATATTAAATCTAAACTTGATATCCTTAAAGATAACAAACTAAAGTTACAAGCTGGTATATCTTTAAAAGAAAATAGTGTATCTATGCTTGAAAAGTGTGTCCAAGATTGCAATTCTTTAGTAGAAAAAAATTCCAATGCAAAACTTAGTTACGAAAACGAAGTTGTATCTTTAAAGAATGAACTCGGGGTTGAAGAATTTGAGTTTGAAAATAAGTACAATGATTTAAAAGCTAGACAATCACAAATTAGTTTAGATATCATTAGATTGACTGATGAAATTAAACTTTGCAAAGATAACATATCTACTATGAAAAAGTACGGTATGCTTAGAGAAAAATCCCGTTATGATGCCTTGGAATTACTTCAAAGTGAATTAGAAACTGCTTGTTTTGGTTCGGAAGTTCTACAGGGTATAGGTAATATTAAACTTCTTGAAAAGTTGCCATCTTTAGCAGAAGTGGTAATAGTATCGGATAAGGACTATCAAAACATTAAGAACGGCAAAAAGAAAATTCCAGAAGAAGTCCTAAAGGAAAACTTCGTTATAATGCCCTACGATACCATTAGAAATATTAACAAACTAACCTTTTCGGAAATGCTTTTCTTAACTCGTGATGCTAACTATTATAAATCCATGATGGATACTAAACTTAAGATTGAAAAGTTTAATCAACAGATTTTAAGCAATAAGTATCAAATTGAAAAACTCAATTCCGAATATGATAACATTCAAATATTGTGCAATAAGATATTAACTCACGTTAGTATGTACTCCTTTGATGTTGTTCAAGAGTTGACTAATACTCTTAATGAAAATACATCTAAGTTGAACCAATATACAACCTCTTTGGAAAGCATTAAAACTTCTTTGAGTAAGGAAAAAACTCAACTTGAGGATTGTAGTGCTGAAATCTCCACCCTAGAGGAAGAACTATCTAATGCAGAAAGTAAGAAAGTTCTACTTGATGACTTAATTAGATTGATTGGTGAAAGTCATAGAAATCAAATATCTATTACCAATGAAAATAAGAAGTTATCTTCTTATAATGTGGATATTAAAGATACTCAACTTAAACTTGTATCCATACAATCTAAGATATCTTCGTTGCAATCGGATTATGAGTATCAAAAGAGTAGTATACTAACTTATCAGGGATATATTGCAGAAGTTAAAGGATATCTAAACGATAACGCTACTACCTTAGATGAAAAAAATTTAGAACTATTAGTTCAACAGTTTAGAAATCTAAAAAGTGGTTCAAAGTTTGAAAGTATTGAAACTTTAAAACCTGCTCTTTTAGAACTTTTAAGTAGCATTAAATCCAGAGATGTATTTACTCATGTGGATTTTAAACAACTACATAACAGTTCCGATAATATAGTTCCTTTTGATACTTCTATTATAGAAAAGTGTAAACTGGATATCAAAAGAGCTAAAAAGTTGTTAAAAGAACAGAGTGCTTTCATGATATCTCAAAATAATGCCTTGGAAATATATATGTCTAGGTTTGATGAACGTCTTAATGCTGAAGATACCCATTATGATATCTACAGAAATTATTCCGTAAATGATGTTGAAGTCGATTTGGATAAAACTTACTCCAACAAAGATATTATATCCGAACGTTTGAAAACTTTAAACTCTCAAAAAGTTGAATTGGAAAGTTTATATAATCAAGATTTGGTTCAAAGTGAGTTGTATAAGTTTTTCTGTTTAGAAAAAAATCTTGAACTAAATCAACCTTGCGATAACTCCAAAAAGATTATGTTCTCCGATATGACTACTAAATATAATCAACTTAGTAGTGAATATAAGTCTGCATTGAATGAGATAAATAGTTCCATTAAGAAGTTATCTTCTGGTGTAGATAGTCTAAACATATCCGAACAGATAAAGTATACCATAAAGAATAATGCCATAGTTAAAAGAAATCATTTTGAAGTGCAAACCTTTGCCGATAAACTTAAAAGTTTAAAATCTCAAGCTGAAGCTATGATACAAAATCTTAAAACTACCGTTGAAAATATCGACCGTATTGATGAAGATATTTCCGAACAGCTATACAGAATATTAGTCGAAATTTTAGATGAAGTTATAGCTATTCCTAAGATATCTAAGTGCAAGTTTGGAGATGCTTATAAGGAAACCTTTAAAATTAATCTGTATGAGGGTGGAAAAGGTTGTCGTTTCTCGGAAGAACGCATTAAAAATAGTATTAGAAAGTATGTAGTAGAACTTGCTAAAGATATATCTGTAAAGTCTTATGATAAATCTACAGTTAGGGAACTCCTTTCTATAGATAAGATTATCCGTTTTGGCGTGGATATGAATAAACTCAACATTCAAATTTTAAAGATAGACCAAGAAAAACCTATATATCAAAATTGGGAAAACGTAGTAGCATCTACAGGTCAAGAGTACATTATGTACGTTATGTTCACCGTTACTATGATAAAGTATTTTAACAACGTTATGGGTAATGGAAACACTTCGCCATTGTTCGTATTTTTAGACAATCCGTTTGCATCGGCATCAGATGTACAACTTTGGCAACCAGTTAGAAAGTTCTTGGATAAAAATGATGCTCAACTATTGTGTTTGGCTCATAATGTGCCATCGGTTGGACAGATACTCTTTGAACGACAAATTATACTAGAACAATCTCGCAATGATGAGGGAAATCAACTAATAACTTCCATTAGAAATCAAAAGACAGAACTAAAAGAAAATACTCAACTTTCATTATTCGACCACTTGGAAATAGTATAAATAACGCAGGTATGTGGAACGATTTTAAAAATCGTTCCGTGTACTGTAATATTGTTAAGTTATCCAATTGATAGTAGGGTTTTTTGTTATAATATACAGTTGATTTTATATAGTATTAATGGTATAATCTATTATATATAATACACCAAAAGGAGCGTGATTATTTTATGTTCGATAAAGAGATTCAACAGGCTATTGATACCTTCAATGATAATTTGGATTATATTTTCTTAGATGTCGTGAAACTTTTAGATGATGCTAAAGAAAAAAACAACCCTCTATATAAGGATTTAGATGCTTGTTATAATCTATTTTTATACCATCAAAGTCAAGATGAAATTTTTGCAGGTTCGGAATATCTTAGTAGGATAAAATCCGATACTGTTACGTTGTATAAAAAGTATAAAAATTATACGCCTATAATAAATTCATTTATGGGCTTTCTTTGTCTATATGATAAGGACTATAAAAATGCTAAAACTTATTTCTTAAAAGATAATGACTACAGTGACGCTTTTTATGTAATGATTAATAAATATCAAGAAAGCAACGACCCAGAAGATAAAGAAATTGCTTTTAATATCGCTAAAAAAGAAATTGAATTTGAATGTCGTGAAAAAGATATAAATTATATAGATTTCGCACTGTTTAAGTTTATTATAGAATATTGTTCCGAAATTGATGACTTTTCTAGTATAGTATCCTTTATAGATATTATGTATGCTATGCCTTTTAAGAAGAATCAAAAGTTTGAAGATTTTTACTTTTCTTTAATTAAAATCGCTAAAGATAAAAAAATTCAACTGAGATTTTTGCAGAGTAAAGAGTTTAACTCTAAGGAAAACTTTCAAACTATATGCATTCAAATAAAAGATTTTTTATCTTCGACAGTATATGAACAGAATACTATAGTAGTATCTTTTGATGAACTTATATCTAATGCTGAAAAGTTTAAAAAACAACACGATTTTCAAAGTGCAGAAAATTCCTATAGAGAGGCTATAGATATAGCGGAAAGTTCTAAGCAAAGATATCTAGCTTTTAAATGTATATATAATCTTTATCAAAATACCGACCAATTTAAAATGCTTTCTATTATAGAAGAATTTTTTGATAAAGATGTCTTTGAAAGTGATTTCTTTAAATACTACGCTAAATCTAGAATGTTGATTTTTACTCAAGCTGGAAATGTTTCTATATACGAAAGTTTGAATTTATTATGTAGTAGTCTTGCATCTTATGAACGGAAGTCTTGGCGTTGGAATGAACCTATTATTCAATGTATGGAATTGATTAAGTTACATATTCAAAGGTTACTACAATCCCAAACCTTTGGAGAAGCTCATTCAATGTGTAAGATGGGCTTAAATTTAAACTCTAGTATAAAAAAACATGATGCCGTTACTGAAAATTATCTGAAATTCTTTTCTAATGTACAAACCCAATGCGGAAAAGTAAAGAAAGATTTGGCTAAAAAAGGTACAGCTAAAATCAATGAGCCTCCTACTATAAAGTTGGACATTAAAAAAAATAGCAAAGAGAAATCTTATGAAGATATCGAAAATATGCCTATGTTTAAGTTCAATCCAAGTGGATTGCTAAAATGTTCTGATATGGTTAATGCTCAACAGTTTGAACAGTATACTAATGACGCAAATAAGAATCTAAATCAAGAGGCTATTAGTAAGAAAGTTCTAAAGTTGATAAACAATGTGGAACTTAATCATATTATAAAAAGTATATACGTTCAAGATAATTTTTTCGTCGGAAATCCTAAACAGGCTAGAAAAGATATTGATTTTTATTTGAACTCTAAAATAGTCTTGAGTTCTCAACGTAAAAGAGATGAGTATTTATCGTTTAGTAAAATTTTGAAAGATGTTATTGATACATTCGGTGAATGTCCTGAATATAACATAACTAATAATATTCTAAAAGAATATGTTATGTATGCTATGAAATATCATAGCGAATGTGCAACTTCTGAGGAGGGAAAACAGTACTATTTAACTATTGCTGAACTTATTCGCAGAGATTTGTTTGAAAAAGATATCGACAAAGACAAGCTAGTCGAAAATATTAATTGAAAGTGAGTGATTTTTTATGGATACTATGCAATATGCTCCTAAATGTATTTATGAAGATATTAGTTCTACTTTAGAAGCCTTAACAGAACAGTCTAAACTTTTAAACTCTAGTATTAGTGAAATTCAAGAAAAATGTTCTAATTTGGAATTTATTTCAGAAACTCAAATAGACCAACTTATCGACTTGATTAGAAATTATACCTTAATTAAAGAGGTATGTTTGGAAAAATCCAGTAAGATTTTACCTAATATGGAATATACATCTATACCAGATTTAAGTTGCGATGTGGAAAGACATCAAGAAAATTCAGTGAAAATTTTGAACGAAGTACTATATTATGCCTATGAATTTTTAAAGATACATTCTAAAAATGTAATCACTGATAGTCTACTTCAGGACCATAAGGAAAAGTTGCAGAATATTATTAATTCTATGCTAAATGAGTTCGTAAATATAGACGATATCATAAAACAGTTAGAACCTTATAAGATTGCTATTCTTTATATAACCAAAAATCTAACCGATTTAACTCAATATGCAGAAATATTAAATAATAATTTTGGAGCTATTCTATTTTATAATATAATCTCTGGAAATAATTTAGAGTATGATGCTGATGCTAATTTATCTGTGGAAGAACCATCAATTGAAGAAGTATCGGAGGAAGTAGCACCAATAGAAGAACCATCGGTTGAAGAAGTATCGGAGGAAGTAGCACCAATAGAAGAACCATCGGTTGAAGAAGTATCGGAGGAAGTAGCACCAACAGAAGAACCATCGGTTGAAGAAGTATCAGAGGAAGTAGCATCAACAGAAGAACCATCGGTTGAAGAAGTATCAGAGGAAGTAGCATCAACAGAAGAACCATCGGTTGAAGAAGTATCAGAGAAAGTAGCATCAACAGAAGAACCATCAATTGAAGAAGTATCGGAGGAAGTAGCATCAACAGAAGAACCATCAATTGAAGAAGTATCGGAGGAAGTAGCACCAACAGAAGAACCATCAATTGAAGAAGTATCGGAGGAAGTAGTACCAACGGAAGAAACTATCAGTTTATATGAGAAGATAGTCGCATCTATTACTGATAAGACTAAATATTCTAACGTTCCAACGTATAATCAAGATAGCTTTAATGAAGAAGTGGCTTTAAATACTATTTGTGATTATATTATATCTAAAAATTTTGCGTGTGCATCTATGTTATTTAGAGAGTACTCAAAAGTATCTAAGAGTATGCAAACTTTGTATAATGAGTATGGTCTAGCAGTAGGCGACCCATATATAAAATGTGACTATGGTGATATATTTTTAAATAGTACTATCGAACCTTTACACTCATGGTTGCAACTATCCACATTGTTTAGAGAGATGTTTACAAATAAATATAAGTCTAGCAAATGTTATAACTATATGTCTTATATGAGTTCTTTAATTCAAAATTTAGACGTTTCAATAGTATCTAAGATAGAAAGTCTAAGTGATATGCTATCTGTATTTGAAGAAGTAGGCTATAATATGGACTATCTACTTGGAGTTAATCTATTCTATCAAAAGAACGATATTACAAATTCTTTAAGAAAACAAGCTACAGAGATGTTAAGCTATTGTGAACAATCGGTAAGCATTTGGACTCACAAGGGTATGATTGCCGTAACTAAAGGATTGTTCTCTTATAGTGGTGGTTATGTTTACTATCTAATTAAAGAGATATCTTTAGGTAACTTTAAGGTTATGGACGCTATAAAACAATATTGCAAACCTTTCGCTAATGAAGATGGTTCTATATTAAACGATATGCTCCTAACTGATAAGATTAATAACTATCTACATGAACTTCTAATAAACAATAAACGCAATGATACCGATATAAATATAGGCTACAGAACTAAGTTCGCTAATAGATTTACCCATGTATTGAAGTTCCTATTCTTATGTATAGAAAAGTTCAACGCCTTTGATGTAAACTATGTAAATGAAAACAATATTTCTCGTTATGCTAAATTAAAAGATACTCTAAATGGCTTTATTAGTAAAAATCTTGAAGTACTACATAAAAACTTTATTAGTGATAATGTTTCTAAAATGGATAAAGTAGGTATTATATGTTTAGCTAAAACTTTTGAGTATATTAAAGATAGTCTTAACCATAAGATATCTAATAAAAATTACTACTATTGTGACTTCTTAAAGACTAATCAGTTTATATTAGATATAGATTACATTCCATATATCAATGATACTATTGACAATATTTCCGATTTTACTATCCAAGATAGAGTTCAACGACATATTCAAGATTGTAAATATATAAACTCATGGAAAGATGCTTTAAAAAATCAATCTAAGAAGTGCAACGTTGGAAGTATACAACTAATAACATCTTACCTAAAAGATATGGATTTATTCACTGAGGATTTACAACCTTATTTAGATGATACATCTACTTTTGAGTTCAATATTGAAAGTGCATCTAATAACTTTAGATATCGTATAGGTAGATTATACTTAAATCAAAGTATATCTGGTAATGAAGTTCTATTTAAAATCTTAGATTGTGAAAATACTCTTAAAGAGGAAATTCAACAGTTATGCGATTACGGATTTTATAACTCTTATTTGGAATATCTTGAAAAATATGCCTTAAAAACCGCAGAACAAGAATACAATATCAGAAGTAACATAATAAACGAAATAGGAAACACTATAGGTTATGACAGTGATTACTATATGGATATAGTTAAGTATACTACAGATAATCTATATGGTATGGCAGATACTTTAATAAGTATGTACTTTAACAATGAGGAATATCCTAAAGTTGCCGATAATTCAAGTGTTCAACAGTATGATGAGATATTTAGACAGTTTACAGAGTTCGTAAATACCTATGCTGATGAATTAAGTTCTCCTAATGGATATATATTTATGAATGAGTTCTATGAAAGAACTATTAAACCTATCGTTCTTGAACGTTTTTCTGGTTCATATGATTGTGTTAAATCTGATGAGTTAATAGACTCTTGGTCTAAGGGTCAAGGAACTACCAACGTAGTGTATGATATATTAACTAACATCGGTTTTAGCATAGAAAAATCTATACCAATAGATAATCGTACCTTTAAGATGGTTCTATCTAACTATGAAAAGAATAATAGTCAGCCTTATATAATTCCAGAAAATACTATATTCTTGAACGGAATATATAACATCGCTCAAGCTGATAGAAATTTAAATAGCTTAAATATATCAGAAGATACTCTTATAATCATGGATTACGCTTTGAACTCTTTAGAAAGAAAACATATCCTTGAAGTTATGGGTAAGATATCCAATGGTAATAAACTTATAATCGCTGATAGATGTGTTATAATGTTCTTAACTATAATACCTAGCAATATCCGAAAGTTAGCACTAAAGATATGCAGTTTATGTAACGTATCGGGAAGTATTTCGTACTCTGCAAACTTTAGAGGCGATTTTATTAAGAACTATATCAAGCAAGGTGGAAGTAATCTATTATTGGGAAGTGCCTACTATGGAAAATCTTACATTGTAAATACTATGGCTGATACGCTATCTACTACAAGTGATAACGTTGTACTTAAAATAGATGCCATAAATGACAATATGTATACTCCACAACTGATAGTATCTGCTTGTAAAGATTTAGAGTTAAAAATCAATCCATTTACCGATTGGGCTACCTTTGAAACTTCTATGACTAGATATATAAATAAACACCCTAGCAAGAAAGTATATCTATTGGTAGATAATGCAGATACTTTCGTTCAAACTTGCCTAGAGGATAAGTATAACTCTCCTATGATTAGATTTAGAAAACTATCACAACAGTTTAAGGATAGATTTAAGTTTATCTTAACTTGTGAACTATTACAAGAAGTTATAGAGTACTCTACAGATTTAAAACTAACTTGTAACATCTTAGAACCTTTAAACTTCAATGAAACTATTACCATGTTTGAAGATTATTTTAATGCATCTAAAGTTTCTATAAACAGTTTCGATATTAGAGTTATGTTAGTATCTCTTGCTTTAGGAAATCCTAAGATAGTAAAGTTAATATCTAAACAGATATTGGCAGAGATATCTAACCACCCTAGCTACTTCAACGATACTTTCAACTACGAACTTACTCAAGATGTAGTATACTCAGCACTATGCAATGAAAACTTCTTAAAAGATGTATTATCAGTATTTTTAAATAGTGTAATAGATAGCAAACAATCGGATAGTATAATAGTTCCAGTATTGTATGGCATAGTGTACTATCTATATGAAAATTCTGATGTTTGTACCTTTAGTATTGAAAATATTTCCAAAGTATTAAATATCTTTGATATTGATGAAAACTCTAATTTGAATATTATAAATAGTATAAAACAGTTATCTGCAGTTGGAATAGTTAAAAGTTTAAATGATACTGAATACTTCTTATCTCATAACGCTTACAGATACTACTTCGGTAGCAAAGAGTTCGCTTTTGATATGCTTGACTATTCCTCTAAAATATTAAAAAAGGAAGGTATGGCTTAATATGAGAAGTTCTGCTGAAATGTGGTGGACTGGCGTTATTGGAGCTTCGGAATATATAAACTGTATAACGCAATCATTGGAAAAGAAAGATTCAATACTTATGTTCGTACCACAAAAAATTCCATGGCATATCACGTTTATGGAACACATAAAAAAGGCAAATCCTAATAGAAATACTATGAGTTTTAACAAAATAGATTGCTCCAACGTTAAAGAAGATAATCTTGGCATGATGCTCCTAAAAAGATACGCCTCCGAAGAACAGATACTTAACTATAACGAAAGTGGTTCAATAACTGAGTATATCTTGGATATTGGTATACTCAATAACAGAACTATTTGGTTGTATAACGTTCCAGAACGCTTGGAAAATCGTTGGATTAACGTTATTTGTGAACTTCAACGTAAAAAAGTGAACTATAACAATGTAAGTAATATACTATGTATGGAAATAGGTTATATTCATAGAATGTCAGTAAACAGTCCATTTACAGACGTTATATCATGGGAAGACCATATTTTCAACTATGATGTGCTAATGTTTGCTATGCATAGAGTAAGAAATCTTAACGAACCCGAAACTATTAAAACGTACGTTTCACAAATATCGTCAACTATATCTTGCTTAGATATAGAACTCTGCGACGCTTTGATTGAAAACTATTATCGTCTTATTAGATGTCCTGATAGAACCGTTCAAAACGTATGTAATATGGTGTACACTAATGATAAAGCTAAAATTTTCCAAATGACTAAAAGACAGTTTAACTATATACTATGGTCATCACAAGAACAGGTTCTTTTTCCAGTGATAGAAAAAGAAAGGTTGAACTTTATAAAGAAGTACTATCATATAGTATCTGCTAACTTTCAAAAGGCTAGAGTTAAAGAATGTCAATCTATTGACCTAGATACCCCCATGGATATGGAACTAGGTACTTTAGTAGATATCTGTAATAAAAAGTTTGAGGGTACTAACGAAATTAAAAATAATACTAATGATTGGGCTATGCTTAGAACTCTACGTCATGCTAGAAATCGAATTGCACACCGTCAACCCGTGGATTTTGAAACCTTCTACAAGGTTGTAACTTGCAATTTTGAAGTATAAGTTTTCACAAAATTTTGTAATAAATCTTGACATATTAAACTGGCTTGATTATAATATTATATGTATATTAAAATCGGTTGCGATTTTGGAAAGGGGATTTTTTGTTATGACAAATTTATTAAATATGCTATCAATGTTAGCAGTTACATCACCAGCCACAGGCGATAACAGAAATATAAATTTAATATTAATATTAGCTATAGTTGCTGGTTGTTTAATAATAGCTATGGTAGTTAGCAAAGTTATAGGTAAAAAGAAATAATAACTTTTTGTTGACGTTCTATTAAAATATAGCATTACATATAATCTTAATAGGTCATACTTGTGTAGTATGACCTTTAATTTATATCGATATGAGGTGGTCTTTCTTGGAATGTACATTGAAAGAGTTGCGTAGCAAGGAAGTTATAAATATATTCAATGGCGAACGTCTGGGTTTTATAGATGATATACGCTTTAATACAGATGATAACTCTGTTATGACTTTTATAATATACGGTCGTGACAGATTTTTTGGTATGTTAGGTAAACAAAGCGATATAACTATAAATTGTAATCAAATACACTTAGTAGGCGAGGAAACTATATTGGTATCGGTTGAAGATATTGTGTATGAAGATAACTCTAGTGAAAAACGCTCACTTTTACACAAATTTTTCACTTGATGTTGTCTAAAATGTCTATGGACAAATAGCACTTATCTATGATATAATTATAAACGCAGTTCGCACGTTCGTGCTTTTATAGTTGGTTGATTGGTTATATATTATCTATTTCCGATTTTAGCTATAAGTTAAGTCGAACGGTGGAAATTTATATTTTAAATTTATTAAACCAAATTAGGAGGAAAATACTATGGCAAATGTAGTATCAATGAAACAACTTCTTGAAGCTGGTGTACACTTTGGTCACCAAACTAGAAGATGGAACCCAAAAATGGCTCAATACATCTTTACTGAAAGAAATGGTATTTATATCATTGACTTACAAAAGACTGTTAAAAAGCTAGAAGAAGCTTATATGTTTATCCGTGACATCTCTGCTGAAGGTAAGAGTGTACTATTCGTAGGTACTAAGAAACAAGCTGGTGATTCCGTTAAGGAAGAGGCTCTTCGTGCTGATGCTCACTATGTAAACGCTAGATGGCTTGGTGGTATGATGACTAACTTCAAGACTATCCAACAAAGAATTGGTAGACTTGAAAAGCTATACAAAATGAAAGAAGAAGGTACTTTCGACCTACTTCCTAAAAAAGAAGTTGTTAAGCTAGAACTTGAAATCGAAAAGTTAGAAAAGTTCATGGGCGGTATTAAGAACATGAAGGAACTTCCTGGTGCTTTATTTATCGTTGACCCTAGAAAAGAAAAAATCGCTGTTGCTGAAGCTAAGAGATTAAATATTCCAATAGTTGCAATAGTTGATACTAACTGCGACCCAGATGAAGTAGATTATGTTATCCCTGGTAATGATGACGCTATTAGAGCCGTTAAGCTAATCGCTGGTACTATCGCTAATGCTATCATTGAAGGTAGACAAGGTCAACAAGAAACTGCTGACGCTGTTGAAGAAACTGCTACTGAAGAAGTTGCTGAATAATTGATATCTTAATAGGAACGGCTTTATAGTCGTTCCGATATTTAAATATAAATATATCGTATAGGAGGATTTTAAAATGCCTAATTTTACTGCTAAAGACGTTACTGCTCTTAAAGAAAGAACAGGCGTAGGTATCATGGATTGTAAAAGAGCTTTAACTGAAACTAATGGTGATGTTGAAGAAGCTATAAAGATTTTAAGAGAAAAAGGTTTAGCTACTCAAGCTAAGAAGTCTGGTAGAGTTGCCGCTGAAGGTATAGTTACTGCCGTTGTTGATGGTAATGTTGGTGTAGTTCTTGAAGTAAACTCTGAAACTGACTTCGTTGCTAAAAATGAAGAGTTTAAGGCTTTCGTTAATGATGTTGCTAAGACTATAATCGCTACTAACCCTGCAGATGTTGAAACTCTAAACAACACTACTATGGCTGGTTCTGATAAGACTGTTAAGGAAGTTTATGACGAACTATTCCTTAAGATTCGTGAAAATATGCAAATTAGACGTTTCGTAAGAATGGAAGGTACTTTAGTATCTTATGTTCATGGTGAAGGTCAATTCGCAGTTATGGTTAAACTTGATACTGATGCTAACCCTTCCGATGAAAAGCTAATCGCTTGTGGTAAGGACGTTTGTATGCAAATTACTTCTATGAACCCACCTTATCTAAATAAGGAAAGCGTTCCTGCTTCTGCTATCGAAGAAGAAAAGAAGATTATGCTATCTCAAATGGCTGAAGACCCTAAGATGGCTAACAAACCTGAACAAGTTAAAATTAAAATCGTTGAAGGTAAAATCAGCAAGTACTACACTGAAAACTGCTTGTTAGAACAAGCTTTCGTTAAGGACGATAAGATGACTGTTGGTAAGTACGTTGAAAGCGTTGCTAAAGAACTAGGTACTACTATCACTGTTGCTGATTTCGTTCGTTACGAAAGAGGCGAAGGTATTCAAAAGAAAGAAGATAACTTCGCTGATGAAGTTAATAGCATGATTAAGTAATCTATTTTACTTTTGATATCTTTAAAAGGCACTGAGTATATCTCTAGTGCCTTTTGTGTTTTAAAATATTTTTTATTTATAGCAAAAATATACTTTACAATTTATCATTTTTAGTGTACAATATTAATTGTATAAATTATTATTGTGAGGTGTTTTCTTTGGAACCTAATTACAAAAGAATTTTGCTAAAGATTAGTGGCGAGGCTTTAGCAGGTTCAAAAAAGTCTGGTTTTGATAATAGCGTTCTTGAAAGTATTGCTAATACCGTAAAAAAATGCTCCGATGCAGGAGTTCAAATTGCTATAGTTGTCGGTGGTGGAAACTTTTGGCGTGGTCGTTCTAGTGAAAATATGGACAGAGCTATCGCCGATAATGTTGGTATGTTAGCTACTGCTATGAACGGCTTAGTACTATCTGATGCTCTAAAACGTGCAGGTCTAAGATGTAGAGTTCAATCGGCTTTCCCTATGGAAAAGGTCGCTGAATATTATACTAAGGAAAAGGCTGTAAGTCATCTTGAAGAAGGTAAGGTAGTAATATTTGTATGTGGTTCTGGAAATCCGTTTTTCTCTACAGATACCGCTGCTGCTATTAGAGGCATAGAAATTGAAGCCGATATATTCTTTAAGGCTACTATGGTAGACGGTGTGTATGATAAAGACCCTAATAAGTATTCCGATGCTATTAAGTACAATCAACTAACTTTTAGCGAAGTTATAGAAAAAAAACTTGCTGTTATGGATACTACTGCTGCAACTCTTTGTCGTGAGCAAAACTTACCTATACTCGTATTCGATATGAGTAATCCAGAAAATATCTATAATGCTATATTCGATAAGAATATAGGCACAATCGTTAAGGAGGATTAATTTAATGAAAGAACAAATTAATATCGCTAAGGAAAAGATGGAAAAAACTATTAACAGTCTTGATAAGGAATTTAAAGAGATTAAGGCTGGTAGAGCAAATCCTGCTGTTTTAAATAAGGTTTTTGTAGACTATTATGGTGCATCTATGCCAGTAAATCAACTTGCATCTGTATCTGTTGCAGAGGCTAGAATTTTATGTATCACTCCTTTTGATAAGTCTGTACTACATACTATCGAAAAGGCTATTCAAAAATCTGATATCGGCATTAACCCTACTAATGATGGTTCTGTTATTCGTTTAGTGTTCCCTCAACTTACCGAGGAAAAACGTAAAGAACTTTGCAAGGATATCAAAAAGTACGGCGAAGAGGCTAAGGTTACTATTAGAAACGCTAGACGTGACGCTCTTGACAAGGTTAAAAAGATGAAGAAAGACAACCTTATAACTGAAGATGACGTTAAGACTGCTGAAAAGGATATCCAAAAACTTACTGATAACTATTGTTCTGATATAGATAGTATGGTATCTGCTAAAGAAAAGGAAGTTATGAGCATATAACATCTGTAAAATTATTATGGGGAGTTTGTTATACATCGCATTGATACAACCCCCATATAACTATTTTAATCTATAAAGAAAGGCTTTAGTATGGCGATAGTTAAAAATAAAGCTAAAAATGATGTCGCAATCTCTGTATTACCTACACATATTGCGTTTATTATGGACGGAAATGGCAGATGGGCTAAAAAAAGAATGTTGCCTCGTTCTTTGGGTCATACCGAGGGTGGTAAAACTTTTAAGGATATTGTTACCTATTGCAGAGAGTTAGGCATTAAATATGTATCTTTTTATGCCTTTTCTACTGAAAATTGGAAACGTCCTAAAGAGGAAGTTAATGCTATTATGCTCCTTTTTAAACAGTATATAGCCGATGCTAGAAACTATTTTAAACATGAAATTAGATTTATCTTCTTGGGCGATAAGGCTATGTTTACTCCCGATATTCGCAAAGAAATGATTGCTCTTGAAGAAGATTCTAAACACTTCGACAAGATGACCGTTCTTTTAGCTATAAACTATGGTGGTCGTGATGATATAGTTCATGCTTGTAAGGGTATATGTACTAAGGTTCAAAGTGGCGAACTCTCTATTGATGATATAGATGAGAATACCTTCCAAAAAGAGTTGTATACTCTACACGCTCCATCTGTAGACTTGCTAGTTCGTACTAGTGGTGAATATAGAATTTCTAACTTTCTACTTTGGCAGTGTGCTTATGCTGAGTTCTATTTTACAGACGTTCTTTGGCCAGACTTTAATAGGTCTGAACTGGACAACGCTATATTAGAATTTTCTAAAAGAAGTAGACGCTTTGGAGGTGTTTAACGTTTGGCAACTAGATTAATTTCCTCTGGAGTTGGCATAGTAATAGGCGTTTTGGTTATGATTTTCTCAGATACTATAGTTCTAAACTTAGCAATAGCTTTAATATGCGTTGGTATGTTACACGAACTTTTTCACGCTGAGGGTTGTGACCGTTACAAAACTTTTGTATATATGTGCTATACTCTAGTGGCTTTGATTCCTATATTGCTATATCAAAAATTTTCATATTTACAATTAATATTCCCAGTATGCATGGTATTTGTGTTCTTAATATTTGCGACCTACATTTTTAAACACAAGGAACTTAATCTTGACAGATTGATTTTTATGATTGGTTGTTGTGGTTTTGTATCTTTTCCTATGTGTTGTATGATATTCATTAAAAATTTAGATGCTCAATTAGGAACTATTTACATGGTAATTGCTCTATGTTCGGCTTGGTTAGCAGATTCGGGAGCGTACTTTGTAGGTACTTTTTGTGGTAAACATAAGTTGTGTCCTGAAATCAGCCCTAAAAAGACCGTCGAGGGATTTATTGGTGGCTTGATTAGTAATGGAATACTATTATGTGTGTTCGTATTAGTATATAGTAAGTTCTTTGCACCTACAGATTTAACTGTAAACTATGTATCTACATTTATTATGGGAATTATTACTGGTGCTATTGGTACTGTCGGTGATTTAACTGCATCTTTGATTAAAAGACAATGCAATATAAAGGATTTTGGTAAGATTATGCCAGGTCATGGTGGTATTCTTGACCGTTTCGATAGCGTACTCTTTGTAGTGCCTTTTGTATTTTTGTATCTTAACTACATTGGTATATTTAGTAGATAGTTTTTTTACTAATCAATATGAATATAGTAATTCAAAAGGAGCTGAAAAAACTTTTTTAGCTCCTTTTTTATCAAAAAGGTGGGATTTTATTTTGGAAAGTTTTTCTTTATTGGGTTCAACTGGGTCAATAGGAACTCAAGCGTTAGAAGTCGCTAGAAAACATAACTTAAAGGTTACTGCTTTAGCCGTAAATAAAAATATCAAGATGTTAGAAAGTCAAGTAAGAGAGTTTAAACCTAAGATGGTTTGCGTATATGATGACTCTTTGTACAAAGATTTAAAATTTAATCTAGCTGATACTAATACTAAAGTTCTATCAGGTATGGACGGTCTTTGTGAAATCGCTGTAGATAAATCTGCTGAAATTATGCTTAACTCTGTAGTGGGTATGGTTGGATTACTTCCTACACTATCGGCTATAGCAGTAGGAACTCCAATAGCTTTAGCTAACAAAGAAACTCTTGTAGCTGGTGGAAAGATAGTCATGGACGCTTGTAAACGTAAAAACGTTACTATATATCCTGTAGATAGCGAACATTCAGCAATATTTCAATGTTTGCAAGGTAACAAAAGAAGTCAGCTTAATAAGGTTATACTTACTGCCTCTGGAGGTCCTTTCTTTAATAAGACTAAACAAGATTTACAGAATGTAACGGTATCACAAGCGTTAAATCACCCAAATTGGAGCATGGGTAACAAGATTACTATTGATAGTGCTACCCTCATGAACAAAGGTTTAGAATTTATTGAGGCTAAATGGCTATTCGATTTAGAACCATCTCAAATTGAAATAGTAGTCCATCGACAGAGTGTGTTACATTCAGCCGTTGAGTATAAAGACTATTCGGTAATAGGTCAACTGGGTTTTCCAGATATGAAGATACCTATTCAATATGCGTTACTGTATCCTAACCGTGTGGATTGCCCTACTAAAAGACTATCTTTAACCGACTTTGGAACTCTAACCTTTGAAAAACCTGATTATGATACCTTTGAATGTCTATCAGCGTGTATAGAGGCTATCACTGTTGGTGGATTGTATCCATGTATTGCGAATGCATCTAATGAGGTTGCAGTATATAGTTTCTTGCATGGCGATATAAAATTCCTTCAAATTGCTGAGGTGGTTAAGCAAACTCTAAAACACTTCGACTTTAAACAACCTACTGGCTATGGCGACATCGTTAGAGCAGATAAATCTGCTAGAGAATATGCTACAGAATTAATTCATAATATGTTATAATATTGCTTATGTGTAGATATCAGTTTTAAGGAGGTTTTATATGAATATTGTTAGTATATTAATAGCTATACTTATATTTGGTATTATAGTTACCGTCCATGAGTTTGGTCACTTTGCCGTTGCTAAACTATGCGGAATTAGAGTGAATAAGTTCGCTATAGGTATGGGACCTGTTATTTTAAAACATCAAAAGGGCGAAACGGAATACTCTATTAGACTTCTTCCAGTGGGTGGCTTCTGTGCTATGGAGGGCGAAGACGAAACTAGCGACGATACTCATGCTTTTAATAACAAATCCATTCCAAAAAGATTTGCCGTGTTGGTCGCAGGTGCTACCATGAACATAATATTAGGCTTTATCTTACTAATAGTAACTACTACTGTAGTAGATAAAATTCCATCTTGTACGGTTAAAGAGTTCCGTAGTGATACGGCATCATCACAAGCTAGTGGTCTTAAAGAGGGTGACAAAATAGTATCTATTAATGGTATGCACGTTTTCACTGATACTGACCTTAGTTATAAAATCAGTAATACGGCTGATAATGATTTCACTCTTGTGGTTAAAAGAGATGGTAAAAAAGTTACTCTTAATGATGTTAAGTTTTACTATCAGTATAAGTACTATGTGGATAAGGATACTAACTCTTATGTTACTGTAGATGATACTTACAACGGTTCGGAAGAGGTTAAAACTGCTGAAAGTCGCTTTGATTTCTATGTAGAAGCTGTTCCTAAAAATCCTATTAGTGTGCTAAGTTATTCATTTAGAAGTACTATATCCACGGGGCGTTTAATTTGGATATCTTTAATAGACCTTGTTACTGGTAAGTATGGTGTTGAAGATTTATCTGGTCCAGTTGGAGTAGTTACAGCTATTAGTCAAGCATCGGCAGTTAGTTGGACTTCTGTTATAAGTTTGAGTACTTTCTTAACTATCAACGTTGGAATATTCAACCTACTTCCACTACCTGCTCTTGATGGTGGTAGAATATTCTTCTTAATAATCGAGGCTATTAGAAAGAAACCTATTCCAAGAGAAAAAGAAGGTTTAATTCATGCTATAGGCTTGATGCTATTCTTTGCTTTGATGGTATTCGTTACTATTCAAGATATTCATAGGTTATAACACATCATATCGGAACGGCTTTAAAACCGTTCCGAACTTATGAATTATTACTAATGTATAATAATATCTATTATATGTTAGTAATAGTTTATACTACTTTTTTAGAAAGGATTTTTTACTATGAGAAAAGTTAAATCGGTTACTATAGGAAACTGTATCTTAGATGGAAAACATATATATATACAATCCATGTTAAATAAACGCTCCGATGATATTGAGGGTAGCGTTAAACAAGCGATAGAATTAGAGAAAGCTGGTTGTGAAATAGTTAGAGCATCTATTCCAAATAAAGATGCTTTGAAGTTAATTCCAGCTATTAAAGATAAGATTTCTATTCCACTTGTAGCAGACATTCATTTTGATTACAGATTGGCTATCGAAAGCGTTGCAATGGGCATAGATAAGGTTAGAATTAACCCTGGTAATATCGGCGATATGGATAAGGTTAAACAAGTAGTATCGGCTTGTAAGACTAGAAACGTTCCTATTAGAATTGGTGTGAACTCTGGTTCTGTAGAAAAGAATATCTTAGCTAAGTATGGCTCACCAACACCAGAGGCTCTAGTAGAAAGTGCTTTAAATCATGTTAAGATGTTGGAGTATTTCGACTTTAACGATATAGTTATATCTATAAAGTCATCTACTGTAGATACCATGATTAAAGCATATCGCTTGATGGCTCAAAAGTGTGACTATCCACTACATCTTGGAGTTACCGAGGCTGGTACTGAACGTATGGGTTTAATTAAATCTTCTATTGGAATAGGTTCTTTATTGGTAGATGGTATCGGCGAAACTATTAGAGTATCTTTGACAGACAATCCAGTTAAGGAAGTGTATGCAGGTATCGATATCTTAAAAGCTATAGATATGAGAAAAGGTATTCAATTTGTATCATGTCCAACTTGTGGCAGAACTAGAATAGATTTAATAGGTTTAGCTAACAAAGTGGAAAACGCTCTTAAAGGTGTTGATAAAGATATCAAAGTAGCTATTATGGGTTGTGTAGTAAATGGTATCGGAGAGGGCAAGGAAGCCGATATCGGAGTTGCTGGGGGAGATGGTTCAGCGGTTATATTCAAAAAGGGCGAAATTGTAAAAAAAGTTTCCGAAGATGAGATTATTCCAGTACTACTAGAGGAGATAGAAAAGTTATAGTATCTTGGGATAAAAAAATACCATCTTTATATAATGGGTTGCAAAATTTTTAAAAAAAATCTATAATAGTATATGGATAGCTAATGTATATTATCTATTAATACCATTTTATTTAAGGAGTGATTTGCTTTTGAAAATAGGTGATTTCTTTAAGGAGTGGCAACTCCCAAATGATATAGCTAGTGGAGATATCTTAAACTTTGAGTATAATCATGATTATACTACTTTGATAATTCATGCAAAATTCTTAAAACCAATACCATGTAAATCCATTGAACATCTTACTATGCTATTTTGTACCACCTATAAGAATACTAATCTTTTTTGGCTAGATTGTAAATATCCTACAGATACTTTTACCATAGAATATTGTCACGAACTTATTAATAAGTTGCGTATGCAAGTTAGAACTATCAACGGATATTGTAACGGTTGTGATATCTTACAGAATGATAATCAATTGACTATTAAACTTAAACGTGGTGGTTTGGATTTCTTGCAACGTGAAAAGTTTCAAGAAAAGCTATCTAAACTTATTAAGAGTGAGTTTAATATCGATTTTAAAGTTAATCTATTAGATGATTTTAACCAACAAGAATATGAACAGTATCAAAAAGACGTTGATGCTAGAATGTTACAAACTTCTCAAGAATATCAACAGCAAATTAGTTCGGAACAACCACCTGTTAAGGTTGAAAGTATTCAAAGTAATGTGGAATATCATTTAGATTATAACAATAGTAATAGTTCGTCTTTGTTTGGCAAAAAGATATCTGGTAGACCTATATCTATGAATGAGGCTTATACTCATATAGATGAAAATATTATAGTTTGTGGCGACGTTATTAGTACCGAAGTCACCGAAACTAAGAACGGTTCTACAATATTCACTTTCGACGTTACAGATTATACTAATAGCATAAGTTGTAAAAAGTTTATCAATAAAGGTAGCATCGATATCGATATGGTAAAACAAGTTAAAATTGGAATTACTATATTAATCAGTGGTAAAATTAAATACGATACTTATTCTAAATGTTATATATTAACTCCTAGAAATATATCTATTACCGAAAAGAAGCAACGTGTAGATACATCTTCTGTTAAACGTGTAGAGTTGCATAATCATACTATTATGTCATCTATGGACGCATTAACTCCAGCATCGGAATTGGTAAAAAGAGCTTTCGAATGGGGACACAAGGCTATAGCCATTACCGACCATGGAAACGTACAATCTTTCCCAGAGGCTATGACCACTCTGCGTAAACTTAAAACCGATGATTTTAAGATAATCTACGGTTGCGAAGCCTATGTGGTAAACGATTTGGACTCCTTAATTATCATCAGTAAGAACGATAACAGAAATTTCGACGACGAAGTTATAATTTTCGATGTCGAAACTACTGGCTTGAACTTCTTGGAAGATAGATTGATTGAAATAGGTGCAGTAAAATTAAAAAATATGCAAGTTGTGGATAAGTTCGATATTTTTGTAAATCCTGAAAGAAATATCCCTAGTAAAATTACCGAACTTACTAGCATTACCGACGATATGGTTAAAGATGCTCCTAAAACTAAAGAGGCTTTAGAAAAGTTCTTCGAGTTTTGTGGAGAAAATCCTGTACTTATTGCCCATAATGCATCTTTTGATACTACTATGATTGACAATTCTTGTAAAAGAGTAGGTCTATCAAAAGAGTATACTTATATCGATACTTTAGTATTAGCACAATCTATAGTAACCGATATATCAAGATATAAGTTAAACTATCTGGTAAAGTACTTTAAGTTAGGAAAGTTTAATCACCACCGAGCCTCAGACGATGCGTATATACTATCCAAAGTGTACATGGAACTCATTAAGTTGGCTACTAAACAAGATGGTATATCTACTTTGGGTGATTTGTCTAAACTTGAAAAGAATATGCCTATAAAGAAAAAACCTATATATCATCAAATTATATTAGTTAAGAATAATACTGGCTTGAAAAATCTTTATAGGTTGGTATCGTTGTCCAATTTGGATTACTTCTATAAAAAACCTATAATGCCTAAATCTAAGTTGATGGAACTCCGTGAGGGTTTAATATTCGGAAGTGCTTGTGAGGCTGGAGAACTCTTTAATGCTGTATTAGAAGGAAAATCTCATGAAAAGTTAGTACATCTAGCTGAATTTTACGACTATTTGGAAATTCAACCTATTGGAAACAATCAATTTTTAATAGATGATGGAAACGTATCTAATGAGGAAGATTTAAAGAGGTTAAACAAGACTATCGTAGATTTGGGAGATGAGTTGAATATTCCAGTAGTAGCAACTTGCGATGTCCATTTTATAGACCCTAAAGATGCTGTCTACAGAGCAATATTACAACATAATCTAAAGTTTAAAAGTTGCGATAACCAACCACCTCTATACTTTAGAACTACTGACGAAATGCTTCAAGAGTTTGAATATCTTGGCAAGGATAAGGCTATGGAAATAGTAGTTACTAATACTAACTTAATCGCCGATACTATTGAACGTATATATCCTATTCCAAATGGAACGTTTACTCCTAGTATGCCTAATGCTAATAATGATTTAAAACGCATTACTATGGAAAGAGCTAAGAGTATCTATGGTGACCCACTTCCAGAAATAGTTGAAAAACGTCTTGATAGAGAGTTGACATCTATTATTAATAACGGTTTCGCAGTACTATATATGATAGCTCAAAAGTTGGTATACAACTCCGAAGAACATGGATACTTAGTAGGTTCAAGAGGTTCAGTAGGTTCATCATTTGTAGCCAATATGGCTGGTATATCGGAAGTAAATGCGTTAGTTCCGCACTATGTTTGTCCTAACTGTAAAAATAGCGAATTTATTATAGATGGTTCTTTTGGTTCTGGTTTCGATTTACCTCCTAAGAAGTGTCCAAAGTGTAACACGGACTATCGTAGAGATGGTCACGATATCCCATTTGAAACTTTTTTAGGGTTCAACGGCGACAAAGCCCCTGATATAGATTTAAACTTTTCGGGAGAGTATCAGTTTTACGCTCATAGATACACGGAAGAACTCTTTGGTAAAGACCATGTGTTTAAAGCAGGAACTATATCCACGGTAGCAGAAAAGACTGCCTATGGATACGTTAAAGGCTACACTGAAGATAAAGGTGTTACTCTATGTCAAGCCGAAATGAATCGTTTGGCTCAAGGTTGTACTGGAGTAAAAAGAACCACTGGTCAACACCCTGGAGGTATGGTCGTAGTACCATCGGATTATGATGTATATGACTTCACACCAGTTCAACACCCTGCCGATGATAGTAATTCCGAAATTATTACCACTCACTTTGACTTTAACTCGCTACATGATACCATCTTAAAGTTAGACGAACTCGGTCACGATGTGCCTACGCTATATAAACATCTTGAAGATATGACTGGCGTTAAAATTAAAGATGTTCCTACCAGTGATGAACAAGTGTACAAACTATTTACATCGCCTGAACCTTTGGGAATTACTCCTGATGATATTGGTGGCGTTCGCACTGGTACGTTAGCACTTCCAGAAATGGGTACTAACTTTGTACGTCAGATGCTTATAGATGCTCAACCTAAAAACTTTAGCGATTTACTTCAAATTTCTGGACTTTCTCACGGTACAGACGTTTGGAACAATAACGCTCAAGATTTAATTAAAGAAAATGTATGTACTATCAGTGAAGTTATAGGTACTCGTGATAGTATTATGACTTATTTAATATATCATGGTGTAGAACCGAACCTATCTTTTAAGATTATGGAAATTACTCGTAAAGGTAATGCTCCTAAACTTCTAACCGATGAGATGAAACAGACTATGTTAGACCATAACGTTCCTCAATGGTACATAGATAGTTGCTTAAAGATTAAGTATATGTTTCCAAAGGCTCATGCTGCTGCGTATGTAATATCGGCAGTAAAGTTGGGTTGGTATAAGATTTACTATCCAAAAGAGTTCTATGCTACCATGTTTACGGTTCGTGGCAAAGATTTAGACGCCGAAGTGGTTATGAAAGGTCATGAATTTGTAAAATCCAAACTAGAGGAACTTAGAAGTAAAGGTAATGAAAAAACTGCTAAAGATACTGGTTCTATTGATATTCTAATGCAAGTAGATGAAATGATGGCTCGTGGTATTGAGTTCTTGCCAGTGGATTTAATGAAATCTCATTCACATAAGTACGTTATAGAAGATGGTAAGATTAGAATACCTTTTTCAGCTATAAATGGCATAGGCGAAAACGTTGCCGAAAGTATATATAACTCTGTACATCAAGGAGATTTCATGTCTATTGAAGAACTTGAAAAACGTGGTGGTATAACGAAATCTACAATAGATACCCTTGATAGTATAGGTGCTTTGGGAAATATACCTAAATCTGACCAACTATCTCTATTTTAGAATATTTTGTCTTGACTTTTTGCTAATAGTGTGATATCATAGTATCATGGTAGCACACTAAAGCGTTACTTATTATCTTTAATTATATCATGGTTTTTGACCATTATTTATACGGAAAGGATTTTTTTAATGAAAAATTACGATACTATTACTCCAGAAGGTACTAAAGACCTCCTTTTTAACGAGTGCGTCGCTAGACGTAATGTAGAAGATAATATCCATAAAATTTTTAAACAACGTGGATATACTGAAATAATTACTCCAGGGTTAGAGTTCTTTGATGTTTTTAATCTAAATTCAAGGCACTTTCCTCAAGAAAATATGTACAAACTTGTGGATAACAAGGGCAGACTTTTAGTTCTACGTCCTGATAGCACTATGCCTATAGCTAGAGTCGTCGCTACTAGATTAAAAGACGCTATTCTTCCTTTAAGATTGTATTATAATCAATGTGTATATAATATTAGTCCTCAACTTAGGGGTAGAAGCGACCAAGTGGTTCAAGCAGGTATTGAGTTAATTGGTTCATCGTCTAATATGTCCGACCTTGAAGTTATCGGCATGGCTATAGATGTCCTAGATACTTGCAGTGATGGAAGTTATTCACTTGAAATAGGTGATAGTGGTATCTTTAAAGAGTTAGTAGCTGAACTTAACGTATCTGATGATATGAAAGAAAATATTCGTTATCTAATTGAACAGAAAAACTATCCTGCACTTAACGACCTACTTGATACTATTGGTGATAGTAAAATTACTAAATCTTTGAAAAAACTTCCTAGATTGTTCGGTAATGCTGACGTTTTAGATAAGGCATCTAACCTATTTACTAACAAACAAATAGATATGTACCTTACAGATTTAAAGGCTGTATATGAAAATATTAAGCAACTATATCCAGATGCTCACGTTAGCATAGATTTAGGTATGGTAAATCGTGCAGATTACTATACTGGCGTTATAATTAAAGGCTATGTTGAGGGTTGTGGTGATGAGGTTCTATCTGGTGGTAGATACGATAAACTTATATCCGAATTTGGCTACGATGTCCCTGCTACTGGTTTTGCTGTAAATGTAGATGCTATATCTCAAATGATTGCTAAAAAGAAGTCTGTTACAAATACTCCTGTAGATGTTATTATCTTTGCTGAAAGTGGCTTTGAAATGAAAGCTATGAAAGTCGCTCAAGATATGAGAAAACAAGGTCTTAACGTTGAAAACTCTTTCATTGATGACCTTGAAAGCGTTCGTGAATACGCTTGTGAAAAGAAAATTCCTAAAATTATGATTATCAATGAAGATGTTACGGAGGTTCAATAATATGTCTAAACCATTAAGAATTGCTCTTACTAAGGGCAGATTGGAAAAGGATACTATAGGTTTGTTGGAAAAGTTAGGTTTCGATTGTACTGCCGTTCGTGAAAAGGGTAGAAAGTTAATCTTACCTATTCCAGATGCTAATTTGGAAGTCGTTCTTGCTAAGGCTATGGACGTAATTACCTATGTCGACAGAGGCGTTTGTGACTTAGGTGTTGTAGGTAAAGATACCATCATGGAAAGTAATGGCAGATTTTACGAACTCGTGGACTTAGGTTTCGGACGTTGCAAATTTGCCCTTGCTGGTAAAAAAGGCGTGGATTTCTATGAGGGTTTTGGTGTTAAAACTGTAGCTACTAAGTATCCAAACGTTACTAGAAACTTCTTTGAGGGCAAAGGCATGGACATTGATATCGTTAAGATTGAGGGTTCTGTTGAACTTGCTCCACTACTAGACCTTGCTAATGGTATTGTAGATATCGTTGAAACTGGTACTACTCTAAAAGAAAACGGTCTTGAAGTGTATGAAGATGTTGCTCCAATATCTGCTAGATTAATCGCTAATACCGTATCTTTGAAACTTCGTCAAAATGAGATTGAAAGTCTTATCGATTTAATTGAAAGTAAACTATAATTCTATTGAAAGGATAATGTTATTATGTTAAAAAGAATATATGCCAATGGCTCTGCTGAATATGAGTTTATGAAACAACTTCAAAAAAGAAACGGCGAAACCGATAAAAAAATTACTGAAATAGTAAATGATATCATTGAAAACGTTCGTAATAACGGTGACAAGGCTATCAATGATTATACTCTAAAGTTCGATGGTAAACTTCCTAAATACTATGAAGTTCCTAGAGATGTTATTAATGACGCTCTTACTGAGGCTGACCAAGATTTCGTAAATGCTCTTTTGAACGCTATCGAAAATATTAGAGATTTCCACCAAAGACAAGTTGAACAAAGTTATATCAATCCAAAAGATAACGGCGTCATATTAGGTCAAAGAGTTAGAGGTCTTGAACGTGTAGGTCTATACGTTCCAGGGGGTACTGCTGCATATCCATCTAGCGTACTTATGAACGCCGTTCCCGCTAAGATTGCTGGTGTTAAAGAAATAATTATGGTTACTCCTCCACTTAAAGATGGTACTCCTAATAAGGATATATTAGTCGCTGCTGCTCTATGTGGTGTGGATAGAATCTTTATGTGTGGTGGTGCTCAAGCTATCAGTGGATTAGCTTTCGGTACTGAACAAATTCCTAGAGTGGATAAGATTGTTGGTCCTGGTAATATATTCGTAGCTACTGCGAAAAAACTTCTATATGGTCAAGTGGATATCGATATGATTGCTGGCCCTAGTGAAGTTCTAGTTATGGCAGATAGCTCAGCAAATCCAAAGTATGTTGGTGCAGACTTGATGTCACAAGCTGAACACGATAAGATGGCATCTGCTATACTTGTTACCACTTGTGAAGATTTAGTAGATAAGGTTGATGCTGAAATTCAACGTCAAATGGAATACCTTTCAAGAAAAGAAATCATAGCAACTTCTATTGAAAACTATGGAGTGGCTTTAATCTGCGATACTAAAGAAAAAGCTATCGAACTAGCTAACATGATTGCTCCTGAACACTTGGAAGTCTTAATGGAAAATCCTCTTGAATACATAGGCAAGTTAGATAATGCAGGTTCTGTATTCTTAGGTCAATACGCTTCCGAACCTCTTGGAGATTATTATGCTGGTCCTAACCACGTTTTACCAACTAGTGGTACTGCTAGATTTTTCTCTCCATTAAGTGTTAAGAGTTTCTATAAACGTTCAAGTTACATCTACTATACAGAGGACGCTCTTAAAGATGCTAAAGATGATATCATATTAATAGCAAATCGTGAAGGCTTGACTGCTCACGCTAATGCAATAGCAGTTCGCTTTGAAGATTAATCTGTACTATGCAAGTCTTAAAAGAGTATACTATTGAATATCTAAAAAGTGTTGCCCAACTTATATACAGTATAGATATACTAATAAGTATATTCTTTATAGCTATAGGATTAATATTTAAAAAATAATGAATAGCTAGTTTTATATAAAAATAAAAGGAAGTGATTAACAATAATGAAGATTTTGGTTACAGGTGGAACTGTATTTGTTAGTAGATTTGTTGCATCGTACTTTGTAAATAAAAATTATGAAGTGTATGTTTTAAATCGAAATACTAAATCTCAAGTAGATGGAGTTAATCTAATATGTGCAGATAGAAACAGTCTAAAAGATACTCTAAAATCTTATAGTTTCGATGCAGTAGTAGATGTTTGTGGATATAATAAAATGGATATTGAAAATCTACTTAGTGGATTAAATCCAGTTGAAAAGTATGTTTTTATAAGTTCGTCATCAGTATATCCTGAAACTAATGTTCAGCCATTTAAGGAAAATCAGCCAATTGGAAAAAATTCTATATGGGGTGATTATGGCTTTAATAAAGTACAAGCTGAACAATATCTATTAAGCAAATATCCAGATGCTTATATTTTAAGACCTCCATATTTATATGGACCTATGCAAAATGTTTATAGAGAACCTTTCGTTTTCGATTGTGCTTTGCTAAATAGAAAGTTTTACATTCCAAAAGATGGTTCTATGAAGTTGCAATTTTTTCATGTGGAAGATTTATGTAAGATTATTGAAATTATTTTAGAAAAAACTCCAAAAGAACATATTTTGAATGTTGGCAATAATGATATAATTGATATTAATACATTCGTTGAAATATGTTATCAAGTAGTAGGTTCTAAACTTGAAAAAGTATATATAAATAATCATGATAATCAAAGAGATTATTTTAGCTTTTATGATTATAAATATATCTTAGATGTTTCTAAGCAAAATGAAATACTATCTAATACTATTAATATAAAAGATGGCTTAAAACAATCTTTTGATTGGTATATAAATCATAAAGATGATGTCATTAAAAAAGATTATATTAAGTTTATAGATGAAAATTTTATATAAGGAGTATTACCAAAAAATGTATGAGCTAAATAAAAAAATATCAAACTTAGAGCCTTACAAGGCTATTGAGGGAGATTATAAAATCCGTTTAGATGCTAATGAAAGTTGTTTTAATCTTGATGAAACTATGTTACAAGAAGTATCTAAAGCAGTATCTAAGGTCGCTTTTAATAGATATCCAGATTGGTCTGCAAAAGAACCTATCAAGGCGTTTGCTAATCTTTATGGCTTAAACGAAAACTTGATTACTGCAGGTAACGGCTCAGATGAGTTGATATCTATTATTGAAAGCTGTTTCCTTGAAACTAATGATACTATCGTTACCCTATCAAACGATTTTTCAATGTATGCTTTCTACAGTAGTCTATATGAAACTAATGTTGAAGTCTTTCAAAAAGAAGAAAATCTTACCATAAATGTAGATAAATTAATTCAATTCTGCTTGGATAAAAATGCTAGGGCTTTGATATTCTCTAACCCATGCAACCCAACTTCTTTAGGCTTGGATAAGGTTGAAGTTAGAAAGATTTTGAAATCTTTACCAGATTGTTTAGTAATCTTAGATGAGGCTTATATGGACTTTTGGAAAAATCAATCCATGTTGGGAGAAATTCAAAATTATGATAACTGCATAATATTAAAAACTTGCTCCAAAGCGTTAGGATTGGCTTCCATTAGAATGGGTTTCGCTATAGCTAGTGAAAAGATTACTAATGCTCTAAAGAGTGTTAAATCTCCATATAATACCGATAGCGTATCACAAGCGATAGTTACTACAGTACTATCCAATAAGTTCTACGTGGATATTCATACTAATCAAATTATAGAAAACATTAAAGAGTTTAAAAATGATATCTTAAAGTTACAAGAAAAGTACCCAGATGTTTTAGAAGAGGTATATCCATCAGTTACAAACTTTGTATTTATTAAAACTCCTTATGATGAGGTTATCTTTAACAAGATGTTTGAACACTCCATAGCTATTAGACGCTTTAAAGGATATCTTAGAATTAATACTGGCACTAAGTATGAAAATGCAGAAGTTCTAAAGGTTCTTGAAGAAATTATATCTAAACTATAGTTAATAATTATGAAACGCAACAAAACTTGGGATTTTGAAGAAATGGTCGCTATGGTAGATATCTATATGCGACACAAAAACGGTACTAATACTAGAACTCTAAAAGAAGATTTAGAAGATTTATCAATTGCCTTAAATAAACGTGCTGATATGTTAGGTATCGAAAAGGGAGAGAACTATCGCAACTACAATGGTATGAATATGATATATCACAACCTTATGAGTGCTGACACTAATGGCGAAAAAGGTCTTAGAAATGGTAGCAAATTGATGTTGAAAGTATTGGATTTCTACAAGGAACATCATGCAGAGTTTGAAACTCTTTTGAAACATTTTAATGATAATTATTCTAACTATTTTATTTGTATGATATCTTTTGTGAGTGCTTTACTCATACATAAACTAAATTAGGAGGGTTAATATTATGTTTAGAACTGCAACAGTTAAAAGAAATACCAAAGAAACTCAAATAGAAGTTACTATTACATTGGATAATAAAGGTATTTCAAATATATCTACTGGAATAGGTTTCTTTGACCATATGCTTACAGCACTATCTAAGCATAGTGGAATTAGTATGGATATCCATTGTCATGGTGATTTACACGTTGACGGACATCATACCGTGGAGGATACTGGAATAGTCTTAGGACAAGCATTGAATCAAGCATTAGGAAATAAATCGGGTATTGCTAGATATGGCAGTGCATACATTCCAATGGACGAGGCTTTGTCATTCTGTTCACTAGATATATCTAATAGACCTTACTTGGTATTTTTAGGCGATTTTACTAATCAAATGATTGGCGAGTTTGATGCTTGTCTTACTGAGGAGTTCTTTAGAGCTTTTTCATTCAATGCAGGAATAACTCTACATTTGAATATGCTATACGGTAAAAACGACCATCATAAGTGTGAGGCTCTATTTAAAGCAGTTGCTCACGCCTTAAAGATTGCCATTACTGAAAATAAAGATGGTTCTACACTATCCACAAAAGGAGTTCTATAAAATACATGAACTATACTGATATACTATACACACAACTATCCAAAGATTATAATTGCTCTATTGATGACCTATACAGTGATAAAAATATTTTTACTATCAAGGAGAATATCGAGGGTAGGAGAGTGTATGACCATGATGATTGCTTTTTGAAAGTGTGTTCAGTACATGGAAAGTTACTCTTTTCATGTGTAGATAACTCTTTTTTGGATTGGTTAAAAACTATGTACTCTAATTTCCATGCCGATTGGTTTGCTAACTATCCAAATTTGAGACTTTTAGAAAAACATCTTTTGAAGTATGGTCATATTATTGAAGACTTACATCATTTTTATTTGCCTAAAAAGGATATTATTGAAGTTAATCAAAAAGATTTAAATTTAGTTTGGTATAATCAAGAGGAAATCTTACAGTTCCAAAATGATGATAGATTTAAATATTCTCTTGGCTTTTGGGAAACTGCTCCTGATGTTATAGCCGTTGCCAGTATCAAAGATGGCGAAATTTTAGGGTTGGCTGGTGCTAGTGCAGATAGTTCTACTATGTGGCAAATAGGCATAGATGTCACCCCACAAGGAAAACATCTTGGATTAGGTACTAAGTTAGTTACAATCTTAAAAGATGAAATTCTGAGTAAAGGAATACTTCCTTTTTATGGCACTGGTGAATTTCATATGTTATCGCAAAGGGTGGCTAATCAATCGGGATTTATTCCCACTTGGGCAGAGTTATATACATTTAAAGTTTAAAGGAGCATCTTATTAAAGATATTATCGAATTTTTAATTAAAGCTAAAAAATCCACATATGCAGGTAAAGGTAGTGAAACTGTATCCACTAGACCAAATTCCCATGATTTGATTTATCAAGAAGATAACTATATGTATTATGATACTTATCTAGGTGGTGAACAATTCTCTGGGGAGGAAGCTCTTTGGATAGATAATATTCCATTTTGGAGTATGAACTATATGGGTCGTGTAATAGGTGATAATTTTAGTGGCGATTTCTTAAAAGAGGCTCTATTATTAGTTTCATATGATAAACCTTACAGAGGTTTGGAAAGCTATCAAAATGGTGATTACTCCTATAAGTGTAATGTTAATGGAACTTTTGATTGGTTTCAAGGTTATGAAGAAATTTTCTATCAAGATAATAAAATCTATGAATGTTACTTCCATGGTGGAAAGATAAGGTAATTAAGAAAGGATTTTTGCTATGGCTTTTGATTTCAAAAAAGAATATAAAGAATTTTATATGCCTAAAAATAAACCTCAAATTGTAGATATTCCATCTATGAACTACATAGCAATTAAAGGAAAAGGAAATCCGAATGAAAAGAATGGAGCATATCAAAAAGCAATTGGTATTTTATATGCAATTGCCTACACTTTAAAAATGAGCTATAAGACATCGTACAAGATAGAAGATTTTTTTGAATATGTAGTTCCTCCATTAGAGGGTTTTTGGTGGCAAGATAATATTGATGGTGTAGATTCTTCAAATAAAGATACTTTTAATTGGATTGCTACTATTAGATTACCTGATTTTATTAAAAAACAAGATTTCAATTGGGCAGTAAATCAAGTAGTTAATAAAAAACATTTGGATTGTTCATCTGTAGAGTTTATTACCATAGAAGAAGGACTATGTGTTCAAATAATGCATATAGGTTCATATGATAATGAACCTATATCTGTGGAGATTATGGATAAATTTATAAAAGAAAATGGTTATATAAATGATATTTCTAATACAAGATTACATCATGAAATATATATTTCAGACCCTAGGAAAGTAGAACCATCTAAAATGAAAACGGTAATTCGTCACCCCATAAGAAAGGTTACAGAATGATATTATGAATTTAATCTACAAAAGGGCAAGTATCGAAGATTTAGAAATCTTGACTAAAACTAGAATTGAAGTCTTGCGTTCTGCTAACAAGTTAGATATATCTGTGGATATGTCAATAGTTGAATTGGAAACTTATAACTATTATAAAAAATCCCTATGCGATGGCACTCACATAGCGTATTTGGTTTTCGATAACGATATTTTTATCGGTGCGGGTGGAGTTAGTTTCTATAATGTGATGCCTACATATCATAATCCTAGTGGAAAAAAGGCTTATATTATGAATATGTATACAAATCCTAAATATAGGCGTAATGGGATTGCTTATAATACGTTGGATTTATTAGTTAAAGAGTGCAAATCTAGGGGAATAAGTTGTATCACCCTAGAGGCTACCGATATGGGTAGACCATTATATAAAAAGTATGGATTTATTCCATTAAATAATGAAATGAAATTCAAAGGATTTATATGAGAAGAAAAGATAGAGAAGTTTTAGACTATCAAGAAATGTTGAATATAATGCACTCTTGCGATTGCTGTCGATTAGGTTTCATAGATGATGACAGTACTTATATAGTTCCGTTAAACTTTGGAATATCTCAAAAAGATGGTACTATCACATTATATTTTCATAGTGCCAACGTTGGCAAAAAGTTGGATTTAATTAAATCTAATAGTTGCGTGGGCTTTGAAATGGATACTAAACATGAATTAGTAAAAGGTGATATCGCTTGTGGATATTCTTATAGATATCAAAGTATAATCGGTAAGGGAAGTATTTCCATAGTGGATAATCTTAATGAAAAGATATTGGCATTGGATTGCATTATGCAACATTACACAAATAAATCTAAATGGGAATTTAATTCCGAAAGTATCAAAAGAATAGCTATCATTAAGTTGATAGTTGGCAAATGGTCCTGTAAGCAACATTAGTTAGGAGGTTATTAATTATGATTGCTATTATAGATTACGGTGCAGGGAATATATTCTCTGTAAAAAATGCCCTAGATTATCTAGAAGTTGAAAGTGTATTGACATCTAGTAAAGAGGATATTATCAATGCTGATGGCTTAATTCTCCCAGGAGTTGGAGCGTTTCCATCTGCTATGAAAATGTTGAACGAAAAGGGTTTAGTTGAGGTTATAAAAGAACAATCTAAACAGAAGTATTTTTTAGGCATCTGTTTGGGTATGCAGATGATTTTTGAAAAATCTTATGAGTTTGAAGAGTGTGATGGTTTAGGACTTATCAAGGGTAAGGTGGATAAAATACCAGCTACTGATTTAATAATTCCTCATATGGGTTGGAATAAGTTAGAAATATTAAACGATTGTCCACTTTTAAATGGTCTTGGCAAAGATGAGTATGTATATTTTGTACATTCGTATCAAGCATTTTGCGATGATAAAAATATATCTGCATACTGCGAATATGGTGGAAAAGTTCCAGCCTTAGTATATGATGGTAACTTTGTATTTGGTTGTCAGTTCCACCCAGAAAAGAGTGGCTCTGTTGGTTTGAATATGCTCAAAAACTTCGCCGATTTAGTTAATGGCATATAAAATATTTTTTGGTGATTATTAATGTTAAAAATCTATTGACTTGAAGTAAACTCTAAGTGATACAATATTGATTGTAAAGGAGTGATTGAATATGTCAAATATTTTAATAGTGTATTATTCTCATAAAGGAGAAAACTATTTCAATGGTACTATAAAAAGCGTTGATAAGGGTAATACTCAAATAGCAGTTGAATATATTCAAAGTGCTATCGGTGGAGATGTTTTCGAAATTGATACTATTGAACCTTATTCTAATAACTACAGAGAATGCGTAGAAAAAGCTAAACAAGAAATAAGTTCTAATGCTAGACCTGAATTGAAATCTTATTTAGAAGATATTTCTAAGTATGATACTATCTTTGTATGCTATCCGAACTGGTGTGGAACTATGCCTATGTGTATGTTCACATTTTTAGAGCATTATAATCTTACTGGTAAAAAGATAGTTCCATTATGCTCAAATGAGGGTAGTGGAATGGGTTCTAGTGAAAAAGATTTGAAATCTATATGTAAAGGTGCTGAAGTTAAAAAAGGGCTATCAGTTATTGGATATCAAACTCAACTAAGTAAAGATAAAATATCCAATTGGGCTAAAAGTAGCATCTTATAGTAATATAAAGGAGTTTTATTATGATTATTTTACCTGCTATTGATATTAAAGATGGCAATTGCGTCCGTTTGTTTAAAGGAGATTTCTCAACTGTAGAGAAAGTCGCATCGGATTATATGGAAACTGCTAGAAGTTTTGAAAAATCTGGTGCAACTTGGATACATATGGTCGACCTTGATGGTGCTAAAGAAGGTAAACCAATCAACACTGATATATATTTAGATGTAGTTAAGAATACTAATCTAAACGTTGAAGTTGGTGGAGGTATTCGCAATCTTGATACTGTTGAAATGTATATATCTAAAGGAATTTCAAGAGTTATATTAGGTTCAGTTGCGTTAAAAAATCCTCAAATAGTAAAGGACGCCGTTAAAGAGTATGGTGATAAAATCGCCGTAGGTATAGACGCTCTAAACGGAATGGTCGCCGTTGAGGGTTGGCTTGATGGCTCTACTGTAGATTATATCTCATTGGCTAAAGAGATGGTATCAGTTGGAGTAAAGTACATAATATTTACAGATATCTCAAAAGATGGTACACTATCGGGAGTAAACCTTGAACAGTTGGGAAATCTTGCTAGTAGTGTAGATTGCAATATCATAGCTAGTGGTGGAGTTCACACTATGCAAGATATTATAGATTGTAAAAAGTTAAATCTATATGGAACTATCTGTGGAAAGTCCATCTATAAAGGAACTCTAAACCTAGAGGAAGCTGTTAAGTTCGCTGAAAAATAGGAGGTTTATATCATGTTGGCAAAAAGAATTATCCCATGCCTTGATGTTAGAAATGGTAAAGTGGTCAAGGGAGTAAACTTTGAGGGTATTAAAGACGTAGGAAATCCAGTAGAATACGCTCAAGAGTACAATAAGCAAGGTGCTGATGAGTTAGTATTCTATGATATAACTGCATCTTATGAGGGTAGAGGAGTGTTTCTTGATGTAGTTCGTGAAACTGCTAAAAAAGTATTCGTTCCTTTAACCGTAGGTGGAGGTATCTCTACTATAGACGATTTTAGAAATACTCTCCGTGCTGGTGCGGATAAGGTATCTATAAACTCTAGTGCAGTTAAAAATCCGCAGTTGATAAAGCAAGGTGCTGATATCTTTGGAAGTCAATGCGTGGTAGTCGGCATAGATGCTAAACGTGATGGTAAAGGTGGTTATACTGTATATATCAACGGTGGCAGAGTAGATATGCACTTAGACTTAATCGAATGGGTTAGAACTATTGAAAAACTCGGTGCAGGTGAAATCTGTTTAAACTCTATCGATACTGATGGCACTCGCAACGGTTTTGACATAGATATGCTAAATGCTGTATGTAATGAAGTGTCTATACCAGTAATAGCCAGTGGTGGTTGTGGCAAGATTGAAGATTTCTCTGAAGTGTTTACTAAAACTAAGGCATCTGCTGGATTGTCTGCATCACTATTTCACTTTAAAGAGTTGACAGTATCACAAGTTAAAGAATATCTAAGAGGCGAAAACATTCCAGTTCGTACAAGATAGTAAGTGTAAGATTTATCTTTATAGTACTTAGGGATTGCAATATACAAGAATTTGTGTTATAATTAAAAAGTTATAAATTTCAATTGAAAGACTATCAAACTTAAAAGAGGTGATTTTTTATTATGAATACTAATCTTAATATTGACGATTTTTTCAAAAAAGGTGAGTTAATTCCTACTATAGTTCAAGATGTTAATACTAAGTCTGTATTGATGTTGGCCTATATGAATAAAGAAAGTTTTCAAAAAACTCTTGAAACTGGCTACACTTGGTTTTGGAGTAGGTCACGTCAAGAACTTTGGAATAAGGGAGCAACATCTGGACATCTACAAAAAGTAGTATCAATCTATGGCGATTGCGATAATGATACTCTTTTAGTGAACGTTATCCAAACTGGAGTTGCTTGTCATACTGGAAACTATACTTGTTTCTTTAATAAGCTATCTATGAAAGATGGTAAGTTAGTAGTACAATCGGAATTGAAAGTTGATTAATCTACAGAGATTAAAACTGAAAATATTCTAAATGGTATGTATGAAGTAATAAAATTTTTGGGTAATGGATTTTTATTGAAAAATGGCACTTATAAAGATATTGTTTTATGGTATCATGTGCTTTAGTATATTTTAAAAGGAGATTTTTTAATCATGAGTAATGCTCTAAACAATCTATATGATGTTGTAATGTCTAGAAAAGAACTATATAAAAATAGTGGTCTTTCTGCTGATGAGGCTAAGAAAAATTCTTATACTTGTTATCTATTTTCACAAGGTGAGAATAAAATTCTTAAAAAATGTGGCGAAGAATGTACCGAAATGGTAATTGCATCTAAAAATAATGATAAGGTTGAACTTAAAAATGAAATTGCTGACTTAATGTATCATATAATGGTGCTTTGTGGCGAAAAGGATTTACCTTGGAGCGAAGTTGAAGAAGTTCTTGAAGAACGTGCTAAAAAGATAGGTAATCTAAAAGTTTTCCATCAAACTGATAAAAACTCTTAATACATAAAAAGAACGTCTAACTTTAGACGTTCTTTTTTATATATAAAATCTTTTTGTAGATTATAAATCTAATAGTTCTTGTTGGAACTTAGAGTAGTCAGTTCTACCATCTTTAATGAACTTAATAGCAGTAGATGGGTGACTGTTTAAAACTCCAGTAAGTAGATATGGAATATCAAAGCCCCAATTGTAAGCCTTTTTCATATCTAGCATATGCTTTGATATAAAGTCCATAACTGGTGGTAGATTGTACTTAGGATTCTTTAAGAAACCTAGTAGACTTTCCATAAAGCAGTTACCAGCACCTCTACCCATGCCACACATAGTAGCATCTAGATAACTAGCACCGTGAGTAAGAGCCTCAATAGTACTTGCAAATGCTAATTGTTGATTGTTATGTGCATGAATACCAATCTTTTTACCACACTTTTCAGCAACGTTCATATACTTATCAGTAAGGCTACGAATTTGTTCTGGATAGAATGCACCAAAGCTATCTACAAGGTAGATAACGTCTACACTACACTTAGATAGTTCTTCAAGACAGTTAGTGATATCCTTATCATTTACCTTAGAAACTGCCATTATATTTGCAGATACTTCATAACCCTTATTTTTAGCATCTTCAATCATATCAATAGCAGTAGGAATTTGATGTACATAAGTAGCAACTCTAACCAAGTCTACAACGCTATCTTTTTTAGGAAGAACGTCTTTTTTGTAGTCAGTTCTGCCAACGTCTGTCATTATAGCAATCTTTAGGTCTGTATTATTTTCGCCAACTATTGCACGGATATCTTTTTCATCGCAGAACTTCCATTTACCGAAGTCATCAACGTTAAAGATAGTCTTATCAGCTCTGTAACCAAATTCCATGTAATCTACACCAGCTTTTATATTAGCTTGATATAGGTCTTTTACGAACTCATCAGAGAATGCGAAGTTATTTACTAAGCCACCATCTCTAAGAGTAGCATCTAATACTTTTACATCTGACCTAAATGATACTAAGTTTCCTATTTCCATAATAAAACCTCCAAAGATTATATTTCTTTTTCACTTTAAAGTCTAATGACTTTAAAGTACTAAAGTATATTAACAGTTTCAAAAGTTCTCTATTTGAGAACCATTTATATTATATAACATTAAAAACGTTTTGTCAATAGCTTTTGATATTTTTTTAGAATAATCTTCAAAATTTGCTATAGTTAGACTATATTCCATCTAAGTTGAAGTTGGGAGTATATTCTGACTTTGCAGAACGTCTATCTTGCATATAGCCTTTAAAGTTCAGTTCAATGGCTTTATCTAATACGGAGTTGTATTCAAAAGTAGATGTCCTTCTATCTATTTTTGGATAGTTCTTGCAGTTTTCGTTCGGAGTGTATTGGCTCATTAGACTTAACAAAAATTTAGAAACGTCTAAATTATTAGATAACCATTCTAATATGGATATACTATCATGACGACCTGTTGGAAGTACTAAATGTCGGATAATCAATCCTTTTTGTAGAATGTTATCCTTATATACTAACTCATTCTGTTGATGGTACATCTCTAAAATTGCTTTTGATGTCACTTTAAAATAATCCTCACACTTTGAGTACATTTTAGACATTTCACTACTATAGTATTTAAAATCGGTTAGGTAGATATCTACATAATTACGAAGTTCTTTAAGAGTATCTAACTTTTCGTAGCCACCACAATTGTATACTATTGGAATGTTTATCTTGTGTTTGCAGATATCCAAAGTTTGGATAATTTTATCCGTATAGTGTGTTGGCGTTACTAAGTTGATATTATTTGCTCCTTGTTCTTGTAAAGATATCATAATGTTGGCTAGATGCTCTATTGTGATATCTTTTCCAAAAGTTTGAGTGCTTATCTTGTAATTTTGACAGTAACAACATCTTAGATTACACCCACTAAAAAATATCGCCCCTGAGCCATTCTCCCCACTGATACATGGTTCTTCCCAATGGTGCAACATCGCTTTAGATACTCTAATACTATCGCCAACGCTACAGAACCCCATTTGTGAGGTTCTATCTACGTTGCAATTTCTGGGACATATATTACATATACTCATGATAGTCTTTCCTTGAAATCTTGATATCCAAACTCTTTTATAACTTTAATACCCTCATTTTCACGATATACTGCAATAGATGGTAATGGAGTTCCATTAAAAGTGTTGTTCTTAACCATGGTATATATAGCCATATCACAAAAGATTAGCTTGTTGCCCTCTTGTAAAGGTTTATCGAAGGAGTAATCTCCAATGATATCACCAGCTAGACAGGTATTTCCTCCTAAACGATATGTGTACTTCTTTTCATTAGGTAGACCACTACCTATTATGTTAGGTCTATATGGCATTTCAAGAACGTCAGGCATATGACATTCAGCTGAAGTATCTACAATAGCGATATCTATTCCATTATTTATAGTATCGTATACACTAGATATTAGATAACCACAATCTAATGCGATAGCTTCACCAGGTTCTAAGTAGACATCTATGTTATTGTATTTGTTCTTGAAGTACATTATGCAATCTATTAGAGTGTTTATATCGTAATCTTTTTTAGTTATATGATGCCCTCCACCAAAGTTTATCCATTTCATATTTTTGATGTATTTTCCGAACTTTTGGTCTACTACTTTTATAGTACGTTTTAGAGTATCCGCACCCTGTTCGCACATGGTATGAAAGTGTATTCCCTCTAAGCCGTCAAGAGAGTTTTCGTTTAGATTGGCTAGGGTAGTGCCTAATCTTGAACCCGTAAAACATGGATTGTATATATCGGTTTCAATCTCCGAATATTCTGGATTTATTCTCAATCCACAACTTATGTGTTTTGGATATTTTAAAACCTTATCTTTGTATTTCTTCCACTGATTAGTGGAGTTAAACACTATATGGTCGCAAATGCTTAGTATTTCGTCCATATCTTGTGGAGGATACGCTGGTGAAAATATGTGTGTTTCCTTTTTAAACTCATCGTGACCCAGTTTAGCCTCATATAGACCGCTTGCAGTAGTTCCACTTAGATACTTCGCCATTAATGGATATTCGCTAAACATTGAAAAGCACTTCTGTGCCAATAGGATTTTGCAACCAGTCTTATCTTGGATATCTTTTAGTATTTCAAGATTTTTTATTAATAACCTTTCATCTAAAAGATAGCAAGGTGTCTTTAAGTTTGAAATATCGATATCGAACATTTTTAATTTTCCTTTCTAAAATAGAATTGCCATCTGTGAATAGATTTTATCTACTTTTTTCCTGAAGATATTCTTAGTAAAATCTAAATTTGAGATGTTTATATAGTTTTCAATCCTTAATTGATACCACCAACAACTCATTTCATAATCTATAGAACGGCATCGACCGTTTTCCAAAATTCTGCCATAGGTGTTAGGTTCAAGAGTGAAAGCTATTTCATTGATATTATTCCTCATGTAGAATTTAGAATTGATATTATTAAAATCGGAATTATGTCCTTGTCTGTGTGGTAGATTGTAATCGATAATAGAGGTATCATAGCAATACTTGATATCAATACTTTGTGGATTGTTTAAATTTTTAAAGTCTAATTTTTCAAATCTTTTAGATATTCCATCTTTAGATTGAATTAAAAATACTGTATGTATCAAAGTATCGTTATTCTTAAATTGAGATTTATCTATTTGGATTTCAATCGGTTGCCACTTTGGATAGTGGTTTCTAAACTCTGCAAACTTTCCACCCCTACAAGACTTATCCCATTCTAAAGTAATGTTTTGAATTAATAACACAAGATATCACCACCACATAAAAATTCTTAAAAATAGGCGGATTTCAAAATCCGCCCTATAAGTCTTAAGATTTTTTAATACTATGGTTAGTCTACTAAGGTTGGATTAAAGTCTTCAATCCAAGGTAGACCCCACTTGTTGAGTTCTTCCATGAATGGGTCTGGGTCAAATTCTTCAATGTTATAAACTCCAGCCTTGTTCCATTTACCAGTGATAATCATTTCAGCACCAATCATAGCAGGAACGCCAGTAGTATAAGATATAGCTTGTGAACCTACTTCCTTATAGCACTCTTGATGGTCGCAAACGTTATATAGATAGTATGTCTTAGGTTTGCCATCTTTAATGCCTTGGAAGATACAACCTATATTAGTCTTACCGACAGTTCTAGGGCCTAGACTTGCAGGGTCTGGAAGTACTGCCTTTAAGAATTGTAATGGAACTATCTCTTTACCTTCATACATGATAGGTTCAATGGAAGTCATACCAACGTCTTCAAGACACTTTAGGTGTGTTAAGTAGCTTTGACCGAAAGTCATGAAAAATCTAATTCTCTTGATACCCTTTATATTGATTGCAAGACTTTCTAGTTCTTCATGATGTAATAAGTACATATCTTTTTCGCCTACTTGGTCGAAGTTGTATACTCTTTTTATTTCCATAGGTTTAGTTTCAATCCACTTGCCATCTTCGATATAACTTCCGTTTGCAGATACTTCTCTGATATTTATTTCAGGATTGAAGTTTGTAGCAAATGGATATCCATGGTCGCCACCGTTGCAATCTAAGATATCTATATAGTTAATCTCATCAAATTGATGCTTTAAAGCATATGCAGAGAATACTCCAGTAACACCAGGGTCGAAACCACTTCCTAGAAGTGCAGTTATACCAGCCTTTTCAAACTTTTCACGATAAGCCCATTGCCATTTGTATTCAAACTTAGCAGTATCAAGAGGTTCATAGTTAGCGGTATCGACATAGTTAGTTTTAGTTTCAAGACAAGCGTCCATGATAGTTAAATCTTGATATGGTAAAGCTAAGTTTAGAACAACGTCTGGTTTAAATCCGTTGATTAACTCTACTAATTGAGGAACACTGTCAGCATCTACTTGGGCAGTGTGAATGATAGTCTTAGTAGTGCCTTGAAGTTTTTCCTTTAGAGCATCACATTTAGATTTAGTTCTACTAGCTATCATAATTTCGGTGAAAACTTCACTATTTTGACAACATTTATGGATTGCTACTGAGGCAACTCCTCCACAACCGATTATTAAACATTTTCCCATTTAAAAAATCCTCCTATAATATATTATAACAATTATTATATATTAAATATTAATTGTTAATTATTTAATCGCTTTGTCCTAAAGCAACAGATTTATCTAAGTAGTAAGTAACCGATTGAGTTTCATCATCTGCAAGAGTTAGTATTAAATTACCATCTACAAATTGAAACTTATATGATGTATCAGTTACTTTCATTAGATTATTTCTTATAGTACTTTCATCTATTTTTATACTTATGATATCATTTTCAATAGAGTAAGTACCACTTATACAATAGTTTATATCATCATAGGTTAGATAAAACTCACCATCATCAGTAAAAGCAATGATATCTGTAGCACTGTACCAAGTGTTAAATAGTTCGGAATACTCCTCAGATATGTAGTTATCTGAATTAACTATTGAATCGTTCATATTTATACTACTAGTTTCTTCAACATCTTGATTGGAACTACTACACCCACTAAATGTGAGTAATATTGCTAAAACTCCTAAAATTGTTGATATTTTTTTCAAATTAATACCTCCGAAATACTTTTTAGATATTATATCACAAGTGTGTGTTGATTTTATGAAAAGTTTGTAAGATTTTAGATTAATCTTTAGGAGTTACACACAATAATATCTCTCTTAAGAGTTTACAAGCTAACGCTGTAGAACTTCCACTTTGGTCGTATGGTGGAGAGAGTTCGTTCATATCTAAGCCGACTATGTTTAACTTAGTGACTTCTATTATAGCGTTCAAAAGTTCTCTGTAAGATACTCCATCAGCTTCAGGAGTGCCAGTTCCACAAAATATAGATGGGTCTAAAACATCTAAATCGATAGTAAAGTAGATTGGTTTTCCTTCTAACTTTTTGCAAATATCTTCAAGGGTATCAAAATTGAACTTATTCAAATATGTGTGAGTTTTAGCCCATTCAAATTCTGCACGTTCGCCACTACGAATACCAAACTGATATATTTTTCCATCACCGACTAAATCATGACAACGTCTAATTACACTAGCATGAGATAACTTCTGTCCTAGATAATCTTCTCTTAAATCGGTATGAGCATCAAAATGGATTATATGCAAATCTGGATATTTTTCAAATACTGCTCTAACACTTCCTAAAGTTACTAGATGTTCGCCACCAATCATTAATGGAAGTTTTCCATCGTTTAATATTTGAGTAGTCATATCTTGGATATCTTTAAGAGCCTTCTCTGGACTACCAAAACAAAGTTCCAAATCTCCACCGTCGAATACGGATATATCTTCTAAATCTTTATCAAGATATGGACTATAAGTTTCAATGCCATAACTTTCATTTCTAATATGTTGACTAGCAAATCTAGTCCCTGGGCGATACGATGTAGTGCTATCAAATGGAGCACCAAAGATTACTGTCTTAGCTTGATTGTATTCACAATCACAAGCTATAAAAGTATGGATATTCTTCTCCATAGTATAAAAATCTCCTTAAAAAATTATTCTCTTAACTCATCACGAACGTTATTTGGAATTGCAAAACAACCTTGATGTAAGATAGTATTATAATATCTAGTCTTTATGCCTAAAGAGTTCCACCAATCTGGATTATAATCTGTTCTAGGGTCGAACTTTTTGGACGCAAATCCAAATAACCAGTGTCCCGATGGATACGTTGGTATATGTGCTTGATATACTAATGCAGTATTAAACAACTTTTTTATTCTACCATGAGCTCTTTTCATAGAGTTTGCGTATTCAGTATAGAAAGTACTTTCATGTTGATTTACTAGTATACCATCATCAGCAAGAGCCTTATAGCAGTTGCCATAAAACTCCGATGTGAATAGGCCTTCACCAACACCAAAAGGGTCAGTACTGTCTACTATTATTAAATCGTATTCGTTAGGGTCGGCATCACGGACGAACTTCAAGCCATCTTCATAGTATATAGATACTCTTTTATCATCAAGAGAACACGCAGTAGTTGGAATGTATTTTTTACACAAACGAACGACAGCCTCATCTATTTCGACCATGTCGATGTGTTCAATGGATTTATAACGAGTTAATTCTCTAACAGTACCACCATCACCAGCACCTATTACCAGAACATTCTTGATATTTGGGTTGGTTGCCATAGGTATATGAGTAATCATCTCATGATAGATATACTCATCTTTTTCGGTAAGCATTAAATAGCCATCTAGCACCAATATTTTACCGAACTCCTCAGAGTAGAATATATCTACCTCTTGAAATTGACTGACTTCATGTACTAACTGTTCTTTAACTTTAATCGAAAAGTTGACATCTGTTGAATGTCTTTCATTAAACCATAAATCCAAAATAAAGACCTCCTTTAACCTAAATCGAAAGTGTACCAATTGAACTGTTGCAACTCTATTTGAATTTTCAAAAATTCAGGGTAATATCTTTGATACCAATACTTATTGAAGATATCTAAAAAACGCTTTTTAGTGATAATTTCAAATTTTAACTTAGGTTCACTAAAAAATATAAAGTATGGATTTTCAGCAAACCAATCACGTTGACCTATACAACGATTTTCCTCTATTTTAAGGGGTTCAGCCTGTTTAATAGAGGGGTCATTTTCTAACGAATTTAAATCACTGCCGAGTTTAACGAGTATATTTTTATCAAGGATATCACCATTGCAGATTACATAGTCATCAATATTAGAGTTGTAATCATTAGCATAGTTAATGGCACACTCTTTTAAGATAATTTCTTTTTCCACATTATTATCTGTATATACAATTTTATCAGCGGTGATTTTTTTAATATCACTGATTAAAAAAGTTTTGATATCTTCCATTAAACCACCACATCAAGATAGTTAGTTTCAGTATCTCTAGCACCAGTTAGAGAGCAACCTTTTTCTTTAGCATACTGTATGTAACTAATAATTTCCTCGGTAATGCGTTCACCAGGGGCAAGAATAGGTATTCCAGGTGGATAGCACATAACAAATTCACCACATATTTTATTGTTACACTCATCTAGTGGAATGGATATCTTATTGCTATAGAACGCCTTTTGAGGAGTCATAACCACATCAGGATTAATATACTCATGGTCGAACATTCCAGCCTTGTCCTTGCTGTAAAGACGTTTTATCTCATATAAAGCAGATATCAAACGTTCTATTTCAAGAGCAGTATCGCCTGAGGATATTATTGCTAATATGTTACCTAAGTCGCCGAACTCTATTTGAATATCATAATCATCTCTAAGGATATCATACACTTCTATACCTGCAAGACCTATATCTCTGGTATATATGGATAGTTTAGTTTTATCGAAGTCATATACGGTATCACCATTGCAGAGTTCATTGGCAAAAGCATAGTATCCACCTAACTTATTGATTTCTTTTCTAGCGTACTCAGCAAATTGGATAGTCTTTCTAAAGATATCTTTGCCATTAAGAGCCAAATTCTTTCTAGCTATGTCCAGTGAGGACATCAATAGATATGATGCACTAGTAGTCTGAGTTAGGTTTATTATCTGACGAACGTATCCAGCATTTACGCTATTGTTACATAGTAGTATGGCACTTTGAGTTAGTGACCCTCCAGTCTTATGAACGCTAACTCCTGACATATCAGCACCAGCCTCCATAGCTGATATAGGCATATCGTCACCAAAATAGAAGTGTGTTCCGTGAGCCTCATCGGCTAGAACTAACATTCCGTGCTTGTGAGCAAGTTCTACTATAGATTTTAAATCGGAACATATTCCATAGTACGTCGGATTGTTTACCAATACCGCTTTAGCATCTGGATTTTCAAATATAGCCTTTTCTACTTCAGCTACAGACATTCCTAGAGGTATACCTAAATGTTTATCCGTTCCTGGATTGACATATATAGGTATAGCTCCGTTGACTACTATGGTGTTTATGGCACTTCTATGGACGTTTCTAGGCATGATTATCTTTTCACCTGCTTTGCAAGTAGACATAATCATAGCTTGTACGCAACTAGTAGCACCATTGACCATAAAAAAAGCGTTATCTGAACCGAACGCTTCACTAGCTAACTGTTGAGCCTCTTTAATTACTGATACAGGGTGACATAGATTATCTAAAGGTTTCATAGAATTTACATCAGCTTTTAAGCAATTGATACCTAAAAATTCGTTCAATTCTCTGTTACCACGACCACCCTTATGCCCTGGAACATCAAAACGGACTACTCTATTTAACTTATGTTTAACCATAGCCTCATGTAGAGGTGTTTTACTTTGTGAAAATTTACTGAAACCATTCAATTAATATTTCAGCTCCCTCTTTTTAAAATTAATATGATAAAAAGTTATCTTATGATTAATATATATTTGCACCACTAAATATTTCAATCATTTCACGCCTTAAACTATTAGATATATCTAAGCGTTCTTTAGGAGGTATCTCATAGATATCAGTATTAAATAGATAGTTTTGTAATGGAAGTTCTTTAATTAACATTCTAGTGTGAAATATGTTAGATTGGTACACGTTTACATCTATAGCGTCATACCTGTCCAAAGTACTTTCGTTTATATAGTCTTGAATGGAAGTAATATTGTGGTCTATAAAAAATTTTTTGCCATGGACATCTCTAGTAAAGCCACGAACTCTATAGTCTATGGTTATAATATCGGAGTCGAAACTTCCTATTAGATAGTCTAGCGTTTTAAGTGGAGATATCTCACCACAAGTAGATACATCTATGTCTACACGAAATGTAGAAATTTCATTATCTGGGTGACTTTCGGGGAAGGTGTGTACAGTCACATGGCTTTTATCTAAGTGGGCGTGTACCATGTTATGAGATGGTTCTTTTAAGAAACCTCTACCTTGGTTACAAGATTTATCTATCTCAGATGGTGGCATATGACCTTCGGCAATTAACACGTTTACCGATGCCCCTTGAGGTTCATAATCTTGTTTAGATATGTTTAGTACTGTAGCACCAATAATATCGGTTACATCGCATAGAATTTTAGTTAAACGTTCCGAATTATACTGTTCATCGATATATCTAAGGTAGTCTTTTCGTTCACGTTCACTTTTAGCGTAACAAACGTCATAAATGTTAAAACTGAGCGTTTTTGTAAGGTTATTGAAACCATAAAGAGTGAGTTTATTTTCCAACCCAAACATCACTGCCTTTGCAAAAATAATATTTAAGGTTATTATATCATATTTTAGAAGAAAATTGTTAATATTCTATGAACTACTATATAGTTTTACTTGATATACTTAAAGTGTTCAAAAAAAATTAACAATGTGTTTAAAAAAATATGTTATAATATAAAAAATTTAATGAATGTATATTTTTAGTATTGCCTTTAGGTCTGGCAAATAATCAAAGTTTACGATTTTGCAACGTAATATATTTCCTATATCTGTAGTATTTAGATATGGTTGTTTTGTTAAATTTATGAAAGGATTGTTTGTCACTTTGTGAGTTGCAATCTTACTATCAAATATGATGTTTCTAAAGTTAGATTTTTATTGTATTGTAATCTTGTGAGATTTTTTTGAATGACATGAGTTGCTATTGATTACAACTATTTAGTTTTAATTATATCCCTATGAGAGAGCGTCGGCAGGAAGTTCCATGAGAGATGCTCTATGGATAATGCGTATTGTAACTAACTTGGGCTATCTTTTTTGATGTAAGTCGATAAGTGACATATTTTAATTTTATGAACTGTTTTTTAATAGATTTCGAAAACGTTAAATCTACTGGTTTAAAAGGTATTGAACATCTTATTGAAAGTGATGACGTTTATATTTTCTATAGCGAATACGCTAATACCATCACTTTTGATGTTCACCACAAGATTAACAAAAGTCATGCTAACCTTAAATTCTTTAAAAGTGGTATAGTTGCTAAAAATGCTTTGGATTTCCAACTTATATCCTATTTGGGTTATCTGATTGCTCAAAAGAAGTATAAAAATTACTTCGTTATTACTGGCGATAGAGGTTTTGAATCTGCCGTGTCTTTTTGGAAAGATTTCTTTAAACAGAATAAGTTCAATGACTTATCTATCAACAGATTTTACAATATCCAAGATGCTTTGGATAAAAAAAGTATACCATCTAAGTTTTATAATAAGAAGTTGCCTCCAACTATTCCTACCGTAGAAACTGAAATTGAACTACGTCAGTTAAAAGCTACTAACGTAATCGTGGATAAGCCTTCTAACGACTTAGAAAATAATTTGAACAAAGACTTAAACATTAAAGATGTTGATACTAAACCTTTAAAAACATCTACTAGTGATACGGTGGCTACATCTAATGAGGTTAAGACTGTACATCAAGAACAGAAAGAACAGACTTCTATCACTAATACTAATGATACTCAAAAGAGTTCTAATAGGCAACCAGTTCAGCAACAGCGTCAAGCGACACCACTACTAGAGGAAAAAGCTAAATCATCTGTAGATAAACAAGCTACAAATGGTAACGCTAAGAACTCTAATAATAATGTTAATAAAAAGAGTTCTAACAATGTTGGTAATAAGAACCAAGTCGAAAAGTCTAAAGATGATAAGGACAAATCTAAGAATAAAAATAATCAAGTTAAGAACAATAACAAAAAGACTTTTAATAATAGTTCTCAGCAACAAAAAAAGAACTCCGATAGTAACAAGAATACTAACAACAATAATAAAAAAGCTCAAAATAACACTACAAAGATATCAAAGAATACTCAAAACGATACTAATAACAAAAAGGTTAAAAATATCAACAATACTTTAAATGCTAATAATAATAAAAATACATCTGCTGAAAAGGTCGCAAAGAGAGATACTAAATCTAAAGGGTTTGTGTTCGGCAAGGTTGATTTAAATGATGATACTTCCATTATGGAAAATATTCAAAAGAAATCGCCAGTTGCACTAATAGAACAGACTTCTAAAGATAAAGATAATAAAGATAACACATCTAAAAAAGAACCTATCATAAAGACTACAGACTTAGTAGAGAATATCGCTCCTAAAAAAGAAGTATCTAAGGAAAAAGTAACCGTTCCAACTGAAACTATTTCCGAAATTAAACCTAAAGAGGTAGAACCAGTAAGTAACGTGGAAACATCTACTAGTAAGGATAAGGAAGTTCCTACAGATACATCTAAGACTAAACGTAAGGTTGGCAGACCTAGAGTAAAATCTACTACCGATAAAAAAGAAAAACCTAAAAACAATAAGAAGTTTCAAGAAGATATCCCTAATGACAAGTTGAACAAAATGCTAGATAAGATTTCAAACATATCCGAATTTGCAGACTACTCTAAAGATGATAAGGTTAAAATCTGTAAGATAGTAGCTTTCTCTAATAGCAAACAGGAGGGATATCAAGCCTTTATGAGTTGCTTTGGTAAACGCAAAGGCGTTGAAATCTATAAGATAGTTAAACAAGAGTTCGATGCTTTAAAAAATTTATATCTAAATAGTTAATATGTACATGACGGAATATCTTTTTAGAGTTTCGTTGTGTCAATATAGGAGGCTTTTTAATCTTGTATATGTTTAAAAGATATCTTAAAAATAGACTTCTAAGCATTACAATTACTATGTTGACATCTTGTGTAACTTTGATGTGTCTAAATACAATAAAATCCCATGCAGATTACTATTCCTATGCCGATGACTATGGCTTATTCCTACAGGCTCTTGGTGAAAGAGAATCTAGTAATAGGTACATTCTTCAAAATAGATACGGCTACATGGGACGTTGGCAATTAGGAACTTCTGCTCTACAAGATTTGGGTTTTTTAGATGACAATAATAATTTTACTCCATTGGCTAATAGTTTTGGAGTTTTCGATAAGACTACTTTTTTACTATCGGCACAAGCTCAAGATTATGCAGTATATCAATACCATAAGCAAACTTGGAACTACTTAGTTAATCATGAATTGGATAAGTATGTAGGTACTGTAGTGCAACTTACTCAACCTATGCCCGTGGAACACATAACTATCAATGAAGATGGTGAGGAAGAAGTCACAACTGCCATTGAAGATGTGGTAGTAGAAGAGATTAACGTAACTATATCCAATTTGATAGCTGGTTCTCATTTGATGGGTGTTGGTAGTATGCAAAAGTATCTTGAGGGCGATACCACTCTTAAAGATGCTAACGGTACTGAAATTAATGAGTATATGAGGCTCTTTGGTAACTATAATATTGCTGATACTATAGTCTATGGCGTCCCATTTCAAGAGATTTGCAACTGTACTAATATGTATACTGGTCAGTACGTTGTGCAATCTGCTGATTTAAATAAGGACGGTATTACTGTATACAGTGGCCACGGAATTTACAACTATATACTTGGAACTATCTACAATGGACAAACCATATATATTACTAAATCCGATGGCGTTTGGGCACACATTCAACTACAAGATGGTTCAGAGGGTTACATAATGTTATCCGATTTAAAAACCTTTCAGCACGTCAGCAAAATAGGGGATATCAACAATGATGGCATTGTGGACTTCTTAGATATACTCCAAATACAGAAGTACGTTCTAGCAAATGAAAATCCGTATATCCTTAGTAGTGTGGATTTCAACGGTAACGGCAGAATAGATATAACAGATATTCTAAATCTAAAAAAACAAGCATATACAAGTACTGCATATGCTCAATAGATATTTTGAACACCCATTAATATGGGTGTTCAACTTTTGATATATAACTTTTAGATTAATCTTCGTCAGCAACTTCAGGCATTTCCCAGTTATGCCAAACGTTTTGAACGTCATCGTTATCTTCAAGATGTTCAAGTAGAAGGTTCATCTTTTTAATCTGTTCTTCATCTGTTAGAGTAATATATGTTGATGGAATTTGCTCAACTTCAGCAGATAGAACTTTATAACCTTTAGCAGTCAAGCCCTCACGGAGTTGACTAACATCACTAGGTGAACATTCTATTTCTATAGTATCGTCTTCCATGGAGAAGTCATCTGCACCTAAATCGAAACATTCTTCCATGACAGTATCCTCATCAAGACCAGTATTTTCTAGCACTATTATGCCCTTATTAGTGAACATAAAAGATACACAACCAGTAGTACCCAAACCACTTCCGAACTTATCGAAGTAGTGACGGATATCACCTGCAGTACGATTTTTATTATCGGTTAAACATTCCACGATAACGGCAACACCACCTACACCATAGCCTTCATAAACCATAGCTTCGTAGCTGTTTTTATCGCCATCGCCCATAGCTTTTTTGATAACTCTGTCGATGTTATCGTTAGGTACGTTATTGGATTTTGCTTTAGCGATTAAATCTCTAAGTTTAGAGTTATTATTAGGGTCGCCACCACTTTCCTTAACACAAACGGCTATTTCTCTGCCTATTTTAGTAAATATTTTAGCTTTAACGGCATCAGTAGCCTCTTTTTTTCTTTTGATATTGTTCCATTTTGAATGTCCTGACATTTTAAAAATCCTCCTTGTATATATTCCAAACTATAGAAAAAAGTTCTTCAATTCTTTTTTGGTTACCGATAAGGTATAGATATCCAAAAAGGCATTCCAAACCAGTAGCCAACCTGTAGTCAATGATATCAGTACTCTTTGGGGCGTGACACTTGGAGTTCTTGCCCCTTTTGAATACAGAAAGTTCTTCTTCGGATAGCATACTATTCTCTAAGATATATCTAATAGCTTTGGCTTGAAATTTAGCACATACTATTTCCACCTTAATGGCATGAAGTTTATCAATCTTCATATCTCCATTAAGGATAATTTTTTCACGGACTAGTATTTCAAATACGCTATCGCCTAAGAATGCTAACGTTAAAGACGAATAACTTTTAGCTTCTTTAGTAGTTAAAGTCTGCATGGAAATCCTTCCTTTAAGTTAGTATATAAAGTCAAATTGGAAACCAAAGATGTCAACGGTATCGCCTTCCTTGATACCCATACTTTCCAACTGTTCTATTATTCCACTACTACGCAACACTCTTTGGAAGTACTGTAATGATGAGTAGTCGTCCATATCCACGGTACGCATAATAGGTTCTAAGAAAGGAGCGTCTACATAGTAGATACCATCTTCCACTTCTATGATAAACTTTTGAGCATCTTGAGTAGACTCTTGAAGTTCCTCTTCGGTTAGAGGTTCTGGGTCGAAGTGTTTAATAGGTGGGAGAGTATCTAAGGTAGCAGAAACCTCGTTAATGAGTTCTTTAATACCTGTACGGGTAGCAGATGAGATTTCAAAGAATTTATAGCCTAAATCTTCTACATACTGTTTAACTTCTGCAATCTGTTCGGGAGTTGCTATATCCGACTTATTACCTGCCACTATTTGTGGACAGTTAGCTAAATCCTCATTGAAGTTTTTGAGTTCCTTATTGATTATATTAAAGTCATCTATAGGATTTCTTCCCTCACAACCAGAAACGTCTAGCACATGAATTATTAGACGACATCTTTCAACGTGACGTAAAAATTCGTGGCCTAAACCTATACCTTCACTAGCACCCTCAATAAGTCCAGGGATATCTGCCATTACAAAAGACTTCTCTTCCTCAACCTTTACCACACCAAGCACTGGAGTTAATGTGGTAAAGTGATAGTTGGCTATTTGTGGTTTGGCTGAACTGACTACAGATATCAAAGTAGACTTTCCAACGTTAGGAAATCCTACAAGACCTACATCAGCTAATAGTTTCAATTCAAGAGTTACATTGAACCTTTCTCCCATAAAGCCAGGTTTTGCAAACTTTGGAATTTGTCTAGTAGAGGTTGCAAAGTTCATATTACCTTTACCACCGTTACCACCCTTGGCGATTATATAAGGCTCATCGTTAGATATATCGGCGAGAATTCTACCAGTATCGGCATCACGAACCACCGTACCACGAGGAACTTTAACTATTAAATCGGGAGCGTTTTTGCCAGTGCAACGCTTAGCACCACCATTTTGACCTTTTTCGGCAAAGAACTTAGTTTTATACTTAAAGTCTATCAAAGTAGAGGAGTTATCATCAGCTATAAATACTACGTTACCACCTTTACCACCGTTGCCACCATCTGGGCCTCCAGATGCTACATACTTTTCACGATGGAATGATACAGCACCATCACCACCGTCACCAGCCTTTATAGATATTCTTGCCTTATCGATAAATGTAGCCATGTTCGTTGTTACCTCCTCGGAATATTTTAAACTAATAGAACAAAATCCCAAGCAAAAGGCTTAGGATTTTACTCTATATTAACGCTTGTTTAAACGCAATTATTATTGTTCAACAGGGTAAACAGAAACTTTCTTTCTGTCACGACCAACTCTTTCAAACTTAACAGTTCCGTTAGTTTTAGCGAAAAGAGTATCATCTGAACCGATACCTACGTTTTCACCTGGGTGAATGTGAGTACCTCTTTGACGTACTAAAATGTTACCAGCTAGTACGAATTGACCGTCAGCTCTCTTAACGCCTAATCTTTTAGATGCAGAGTCACGACCGTTCTTAGTAGAACCAACACCCTTTTTGTGTGCAAAGAATTGCATACTAATTCTAATCATGGTATTTACACCTCCGTAATTTTAAGGTTTATAGTTTTTGGAAAATCCTCCGATAAGACTTCTAAGTGAAGTTTAAGACCATCTATTAAAGTATAGCAAGGGTCACCTATAGGAGTATCGATAAGTTTTAAAGATATGCCATAGTTTTCATCTACTGATATTTTGGCATCAGCATTTTTAAAACATTCAGAAATAGTATTACACACCAATTGTACCGCAGACGATACACTAGCACATACTATATCGTGACCATAGCCATCAAAGTTGGCATGACCAGATACTTTAAAACCTATTAAATAGTTATCTTTTTTAATAAATTCAGCGATAATCATGTATAACAGTCACAAAGATTAACCGTTGATAGCTTCAATCTTGAGCTTAGTGTAAGGTTGTCTATGACCGATTTTTCTCTTACTAGAACCCTTCTTAGGCTTGTAAGTTAAAACAGTAACCTTCTTACCCTTACCATTCTTAACAACTGTAGCAGATACAGATGCGTTCTCAACGTATGGAGCACCAACCTTAATACCATCTTCACCACTAACTACTATAACCTTATCGATAGTAACTGTATCGTTAGCCTCAACGCCTAACTTTTCAACGAAGATTTCTTGTCCTACTTCAACTTGATATTGCTTTCCACCAGTTTCAATAATAGCGTACATTCGTAGCACCTACCTTTTTTAAAAACTCGCTAATGACGGGGCGTATATATACGACTTGTAAACCGTCAATCATGCGGTATTCTTATTTTAGCATATATAGTGCAATATGTCAAGGGGTTGATTGAAATTTTTTTAAATAATTGTATCCTCTACAACGTTCCGATAGTTCTAATAGTGTGCATAGTTTATGATATTAAAACTGAATACAAAAAATTACCAATATACTTCTATTGTACTCTTCAAAGTAGAATGTCCTTTTTTTGTATTGAGAATTATCTTGACAAAGACTATTATAAGGTATATAATAGTGACATGATGTCATAGTGACAGGGTGTCATCTGCCATATTACGTTAAGGAGGTGATTGCTTTATGCCTAAGCAAAGATTTTATAATCTTCCTATTGAAAAACGTGAACGAATTTTAAACTCTGCTATCAAAGAGTTTTCAAGAGTTCCAGTGAATCAAGTTTCCATCAATAAGATTATAAAAGAGGCGAATATATCAAGAGGTTCGTTTTACCAATACTTTGAGGACAAAAACGATTTAATTCGTGAAATTATGAGTGGATATAAAAATTCTATGATAGAAAATATTAAATCTCACTTACAAAAAATGGATATATCTATATTTGACTTAGCCCTTGAAATATTAGAGAGTACTATCATTTTTACTGAAGAGAAAAATAATCAAAAGTTATGTTTCTACGTTTTTGATACCATGCATAACAATGAGGATTTTTTCCATCAAATAGTTGGTAGCAAGGAACTTGACAACATTGTGGATATGTTAATATCTTTAATAGATTTAAGTACCTTCAAATACTCTACTCGCAACGATATTATTAATGTATTTGATATAATATCTGCAATAAGTTGTAAAACCGTTATCAAAACTATTAGACAACCTGCTAATAAATCTATTTTTATAGATGAGTTTAAACGTCAACTTATGATTATCCAAACTGGTATATTAGTGGAAAAATAGAAAGGAGTTGTTTTGTACCTTGTTTTCTAAGTTTAGTGTAAAAAAACCTTTTACCGTATTAGTAAGTGTTATAGTCGTAGTAGTAATGGGTATAGTTGCATATACTAAGATGGTCCCAGATTTACTTCCTAGTATGAACTTGCCATATGCAGTAGTTATGACTACTTATGTTGGTGCTAGTCCTGAAGAAGTTGAACAAACTGTTACTAGACCTGTTGAGCAATCTATGGCATCTATAAACAACATAAAGAATATTTCTTCTACTTCTAGTGAAAACGTATCTTTGGTAATATTGGAGTTCAACGATAGTGCCAATATGGATTCTGTTACTATAGATATGCGTGAAAGTTTAGATACTATATCATCAACATGGGGAGATAGTATTGGAAATCCTATTATAATGAAGTTAAATCCAGATATGATGCCAGTTATGGTGTCTGCACTTAGTCTAGATGGTATGTCAGTTCAAGAGATTTCCGACTATGCTAATGATACTCTCATTCCTGCCCTTGAAAGCGTTGACGGTGTAGGTAGTGTATCAACAGCAGGACTTATTGAGGAAAGTATTAACGTTATTATCAGACAAGAAAAAGTAGACGAAATTAATAAAAAGTTAAAAGATAATGTATCTAGTCAACTAGATGACGCTAAGGATAAGTTAGATGATGCTAAAGATGACTTATCTCAAAAAAAGATGGACTTAGAAGATGCTCTTGCTAAGTTTAATGATGGTATCTTAGAGGGTTCTCAAAACATAACAGAAGGCAGATTTGAAATCCTAAAGAATGAAATTAAACTTGCTGACGGTCAAGAAGAACTTTCTGCTAAAGAACAAGAACTCCTTGCAGGTTTACAAGAGATTGAAACTAATGAAAAGACTATCAATGAAACAGAAACTGCTCTTAATGAGGGCGAAACTCAACTTATTGATGGTATTGCTCAAATAGATACGGGCATAACTCAAATGGACGACCAACTATCTCAATTAAACTCTGCTAAGATACAACTTAATGAGGCTATCACTCAAATTAAAGCCATATCAGAGGGGGGGATTGGAGCATCTACTCCTTTAGACCCAATGTCTCAAATGAAACTTTTAAAGCAGTTAATTGACCAACTAGGCTTAGACCCTACTCAAATAAAGGATTTACCATCTTTGATAGGTGCATTGCAATCCAAACTATCAGAGATTGATTTAGGTATATCTACAATTAACTCTACCAAAGAGGAGATACTATCTCAAAGGACGGAGCTAGTTTCTAAGTTAGAGGAAGTTCAAAGTGCAAAAGTAGAGTTAGCTAATGGTAAAGAACAGTTACTATCTGCAAAGGCTCAAGCACTAGAGGGTAAATCTGCATTAGATACTGCTAAACAACAGTTAGTTGATGGTGCAAATCAACTAGATGAGGCTAAAAATCAGCTAAACGATGGCGAGGCTGAATTGGAAAAGACTAAAAATGATACTGGCAAAGAACTCAATGACGGCTTGGACGCTATCAACGATGGCGAAAAACAACTTGATGAACAACTAGACAACTGGGACGATACTGTAGATAATGCCTTAGACAGTGCATCTGTTACAGATACTATCACTGTAGATATGATATCTCAAATATTACAAGCACAAAACTTTTCTATGCCTGCTGGTTATGTAACTGAAAAGGGCGTTGACTATCTAATAAAAGTCGGTGATAAGATTGAAGATGTAGAAGAAATGAAAAATCTTGTACTATTCGACCTTGGAATTGATGGCTTAGACCCTATAACTCTTGACGATGTAGCCGACGTATTCTTAACAGATAACTCCGATAGTACTTACGCATCGGTTAATGGTAAAGATGGTGTTATTCTTACTTTCCAAAAACAGAATAGTTATTCTACTGCTGAAGTCGCTGAAAACATTCAAAAGAAGTTTGACAGCCTTTCTAGTGAAGATAGTTCTATATCCTTTGTGGAACTTATGAACCAAGGCGATTATATAAACTTAATAGTTAAATCGGTAATAGAAAACTTACTAGAGGGTGCTGTATTTGCTATAATAGTACTATTTATATTCTTAAAAGATTGGAAATCTACATTGATAATAGCTTGTTCTATACCAATAAGCGTAATCTTTGCTATTGGATTAATGTACTTCTCTGGAATATCTTTAAATATAATTTCTCTATCTGGATTGGCTATAGGCGTTGGTATGCTTGTAGATAACTCTGTAGTAGTTATTGAGAATATATATCGTATTAGACACTTGGGCAAGAGTGCAATACAATCTTCTGTTAGTGGAGCTAAACAAGTAGCTGGAGCTATTACATCTTCCACACTAACTACAATATGTGTATTTGCACCTATAGTATTTGTAGAAGGTTTGACTAAAACTCTATTTGTGGATATGGCTTTGACTATAGCATATTCGCTAGTAGCAAGTTTAATAGTATCGCTTACAGTAGTACCTGCAATGACTTCTAAGATGATGAAATCTACTAAGGAGGTTAAAACTCCTATATTTGATAAGATTAAGCAACTCTATGCTAAAGCATTATCTAAAGTATTAGGCTTAAAAGCTATCGCTTTGATACTGGTAGTAGCATTGTTAGGACTATCTGCTTATGGAGCAGTTTCAAGAGGTTTCTCCTTTATGCCTAGCATGGATAGTACTCAAATTTCTATAAGTTTAACTATGCCAGAAGGTTCTGTACTAGAAGATACTGTTAATACTTCCAATGAAATAGTCGATAAGATACAAGAAGAAATCCCTGAAGTAGATACCGTTGGTGCTATGTTATCTAGTGGAATGGCATCTATGTTAGGTGGTGGAGGAGATACCTCCGAAACTGAAGTATCTATGTATGTTATTCTAAAAGAAGATAAAAAACGTACTAGTCAGGAGATAGCTACTCAAATTGATACCATGTTTGAAAATGAAGACTATGAACTATCTGCTAGTGGCTCTAGCATGGATATGTCTATGCTTGGTGGTTCTGGAATTACTGTCAAAATTGAGGGTACTGAACTTGAAACTTTGCAATCCATAGCTACCGACGTCGCTGATAAACTTTCAACCCTAGAGGGTGTCGATACCGTAGATGACGGCATGGAAAATCCATCACCACAGTTGAAAATAACCGTGGATAAAGAAAAAGCTATGTTAAATGGTCTTACAGTGGCTCAAGTGTATATGGAATTAGCAGGGGAGATATCTACTTCAAAGACAGCTACTCAAATATCGGTAAATGGTAAGAGTTTAGATATCATAGTAGATAAAACATCTACTAATGACGTTACTAGAGATAGTATTAAAAATCATAAGTTTACAGTTCCAGACAAGGACGCTAAAGATGATGATGAAGATAGTACATCTTTATTAGCACAAAATCAAGCAGATGCTGAAACCCCTACTAAAGAAATTAAACTAACTGATATAGCTACTATTGAAGATGGTGTTACACTATCATCTATAAGTAGAGATAATCAAACTAGATATATCTCTGTAAGTGCTACCGTAAAAGATGATTATAATGTTAGCTTAGTAACTTCCGATGCTCAAAAGCTATTAAAAGACTATTCTGTTCCAGATGGATATTCACTTAAATTCGATGGCGAAAATGAAACCATCATGGAATCTATGCAACAGTTACTATTAATGCTACTACTAGCTATACTATTGATTTATCTAATAATGGTTGCACAATTCCAATCTTTAAAATCTCCATTTATAGTAATGTTCACTATGCCTTTGGCGTTTACTGGAGGTTTCTTAGGATTAATAATCACTGGCAAAGATTTGAGCGTTATAAGTATGCTAGGATTTGTAATGCTATCTGGTATAGTAGTAAACAACGGTATAGTATTAGTAGATTATATCAATCAACTTAGATTAGAAGGTATGGATAAATTCGATGCTATTATTGAGGCTGGTACTACTCGTTTAAGACCTATCTTAATGACTGCTATAACTACCATTCTAGGTTTAGTAATGATGGCTATAGGTAATGGCATGGGTAGCGATATGATGCAACCTATCGCAATAGTAACTATCGGAGGTCTAATATACGCTACATTTACTACACTATTTATAATTCCTATTATATACGATATCTTTAATAAAAAACCTATGGTTAAAATAGATGACTCTGAATTAGAGTTTATTGAAGATTAATACTTCTATCATACTTAACTTTTTGTTGACTTTATAGCATCTATATGATAGAATATAGTCATAAATTTATGAAAGAAGGATTTTTAATGGCTAAATTAAAACCCTCACAAATTGCCGAAGTTAAGGCAAAAGGATTTTTAATAAACAGAGGTACAGAAAACTTCTCAGGTAGAATAGTTCCAGCAGGTACAGTATATTCTGCTGAGGATTTAGCTAATATCTCAGAAATCTCAAAGAGGTTCGGAAACGGTAAGGTTATCGCTACTACTAGATTGGCTCTTGAAATTCAAGGAATACCTTACGAAAAAATTCAAGATGCTATAGACTTCGCTGATAACAAAGGTTTGTATTTTGGTGGTACTGGTAACAAAATTAGACCTATTACATCATGTAAAGGTACTACTTGCGTATATGGTAACTTCGATACTCATGCGTTGGCTACTAAACTATATAACGATTATTACATAGCTTGGCATGATATAAAACTTCCACATAAGTTTAAAATAGCTATAGGTGGCTGTCCTAATAGTTGTATGAAACCTGCTCTTAACGATTTCGGTATTGAAGGGCATAGAGTTCCACAATACAATCCAGAAGATTGCCGTGGTTGTAAAGTTTGTATGATTGAAAAATCTTGTCCATCTAAGGCGGCAAAGTTAGTAGATGGCAAAATGGTCATAGATTCTAACCTTTGCAAAACTTGTGGAGTTTGTAGTGAAAATAAATGTCCATTTAAGGCAGTAAAACCACATAATAATGTAATGTATCAAATATACGTTGGTGGAACTTGGGGTAAAAAATCAAGAATGGGTTCAGCACTATCTAAGCTAGTAACTCAAGAGGAGATTGCTCCAATATTAGAAAAAACTATGATTTGGTTCAAGTTAAATGCCAACACTAAAGAACGTCTAGGAATGGCTATCGACAGACTTGGCTTTGATAAGTTTGAAAATGATGTATTATCTAATGACGACTTGCTTTTGAAAAAAGATATTCTTTTTGAATAAAAAATTTTAAATATTAAGTCAATGATGACAGACCTTCTTGTATAGAGAAAGTCTGTCATTTTTTGTATTATGGAGTGGTAACTATGAAAAATATCATTGGAATTATATCCCTATGGGATAGCAAAAAAGATAGTATGTGGTTAGTTCCTACATACTCCACGGGAATTGAAAAGGTAAACGGTTTGCCTATTGTATTACCTCTAACAGATAACGTTGAAAATATCTTGCAAATGTGTGACATCTGCGATGGATTTCTATTTACTGGTGGTCACGATGTAAATCCAAATATGTACCATCAAGAGCCTATTGCTCAATGTGGTGAGGTCTGCAACGTTCGTGATACCATGGAAAAGATTATATTCCAATATGCTCTAAAAGAGGATAAATCCATTTTAGGCATATGCCGAGGTATTCAATTGATTAACGTTCTATGTGGTGGAACACTATATCAAGATTTATCTTTGCAACATAAAAGTAGTATAAATCATGTGCAGAAACCTCCGTATAGTAATCCACAACATAGCGTATACGTTCAAAAAGATACTCCTTTGTACAACACACTAAATAAGTCTAAAATAGATGTGAATAGCTATCATCATCAAGCTATAGACGTTCTAGGCGAAGATTTAAAAGTATCTGCAATCTCACAAGATGGTCTAATTGAAGCCGTATATATGCCAAATAAGAAGTTTATTCAAGGTATTCAATGGCACCCCGAATTTTCTATAGACAATCCCGATAGTATTAAAATTTTGGATAGCTTTGTTAAATCTTGCAATTAAGCACATAATATAGTATAATATATCATATCTAAAAAGAAAGGTCGTATCGTATGATTTTAAGTTCCGATTTTTTCCATCGTGATGCTTTGGAAGTCGCTCCCGATTTGGTCGGCAAGATTATAGTTAGAAAGTTAAGCGATAATTCTATAGTAAAGGTTCGTATTACAGAAACCGAAGTGTACAGGGGTGAAGAAGATAAATCGTGTCATGCTAGGTTTGGAAAGACTCCAAGAAGTATTATGTTATATCGTGAAAGTGGCTTGATATATGTATATATATGTTATGGAATACATCACCTAATGAATATAATCACTGGTGAAGTCGAACAACCTCAAGGGGTTCTAATTAGAGCGGGTGAAAATCTTAATGGCCCTGCAAAACTTACTAGATATCTACACATAGATAAGTCTTTCAATGGACAGACTATCTATAACAATCCAAAAGTTTGGATTGAAGATGATGGCTTTAAACCTAACATCAAAACCGACAAAAGAGTAGGCATAGATTACGCAGGTGAAGAATGGTCTAGCAAACCTTGGAGATTTATCGCAGATATTTAACTTAACATTCCTTTTTCAATAGCATCATCTATAATATCTTTGACGTATTCCCAGAGTTCTTTAGAACCTTCACACACATGAGCATTTCTATCTAAAACTTGTTTACTAGATACTCCATGGTTTTTCCAAGATATTCCTCCTTTGCGATAGTTCAAAGTAATAGGTTGTATTCTATCCACCACGTTTGCGAACTTACTCTCAGGAGTGTTTTTATCTTCAAACTCACGCCATAGATTGTATAACTCTTGTTTTTGGTCATCTGGAAGTATTCCAAATAGACGTTGTGATGCCTTTTCTTCACGTTCAGCTTTAGTTTTGTTACCTTCAACATCATAGCAGTAGGTGTCACCTGCGTCTATTTCGACTATGTCATGAATTAGAACCATCTTTATAACATGAAGAACGTCTATAGGTTGATTACTATACTCAGATAGTATCATTACTAGCATAGCTAGATGCCATGAGTGTTCAGCATCATTTTCAGCCCTATCTTCGTGAAGTACTAAAGTTTGTCTGTAGATATTTTTCATTTTATCTATTTCGACAAGAAATTCTATCTGTTGTTTAAGTCTATCGTTCATGAGAAAACTCCTTTACATATTTATACCTGCAACGTAACCAGTAGAGAACGCTATCTGTAGATTAAATCCACCAGTATAGGCATCTACGTCTATAACCTCACCAGAAAAGAACAATCCTTTAACTAGTTTAGATTGCATGGTTTTAGGATTTATTTCTTTAACAGAAATTCCACCACTAGTGATAATCGCCTCATTTAATGGACGGAAATCTTTAATGGTAATAGGAAAGTTTTTAATGATATCTATTAGATGTAAACGCTGTTCCCTAGTAATTTGATTAACCTTAGTATCGAACTTAATTCCAGATAACTTTGCTACTACTGGAATAATCTTATTTGGAAGTAACTTATTCAATGAGTTTATAAAGGATTTATTAATATTTTCCGAAAAATCACGTTGAATACGTTTATCTAGGGTATCTACGGATAGTGCAGGTTTTAAATCTATATATATTTTATATCTATTCTGTTGCATTTTGGAGATGTGCGAACTAGCACTCAATACTAACGGTCCAGATACTCCAAAGTGAGTAAATAACATCTCACCTAGTTCCGAATAGATACACTTATCGTTATCCATAAGGTTTAATCTTACATTTTTTAAAGATAGCCCCATCATATCGGAACAATACTTTTCTTCTGACACTATCGGTACTAACGATGGTACTAACTTTGTCACTGTATGTCCAACCTCTTGAGCGAACTTATAGCCATCACCAGTAGAACCAGTTCCCGTATAGGATTTACCTCCAGTAGCTATTAGTACGCTATCTGCTAGATAAGTATTCTTATTAGTTTTAACACCAGTGCAAACGCCATCTTGAACTAATAGTTCTGTAGCGTTTTCCTCTAGGATTTTTACTCCTAACCTTTTAAGTTCCTTTTCCAAAGCCTTAGATACGTCTGTAGCCTTATCGGAAATAGGAAAGACTCTGTTACCACGTTCAGTCTTTAAAGGAACGTTTATACTTTCAAAGAAGTCCATTACATCTTTAGGCGATAGCATTGAAAAAGCACTATACAAAAATTTAGGGTTTCTTGGAATGTTTTGCATAAGTTGTTGAATATCACAATTGTTAGTGACGTTGCATCTACCCTTACCCGTGATATTTAACTTTTTACCTATAAAGCCATTTTTTTCTAATATGGCTACTTTTTTACCCAATCTAGCAGAGGTTATTCCTGCCATTGAACCAGATGCTCCTCCACCTATTATAATAACATCGAAACGCAAGTTTAAACCCCCTCAGATTTATCATATACACCGTATTCGTCCCAAATTTTTTCAAGAGTTGAAAAAGTTTTAGAAAGTTCATCTTTTTTTATAACGCTAATAGATACTAATAGTGCATTTAACAAACTCAAAGGACCAGCAAGAGAGTCTACAAAAGAGTTCATATTGCTTTTGGCAAGTAGCGTATACTTAGATACCTTAGCTATCGGTGAAGATAGACTATCAGTAATAGCTATAACGTTAGCATTTCTATCGGAGGCGTATTGTAAAGCGTTTAAAGTTTGTGCAGAATATCTAGGAAAACTAATTCCTATTATCACATCGTCTTTGTTTATCTTTAGAACTTGCTGAAGTACTTCGGTAGTTCCAGAAGATTTGACGTTTATAACCTCATCTAGCATTAAATTTAGATAGTAGTGCAGAAATACGGCTAAAGGTTCGGCACTGCGTGAACCTATTATATACACTTTCCTAGCTGATGTAATAATATCTACAATAGAAGAAAATTCCTCTTTGGATATATTTTCCATAGTAGAACGTATGCTTTCTATATCCAAATTGGTAACACGTTGTAGAACGTCTTGCCCTTTAGTTCTGTTTTCAGCCAAATCCATGCGTTGTATAAATGTGAGTTTTCTTCTAGCTGTTTCCGATAGTTCTTTTTGAAACTCTGGATATCCTTCAAAGCCCAATTCATAAGCGAACCTAACGGCAGTACTTTCGCTAACTCCTGCCGTTTCGCCCAACTTAAGAGCCGTCATAAAACCAGCCTTGTCGTAATTTTCAAGAATGTAATCGGCAATCTTTCGATGCCCTTTTGACATACTTGGATACATATTTTTAATCTTAATAAACAACGGACAATCGTTGTAACTGTTCATGATAGTATAAACCTCCTGTAACTATTGACTAACTTTCCCAAAGAGTTCTTTGAAGTTTCAATATAGCCTGTTGACGTAGTTTAGTCTGTTCTACATCTACGATATACATTCCACCTTTAGTAACTATTACATCTCCCTCTTTGCAGTTAGATGGAAGTTCTGACTTTTTAATCTCATAGTGATAGTTGTTATCTTCTAAGATAGCATATTCACCCTCAAATCTATCGATAATTAACATAAAAAATACTCCTTTCAAGATTAGTTATTATTTTCAAAAGTAAAGTTTAAATCCACACCGTTGGAAGTTGCTACTATAGTACCATCTAAGTCGGTACGAAAGATTTCTATACCAGATATAGCTTGTAACTTATCCATAGTTTCTTCGCATGGGTGATTGTATTTATTGCCTTGACCACACATTATAACTGCATACTCAGGCTTAACGATATCTAAAAATTCTTGACTAGTAGCAGTATCGCTACCATGATGACCAACCTTTAAAACGTCAACGTCCTCTAGTAGATTATTTTCAACCATTTCTTCTTCAGAAGTATCGGAGGCATCGCCAGTTAGTAGGAACTTATTATCTCCATGAGTTAGCATTGTAACTACTGAATAGTCGTTTAAATCGGAATAGTCACTGGAATTAGGTGCAACTATTTCTAATGTAGCGTTTCCTAAATCGTAAGATGTGCCTACCTTTGCAGATGTAATCTTTAAGCCTTTATCTGCTATAGCGTTTAGTAGACTTTCATATATCTTAGTAGTAGGAGTATCACTGTCATCTATTTTTGGAAGTATAACGTTTTCCACGTTACAATCGGTGATTATAGTTGGTAATGCTCCAATATGGTCGGAATGTGGGTGTGTACCTATGACATAATCCAAGGTATCCACGCCATTTTGATTTAAATATCCTTCTATGTAAGAGGCATTTCCTTTTTCGCCACCATCTATTAGAATGTTGCACTCATCAGATTGTATTAGTATACTATCACCTTGACCAACGTCTAAAAATGATACTACTACTTCACCATCACTAGTAGTACTATTAGAAGTATCGTCTACAAACTCTATTTCACAAGCTGTTAAGAACATCAAGCCTAGCGATAGCAACATTGCAGATATCTTTTTATATAACAAATTTAAAAACCCCTTTCGATACGGATTTAACTATTTTCATTCTTTCCATTGAGTTTCATCTCTTTCCACTGAGTTTGAGTAATAAGTATCTCACGAGGTTTAGAACCCTTTGCCTCACTAACTATACCCATTTCGCAAATTTCGTCCATAATTCTACCAGCACGAGCATATCCTAGTTTTAATCTACGTTGCAACATAGACGTACTTGCTAGATTGTTTTCCATAATTAAATCTATAGCACGTTTAACTAGTTCCTCATCGCTATTTGGAATAGGTTCGTCGCCATTTGATGTGTACGCCATCTTCTTAGAACCCTTTTCAACTGGAACGTTCTTTTCAATCTCTTCCATGATGTTGTCACTGTATTCAGCTTGAAAGTCTTGTTTTATAAAGTTTACAGTATTCTCTATATCCTTAGGCGATACCCAACACCCTTGAACTCTAAGAGGTTTCTGCATACCAGTAGGAAAGTATAACATATCGCCATGACCTAATAGTTTTTCTGCACCGTTTATATCTATGATAGTACGGCTATCTATGGCAGACATTACAGATAATGCTATTCGGCTTGGAATGTTAGCTTTAATTAGACCAGTAATTATATCTACAGTAGGACGTTGTGTAGCGATTATTAAGTGCATACCCGCAGCACGAGCCATTTGGGCTAATCTACAGATAGCCTCTTCAACGTCACCTTTAGCGACCATCATTAAGTCGGCTAACTCATCTATAGCTATTACTATTTGAGGTAGTTTTTCACCCTCACCAGTTTCGGCTACCTTTTGATTGTATCCAGTAAGGTCTTTAACCTTGTTATCTGCAAATAGTTGATATCTTTTTAACATCTCTTGAACTGCCCAGTTTAAAGCACCAGTAGCTTTTTTAGGGTCGGTTACTACGGGTATCAAAAGATGAGGTATCCCTGAATAGTGTTGAAATTCAACTATTTTAGGGTCTATCAATATGAACTTTACCTCATTAGGTGATGCGTTATACAATATGCTCATAATTATAGAGTTTGTACACACCGACTTACCTGAGCCAGTCGCTCCAGCGATTATAACGTGTGGCATCTTAGCGATATCACCTACTATTACGTTACCTGCTATATCCTTGCCCACTACAAACGATAGCTTACTTTTCTTTTTAGAAGATTTAAAAGCATCACTTTCTAAGAGTTCTCTAATAGATACTATATCAGTAGTTTTATTAGGAACTTCCACACCTATAGCGGACTTACCAGGGATAGGAGCTTCCATTCTAACTCCAGATGTTGCTAAATTTAAAGCTATATCATCGGCAAGACCAGTTATCTTAGATACCTTAATTCCAGATTGTGGTTGAACTTCATATCTAGTTACGGCGGGGCCTCTGCTAATTCCCACAACGTTGGCTTTAGCTTGAAAACTTTCAAGAGTTTCAATCAATTTTTTAGCAGTAGTTTCAAGTTCTTCTTTGGATATCTTAGAGTTGCTATTGTTCACACCTACTTCCAAAAGTTCAGTAGATGGATATTTATACTTATACTGTCTAGGCTTACTTACAGTTGGAACGTCTTTATCTACAGGAGTATCTTCTAACTGAAGTTGAACGTCATCAGTACTAGTGTTGGATATGCTTTCTGTATCTGTAGTATTGATAGTATCGTCATCGCAAGGGATATCTATATCAATATTGTTAAGAGTAGTATCCTCATTAGTTGGAATATCTGTAATAGTATCGTTGAACATTTCGCTTATTCCGTCGTCATCAAACTTACTAGATACTTCTTCCTCTGAAGTTTCTTGTTCGTCTAAGTCTTCGTATTCAAAGAAAGTTTCGCTTAACTTTTGCTTTACCTTTTCCACTGCCCTAGAGGCTAATTCGGAAAGTGGTACTGACTTTTCACTCTCATCTTCTGGGATATGTGGAACTTCTTTTAAAGAAGTCTGTTTTTCTTCTAGGAATTGCACCTTTTTGGAATTTTTCGATTTTTTAGGAGTATCTTTTTCTACGCCCATATCCTCTGGGATAACATCATCTTGATTGTTAAAGTCTAACTCATTAAATAAATCTTTTAGTTTTTTAAAAGGTGTAGAAAGTATATCGAACAGTTTAAACAAAGATACATTGCTTAAGAACATGGCTATAACTACCAAGGATATAATCATTATAATTCTTGAACCAACTTTTCCGAAAGTTTTTAGCAACGAAAGTCCTACTATAGAACCTATTACCCCTCCACCTCTAAGATTTATGGAATCGTTATATATGTACTTCAGAGTAGCCATTAGACTTTTGCCTTTTATCTCAGAAAAAAAGAATACTTGAAAAAATCCACCTAGTAACATAAGACCTAATATACATTCACATAATCTTCTAAGGATTACGTTATTGGGCTTATTTTGAGCAAATAGCACTGCTAAAAATATGACTATCACGGGTACAAAGAATACTGATAATCCAAAGATACCTCGACAAGTATCGTGCATAACTTTCCAACCGTCAGTACCTTCGACTATCGATATAAATAGTAATAATATTCCTAAGGCAAACAACATTATAGCCCAAAATTGATTTTGTTGGTTCATCTTATTTTGTGACTGCTTCTTATTGGATTTACTCTTGTTATTAGATGTACTTTTCTTCTTATCTTTGTTGCTATCCTTTTTATTATCTGCCATAGATTATTACCCTCCTAAAAGTTTTGGATACTTATATTTTAACACAAGTTTGAGAAAATATCAAACTATATTTAATTAACATAAGGGCAGATTTAATATCTACCCTTAAACTTCGATTTATGTAATTATTTTAAATATTCTAATATACCTACACCAGTTACTTGTTCGATTACTCCACAAGTTATTACGCTTAAACCTAACACCAAAGTATATACTGCAAATACTTTGAACTTATTGGATTTTATAAGCATATCTACTAACTTTATGGCTAAAATTCCGACTATCGCAGATACTACAAAACCTATCAATACTGGAACTGGTTGAATATCTAAGCCTATGCTTAAAGCGTCTTTAAGTTCTACCAAACAACCTGCCAATATGGTAGGAATGCCCAGTATAAACGAATATTGAACGGCAGTTTCTCGATTAAGACCTCTAAAAAGACCTCCACATATTGTAGAACCTGAACGTGATACCCCTGGGAATAATGCTCCCGCTTGGAACAACCCTATTACAAGGGCATCTTTTAGAGTTATGTCGCCATCTTTTTTGATTAACTTCTTTTTAGGAATCCTATCGGAAGTGAATAGTATAAACGATGTGTACAAGAATAGACAACCTAAGATTATCAAATTTTCTCCAGCCTTTTCAAATATGCTCTTAATTGGATAGAATGGAATTAACAATACCAAAGAAACTATTAACATATATATCATGTTACGTTGAGGATTTCTAGTATCGGCATCTTTTAAGGTAAACTTACCAGTAAAGATATCTTTTATTATATTTCCTAGTTCTTTAATAAGTTGAAGAATAGTATCCCAAAAGGCTATAAATACTGCCACTAGAGTTCCTAAATGAAGTATTACCAACATAAAAGTAGCTTCATCGGTAGAAGCACCCGTTAGATGTGAATACAATGTTAAGTGTCCTGAACTAGATACAGGCAAAAATTCGGTTAAACCTTGAATTATTGCTTGAACTATTGCATTAATGATATCATGCAACATAATTACACGCAAACACCCTTTCTTATATTAAATTTTAGTCGGAATATCTTTCTGTAGAACTTTCAATTAAAGAGTATAGACAGTCTAAAGCGTCAGAGATTCCTCCAAGACTATCTATTAAACCCAACTCTACAGCAGATTTTCCATTTAAGACCGTTCCAATATCCATGACTAATTCATTGGTATTAAATAGCAATTGGTTGAACTTCTTAGCAGTTATGTTACTATGTTTGCATACAAAGTTTACTATTCTATTTTGCATACTGTTAAGCCAATCCAACGTTTGAGGGACTCCCAATACAAGACCATTTACTCGGACTGGGTGTATCGTCATAGTTGCAGATGGTACTATAAACGACTTTTTAGTACTCACGGCTAACGGAACTCCTATGGAATGTCCCCCTCCTAGTACTAATGATACCGTTGGAATTTTCATACTAGCTATTAGTTCTGCAATACCAAGACCAGCCTCGACATCACCACCAGCCGTATTTAAAAGTATTAGTAAGCCTTTAATACTACGGTCTTGTTCTATGGCAGTTAGCAACGGAAGTAGATGCTCATACTTGGTAGTCTTGGTATTAGATGGCAACAAATAATGCCCCTCTATTTGACCTATTATATTAATACAACTAATAGGATATTTTGCATTATTAGATGGCACTTCTCCAATCTTTTCCAAAGCGTCTATACTTTCGGTAGTTTGAATATCTTCGACCTTAGAATTTTCGTCATTTTCAATAGGTGATTGAAACTCAAAATTTTCGTTCATGGTAAGAATCCTTTCGTTGAATAGTTTAAAAATCCATAATAATAGTATATCGCATAGTACTTAAAAATATTCAACATATAGTTTTTACCAATTAAACGTTTAATACTCTTATATTTTATCATTGTATTGCTAAAAAGTCAAGTTGATTTTTTAAAGGTTTTTCCATATTGGCAATCTACATAAGTTCTACAATTTTAATTTTTTTATAGTTGTAATAGTAAAAAAATTGGATTTTAGCAACGCTACATTAATATTAAACTACTTTTTTAGTTATTAATTTTCTTTAACAACGCCTTTAGCCACTTCTTTTTGCATTAAAATCTTGAAAATAGTTAAAAAAAGAGTTATAATAGTATAGTATTGTAATCTGTTAGAGTACCTTATCTAATAAGATTTTAATATATCCACACTATTTTGTATGTGAAAGGAATATCATAATGATAAATAAACGAGTTATAATTTCTTTAGCTATCATATCGGCTATAATAACTTCCAGCCTTAGTGGTATATCTGCTAGTGCCTTTGCAGGTGTAGATGACAATAATAACAACTACGGCAATAACAACTATAATGATAGTTATTCTTACGGTCAAAAAGATGGCGACGGCTATAGTAACTACATATATGGCATAAATATAGATGAAAGTAATGCAGTTGAAATTGTTCCCGAAGATGATGACCAGTTTACCGATTTAACTTATATAATAGAAAATAATCAAGTTATTATTACTGGCTACGATAAGACTATAAACTTTAGTTACTATACTGTTCCAGATGTAATAAATGGATATCCAGTAACTGCAATCTCAGATAACGCTTTTGAAAACTGTTCTAGCTTGATTAGTATTGTTATACCTAATACCATTAAAACTATCGGAAAGTACGCCTTTAATAACTGTAAAAATTTGCAATCGGTTACTTTTCAAGATGCTACTTCTACGGAAGATAATGAAAATTTGTATGGCGATGCCTATGACTATAATGAAACTTCTACAGAAAATCAAAACGATACCTTTACTACAGATAGTTCTAATTCATATAGTTATAGTAGCTATCAATTTAACGCCAATAATTCCTATATGTACGATTATTCTACTACTACAACCACTACTGATACATACTCTTACAACCATGAAGATACTACCTCTAGTAGTGCTACAGATACAGAAAGTACATCAAGTACATCTGTTTATAGTTGGAGTACTACTGCTCAAGATGATACTTCTACAACCTCCACTAGCGATGAAGAACAAGATACAGAAGAAACTACAACTCAAGAGGAAGAAGAAGATGTTGCAGTCAATCCAGTATCTAATTATACGTCTAAGTTAAAAGAAGATGTATCCATTGAACGTACTGGAATAAGTGCTATAATGGAACACGCTTTCAGTGGTTGTAAAAAGTTGGATACGTTATCTGTACCAGATACACTATCTTTTATGGGAGCATATGCCATTGAAGATACTCCATTTTACAATAATTATAAAGAAACTGGAGAAAATATCATAATAGGTAGTGTATACTACAAATACTTTCCAAACTATAAATACTCTTATGTATATAATGAGGAAACCTCTTTGTATGAACCAGTAGTAAGTCCATTTGATGAGGAAATTCCAGAAGGAATAGTATCTATATCATACTCAGCGTTTCAAAACGTTGAGGGATTAACTAATCTAACCATGCCAGAAAGTTTAAAAACCATCTATGATTATGCGTTTGCCAACTGTACATCACTTGAAAGTATATCGTTCCACGATGACATACAGTACGTTGGTAACAATGCCTTTTTTAACACTATCTGGTTAAACGATGCTACTAATGGATTTGCTATTGCAGGAAACTATCTGTATAAGTATGTTGGAAGTGGTGGTTCTATAACGGTTCCATATAGCGTCAAGATTATAGGTAGTGAGGCTTTTGCTTTAAATACCAACATCACAAGGGTTATAATTCAAGATGGTGTTGATAAAATCATGGGTGGAGCTTTCTACAGATGTGAAAATTTACAGACAGTAGTAATATCATCTACGGTTATGTCCATAGGAAATCAAGGATTTTATGGTTGTAAAAATCTAGCAAACATAACGTTCAATGAGGGGTTATTATCTATAGGAAGTAAATGCTTTTTATCGTGTAGTAGTTTGAAGTACGCTATAATGCCTACTACGTTGACTCAAATTGGAGATTTAGCCTTTGGGTTTGACTATAGCGACATATATAGTACATATTCCATGATAGACGGTTTTACTCTAGTAGGTGACGAAGATTCTACTGCTCAAGAGTACGCAAAGGCTAAAATGATTAACTTCCAAACTAGAGAAGATTTTGTAATCCCTGAAGTAAAAAAAGAATACGATGTAGTAAACGATGACCAAGATAATAATGATAATACATCTCAACCTGTAGATAAAAAGATTATCTTTGGAGTTATAGGTGGTTTAGTAGTTCTATTGCTCATACTATCTTTGATTTTATACGCTACAGATAGAAAGAAAAATCCTAAAAAGTACAAGCGTAAAAAGAAAAAACGTAAGAAGAAAGTATCTAATAGCAAAAAGTAGTCAAAAAAGATTGAGAGTTTTCAAAAGAAACTCTCAATCTTTAATTATTAATATATAGTCGATACTATATTAACTCCACAATTTTCCATAAGTTTTAAACTCATGATATTCATAAGTTCGCTGTAGTGTTTAGGAGCGTCATAAGTTTCAACGCAATCTATTGGAACTACAATAGTACAAGATTTATTATCTTGGTCAAACTTAGTTTGAAGTGTCAAGCAGAAGTTCATTACACAAATATCGGTACAATCCCCACACACTAAGAAGGTATCTATTTGAGGGTTTTGGCTTAAAAACTTTTGAAAATCTGGGGCATGAAAACCATTAGTTGAATTTTTTTCAATTAAGATATAGTTTTTAAGTTCTTTTAATTCGTCCACCAGTTCACATTCCGATGTATTTTCTATACAGTGAGGAGGGAAGCTATCAAATTCGGAACAACTTTCCGAATGGCAATCGGCAAAAGCTAAGACTTTTATATTGTTATCTATAGCCTTTTGCATTAGTTTTTTAACGTTTGGAATAATCTCAGCGACCTTACTAGATGCCATTACACCCTCTTTAGTAAATCCGTTGATAACATCTACCACTACTAGAGCAGTCTTATTAGAGGTGAAACTTTTTATATCTATTGAAGATTTTTTCTGTAGGTCGTCAACATAGGATAGTATTTCGTTACCTACACCATTTGCAAATATCTGTTTATTATCCATAATAGAACATCCTTTCTGTTTTTGTTAGTATAATTATATCATATTGATAATAACTTGTCAATAGAAGATTATTAAATTTTTCTAATGTAAAACTATATTCTTTTAAGGTTCAAATCTTGATTTTTACTTCTAGCTGATATATAATTATATTAAAATATTTTATCTTAATAGAGGTGCTTTATTTATGGGACTTAATTCTACTCCTAATGCTAATAGAATCCACATAGGCTTTTTTGGATTGCGAAACGCTGGGAAATCTAGTGTAGTAAATGCTGTTACTGGTCAAGATTTGTCTATAGTATCCGATACTAAAGGTACTACTACCGACCCAGTATATAAATCTATGGAGATACTTCCTTTAGGACCTTGTACTATAATAGATACAGCAGGGTTTGACGATATCGGCGAAATAGGTGAACTCAGAGTTAAAAAGACTAAACAAGTTCTTAATAAAACCGATATAGCTTTGCTAATTGTAGATGCTACTATAGGACTATCCAGTTATGACAATACTATGATTGAACTCTTTAAAGCTAAAGATATACCTTTCTTGATTGTATACAATAAATCCGATTTAGTTCCTAACTTTACTACAGATATGTCTAATGCTATATGTATCAGTGCGTTGCAAAATAAAGGAATATTTGAACTTAAACAAAAGATATCCACTTTAGTATCTGCTGAAGATTTCACTTTAAAGATAGTTGGCGACTTACTCAAGCCTAACGATTTTGTAGTGTTAGTAATTCCAATCGATAGTTCTGCACCTAAAGGCAGATTGATTTTACCTCAACAACAAGTAATTAGAGATATCCTAGAGGCAAGTGCCGTATCTGTAGTTACAAAAGAAACTGAACTTAAACAGACTCTTAATAGTTTAGGAAAAAGTCCAGTTATGGTTATTACGGATAGTCAAGCGTTTAAAAGAGTATCCAAAGAAACTCCTAGAGATATAAAGTTGACATCTTTTTCTATACTTATGGCTAGATATAAAGGTATCTTAGATACTACCGTCAAAGGTGTTAGAGCAATAGAAACTCTAAAAGATAACGATACTATATTGATATCTGAAGGTTGTACTCATCATAGGCAGTGCGAAGATATAGGAACGGTTAAAATTCCTAAATGGTTGCAAGAGTATACTAAAAAAAATCTAAACTTTGAATTTACTTCGGGAACTGGTTTTCCAGAAGATTTATCTAAATATAGTTTAATAATCCATTGTGGAGGCTGTATGCTAAATGAACGTGAAGTAAAATACAGAATGAAATCTGCTATAGACCAAAGTGTTCCATTTACCAACTACGGAATAGCTATTGCTTATATGAATGGCATTCTAAACAGAAGTATTGAAATATTTCCACATTTAATGGAAACTATCTAGGAGGTTTTTATGAAAGATACAAAATCAAAAGAACTATTTGCAAAGGCTAAAACTTTAATGCCAGATGGAGTAAATAGCCCAGTACGTTCTTTTAAGTCTGTAGGTCGAGAACCTATATTTATGAAGTCGGCTAAAGGAAGTCACATCTATGATGTAGATGGAAACTCCTATATCGATTATGTTTGCTCATGGGGACCGGGAATACTAGGTCATGCACACCCACAAGTCATTGAGAAAGTAAAATCTGCGTGTGATGATGGTCTTACCTTTGGAACTTGTATAGAAAAAGAGATTCAATTGACTGAACTAATCAAGGAAGCCATTCCAAGTATGGAAATGATTAGGTTAGTAAGTTCGGGAACAGAGGCTACTATGAGTGCTATCCGTTTAGCTAGAGGTTATACACATAGAGATAAGATTATAAAGTTTATAGGTTGTTATCATGGACATTCCGATGGTTTGCTAGTAAAAGGTGGTTCAGGATTGCTTACAAATAGCACTCCAGATAGTGCAGGTGTGCCAAAATCTTATACAGAGAATACTCTATTGGCAAACTTTAACGATAAATCATCAGTTAAGGAACTCTTTGAGAGGTTCGGCAACGATATAGCTTGTGTAATAGTAGAACCAGTTCCCGCCAATATGGGAGTAGTTCCACCAATAAAAGATTATCTTAAATTTTTAAGAGATATAACCACTCAATATGGAGCGTTGCTAATCTTTGATGAGGTTATAACTGGCTTTAGAGTAGACTATCATTCAGCACAAGAGTACTATGGTGTATCTGCCGATATTACCACTCTAGGAAAGATTGTCGGTGGAGGTATGCCAGTAGGTGCTTATGGAAGTTCTTACGATATAATGAAGTGTGTATCTCCATTAGGAGCAGTATATCAAGCAGGAACGCTATCGGGAAATCCAATAGCCATGACCTCGGGAATTGCTACTCTACAGATATTAAAGCAATCGCCAGAGATATATAAATCTATTGAGCAAAAGGCAACCGCTCTAGCAGAGGCTTATAAGAGTATCAACAATGTGTGCGTCAACAGAGTAGGTTCATTGATGAGTGTATTCTTTACCAACGCTAAAGTCATAGATTATAACTCTGCTTTAACTTCCGATACTACTAGATATTCTAAATACTTCAACTATATGTTAGAACATGGAATATATGTAGCACCATCGCAATTTGAGGCTATGTTTATATCCAATGCTCACACCGATAAGGATATCCAAGATACCATACAGGCTATAGAAAGTTTTTCCAAGTTAAATATATAACAAAAACGCACCCGATAAAATATCGAGTGCGTTATATTTTAAAAGTATTGAGTAACTAAGATATTACTTCATAGCCTCTTCAACAGCAACGGCACAAGCAACAGTAGCACCAACCATTGGGTTGTTACCCATACCAATTAGACCCATCATTTCAACGTGAGCAGGTACAGAAGAAGAACCAGCAAATTGAGCATCAGAGTGCATTCTACCCATAGTATCAGTCATACCATAAGATGCAGGACCAGCAGCCATATTATCTGGGTGTAGAGTTCTACCAGTACCACCACCAGATGCTACTGAGAAGTACTTCTTACCAGCTTCAAGACGTTCTTTCTTATAAGTACCAGCAACTGGGTGTTGGAAACGAGTTGGGTTTGTAGAGTTACCAGTGATAGAAACGTCAACATTTTCTTTCCACATGATAGCAACGCCTTCAACAACATCGTTAGCACCGTAGCAGTTTACCTTAGCACGAAGACCGTCAGAATAAGCCTTACGGAAAACTTCTTTAACTTCGCCAGTAGCGTAATCCATTTCAGTTTCAACGAAAGTAAAGCCGTTAATTCTAGCGATAATTTGAGCAGCGTCTTTACCTAGACCGTTTAGGATAACTCTTAGAGGTTTCTTACGAACCTTATTAGCCTTTTCAGCGATACCAATAGCACCTTCAGCAGCAGCGAAACTTTCGTGACCAGCTAAGAAAGCGAAACATTCAGTATCTTCTTCAAGAAGCATCTTACCTAGATTACCGTGACCTAGACCAACTTTTCTTTGGTCAGCAACAGAACCAGGAATACAGAAAGCCTGTAGACCTTCACCGATAGCTGCAGCAGCCTCGGAAGCCTTAGTACAGCCCTTCTTGATTGCAATAGCACAACCTACAGTATAAGCCCACTTAGCATTTTCAAAACATATTGGTTGAATACCTTCAACTAATTTATATATATCTAAGCCTTTTTCCTTACAAACGTCAGCACACTCTTCTATAGAGTTAATTCCGTACTCTTTAATAACTGCAAGAATTTGTTTTTCTCTTCTCTCATAACTTTCAAATAGAGCCATTATAGTATCCTCCCTTAATTATTGCTTTCTTGGGTCGATGATTTCTACAGCATCTTGAACTCTGCCGTATTGACCTTTAGCCTTTTCAAATGCAGTATTTGCATCATCACCAGCTTTAATGAAGTCCATCATCTTGCCGAAGTTTACGAATTGATAACCGATAATTTCCTTATCTTCATTAAGAGCAAGACCAGTAACGTATCCATCAGTCATTTCTAAGTAACGAGGACCTTTTGCAAGAGTACCATACATAGTACCAACTTGTGAACGTAAGCCTTTACCTAAGTCTTCAAGACCAGCACCAACTACAAGACCATCTTCAGAGAAAGCACTTTGAGTTCTACCATATACTATTTGTAGGAAAAGTTCTCTCATAGCTGTATTTATAGCATCGCAAACAAGGTCAGTATTTAAAGCCTCTAGGATAGTTCTACCTGGGAGGATTTCAGCTGCCATAGCTGCAGAGTGAGTCATACCAGAACAACCAACAGTTTCAACTAAAGCCTCTTGGATAACGCCTTCTTTAACGTTTAAAGTTAGCTTGCAAGTACCTTGTTGTGGTGCACACCAACCAATACCGTGTGTAAAACCATTGATATCAGTAATTTGTGTAGCCTTAACCCACTTTGCTTCTTCTGGGATTGGTGCAGCACCATGTGCAACGCCTTGTGCTACAGGACACATTGTTTCTACTTCATGAGAATAATTAATCATTTACTAAAAACTCCTTTCAATATATGTGAATAGAACGAACGCTCCTTTTCATTCCATACACTTGCAACTAACATTATACTACATTTTTTTATCTTTTGCAAGTATTTTTTTATTATTTCTACAAATTTTAATTTTTTTTAAAATTTATAGTATATCGATTTAATATTAAACAAAGGAACATCTAATATTAGATGTTCCTTTGCGATAAGTAATCTATTTGTTAGCAATTTTGCCTATAACTTTATTTATTAGTTTTCCATCGGCTTTGCCCTTTAGGTCAGCCATGATAGTTTTCATATATACAGCCTTATTACCACTAGCGATTAAATCGCCATACTTTTCAGAGATAAGTTTAACTAAATCATCTTCGGATAGTTGTACTGGAGCATATGAACGAATAACTTCTAACTTTCTAGTATATTCGGCGATTTGTTCAGTACGGTCTTTAGGACAAGTATCTAATTGTTCTTGAGCAGTTTTCAATTCTTTTAGAATAACACCGTCTACTAACTCATCGGATATATTATCACGTTGACCGTTATCTATAGCGACCTTTTTAACAGATGCTATTAAAGTGGATATAGCTTCTTTACGTTCAGTATCTCTCGATTTCATAGCATCTTTTAAGCCGTTTTGTAGTTCTTGAAACTTCATAAAAAATCAAATCCTTTACTAATATTTTGGGAATATCTCCCTTGTTAGATATTATATCACTAAAATATTTTCAAGTCAAGATTTTTTAAGTTAATATAGCATATACTTATACTCATAAAGTTCTATATGTAGGAGGTCTTTTAGCTTTGAACTTTGCTATATACTGTAGAAAATCCAAATATACTCAAAGAGGGGAAAGCATAGAAAATCAAATAGATTACTGCACCAGATATATAAACTTAACCTTTAAAGATACTACTAACACCATAGTTACATATCTAGATGATGGCTACTCTGGTAAAAATTTAGATAGACCATCTTTTAAAAAGATGCTCCATGATTGCTATTCTAATGCCATAGATTACGTCGTAGTGTACAGATTGGACAGAATTTCTAGGAACGTATCCGACTTTGCTAATCTGTATCAAGAGTTACTAAACTTAAACGTTGGATTTATTTCCACATCGGAAAAGTATGACACTTCCACCTCTGGAGGTAGAGCTATGTTATTTATGGCGTGTGTGTTTGCTCAGTTGGAAAGGGAAACGGTATCGGAGAGGGTTAAAGATAATATGTACTCTCTTGCAAAGACTGGCAGATGGCTCGGTGGAATTGCTCCTACTGGATACACCTCAACATCTTACTTTGAAAATGGCAAGATTAAGTATAGATTAACGTTCAATGAAGATATCAAAGTAGTAGAACTTATATTCAAAAAGTATTTGGAAAGTTTTAGTATATCTAAAGTAGAGGAGTATCTGTATCAAGTTAAGATAAAATCTACCAATGGAAACTACTATAGCAGAAGTAGTATAAAGACTATTTTAGAAAATCCAGTATACTGTAAATCGGATAGAATATCTTATGAATATCTAAGCAATATGGGTTGTAATATGAATATCAACATAGAAGATTGTCTTGGTAATGGTTATATAGTCTATGGTAGAACGTCCAATAATGGTGGTAGAGTTCAAAAAAGGACAACATCAAGTAACTGGATAGTATCCATAGGGGAACATTTAGGCATAGTAGAGGGTTCAAATTGGGTGGATATTCAAAGGTTTTTGCACACTAAAGATTATAAATCTAGAAGCATACATAATTCAAATAGTTTGCTATCGGGAAGTTTTTACTGTCCAGTATGTAACTCTAAGATGATATCCCGAACTAAATCCCATGGATTTGTCTACGCTTGTAGTAATAAGTTGAAGTACGGAACTAAAGTTTGTAAATCTAGTAATATAGATGGTTCTTTAGATAACATTATCTTAAAAAATATATTCAGTGCAAACTTTCCAAACAAAGATATTCTACCTCAACTTGAAACCTTAAAAAAGAGTATCAAAAGTAGCAACATGGATATTCAAAAAGAGATAGTTTTAAAGAAACTATCCAAGAGCAAAAAGTTGCTGATAAGTTTAGATAAAAATTCTAATATGTTCAAAGAAGTTTCTAAGGAGTACGAAGAACTATCGGAAGTATTGCGTAACCTAGAGGATATCCATTTGGATTTTAACCTAGATATAAAAAATTTCTTACTAGAGGAGTTTAATAATCTGCCTATTAGCGTAAAAAGAGAGTTCTTAAAAGATATAGTTTGCAATATTGAAATATTATAATCAAAATATAAGGAACGTCATAATAGTATGACGTTCCAATGATATACTATTTATTATAGTTGTAATTGTAAGAGTATGGCGACATTTCAACTCTAATGAAGTAACCCTGTTCATGATGGCAGTTAGGACACACTTTAGGGGCTAGAGTACTTTCTATTTCAAAACCACAATTAAGACAAATCCATTTAGTTTTTATATCGTTTATGAATAGTCTGTCATTTTCAAGAAGTCTAGCGAACATTTCAAAGCGTTTAGCATGATTTTTTTCGACCTCAGCAATCATATTGAAAGAATTTTCAATGGTATAGAAACCCTCATTATGAGCGATTTCCCCGAACTTTTTATAGATTACATCATGTTCTTCAGTTTCATTGTGTACGGAATTTTTTAGCAACGTTAAGATGTCGTTAGAAGTTTCTACTGGATACGCTCCATCAATGGTTATATTAGAACCGTTCAACTCTTGAAGATGGTTCATAAATATATTTGCGTGTGCCAACTCTTGATTAGCTGTATATTTGAATAACATTTCAATTACATACAACTTCTGTTGATTAGCTTTTTCACTAGCAAAAGTATATCTATTTCGTGCTTGACTTTCACCTGCAAAGGCTCTCATTAGATTATCTTTAGTCTTACTGTCATTAAAATTCATAGTTAAAGACCTCCATATTAAAGTATATAATGATATTATTATTTGAGGATTATATTAAAAAAATTCGCATAAAAAAAATATTATGCGATTTTTTAAAAAAGGTGTTGAATTTCTTTTAAAGATATTGTATAATGTTAGTATGATACTTTGTGAGGTGCTATTTAGAATGTTTTATAGTATGTATAGTTTAAACAATATATCTAATTGGTTGAAGAGTGTAAACGGCATAAGTGCAACTATTAATATATTCTGTAGTAGCAATATTGCAATCTTTTAGGCTGTGACGCATTTGCAAAGTCGCAGTTTTTTATTTTGGTATTTGGAGGTTTTTTAATGTCAAAAAAAGTTGCTATTATCATGGGTAGCGATAGCGATTTACCAGTAGTAAAAAATGCTGTCGTTGAATTAAATAACTTCGGAGTGGAATATGAACTCCATGTTATGTCAGCACATAGAACTCCTACTGAGGCTTGTGAATTTTCTGCTAATGCTGAAAAAAATGGCTTTGGAGTAATAATATGTTGTGCTGGTATGGCAGCACATCTTGCTGGAGTTGTTGCTGGACATACTATATTACCAGTAATTGCAGTTCCTATGAAATCTTCTGTATTAGAAGGTATGGACGCACTTTTATCATCTGTTATGATGCCTAAGGGTGTACCTGTAGCTACTGTAGCTATAAATGGTTCTGCTAATGCAGGTATCTTAGCAGTGCAGATGTTAGCTCTATCCGATGAAACTCTTGCCCAAAAGCTAAGAGATATGAAAAAGTCTATGGCTGACGGCGTTAGACAAAAAGATGCTAACATAAATGAAAAGTTAAAAGAACTTTTATAATCAATTTGATTTAAAAAAAAATATATTCTTGGAGGAATTTAAAATGGAAAATTTAACTAAAATGGAACAACTTTATGAGGGTAAGGCTAAAAAAGTATTCGCTACTAATAACCCAGATTTGGTAATTGTTGACTATAAGGACGACGCTACTGCTTTTAATGGCGAAAAGAAAGGTACTATTCATAATAAGGGTATTATTAACAATAGAGTTACTAACCATCTTATGAAGAACGTTCTTGAACCTGCTGGTATTCCAACTCACCTAGTAGAAGAAATCTCCGATAGAGAAACTATAGTTAAAAAGGTTAGTATAGTTCCACTAGAAGTTATCGTTAGAAATATTATTGCTGGTTCTTTAGCTAAAAGAGTAGGTCAACCTGAAGGTGTTAAACTAGGTTCTACTGTTCTTGAATATTGCTACAAAGATGACGCTCTTGGCGACCCTATGGTTAATGAATATCACATAGTAGCTATGGGTTGGGCAACTAAAGAAGAATTGGATACTATTGCTAAGTACTCCTTAAAGATTAATCAACTACTTTCAGATTACTTAAAAGACTTAAACATCGAACTAGTTGACTTTAAACTTGAGTTTGGTAAGACTTCCGATGGTACTATCGTTCTAGCTGATGAAATCTCTCCAGATACCTGCCGTTTCTGGGATAGCGTTACTCACGAAAAGTTAGACAAGGACAGATTTAGAAGAAATCTTGGTGGCGAAGAAGACGCTTACAAGGAAATCATGAAAAGACTTCTTGGTGAATAGTATATCTTGAATTTTTAGTTGTAATCTTATTAACTAGGGGAGAGTTCCTACCCTCCCTTAGATTAACTTTAAAAGTAAAAATTTATTATAAAGGATAGTATAACATTATGTTGAATAGTTTACATGAAGAATGTGGTGTATTTGGCATCTATAGTCCTAATACTATGGACGTTGCATCTCCAACATACTTCGCCCTATATGCGTTACAGCATAGAGGTCAAGAAAGTTGTGGTATAGTAGTAAATGACCGTGGCGTACTTTCATCTTATAAAGATTTAGGTCTTGTACACGAAGTCTTTAACGCTGATAGATTAAAAAATCTAGGTCATGGTAACATAGCTATCGGTCATGTTAGATACTCTACTACTGGAAATAGTAACCGTGAAAACGCTCAACCTTTAGTAGTTAGACATATAAAAGGACCTATGGCTATAGCTCATAATGGTAACTTGGTAAACGCTAGAGAACTTCGTGAAGAATATGAAAATAAAGGTGCTATATTCCATAGTACTAACGATACTGAAGTTATATCTTATGCTATTACCGAAGAACGTCTAAAGACTGGTTCTATTGAAGAGGCAGTTCAAAATGCCATTAGAAAACTAAAAGGAGCATTTTCTTTAGTAATAATGTCGCCTACTAAGTTAATTGCCGTTCGTGATGATGAGGGTTTTCGCCCACTATGCTTGGGCAAACTACACGATGATGGTACTTATGTAGTAGCATCGGAAACTTGTGCTTTAGATAGCATGGGTGCAACTTTCATTAGAGATATTAAAGCTGGTGAAATGTTAGTAATAGATAAAAATGGCGTACGTTCTATAACTACTAACTGTACTAAAAAAGGTCATATGTGCGTATTTGAGTATGTATATTTTGCTCGTCCAGATAGTGTTATCGAAGGTGTTAGCGTTCACAAGGCTAGATTAAAAGCTGGTGAACTACTTTGGAAAGAACACCCCGTTGATGCCGATGTTGTTATTGGTGTTCCAGATAGTGGTCTTGATTGTGCTTTGGGATTTTCTAAGGCATCTAAAATACCTTACGGTGTTGGCTTTATAAAAAATAGATATATTGGCAGAACCTTTATACAACCATCTCAAAAACAAAGAACTAACTCTGTTAGAATTAAACTAAACGTTATTAAAGAAACCGTTAAAGATAAACGTGTAGTACTTATCGATGACAGTATAGTTAGAGGTACTACTTGCAGACACATCGTTGAACTACTTCGTGAGGCTGGTGCTAAAGAAGTTCATATGATGATATCATGTCCACCGTTCGTTGCTCCATGTTTCTTTGGCGTAGATATTGATAGCAAAGATAATCTTATAGCTTGTCAAATGAGCGTCCCAGAAATAGCTAAGCACATAGGTGCAGATAGTTTAGGATATCTAAGTGTTGAGGGCGTTAAATCTTTAGCTTGTGAGGCTGATTGCGACTTTTGTGTGGGTTGCTTTACTAATGAATATCCTATTGAAGTTCCTACTGAAATGCCTAAAGATAAGTTTGAATTTCGTATCGGTGAAAATAAAAATAATTAATATTTATATGGAGGTTTTTAACCAATGAAAAGTTTCTCTGAAAGTTACAAAGAAGCTGGTGTTGATGTTACTGCTGGTTACAAAGCAGTAGAACTTATGAAACAGTATGTCGCTAGAACTACTACTTCTGGAGTGCTATCTGGAATTGGTGGCTTTGGTGGTCTTTTTGAATTGGATATGACTGGCATTAACAAGCCTGTCTTAGTATCTGGTACTGACGGCGTTGGTACTAAGTTGAAGATTGCTTTCCTTATGGATAAGCATAATACTGTAGGTATCGATTGCGTTGCTATGTGTGTAAATGATGTTATCTGTTGTGGTGCAAAGCCTCAATTCTTTTTAGACTACATAGCAGTAGGCAAGAACTATCCTGAAAAAGTTGCTCAAATAGTTTCAGGAGTTGCTGAAGGTTGTGTACAATCTGGTTGTGCTTTGATTGGTGGCGAAACTGCTGAAATGCCAGGATTTTATCCTATAGATGAGTATGACCTTGCAGGTTTTAGCGTTGGTATCGTGGATAAGGATAAGATTCTAAAGCCAAATACTCAAAAGGCTGGAGATGTTCTAATAGCTATTAAGTCTAGTGGTGTACACTCTAACGGATTTTCTTTAGTTAGAAAAGTTTTCACTATTAACGAACAAAACCTTGCTAGACATAGAAGTGAATTAGGTACTACTCTAGGTGATTGCCTACTTACTCCTACTAAGATTTACGTTAAGGCTATTTTAAATCTACTAGATGTTGTAAATGTTAAATCCATTTCACATATTACTGGTGGTGGTTTCTATGAGAACATTCCACGTTCACTTCCAAATGGCATAACTGCTAAGATTGAACGTTCTGCTGTAGACGTTCTACCAATATTCAATCTAATTGCAGAAACTGGTAAAATCCCTGAAAGAGATATGTTCAATACTTTCAACATGGGTGTCGGTATGATTGTCTGTGTGGATAAAAACGACGTGGATAAGGCTATTGAAAGCATTAAGGCATCTGGTGAAGAAGCATATGTTCTTGGTGAATTAGTAGATGGCGAAGATGGTGTAATTATCTGCTAATTAATTATATCAAAGACTTAGGACGGTAGATACATCGTGAATAAGTATAAGTATGCAAGTATATTATTACAACTTTTATTTATTTTATAGTGTAACTGCTGTCCTTACTATTTAAAAGTTCTATATTAAAATAGATAAAGTATCCTGTATGGCTACTACTACTAAGAGAGGAGAGAAACTTTATATTTATGAGAATGTATAAAAATTACTTACTAGCAAGTATTATATTGGCTATAACAGTATCCAGTTTAACGGCTTGTAATAAGGATACTACTATAGGTGAAAGTCAAATAGTTTTAAACTCTGACGTTACTTCAGCCTCCTCTAATGAAAACTCTGAGGAAAATCAAAGCATTAGTGACGTTTTGAGTAGTACCGATTTTAAGGCTTATATATCTTCTATATATAATGATGATAACTATGTTAATCAAATGTATAACTACTACGCAGGTGCTGAAAGTGGTAATACTAGCGATTTGGACGGCGACGGTGTTTGCGATGAAATTGAGTTCCAATTAGGCTTAGACCCTACTCTTGCCGACTCCGATGGCGACGGTATAGACGATTTGACCGAACTACTCCTTGGCTTAGACCCTCTACAAAACGATATCAAGTTGGATTTGGATAGCGACGGTTTAAGCAATATAGAAGAAATTAAGTACGGAACTAATCTTAATAACCCCGATACCGATGGTGATGGTCTTTCTGATTATGATGAAATCTATACCCATAAGACTGACCCTCTATTAATCGATACCGATGGCGACGGCTTAAATGATGCTGACGAAATTGCTATAGGATTAAATCCTTTAGTACAAATGAGTGATGGCTCTACTTTAGATAGTCAAAGAGTATTCTATCAAACTATATCATCGGATATTACTTCTAGTGTTAATAATACAGATTACTCTCTATCAGCAGTAGTAAATGCAGGTGGTCTTGCTGATAATTGTATTACTGTTCAATTAAGTTCAGGATTTAGTTCGCTTAAAAACAGTTATACTTCCATTAAAGGCGAGGTTATTGACGTTAAGTATAATGAAGATGTGGCTTTTAGTGATGTATCTTTAACCTTTACTTTAGCAGATAGTCTTATGCTAGATGCCCCTATTGATAACGATATCTACGTTCAAGGTGTTTCAGCATATCAAGAATGGGCTAGGGCTTACACTGATGTCTATTTAACTTCTACTTTAGATGGTATAAACAGATATGTAGTATTTGAATATGATACTCAAAGAAGTACACTACTTCCTATGAACTGCACTTACGATAATGATGCTAAAACTATTACTATACGTTCTGAAAATCCTAATGGAACTTATTGCTTAGTAGACCTTTACGATTGGCTTCATAACTATTGTAATATGTTCGATGAAAGTATTCATGCTGTTTCTGATACCGATACAGAAGACTAATTAACGGAGGTTATTTTTACTTATGAAAAATATCATAGTATTAGTATCTGGTGGAGGTACTAACCTACAAGCTATTATTGATGAACAAAATAAGGGTAATATCGTTGGTGGTAAGATATCTTGTGTGATATCTTCCAACGCCAACGCATACGCCCTTGAACGTGCTAAAAAGAATAACATTAAAACTAGAGTTCTTCCTAGAAAAGATTTTCCTAACGCTTTAGAGTATAGCAAAGCACTCTTAGAAATCTTAAAAGAGGAAAATGCCGACTTAATCGTATTGGCTGGTTTTATGACTATCTTAGATGAAGTGGTTACTAGTGCCTATCCATATAAGATTATTAACGTTCACCCTGCCTTGATACCATCTTTTTGTGGTGAGGGATATTATGGCTTGAAAGTACATCAAGCCGTTTTAGATTACGGCGTTAAAGTCAGTGGAGCAACTATTCACTTTGTAAACGAAAAAGCCGATGCTGGTGCTATAATCATGCAAGGTGTAGTTGACGTTCAAAATGATGATACTCCTGAAGTACTTCAAAGACGTATCATGGAAAATGTGGAATGGAAACTACTTCCTAAGACAATATCGCTATTCTGTCAAGATAAGATTATCATAAAAGACGGAAAAGCATTTATTATTAACGATTAACACACATTATTTATTTGATAATTCTTATCAAGAAAGGATTTTATAATGCAAATTTTAGATATATCAAAAGAGTTGAAATCCAACAGTTATCCAGGACGAGGTATCGTGGTTGGTAAGTCTAAAGATGGTAAGTCTGCCGTTACTGGATATTTTATCATGGGCAGAAGTGCAAGTAGCAGAAACAGAATTTTCGTTCAAGATGAAAATGGTATTAAAACTCAAGCATTTGATGAAAGCGTTCTACTCGTTAAACCTGAGTTGATTATATACTATCCTGTTAGAGTTCTTGGCAATAAGACCATAGTTACTAACGGCGACCAAACCGATACAGTTTACAACCTAATGAACCAAGGCAAAACTTTTGAAGAAAGTCTACGCACTCGTAAGTATGAACACGATGCTCCTAACTATACTCCAAGAATATCTTCCATTATGGAAATTCAAGATGGTGACTATAGTTACATGATGTCTATTCTAAAGAGTAACAACGGCAATCCAGATTGTTGCAACCGTTATACTTACTCTTATGATAATCCAGTAGATGGACAAGGTCACTTTATTCACACATACATGGGTGATGGAAATCCATTACCAAGTTTTGAGGGTGAACCTAAGTTAATCTCAATTGATACTAACGATATCGATGAATTTACTAATACTCTTTGGGATAGTTTAAATCAAGATAACAAGGTATCTCTATTTACTAGATTTATTGATATCCAAACTGGCGAAGTGCAATCAAGAATTATCAATAAGAACAAGTAATATTAAATATGTTATATAGTAACATATTTAAACTATTTTTTTAATAAATAATCTTTAGGAGGTTTTTCTATGGCAGAAATGCAATTAAAGTATGGCTGTAATCCAAACCAAAAGCCATCAAGAATATTTATCGAGGGCAAGGACTTACCTATTGAAGTTCTAAACGGTAAACCTGGATACATCAACCTACTAGATGCTTTCAACGGTTGGCAACTAGTTAAAGAACTTAAAGAGGCTACTGGTCTACCAAGTGCTACATCTTTTAAGCACGTAAGCCCAGCAGGTGCAGGAGTAGGCACACCACTATCCGATACTTTAAAGAAAATCTACTTTGTAGACGACTTAGGTGAATTATCACCAATGGCTTGTGCGTATGCTCGTGCTAGAGGTGCAGACAGAATGTCCAGTTATGGCGATTTCATAGCACTATCCGATACTTGTGACGTATCCACTGCTAACATGATTAAGCGTGAAGTATCCGATGGTATTATCGCACCAGACTATACTCCTGAGGCTCTTGAAATTTTAAAATCCAAGAGAAAAGGTACATATAACGTAATCAAGATAGACCCTACTTACAAACCAGAACCTATTGAAACTAAACAAGTATTTGGTATAACATTTGAACAAGGCAGAAATGAACTAAAAATTGATAACTCTTTACTAGAAAATATCGTAACTGAGAACAAGGTTATCCCAGATGATAAAAAGATGGACTTAATCATATCTTTGATAGTTCTAAAGTATACACAATCCAACTCTGTATGCTACGTTAAAGATGGTCAAGCTATTGGTATAGGTGCAGGACAACAATCAAGAATCCACTGTACTAGATTAGCTGGTAACAAGGCTGATATCTGGTGGTTAAGACAAGCTCCACAAGTATTAAATCTACCATTTAAGGAAGATATCCGTAGACCTGACCGTGATAATACTATCGATGTATACATATCCGATGAGTTTGAGGACGTAATTAAAGATGGCGAATGGCAAAAGTATTTCACTGAACAACCAAAGCCATTCACAAAGGCTGAACAGAAAGATTGGTTAAAACAAAATACTGGTGTATGTGTTGGTTCTGATGCGTTCTTCCCATTCGGTGATAACGTTGAACGTGCTAGAAAGTCTGGTGTTGAATATATTGCTCAACCAGGTGGCTCTATTAGAGATGACAACGTTATCGATACTTGTAACAAGTATGGCATAGCTATGGCATTCACAAATATTAGATTGTTCCACCATTAATATTAATGAAAAATGAAGAATTATACTATATATTATCTACTATAAGTGAACTTGGTGGAATATTTTCTATATTTATTGGATTTATAGTACCATTTTTACCAATAGTTTCGCTTATATGTGGGATTATAGTATCATTTAAATCGCAAGATAGTTATAGTCTTAATTCTGCTAAAATAGGAATTGTAACTTCTGGAATATCTTTAATTTTTATAATGCTTTTTATATCTTTGATTTTTAATAATGGTGGTATTCCAGTACAAAAATAGTTATTATCTATTAATTGTTAATTAAAGGGAGGATTTTAGTATGATGTATCCATATATGATTTTGGCTGACGAAACTGAGATAGTTCATTCACAAATTATTGAAGAAGATGGCTTAAAAAAGGTAATTGTCAACTTTGAACGTCCTACCGAAGATGGTTTTAACTCTGCTAGATGTGAACTACCTACTTATAAATGGTTATCCATAGATGGATATTCCAAAGACGAAATAGAATATTTTGAAAAATTGTTACATAGCAATGCACATCTATTTTATAGATACGCTGAAATGGGAGGTATTAACATTGCCTAGTCTATTTACTGTCAGTGGATATAAAATATATTTTTGGTCAAATGAAATTGGTGAACCTATTCATGTTCATGTTGCAAAAGGAAAACCAATATCAAATGGTACTAAAATATGGTTGACTAAATCGGGTGGTTGCATTTTAGCTAATAATAAAAGTGATATATCTAAAAAAGAGTTAAACGAATTAATGGAATTTATCTCAGCACAATTTTTTCTTATTTGTGATGAATGGAAAAAATTCTTCTTGGTTGATGATATTAAATTCTATTGTTAATAATTAATTAAAAGGAGGTTTTTAATCAAATGAAGATTTTAGTAGTCGGTGGTGGAGGTCGTGAACACGCCCTAATCATGAAGTTAGCAGAAAGTCCTAAAACTGATAAGATTTTTTGTGTTCCAGGTAACGGAGGTATCTCAAGATATGCCGAATGTTATCCAAATGTAAGTGCTACTGATATCGATGGGGTGGTATCCATAGCAAAAGAGGTTCAAGCTGATTTAGTAGTAGTTGCACCAGATGACCCTCTAGTATTGGGTATGGTTGACGCTCTGAATAAAGAAGGCTTTAAGACTTTCGGTCCTAACAAAGCTGGAGCAATCATAGAGGGTAGTAAAGTATTCTCTAAGGAATTGATGAAAAAGTATAACATTCCTACTGCAAAGTATGAAGTCTTTTCAAATTCTAAAGATGCAATTGAATACATCAAAAAAGAGAATACATATCCAACAGTTATCAAGGCAGATGGCTTGGCTCTAGGTAAGGGCGTTATCATAGCTGAGGATTTTGCTCAAGCTGAAGATGGCATTAAGACAATCATGGAAGATAAAATCTTTGGTGAGAGTGGTGCTAACGTAGTAATTGAGGAATTTTTAACAGGTCCAGAGGTATCTGTACTATGCTTTACAGATGGCAAAACTGTTAAACCTATGATATCTTCCATGGACCATAAACGTGCCTTAGATGGCGACAAAGGTCTAAATACTGGTGGAATGGGTACAGTAGCACCTAATCCATACTATACTAGCGACGTTGCTAACGAATGTATGGAAAAGATATTCTTACCAACTATAAAAGCTATGGAAAAAGAAGGTAGAACGTTCAAAGGTTGTCTATACTTTGGTTTAATGATTACTCCAAACGGAGCAAAAGTTATAGAGTATAACTGCCGTTTTGGTGACCCTGAAACTCAAGTAGTTCTACCCCTACTAGATACCGATTTAGTAGATATAATGTTAGCAATCTACGATGGTAAGTTAGATACTATAGATATCAAGTGGAAAGACGCTTGTGCATCGTGTGTAGTTATGGCAAGTGGAGGATATCCTAAGAGTTATCCAAAGGGCTTAGAAATCACTGGTCTTGATGACAAAGGTCAAACTGATAACGTATTTGTATATCACGCTGGAACTAAATATCAAGATGGAAAGTTCTTAACCAACGGTGGTAGAGTTCTTGGAGTTACTGCTATTGGTGATACTCTACAAAATGCTTTAGATACTTCTTATAAAGCAGTAAAAACTATCCATTGGGATAACGTTCATTATAGAAATGATATCGGTAAGAAGGCTCTAGCTGTAAAAGGTTAATTGCATATGTTTCAAAAACTTAATAATATCAAAGGATATTTAAAGGTTGGTATCTTTGCTAATTCTATGTTTATAGTATTTATACTGGTATGTATGACTTACTATAGCATATACTTAAAAACTAGTATACAAAGTACTCTAGTAGAAGCTATAGCATATGGCTTGGAAGCTATTGGATTTATCTTCATGGGATTATATATAGTCGGATTTTGGGGTAAGTTAAAGGATAGAAAACTCTTAAAGATATCTTTAACCGTATACTTTATAGTGGAACTATGTATAGTACTAATGGATTTTAACTTCCTTGATATTGAAGATGCTTACAATCCATCATCTAAAATTTTGATAATAGGACACTCAATATTTTCTGGATTGGTTCTATTTTCGCATATAACTTTCGATAGTAAACAGTTATCTTTACAGATAGCTACCGCAGTAGGAACAATCATATCGTTATGTGGAGTGTTCTGCGTAGCCTATGGCACTAGAGTATATATAAGTATACTAATCAATGCTGTAGCGTACGTTGTATATTATACTTGGGTTTTGTATCTAATAAACTCCGATAGAATATACATAGACTGCCATGGCGACGTCGTTAAAGATACGCACTACTCTAGCAAGGATTTTTTTGAATAATATTATTATACTCTAAAGCTCCCATAAGTTTGGGAGCTTCTTTGTACATATAACTATTTGGTTATTGATTTTTTATCTTTTTTGAGATATAATTTTAAATAGATAACTTTTGGAGGTTGCTTATGGCTAAAAATAGATACTTAAATCTAAATATGGGATTGGTTAAAGAAAACTTCACTATCGTTCAACGTAAAGATATTCCACTGTGGAAGTCTAGGGGATTTGAAAAGGTTAGAAGATATCCTATTTTTAGATATATTCCTAAACTATCGGAAGTAGTTATGTTATCTAAACCGTTGAATATAAGTCAATTTGGATTAGATAGTATCAAAAATAGTGTAGTCGTGGATATAGATTTATCAATAGGTACTTACGGTATGGGCGGTGCTGGATTTGTTGGATTTAAACTTCAAAGTTATTTTGGAGTTCGTTGGTTAGTATACTGTATATGGTCAGCTGGGGAAAGTATCTTATTAGATGATAAGATTATAGAATGTCACTCAAAATATCAAAATAGATACAATCCATACGTTAGCATGGATAGTTGGCAAAATGATGTATCTAGTTTAAAAAGACTAATCAATGGTTGGAAAGTACAAGATATCTATTTAGATGATACCACTTTGGAAATAATCTTAATTGATGATAAGTCCAATAAGCATACAATATATACATCTCAATTTTGCGATAAGTTCCCCGAACAAGCAGGAACAGACAAAAAAAGGAAGTCTTTTGAGGACGGCACAATGCAAGATTATTGGTTAGTAATCTATGATAATACATATCTATCAGTATAGAAAGGATTTTTATTTATGAATTGTATGGAAAAAATTAAATCTTTAGTAGAACAGTTAAATATATATCGTGATGAGTATTATAATAATAACAATCCATCGGTAACAGATGAGGAGTATGATAAACTCTTTGATGAGTTATCTCAATTAGAAAAATCCACTGGGATAGTGTTGTCAAATTCGCCTACAAATAGCGTCGGCTTTGAAGTTAAAAGTAGGTTGGACAAGGTTACTCATGATATTCCGTTACTATCTTTAGATAAGACTAAAAGTCTTGATGACGTTCGCAAGTTTATGGATAATAAGTCTTGTTTGATTATGCTAAAGTATGATGGCTTAACCGTTAAGTTAGTATATCAAGATGGCTGTTTAGTACAAGCATCTACTAGAGGAAACGGCTCAATAGGTGAAGATATCACGCATAATGCTAAAGTTTTTAAGAACATTCCATTGAACATTCCGTATAAAGATAAGCTAGTAATCACTGGTGAGGCTATTATCCATAAAGATGACTTTGAAAAAATCAACTCTACTTTAGACGATAAAGATAAGTATAAAACTCCTAGAAACTTATCAGCTGGGTCGGTTAGGCAACTGGATAGTAGCGTTTGTGCTAATAGATGCGTCTACTTCATGGCTTTCGATGTTATTGAGGGTTTAGATGGTAACTCTAAATTTGATAAGTTAAACGCCCTATTGAATATGGGTTTCTATACTGAAAAATATTATAGACTTCCTAATGATAACATAACTTTAGAAGATGCTATAGAAAGTCTACAAGAAGTAGCTACCGAACATTATGTATCTATAGATGGAATAGTTATCCGTTATGATGATATTGTGTATTCTAAGGCTCAAGGAAAGACTTCACATCACTATAATGATGGCATAGCTTTTAAATTCAATGATGAGGCCGAAACTACTACCTTAACTAGTGTTGAATGGCAACCTAGTCGAAACGGAGTTTTAACTCCAGTAGCTATATTCGATGCCGTTACTATAGATGGTACAAACGTATCACGAGCAAGTTTGCATAACATAAGTATTATAGAAACTCTACAGTTGGGCTTAAAAGATAAGATATCAGTAATTAAGGCTAATATGATTATTCCTCAAATTGTTGAAAACTTTACTAAAAGTAATGATTTGAAGATTCCTACTAAGTGTCCAATCTGTAATGCAGATACTCAAATTAAGCAATTGAACGAAACTAAAGTATTAGTCTGTAGCAATTCGGAGTGTGGTGGTAAACAGATACAAAAGTTTGTATACTATGTATCCAAGCCTTGCATGAATATAGATGGTCTTAGTGAAGCTATTATAACTAAGTTCATAGAACACGGATTTTTAGCTTCACTGGAAGATATCTACTTATTGGATAGATATTCTAGTGAGATTATAAATCTACAAGATATTATCACTAAAAAAGATGGTACTACCTATGTCAAGAAGTTTGGTGAGAAAAATTATCAAAACTTATGGAAAAGTATCCAAGATAGCACAAACTGTAAGTTTGAAAACTTTTTAACGTCGTTAGGAATTAATCAAATAGGAAAGTCAGCATCTAAGGTGATATCCAAGCACTTTAATGGGGATTGGAATAGTTTTTATCAAGCAGTACGCAACGGTTTCAATTTTACTTCTTTAACCGATTTTGGCGAAGTCGCAGATAGTTCTTTGAAAGCATGGTTCTCTAATGAGAAAAATATAGAGTTAGTAGAAAAGTTAGTATCTTATTTAAACTTTGAAAAGATAGTTACTCAAGAAGTTAAAGACAATCCATTTTTAGATAAAACGGTGGTGGTTACTGGAACTCTATTAAACTACTCCAGAGATGGCATAAAACAGAAATTGGAAACTTTAGGAGCTAAAGTAACAAACTCCATAAGCAAAAAGACAGACTTCTTGATTGTTGGCGATAAAGCAGGTTCTAAGTTGACTAAGGCTCAATCTTTAGGAATTGAAGTCCTTTCCGAAACAGATTTTGAAAGTATGTTACAATAAAGGAGGTCTTTTATATGAAAGACATTATATTAAAAAAATTAAATGATATTGAAACTTCTAACAATATAAAAATACTCCATGCAGTTGAAAGTGGTAGCAGAGCATGGGGTTTCGCCTCAAAAGATAGCGACTATGATGTTAGATTTATCTATGTTAGACCTACAGAGTACTATCTAGCGTTGGAAAAACAAGACGATGTTCTTAATTGTGAACTAAATGAAACTTTTGATATCAATGGTTGGGATATTCAAAAGGTTCTAAAGTTAGCATATAAGTCCAATCCGACTATTTTTGAATGGTCGTTATCACCAATAGTATATAAAACCAGTCCAATATTCAGTTCAATAAAAGATACCATCTTTGAGTGCTTTTCTAGTAAGTCGGGATTGTATCACTATATAAGTACGGCTAAATCCAACTATAGAGAGTATCTAAAAGGCGACCAAGTTAGATTAAAAAAATACTTCTATGTAATTAGACCTATCTTGGCTTGTAGATGGATTTTAGACAATAAATCTCCTGTACCTATGTTATTCTCCGATTTGGTAAGTGCTGAACTTCCAGAATATATGAAACCTTATATTGACTATCTTTTGGATTTAAAAATCAACTCTAGTGAAAAAGAGTACGGCGATAAAATACCTCAAGTTAATGAGTTCATCGAAAATGAGTTCATAGCTATAAACGATGAGATTTCAAAACTTTCAGAGGAAAAAAATAATCAATGGCAACCTTTGGATAAGCTATTCTTAAAAGTCTTAAAAGAAAATCTCATATAGATAAAATTAGTATGTTAAAATCTGGATTGACATACATACTAACTTATGTTATAATATGGAATATAATATATCAAAGGGGAGCTTTTTTTGAATACTAAAATATACATAATACTATCATTAATAGTTGCTAGTATGAGTTTTAGTGGTTGTATGAATACTGAAAGCAATCAAGAAAGTTCTGTTTTAGATACTTCTGTTACTACTACTTCCGTGATTGCAACTACAACGACAGCTACTACTACAGAAATCACTACCGAAGAAACTACTAAAAAAGAAACATCTGAAATAGAAGTTACTCATACCATAACTATTCCGTACTCTTGGATTGAAAACTTTGAAGATACTATACAATATTTTGAAAATGATGAGGATATTATATCTTGTACAGTAAATGATGATAACTCCATAACCTTAGAGTACAACGATAAAAAACATCAAAATATCCTAGAGGAGCAATCTAAGGCAGTATATAAATATATAGATATCGTTCTTGAACAGAGCAAAGATTTAACTGCTATCACCGATATGATTATTAACGATGACAATATGACAGACGTATCTGTATATGTCGATGGTTCTAAGTATAACAGTCAAGTAGATGGTATTATTATCTCAGGATTGTACTATCAAACGCAAATATACAAACTATTTAGAGAAGATTTATCTTATGATGAGTTTTCCTTAACAGCTCATATTATAGATAATTCTACCGATGAGGAAATAACATCTATTACATATTCTTGATAAAAAACCACCAATATATTTGGTGGTTTTACTTTATCCAAGATTTTTAATCTTTATATATTCAAATCCATCGAGGAGTTTATCCATATTTTTAAAAGCTATGGAAGTTCCTTTAGCGACACATTCGATTGGATTTTCAGCGACCTTACAATCAACGTTAATCTGTTTAGATAGAAGTTTGTCTAATCCTTTGAGCAAAGAACCTCCACCCGTCATGATAGCACCATTCTTGCAGATATCTGCTATAAGGTTAGGATTAGTTCTTTCTAAGAGTAACTTAGTAGCGTTTACAATCTCGATTAAATTTTCTTGAATAGCTAAGAATAGTTCAGCTTCAGAAACTTGTATGGTGGTTGGTAGGTTAGAATATATGCTCATACCTTTTACTTTTATATCTTTCTCCAAACTTGGATTGAATACATTTACAAACTCTTTTTTGATATTTTCGGCAGTAAGTTCACCAATTATCAATCTGTACTTGTTAGCCATGTACTTAATAATAGACGTCGTTAGACTATTTCCAGCCGTTTTAATAGATATAGCATCTACAATACCATTAAGCGATATTATAGCTATATCAGTAGTACCACCACCTATATCTAGTATTAGAGTTCCTAAAGATTTAGAAACATCTATACCAGCACCCATAACGGCAGATACTGGTTCTTCTAACAGATGTATATTTCTTGAACCAGTATTTACAGCGATATCTACTACTGCACGGCTTTCGACTTCTGTTATAAATGATGGTATACATATAATTATTCTAGGTCTAAACAGTTGACCTCTAGTTATAGTATTCATAAAACTATTTATTAAACTTTGAGTCATTTCGCTATTAGAGATTACTCCATTTTTTAAAGGTTTAACGATATCAATAAAATCTGGAGTTCTGCCAATCATATTGTAAGCCTTTTTACCAGTAGCTATCACGCACTTATTACGATTATCATATGCTACTACTGAGGGTTCATTTATAACTACGCCTTTTCTACCCATAGTCATGATTATGTTAGTAGTACCTAAATCTATACCTATATCTATGTTAGACATAAAAACCTCCTTTAAGTTTTAAGTTGGTCGCTAGTTGCCACGGCGACTATGACAGATTTCGCTCCCATGCTATGCAAGATATTACTACATACGTTAAGAGTACTTCCAGTAGTCATAATATCGTCAACTAGTATTATGTACTTATCTTTTAAGTTAGATTTTCCAGCATAATATATTTCATTAGCGTTTAAAATTCTATCTTTTTTGGATAGCTTATGCTGAACGTTACTAGAATATTTAACTCTAAGGGCATTTTTATCTATGGGAACGTTCAAACTTTTAGATATTTCTAAGGCAATCACTTCTGCTTGATTGTATCCTCTTTTCAACTTTTTTCTAATGTGCATGGGTATAGGCACTATGATATCGTACTTAATAACTTCATTTTTAATGCGTTCGCTTAGAATGTTCGCTACATGATATCCAAAGTTTAAACTAGAGGCATTCTTTAAAGATAATACACCTTTTCTAGCCAAACCATCATAAGTATAGCAAGTAAATGCTCTATCGTAGAATATTCCTTGACCACACTTGCAACGTTCTAAGGCGAAACCACAAAACTTACAAAGTTTATCGGTAGGGTCTTGCATGGATTGTATACAATCTTCACAGATGTACTTATCATAAGATATAAAACCGTTACAACAGGGACATCTATTAGGATAGAATATATCCAAAGCGAATCTACTTATTGAATTAAGATTCAAATTCACAAATAATCATATCCTTTAGACAAGTATATCTTAGAAGTTGTCTGTCATTATCGACCATTTTAAAAAGTTCCTTAGATGAACCAACTATTATCAAGAGTTGTTTAGCTCTAGTTATGCCAGTATATAACAGATTTCTATAGCACAATTTTTGAAAGTTATTAAGCATAGGCATAATAACCACATTAAATTCGCTACCTTGACTCTTATGAATAGTTATAGCATAAGCCAACTCTAATTGGTCTATAAGTTCTGTTTCGTAGATAACTTCACGACCATCAAAATCTATCTCTATGCCTTCACTAGATATATCAGTAACTATACCCAAATCGCCATTATATATACCAACACCAGATTTACCATCTTTAGACCAAGTTATATCATAATTATTTTTAATCTGCATTACCTTGTCGCCGATGCGAAAAGTGTAGATGGCATTTTTTAACTCTCTTGAACCCATCTTTTTTGGATTAAACGCCTCTTGAAGTATCTTGTTTAAGTTTATAGTGCCTAAAACTCCCTTGCGTGATGGTGATAGTATTTGAATATCTTCTAATGGATTATACTTATACGCTTTAGGAAGTCTATCTTTCCAAAGCTGAACTATAGTGTTTTGAGCCTCTACATAGTTCAAGCGTTGTAGAAAGAAGAAATCCTTATCTTTTTGAAGTATGTCAGGATATTCACCACTTAATATCTTGTGAGCGTTCACGATAATGGCACTTTCTTGAGCTTGTCTAAATATTTCATCTAAGGTAATAACGTCCAAAAGTTGAGTGGATATCAAGTCATTTAGAACGTTTCCCGCACTAACGGACGGAAGTTGGTCACTATCGCCAACTAAGATTACCTTAGCCGACAACGGAACTGCCTTTAAAAGACTTGCAAACAGTAGAGTATCTACCATAGACATTTCATCTACAATTATTGCATCGCACTTTAAAGGATTTTTTTCATTATGTACAAACGTTTGATTTCCCTCATCATCAAAAGATACTTCTAATAGTCTATGAATAGTCATAGCATTGTAGCCAGTAATTTCGGAAATTCTTTTAGCTGCTCTGCCAGTTGGTGCAGTAATTTGAACCTTTAAACCTCCGCTTTTTAGAATGGTTATAATTCCATTTAGAGTGGTAGTCTTGCCAGTACCTGGGCCACCAGTTAATATCATAAAGTTGCTATTTAAAGATTTATTTATTGCTTCACGTTGTTTATCGCCATAGATTATATTTGTTCTTTCTTGTAAAGCATCTATGATTGTAGTAAAGTCAGTATCTTTAAATTTGCTTAGTTCAGTCATAAGAGTCACTTTAGTAGCGATATACTTTTCAGCCATATAGTAATCGTTGGAACATACATAGTATTCACCAGATTTATCCTTGTATAGTAGTACTATATTCTGTTCTAAGGCAGATATTAAAAATCTTTCAAGTTTTTTCACATCTATTTCCAAAAGTTTGAACGCTAGTTTTAAGAATACATCATATGGAAGACAACAGTGGCCTTCTAAATTAGCATCTTCTAAGACGTACTCAAAACCTGCGAACATTCTTTTAGATGAGTCCGATTCTATTCCACACGCTTTAGCTACTTCTTCAGCCTTTTTAAAAGGGACGTTAATTCCATCTGTACATAGAATGTATGGATTGTCTTTAATCTTATCTAAGGCTTGAAAGTTCCACTTTCTAAAGACTTTCATGGCTACCGATGAACCTATTCCAAACTTTAAAAGATATTCTACTACGGATTTTAGTTGAAATATATGTCTAAACTCCTTGGATATAGCTAAAGCCTTCTTTTTACTGATACCTCTAATTTCTGCAAGACGTTCTGGTTGATTTTCTATAATATTAAAAGTATCTTCACCAAAAGTTTGGACTATCTTTTTAGCTACTGAATTACCTATTCCTTTTATTATTCCAGATGCAAGATATCTTTCTATACTGTCGGAAGTATCAGGTAACTTTCTTTCGCAGTATACGGCTTTAAATTGAGTTCCAAACTTTGCATGATTAGAATAGTTACCATCTACTATTAACTTTTCGCCCTCTTTGATTTCACCAAGTTCACCAACTACCGTGATTAAATCATTTTCAGTGGATAAACTTAGTACTACATAACCATTAGTAGTATTATTAAATATAATTTCTTCTACAGTACCTTGTAATCTAATAGTATTATTTTCCATAAAAACAAAACACCTCTAAAAACATCTTAAATATAATTATACAATATTTTTTTAAAAAAAGCAATAACCAATGAACTTTTGCTTGACACTAACATTTTGTATCTATTACTTGACTTTTTTGCGATATAGTAGTACAATAATAGTAAACAATCGCCCATTTGGACGTATTTTATATTAACGTTAATTGAAATGAGGTTTTTTTTATGTCAAAAGAATTTATTGTTGAAACTTCTGCACGTCATGTACACGTTACTCAAGAAGATTTAGAAATCTTATTTGGTAAGGGTGCAACTCTAACTAAGAAGAAAGATTTATCTCAACCTGGACAGTTCGCTTGTGAAGAAAAAGTAACTATTATAGGTGCTAAAGGTCAGACTAAAGCGTCTATTTTAGGACCTACTAGAAAAGCCACTCAAGTAGAACTATCTGCAACAGATGCTCGTTCTATTGGAATAGTTGCTCCAATCCGTGAAAGTGGTGACGTTGCTGGTTCTGGTGCCTGTAAGTTAGTAGGTCCAGCAGGTGAAATAGACCTTAAAGAAGGAGTTATTATCGCTAAAAGACATATTCACTTAACTAATGCAGATGCTCAAGAGTTAGGTGTTACTAATGGTCAAATAGTTTGGGTTAAGTTAGACACTCAAGATAGAAAAGCTATCTTAGGTGATGTAGTAGTTAGAGTATCTGATACTTATGCTAGAGCTATGCATATAGATACCGATGAGGCTAATGCTGTTGCTTCTAATGGCAAACTAATGGGTACTATTATTAATATCGTTGAATAGTATATAACATAAGAATAATATAACTATTAAAAACGTCATCATGTTATGGGTGACGTTTTTTAGTTGTTTCAACTTGTGAATATTTCTTGACAAAAATGCTTTACTTATGGTATACTATTCACTGATAAATTTTATTTGAAAGGATTTTTTTATGGAATTAAAAGATGCTATATTAACTAGAAGAAGTATTAGAAAGTTCATTGATGAACCAGTATCTAAAGAGGATATTAAAGATATAATATTAGCTGGTATGAATGCCCCTAGTGCTTGTAACTCTCAATGTTGGAAGTTTATTGCACTTACAGATAAATCTAAGATAGATGAAGTCGCTGATGCTTTGGAATGTGCTACTAGAAAGTTTTATTCTTCTGCAAATGCCTCTAGTGAACTAGTAGAAAGTCGTGTAAAGTTGACTACTTTCTTTAAAAAAGCTCCTTGTGTTATATTTGTGTTCAATACTGGTATGAAGTATCATGATAGCAGAGTTACAGAGTTGTTTGAAAATAATCTACAATACTCTCACAAAAAGATGGTAAGTGTTATGGGAAGTCCAGAAATATTATCTATTGGAGCGTGTATACAAAATATGTTGCTTACTGCTCAAGAAAAAGGCTTAGGTGCTTGTTGGCAATGCGACCCTGTACTATTTAGTAAGGATATCTGCAAAGTTCTAAATGTAACTGATAGTGAGTTAGTTAGTGTAATTCCTGTCGGATTTCCTGCTCAAACTCCTAGAGAAAAGTACTTAAAATCTTTTGATGATGTATGCACTATTATATAGTCAAAGTATCTAATTAAATATCTAAGGAGTTGAAAAACTATGAATATGAACTTTAATACCATTAAGATTGCTCAAGAAACAGTAGATATTATTAAAAATCGTGGATATTATAACAATACTTTCGATGAAAATATATCTGAAGCCGTGCTATATACTCCTACAGAGTTAAAAAAATTGTCTGTAGATATACCTACAGATACTCCAAATGCTAAAGTTTCATTGTATAATCAAGATACTTGTGAGTGTGCTAAAAGGTTTATAGATGATGGATATACTTGTATCTTAAATTTTGCATCAGCAAAGAATGTCGGTGGGGGATTTCTTAACGGAGCAATGGCTCAGGAAGAAGCTATATGCAGAAATTCAACCTTATACGCATCTATAAATAGTGCAGATGCTAAACAGTATTACGACTATAACAATTCACACAACAACGAACTATATTCTGATTATACTATATTTTCACCTTGTGTTGAAGTCTTTCGTGATTGTAAAGGTATATTATTGAACTCATCATATACTATATCTGCAATAACATCACCAGCGGTGAATATTAATAGGGCTAGAAATGTATCTAAAACAGATATATCTAATTGTATGTTTCAACGTGCTGAATATATTTTAAAGGTTGCTATTATCAATGATGTTAAAAATCTTATATTGGGTGCTTGGGGTTGTGGCGTCTTTAGAAACTCTCCAAAAGATATCTCCGAAATGTTTAGATATCTTTTATTTGAAAAAGATTATATAAAGTGCTTTAATAATATAAGTTTTGCAGTCTATGGAAGAAATCTAGAAAACTACAACGCCTTCGAACAAACTTTTAAACAATTTTTGTATTAGTAAAAAAATCAGGGACTTGTAATAGTCCTTGATTTTTTTTATTTATTAACTTATGCCTCCTACTTCTTCTACACTTATACTTCGTATATCAATATCAGATGGTGTATTTAGTATTGTATAATACACTTTCAATAAATTTGGAACCGATGTATCATAAACATGTATCTGCAAATCAATCCCAAAATAACAATAGTTTCCATTAGCGTCATATACTGCACAATTATGAGAAAAACAGTGTACAATATTGTCGATTAATCCAATAGATTTTAAATCAAACGTACGGTTAGTATCATAACGTCTTGCTCTAACATCAAACCATTTAAAATTTTTCCAACCATTTAAAGAATCATCTTTATGCTCATTGTAGTATTCCATAATTTCGTCATCATTTATTCTATAATACAAAGAAATATCTTCTAAAGTTTTAGCTTCACCAGTAATTATTTGGTTTAGATTGTATAAATCAAACTTATCAACAGAACCATTTTGATTAATATCATAGTTATAAAACTGATTTTCTTTGCCCTCAATTAAGTAATTTTTCAATGCAATAGTATCTAATATATTGCAAACACC
>JAHABC010000005.1 GCA_018376535.1 Ruminococcus sp.
AAACCCGATTAAGTTTTATGAGAAGTTTATCTCACGCAACTATTTAATTATATCACATACTTTGTGATTTGTCAAGAACTTTTTTGAAATTCTTAAAAAATTTTTTTTGAGGTCTTAACTTGTGGGTGATTTCGTTCCACTCGCCCGACTCAACTGGCGACTTGATTATTATATCATAGCCACGGGAAAAAGTCAATCCAAACTTTTGGATATTCTCCTAGATATTTTTATATAAATTGCACAATATATAAATAAACGGAACGCAAAGCGTTCCGTAGATAAAATATCGAATATAATTAATCAGCCATTAGCTTAACCATAACAGCCTTTTGAGCGTGTAGACGATTTTCAGCCTCTTCAAAGATTTCCTTAGCATGAGCCTCAAAAACATCGGCAGTAATTTCCTCACCTCTATGAGCAGGTAGGCAGTGCATAACTAAGCAATCGTTATTAGCGAGAGCCATAACCTCATCATTAATTTGATAACCAGCGAAAGCAATCTTACGTTTTTCAGCCTCATCTTCTTGACCCATAGATGCCCACACGTCAGTTAAAATGATATCAGCATTTTTACAAGCCTCAAGAGGTTTATCTGTCATGAAGAACTTATCGCCGAAGTCCTTAGCAAAATCAAGAACTTGTTTATCTGGCTGATAGTCATTAGGGCAAGCGATAGAAACGTCCATACCGACTTTAAGACCGCCAACTATTAAAGAGTTAGCCATATTATTACCATCACCGATATAGCACATTTTAAGACCATCAAAAGAGCCTTTAAACTCACGGATAGTCATTAAATCAGCAAGAACTTGGCAAGGGTGACAGAAATCTGTTAGACCATTGATTATAGGTATAGAACCATATTCAGCAAGAGCCTCAACTTCGGACTGTTCAAAAGTTCTAATCATGATACCGCTTAGGTAACGAGAAAGAACTCTAGCAGTATCTTGAACAGGTTCGCCTCTGCCGATTTGCAAATCCTTAGAAGATAAGAATAGAGGGTGACCACCTAACTGATACATACCCGTTTCAAAAGAAACTCTAGTTCTAGTAGATGCTTTTTGGAAAATCATACCTAAAGTTTTACCTTTAAGATGTTCATGAGGGATACCATTTTTAAGTTCATACTTTAATTGGTCAGCAGTATCCAAGATATCCAAAATTTCCTCAGTGCTCAAATCGAGCATTTTTAAAAGATGTTTCATAATAAAAAACCTCCAAAATGTAATATATAATAAAATAAAAGTTAAAGTCAAGGAATGTCGCTATTTTTTACCATAGAATGACATATAAATCATTTCATTAAATAGAAGCATAAAATCTTCAAAATGTTGGTCCATAATATCCATATCGAACTGTAAATCACCTTTAAGGGTTTCAAGAACCGTAATTTTACCAATTTCGTCCTTATTTTTAATAAGAATGAACTTCATTTTATCAGTACTTCTAAGAATATAAGTAACATCAAGATACTTAATGGCAATAGCAGGATTTAAAAAAGTTGCAATACAAGATGCTTTCATAATAATTTTATCATTAATAAACACATCGAAGTTAGCACGTCTGCCTTTCAAATCTGGTTTTAATGAGTATAAAAGATATCCCATTTTATTATAAAGTTCTATATGAGTATTAGAAAGAAAGCCTTTTTTAGCCATAGTAAAGATAATATTACTACTATCATCTTTTTTTATAGCGAACATTTTATTACCTTTTTGATTAACTACTAATTTCATACATAACATCGCAAAATAAAGCGATATTCACCTCTTTTCCAAAATAATTGAAACAATATTATTCTTCCAATAGTCTAATTAAAATATCTAATCCTTGGTCGAGTTCGTCATAGGTGATATTTAAAGGAGGAAGAAGTCTAATCTTATCTTTAGCAGTAAGGATTAAAAGACCATTTTCACAAGCCTTAGAAAGAATATCACTAGCCTTTTTAGTTTTCAAAGATATTCCAAGCATTAAGCCCAAACCGCAGATGTTGTCCACTTCGTCACACTTAGATAATTTTTGTCTAATGTAGTCACCTTTCTTAGTAACTTCGTCCAAGAAATCTGGAGTAGCCACCTTATTTAGAACGGCTAAGCCACCCGCACAAGCCAAAGGATTTCCACCAAAAGTAGAACCATGTGTACCTTTAACCAATACATTACCCAATCTGTTGGTAGTCAAACAAGCACCAATAGGAACTCCACCTGCAAGACCTTTAGCCATAGTAGTAACATCTGGTTTAACGCCGAAAAGTTTAGAAGTCAAGAAAGCACCAGTACGACCTGCACCAGTTTGAACCTCATCAGCCATAAATAAGATATCATTTTCCTTGCAAACTTTTTCAATCTCTCTAACGTAGTTCAAATCAAGAGGTATAACGCCACCCTCACCTTGAATGAACTCAATCATAATAGCACAAATAGAGCCATCTAGCTTAGATTTCAAATCTTGGATATCATTAGCTTTAGCATATATAAAACCTTCCACAAAAGGAAAGAAGTATTGATGGAAACTATCTTGACCAGTAGCAGAAAGGGTACAGAGGGTTCTACCATGGAAAGAGTTTACAAGAGTAATAATATTATGTCTGCCAGAGCCGTACTTATCGAAACTATACTTTCTAGCCAACTTTATAGCACACTCATTAGCTTCAGCACCGCTGTTACCGAAGAAGACCTTATCGTAGCCAGTAACGTCGCAGAGTTTAGTAGAGAAATCTGCTTGAACCTTAGTATAGTAATAGTTAGAGGTATGTTGTATTTTAAAAGCCTGTTCAGAAACAGCCTTAGCCCAATCCTCATCGCAGTAGCCCAAGGAATTAGTTCCGATACCACTACCAAGGTCGATATACTTTTTACCATTCTCATCTATACAAGTTCTGCCGTTGCCAGTTTCAGCGACGACTGGCAATCTGCCGTAAGTTTGCATAACATGAGAGTTAAACTTATCAATAGTATTCATAGGAAACCCCTCCAAAGAGAATTAAATTTTTTTATCAATCTTATTGATACTTTTTAATTTACCAGAATTTTTTTTATTATAAGAAATCTTATTCAAGATAAACTTTTTAAAATCAATAGAATTGCCTAAAGTAAAGCCGTCCTTATCGACGACTATATAACTTTTAGTGACATTTTTCTTATCATATGATATATAATAATATTGATTATCCTCATATAGTCTATTAACGCAACTCAAGGGAATACTACCCTTAGTTTTAAGAGTTTTAACGTTTACTCTGTCATCGTAGAATATCAAAAAGACTTCAAGGTAAGCGTCCTTACCTTGTAGACGCATAGACTTTTCAGCTAAAAGTTCATGACCTTTAAAGTAGAACGTCACAAAAGATATGTTTATAAGCAATCCAAAGATACCCTTAACCAAGCCACCAGAGGAAGTATCTAAAGCGAACCTAACTATAGAGAACACTCCAAACACTCCCAACATACAAGATAGCACTAAAAAGAACTTTAAACTAATAGAGCGTTGTAAGTTCATCTTGTTTAACTGTCTGTACATCTTCAAGGTAGGCTGAGTAGTAACTTGATACAACTTGCCCATAGATTACTTAAACTGAGTACCTATACCCTCATTAGAGAGCAACTCAATAAGAATAGAGTGTGGCACACGACCATCAATAATAGAAGTACGTTTAACGCCTCTACGAACGGCTTCAACACAGCAATCTATCTTAGGTATCATACCACCCGAGATAATTCCTTGACGTTTCATAAAAGGAACTTCCGAAACGTTCACGGACTTAATTAAAGTAGAAGGGTCATCTTTATCTTTAAGTAGACCAGAGATATCAGTCATTAATATCAAGTTTTCAGCACCCAATTCGGAGGCTATTCTAGAAGATGCAGTATCTGCATTGATATTATAAGTTTGACCATCTTCCCCGATACCCACCGTAGCTATAACTGGAATATAACCATTATCTAGGGCATCTAAGATAGGTTTAGTATTAACTTTCTTAATCTTACCAACGTAGCCCAAATCCACCTCAGATTGTAATTTTTCAGCCAAGAGCATTTCACCATCTATACCACAAAGACCAAGAGCCTTACCCTCATTCTGTTGAAGTAGAGCCACCAACTCCTTGTTTACCTTACCCGATAGAACCATTTTAACCACATCTATAGTATTCTTGTCGGTATAACGTAGACCGTTTATAAACTTACTTTCAATGTTTAAGCGTTTGAGCATATCATTAATTTCAGGGCCACCACCGTGAACCAAAACGACCTTAATACCAACTAACCAAAGAAGTACAATATCGCTCATAACGGCTTGTTTAAGAATATCATTAGTCATAGCGTTGCCACCGTACTTAATAACAACGACCTTGTTATTATACTTTTGAATATAAGGAAGTGCATCTATAAGCACTTGAGAACGCATATTATTAGAAATATTTTCCATTTTAAAAACCTCTTAAAAACGTAATCAGTCATTAAAGATTATTCAAAATACACTGTAGAGCATCTTTAAAGACTTTAAGAATATAATTATCTTTAGTAATAGCCATATTTCCAGCTTGACCAGATGCTACTACACAAAGCACATCGACATTATTAACATTATAAGATATGCTATTCAAAGTATAAGAAAGCATATCATAAGTAATAGCGACATCGGTGGTAATAAATATATAGTTATTAAACTTTAGCACACCGAAGTAACATATCACGCCACAAATATCGAACTGAAAAGCCAACTCCACGCAATTAGAACCAATTCCATTAGATACAAAAGCCAATAGAAAGTTTTCATTATACAATCCCAGTTGATGAGATACATCTTCAGCAAAATCCCAAAAGTTCAAAGGAGCGTTCAAGACTATAGCTTGAGCAATTCCCTTAGTATCCTGTAGACGTTCAAGATTAAATACACTATTACCAACACTATTTGAACATTTAAAAGCCACAATACATGGATTATCTGCAAACAAAATAGATATACTATCCATCAACCCATTAAATTGACATTCAAAGGTATCCACAATAAACCCTTGAGGCGTACAAATATCACCATTAATAGCATTAAGACCCTCAAAAAGTTTCATATTCATATAGAACCAATCCTTGCACGATTTTTATAGTAAACCAGTAGTTTCGTCAATACCCATCATAATATTTAGGCATTGAACGGCAGCACCAGAAGCACCTTTTCCAAGGTTATCAAGGCGAGAGCATAGCAATATTTGGTCATCGTTGCCAAATACAAATATTTGCATACCATTATAACCACTTAAAGTATTAGATGCAAGAAAACCATCAGCAAGAACGCCTTCTCCACCTAGAGGTTGTACCTTAACGAAGTTTGCACCATCATAATGTTTTAAGAACATTTCATGAACTTCACTAGGAGTAACCTTTTTATCCAAAGTTCTAGTTTGAATAGGTACAGATACCACCATACCACTAAAGTAGTCGCATACCATAGGATTAAACATAGGTGTATAAGTTAAACCACTAATCTTTTGCATCTCTGGTAGATGCTTATGGTTTTGACTTAATGCGTACTGTCTAGGACTATTATACTCTTGAGGTTTTTGGTCACTCTCATAGATAGCTATAGCTTTCTTACCTGCACCACTATAACCACTAGTAGCGTACGCAAACACTGGATAATCTTTAGGAATAATTCCGTTAGCCACCAAAGGATATACTATAGAATTAAATCCACTAGCATAGCAACCAGGGACAGCCACTCTGTTAGAAGTAGCAATCTTTTGACGATGTTGTGGCGAAAGTTCAGGGAAACCGTAAGCCCAATCTGGATTAGTTCTATGAGCTGTAGAGGCATCGATAATTCTAGTGTGGTCATTGTCCTTATCTATAAAAGAAACTGCCTCTCTTGATGCCACATCTGGTAGACACAAAAAAGTATAATCCGAGGAATTTATTAAGCGTTTTCTTTCGTCCGGATTTTTTCTTTTATCCTCATCAATCTTTATCAACTGAATATCGTCACGATTTTCAAACCTTTCGATAATCTTTAGACCAGTAGTACCTTCTTGACCATCTATATAAACTTTAACCATCATACAAACACTCCAATCGAGAGTAGTTTGCATTTAGCAGACTACTCATCTTTATCTTTTTTAAAGCCTATAGCAACGTTAATCACTATAAGCACTGCTATACACAATATACCCCAAACTCTTGATACTATATGTGGAGCATCTAAATGTATATTTAAAATAATAATCTGTCCGATAACCCATATAACGAAACCTATAAGGCAACGGATAAAAATTTTTTTATCTAGCAATAGAAACTATCCTTTCAAAGTGTTTCTAACGACTTCAATTTGACGTTTAACCTCACTAGGAGCAGGGCCACCAAATGAAGTACGTTGATTAACGCAAGTATCCAAACTAATAGCGTCATACACATCGGTGTCGAAAATTTCAGAGAGTTCCTTATACTGTTCAATAGGAAGGGTTTCAAGAGTCAAGCCTTTATCTATGCAAATAGCGACTAATCTGCCAGTTATCTTGTAAGCGTCACGGAAAGGAAGTCCTTTTTTAACTAGATAGTCTGCACAATCGGTAGCATTTATAAAACCTCTAGCAGATGCATTACGCATATTTTCCTTAATAACTCTCATAGTTTTGAGCATAGGAATAAAAGTACTCAAGCATAGTTTAACGTTATCAACGCTGTCAAAGATAGCCTCTTTATCTTCTTGCATATCCTTGTTATAGGCAAGAGGAAGACCTTTCATCATAGATAGTAGAGTTACTAAGTTACCAGTAGTTCTACCCGCCTTACCTCTAATCAACTCGGTGATATCTGGGTTTTTCTTTTGAGGCATAATAGACGAACCAGTAGAATAAGCGTCATCTAGTTCAACGAACTTAAACTCCCAAGAACACCACATAATAACTTCCTCAGATATTCTTGAAAGATGCATCATAATAATAGCAATAGTATTAGCTAATTCGATGCAACTATCTCTATCAGAAACACCGTCAAGACTATTTTCCATAGGGGCAGTAAAACCTAGCAAGTCGGAAGTCATTTGACGATTAATCTTGTAAGTAGTACCAGCCAAAGCACCACTACCCAAAGGACAGAAGTTCATACGTTTAGAAGTGTCTTTCAATCTGTCCAAATCTCTCAAGAACATTTGAGCATACGCCATCAAGTGATGTCCAAAAGTAATAGGTTGAGCTCTTTGTAGATGAGTATAACCAGGCATTACAGTATCAGTATGTTGTTCAGCGATATCGCAAAGAGTAGTTATTAAACTCTGTACCAACTTAGAAATTTCATCAATTTCATCTCTAAGATATAGTCTAATATCCAAAGCGACTTGGTCGTTTCTTGACCTAGAAGTGTGTAAGCGTTTACCAACGTCGCCCAACCTAGTAGTCAATTCAGCTTCAATAAACATATGAATATCTTCAGCGGACATATCCAACTGTAGAGAGCCGTCTTGAATATCTTTTAGAATACCTTTTAAACCATCAATAATTAAAAGGCTATCTTCTTTAGAAATAATGCCACACTCACCCAACATAGTAGCATGAGCGATACTACCCTTAATATCATGAGCGAACATTCTACCATCAAAAGATATTGATGAGTTAAAAGCGTTAACATTTTCATCTACTTCTTTAGAAAATCTACCTGCCCACATTTTAGCCATAATAAAAAAACCTCCACGCAAAGTTGATATATTAGAGGTGATACAATATCACCTCTAAAAGATAACTTACTATTTATTTAAGCTGTTAAGTAATTCAGCGATATTAACACCATTAATAATCAAGCCGTCGATATTACTGCTTTCGATTACGGTATTAGAAAAGTTACAATCTTTAAACTTAGCATTATCCAAGCTACACTTATCAAAAGTAGAGCCAGTTAAATGGACATCGTCCATAGTAGAATTAGACATATTAGCTTGTGAAACGTTTATACCTTCAACATTAACGAACTCCAAAACTACGTTAGCCAAACTAGCATTAGTAATAGTAGAGTGGTCCATATATACGTTATCGAAGTTACTGCAATTCAAATCCACGGCAGAAAAAGCAGTACATTCCATATTAGATTGTTCAAATATTACAGACGATAGACTTAACCTAGCGAACTCACATCTTTCCATATTAGAGTCTTGAAATACAGAAGATGACAGATTCAATTCACTAAAGGTACAGCTTTCCAAACCACATCTAGTAAATTCCGAACCTGCGAACTCATCATCGGTGATACATATAGGTTCTTTTGAAAAGTGTTCATACTTAATTTTAGGTAGATTATTTTCAATATTTTCCATTAAATCAACTCCTTTATTGATATACCAGTGTGTAATCCACTAAAGCACATACACACTAGATTATAACATATAATCAAAAAACCGCAGTATAGCAAGGAGTAATCTAAATAGTATATAGATAGCTCCTACTATATAACTGCGGAAATATTTTAAATAAAGCTATTAACCGTTGTTTCTTTTAGCATCTAACTTAGCCTTAACCTTAATTGGTAGACCAAATAGATTGATAAATCCAGCACTATCCTTTTGATTGTAAACGTGGTCTTCATCAAAAGTAGCGACTTCCTCATCATATAGAGTATATGGAGAAGTAACACCAGCATTGATAATGTTGCCCTTGTAGAGTTTCAATCTAACATCACCAGTAACAGTCTTTTGAGTTTCTGTAACAAAAGCAGATAAAGCCTCTCTTAAAGGAGTGTACCATTGACCATTATAAACAATATCAGCGAACTTAATACCGATATACTGTTTCATTCTAGCAGTTTCCTTATCTATAGTTATAGTTTCAAGAACTTCATGTGCATGATATAGTATTGCACCACCTGGAGTTTCATATACACCTCTAGACTTCATACCAACTAGACGGTTTTCAACTAAATCAGCTAGACCTATACCGTTTTCGCCACCTAATTTATTTAAAGTCTTAACTATGTCAACGCCACCCATTTGAACGCCATCGATAGCAGTAGGAACACCCTTTTCAAAGTGAATAGTAACATAAGTTGGCTTATCTGGTGCTTGAATTGGAGATACGCCCATCTCTAAGAAACCTTCTTTTTCGTACTGAGGTTCATTAGCAGGGTCTTCAAGGTCAAGACCTTCATGTGATAAGTGCCATAAGTTTTTATCTTTAGAGTAGTTAGTTTCTCTGTTAATCTTTAAAGGAATGTTGTGAGCCTCAGCGTAGTCAATTTCCTCATCTCTAGATTTTAAGTCCCAAATTCTCCAAGGGGCGATAATTTGCATATCAGGAGCAAAAGCCTTGATAGCTAATTCAAATCTAACTTGGTCGTTACCCTTACCAGTACAACCGTGACATATAGCATCAGCACCTTCAGCGATAGCAATTTCAGCTATTCTCTTAGCGATAATAGGTCTTGCAAAAGAAGTACCTAACATATATCTATTTTCATAGATAGCACCAGCTTGAACAGTTGGGAATACAAAGTCATTAATAAAAGTATCAGTTAAATCTTCGATATATAACTTAGATGCTCCAGTCTTAATAGCCTTTTCTTCCAAGCCGTCTAACTCAGTACCTTGACCAACGTTTCCAGATACTGCTATAACTTCGCAGTTGTTATAATTTTCCTTTAACCATGGAATAATTATAGAAGTATCTAGACCACCAGAATATGCAAGTACTACTTTTTTAATTTCTTTAGCCATATTAAAAATCTCCTTAAAAAAAACTTTATTACTATTCCGTATACACGGATTGATTAATTTAAATTATACACTGTAAATATAAAAACGTCAAGATATTTTAAACCTTTTCGGACAAAATATCGATTAATTGTTAATATTGCACTGAATTATTATTCATTTTTGGGTATATTTAATCTAAATTTATTCATAATATGCAAATATAGATGTATATTTATTAATAAGCATAAAAATATTGTCCTTATCTATAAAAGATAAGGACGACGTAATATATTACAAACTATTACCATTCCATTAAACCTAGTAGATACTTTTTAAGCATAAGTAAGTCTACAGTGTTTACCTTGCCATCTAAGTTGATATCACCTCTAGGGAAAGTGCTATCACCGACAGTAAATTCCGTTTTATATTTATCATCAAGTCCAAGACCAGCACCTTGAGCAAGTAGTATATCTTGTTTAGCATCATAAATTATATTAGTACTCATATGAGGAAAATACACTGTAACAAGATAACTACCACCATCATTTTCATCAAAAGTGATAGTTTTTTCCACAATAGACTTATCAAAAGTTTCGTCTACTTCATCAAAGATTGGAGCATATCCAACCTCAACATCAACACCAGATAAAAAATACTCTTTTCCATTTGGAAAAACAAGTAGCACTTTAGGTACATTAGATACATCTGGAATTTCTATTTTTTTCTCTGCTACAGTAGTTACTTGAGATTCTTCTGTAGTTTGTTCTACTTCTGGAAGTGGTGGAGTAGCAGTAGCTATAGTAATTGATGGGTCAGTATTAACAATTATTGGATTACCGTCCTCATCAAAACCCACGAGTTCATCAAAATATCCACCATAGATTTCCTTACCATTACTATCATAACCCAATAACTTTGCCAAGGCACTAGCGTCCATTGGAACTATTGCTATACTGCCTATAGCAATCGCAGATAACAAACCAGTCAAGATTTTACTTATTTTTTTCATATAGAACACTCCTTTAAAATCTGTAGTACATAGATATGTATAATAAAAATCAAAATTACAAAATGATATTATATATATTAAGAAATTTATATACTTTGCACTTATATTATATAATATAAATACATAAATGTCAATAGTATTTGAAAAATTAAAGTTTGTAGTATAGAACAAAAAAATAGAATATTTTTGTAGATATCTAACAAAAAAAGGAACATACACCTAAATATATGTTCCTTAATATATCAAAAGTAGCCTAATCATTAGATGAGTTTGAGAACATTCTAAGGGTTTCAGTTCTAAGGGCAGAGTGTTCTCTTTTAGATAGTAAAGGGTCATCATCTACAACGTTTAGAGCCGTTTCCTTAGCACTTTGTAGAAGTTCCATATCGTTTACTAAGTCAGCGACTTTTAAAGATGGCAAACCATGTTGACGTTGTCCAAAGAAATCTCCACAACCACGAAGTTTAAAATCTTCTTCAGCAATTTTAAAGCCATCAGTAGTAGAACACATAACTTTAATACGAGCCTTGTTATCATCATTCAAATTATCGGTTATTAGGATACAAGTACTCTTACGAGAACCACGACCAACACGACCTCTTAACTGATGCAATTGTGACAATCCAAAGCGTTCAGAGTTTTCTATCAATATAATAGAGGCATTAGGAACATCTACACCGACTTCTATAACGGTGGTACTAACTAAGACATCTATAAAGCCATCTTTGAACTGTTTCATAACGAAATCTTTTTCATCTGGTGACATTCTGCCGTGTAAAAGACCGACTTTAAAATCTTTAAAAGCACCATTGGATATGTTATGTGCATACTTATATACAGATTGCAAATCATCATCACTATCATCAATCATGGGGCAAACGATGTACGCTTGACCACCTGATTTAAGTTCCTTAATGATATAGTTAAAAGCTCTCTGTCTAAGTTTGCCAGTTACAGCAAAGGTATCAATAGATTGTCTACCCTTAGGAAGTTCTTTAATAGTAGATATATCCAAATCGCCATATATAATTAATCCTAAAGTTCTAGGAATAGGAGTAGCACTCATAACCAACTTATGAGGATAATCTCCCTTATTAGATAGTTCGGAACGCTGAGCAACTCCAAAACGATGTTGTTCATCAGTGATAACCAATCCCAGATTATGAAATATAGTATCTTTTTGTATCAACGCATGAGTACCAGCTATTACGTTCAATTCACCGTTTTCAATCTGTTGACGAACCAACTTTTTTTCTTTTATCGAAAGAGAACCAGTAAGTAGACCTACATTAACGCCCAAAGGTTGTAAAATCTTTCTAAAGGTATCGAAATGCTGTTGAGCCAAAATTTCAGTAGGAGCCATAATAGTACTTTGAAAACCATTCTTAAAAGCGTAGTAGCAAGATGCTATAGAGACTGCTGTTTTACCACTACCAACATCACCTTGAATTAATCTGTTCATAGGAATATCTTTGCACATATCGTCTATAATTTGATTTATAGCCGACATTTGACCATTAGTCATAGTAAATGGAAGTTGTTCAAAGAACTCATCAATACTTATACGTTGCATGGTGCAACCCGTATGACTTCTAGAATTGAACTTCATAGTAGCCATTCCTATTTGCAACAAAAGAAGTTCTTCAAAGGCTAAGCGTTTACGAGCCTTTTGAACATCTTGCATATTAAATGGATAATGTATTAAATGTATAGCATCTTGAAAAGATACCAAATCATTTTCTAAAAGAATATCCTTACTTAAAGTTTCAAAAGGATTTCTGTCAAATATTTCAAAGCATTGTTTTAAATTAGAGTGTATCATTGGATTTGTCAAACCAGCAGTTAATCGATAAGTAGGTTGTAGCTTGTTAGGTTCATTGCTAGATATCACCGTAGGCGATACCACTTCAAGATACTCATAGCCCATATTTATCTTACCATAGAATATATATTCATGATTTTTAAGCAAAGCCTCATGAGCATAAACGTTATTAAATATGGTAACATAGAAGTAATTATTAGTATCAGCCTCTAGAACCAAAGATTTATATATCATAAACTTACCAGTAGATATAACTCTTTTATCTATAATAGTGCCTTTAATAGCGTACTTATGCCCCACTTGACAACTATATATAGGTACAGGATTAGAATAATCTATATAACTTCTAGGATAGTAGCAAAGCAAATCATAAGGGGTATATATACCCAATTTATTATATTTTTCTAGACGTTTTTTACCTATTTTATTCAAACATTCTATAGATTTAAATAATTCTGACATAAACACACTTCCTTAAAAAATGATATTTTTAATATATACTCAAAAAAGACTACTTTTTCCCACGCAATCTACTTCACCAATTATTGTATATATTTTCATAATAAATATACCTTACCTTTCCTATATTATATACATTTTATCATACAAGGGATAGTTTTTCAATAGCAATAAACCTTAGATACTCAACAAAAAATGAAATTAAAAAATATTTGAATAAAAATCTTAAAAGAGTTAATAATACTATTACTTAGAAAAAACACATCTAAGTTGAAAAGAGGTGTTATAAATGTGGGATAAAATCGCATTATTGCTCCTCATAATAGGTGGAGTAAACTGGGGATTGGTGGGAATATTCAGTTTTGACCTTGTAGCGTGGTTATTTGGTGGAACTGGTGCATTATTAAGTAGAATTATCTATATACTAGTAGCAATATCTGCCGTATGGTGTATATCTCTTTTATTTAGAGATACCAATGAACTAGGACATTCAACTTAATAGTATATAACCATCAAAATTAAAGATTGTACTTTCCATATGATAATAATATTAAAAAAGTTTGCGTATCGATTAAGTATGGAAAGTGCAATCTACATATAGTAGCGTTTTCACTAAGATTTCATATATTAATCATAGAACTATCACAATAGTAAAGTATCATGAACGCTAAAGAAAGATAATTAATATGTAGAACAATTCACACAAAGAAAGAGAGAGAACCTCGCTAAAAGAGGTCATATAACCACTTTAAGCGGTTTGTATTAGAGGTACAAACCACTATTTTTTTGCCCTTAGGAGATTTTTATGGATAAAAATACTATATCATTTATAGTATTGTGTATTAGCATAGTACTAATAGTATTAGGAATATATTTGTATAACAATAAAAAGTATGCTGAAATATCCACAATGGTAGTAGTTCCCATAGAAGAAACGTCTGTTAGTGAAACGGAATACATATGTACTACGGCATCTAAAAGACAGACCTACTTGATAACTAAAGCACCTAAAGATACTACTACTGTAGTAAGTAAATCCACGACAGATACATCTACTACTAAGATGACTACTACTACTATTAAAGAAACATCTGCAAGTACTAGCAAGAGTAAATCCAGTAGTAGCGATAGTAGTATAAGTATATCTTTTCCAATATCTTTAAACGAGATAACTTGCGAAGAACTCACCTACATAGATGGCATAGGTACAAAGACGGCTCAAAAGATTATAGACTATCGAAATGCTATAGGCTACTTTACTTCAAGATATCAACTATTGGAGATAAATGGCATTGGCGAAAGTAAGATGAACACCATCATGCAATACACATTTATAGAAGATGAAGATTTAAACTATAATCAAGATAGTTCTGTAGATAACGAAGAATATCAAGAATATGACGTTCAAAACGATGACTACTATAACAATGAGGATAATGTACCACAAGATATCCAAAATAGTGTAGAATATCCGATAAACTTAAATACTGCCACCTTAGAAGAACTATGTTCCATACCAAATGTAGATACCTCTATAGCACAAGAAATACTATCTTTGCGTGATACTATACAATACTTTTCCAACCCATACGAACTTCTTTACACTGATAGCATATCAGAAGATTTTTTAAGTCAAATTATAGACTATATATGCGTTGAGTAAAATTTTTCACAATATAAGTGTATAATATTCATAAAAAAAACAAAGAATATAACCAATACAGCTAATATATAAAAAGCTGTTCTATTATGTAAGGAGTTTTTTGTTTATGAAAGCAACTGGTATTGTTAGACGCATTGACGACCTTGGTAGAGTAGTTATTCCAAAAGAGATTAGACGTACAATGCGTATCAGAGAGGGCGACCCTCTTGAAATTTACACAAGTAATGATGGTGAAGTTATATTTAAAAAATACTCTGCTATCAGTGAAATGTATGAAAATGCTTCTCAAGTAGCTGACATATTATGTAAGTTATCTGGGTGTGCTACTATAGTATTCGACCGTGACCATGTAGTTGCAGTATCTGGGGTACAAAAGAAGGAATATCTTGAAAGACGAGTATCGCACTCACTAGAGGAACTTATGGAAAGTAGAAAACAATACTTTTCCGATGGTAGTTCAACGTTCATGACTATTGAAGGAATTGATAAATCTGCGATAGCTTGTGTACCAATACTATCCAATGGGGACGTTACTGGAGCAGTTGCATTTTTAGAAAATCAAAAGAGTACCGTTACAGAACTTCAAAAGAGTTTAATACTTGCAGGTTCTCAATTTTTAGGAAAGCAACTAGAATAAAATTATAAGCCCGATATAGTATGTAACATATCGGGCATAATTTTTAGAAGTATAACATAAACAAAAAAACTCAAACTAAAATAGCTTGAGTTTAAACTATGCGGGTGACAGGACTTGAACCTGCACACCTCTCGGCACAAGAACCTAAATCTTGCGTGTCTGCCAATTTCACCACACCCGCATCTTTATTTTTTTGTATCTCTCTTGAGTACTTTTATAGTATATCATATAACTTTAGAAAAGTCAAGAGTTTTTTCAATTTTTTTTCAATTTTTTTTTAATTTTATTTGAATTTTACTAAATGCACACAAATAGTCTAAATTTTGTATTGACTTTTATTAAAAATGATTATATAATAGTACTAAAATCAGAACAGACTTTCTAAATGGAGGAATTTTTATGGAACAACCACAAATTTTTGATAACAGAGAACTCTCTTGGTTAAAGTTTAATGAAAGAGTTCTTGAAGAAGCTCAAGATACTAAAGTACCATTACTTGAAAGATTATCTTTTATATCTATATTCCAAAGCAACCTTGATGAGTTCTTTATGGTTAGAGTAGGCTCTTTATACGACCAAATGCTTATAGATAAAAACGCTAAGGAAAATAAAACTAATATGACTGCTAAACAACAGTTATCTAAGATATTCGACCGTGTAAGACAACTAGAACCTATTAGAGATATAACCTATAAGAAAATAATGGAAGAACTTGAAAAATCTCATGGATTAAAACACGTTACTTTTAAAAACGCTACTCCAGATGAATTAAAGTACTTAGACGTCTATTTCCATCATGAAATAAGACCTTTAGTTTCTCCATTGATTATAGATAAACGTCACCCATTTCCATTTTTAAACAATAAGCAGATATACACTATAGTACATTTAGATAGTAAATCTAGTGTTAAGATTGGTATAATTCCAAACATAAACGCTATAAAAAGAGTTATCCTACTTGCTGGTGGTAAAAGATTTATCTTATTAGAAGATATTCTACTACACTACGCCGATGAAATATTTGAAAACTATAAAGTTCTAGGCAAAACCTTAATTAGAATTACTAGAAATGCTGATATCAATGAGAATGAAATACAATTCGATGACGACCAAGACGGAACTTTTCGTGATGTAATGGAAATATTAGTTAAAAAGAGAAAGAAACTTTCTCCAATTAGATTGCAACTTGCTAACACATTAAATCCAGTAGCATTTGACTATCTATGTAAGATGTTAGAGTTAAATGAAAATCAAATATTCTATTCCAAAGCACCTTTAGATTTTTCATTTGTATACTCATTTAACGATATCTTAAAAGATAAATCTTTAACTTTTAATAAACTAGTACCACAAACATCGTCTAGTGTAAGTAGACGCACTTCCATGATTAATCAAATAAAGAGGAAAGACCTACTACTATCATACCCATATGAAAATATAAAATCCTTTATTAGATTACTAACAGAAGCATCTTATGATGATAGTGTAGTATCGATTAAGATAACTCTATATAGAGTAGCTAAACATAGTCAAATTATAGATGCTCTAGTAAACGCTGCCGAAAACGGTAAGAACGTATTAGTATTAGTCGAACTCCGTGCAAGGTTCGATGAAGAAAACAATATCGGTTGGTCTAAGCGTCTTGAGGAGGCTGGTTGTACGGTAATCTATGGACCTAAGAACATAAAAGTTCATTCCAAGTTACTGCTAATAACTAGAAAGACTAAAGATGGCACTGAGTACATCACACAAGTTGGAACAGGTAACTATAACGAAAAGACATCTACACTATATACAGATTTATCCTTAATGACTGCCAATGTAGAAATAGGTTTAAATGCTTTAGAGGTATTCAATTCATTAGCACTAGGGCATCTAGTTGAGAGTTCAAAGCATCTGTTAGTAGCCCCAAACTGCCTACAGAACAAAGTAATAGATATGATTGATAACGAAATAGAACTTGCCAAACAAGGCAAACCTGCCTACATTGGTATTAAGATAAACTCTCTATCCGATAAGAAGATTATCTTAAAACTTGCTGAGGCGTCAAAAATGGGTGTTAAGATAGACTTAGTAGTTAGAGGCATATGCTGTCTAATTGCTGGTGTAAAGGGCGAAACTGATAATATAACTATCCATAGTATAGTTGGTAGATATCTTGAGCATAGCAGAATATACATCTTTGGAACTCATGAAAGATGTAAAATATACATCAGTTCAGCCGACTACATGACTAGAAACACTGTCCGTAGAGTAGAAGTCGCAGTGCCAATATACGATATTGATATAAAAGAACGTCTTTGGAATATGTTCAGCATAATATTTAACGATAACGTAAAAACTAGAATACAACAACCAGACGGCACTTACAAAAAGATTAAACCTAAAAAAGATGAACTTCCATTAGATAGTCAAATATACTTATTCAATAAAGCATACGAAAGAGCAAAACTAGTACAAGAGCAATCTAATAGTAGTAATATATCTTCCACGGTAGGACAACCTCAAGATGATAGTTTCTTTAATATGTTCTTAAAGCAAGATTAATCTAAATAGAATGTAATACAAAAGACATTATGAAAAAAGTTCATAATGTCTTTTTTTATCAGCAAACGCCTTTTTGTAGCATAACATTAGCATACATAGATTTTTCACCAGTAGCGATTATACAATAGCAACTCTTAGATTGCTCATAAAAGGCAAACCTTTCGATAGTACCAATAGCATCTGTACCACGTTGGTCGTGCTTAGATACTATTTGATTATAAGTATCCCAAATAGGAGTTTCAACGTTATCACCCTCGACCACTTGCATTAAGTTTACTGGTTTTTCGACGTAAGTATCCAAAGGAAATACTGTCAAGATAGCGTCTAAGAGTTCTGGAACGCCGTGACCATCACAACGGATAACAATAGCATCTTTGCCCATACTTTCGCTAGGAAAGTTACCATCAGCGATAACAAGTCTGTCGCTATGTCCCATTTCGCATAGAGTTTTTAGCAACATAGGTGAAAGTATAGGTGGAATATTTTTCAACATAAAAAGAACTTCCTTTCAAGTAGATTATATTAACATTATAGCACAATTTAAAAGAAAAATCTTTACACTTTAAGCATACATCTACAAGATATTCTATAATTATATTTGTGCAAAGCAACTAATTATGATATATTTTGTGCATACTAAAAAATATAGTTGATTTTCTCATCTAAGTGTGATATAATTAATTCATACTAATTTGATATGATTACTTACAGAAATATAAAAACTCAATTGAAAGGAAGTATATTATGAAAATTTCTACAAAAGTGGAATACGGTCTAGTTGCTATTATAGATATAGCATTATATTCAAAAGACAATCAAAGTGTAAACTCTGTACAGATATCGGAACGTCATGGAATATCCAAAAAGTTCCTAGAGCAAATTATGAACTCTTTAAGAACTGCTAAACTTGTAGTAGCATTAAAAGGCTCTAAGGGTGGATACAAACTTTTCAAACCGGCTGATAAGATTACTCTTACTGAAATATTAAACGCTTTAGATGTATCCATACTATCTAACAACTTAAACACCTTTTCATACAATAGCGATATTAAACAGTTAATAGATGATACCATCTGGAACAGAATGAACGATAGTATATTAGCGATATCTAATAGTATCACTTTAGCCGAATTGATAGACAAGTATATCACTATGAAAAATAACGAAACTTTAATGTATTATATATAGTACGAAATCCCTTTAGATATCTAAAGGGATTTTTTATATACATTCTATACTAAAACGCCATCTTGATTTTTAGCGTTAGCCAACATCAACTTTATACGATTTTCTTGATTAACTTTAGTAGCTCCAGCGTCATAATCTATTGCGACCAAGTTTGCTTGTGGATAAGCATTTTTAATAACTCTACTCATGCCCTTAGCCACTATATGATTTGGTAAACAACCAAACGGTTGAGTACATATAACATTTTCCGTACCACTTTCAATTAAAGCACCCATTTCAGCAGTTATTAGCCAACCCTCGCCCATATTGACACCTTGATTAATATATCTATCTGCCAAAGTGCGTAGATGTTCAAAATCATGTGGAGCAGTAAACACTCCATGATTTTTAATAGCATTGTTAAACTCTCTATGTTTAGCCAAGATGACATTATATCCAATACCCATGGCGAACACACCCTTGTTAAAGAAGTCGTACATATGACCATCATTAACCTTAGATATTGCACAATATAGGCAAAACTCTAAAAGAGTAGGTACTACAGGTTCGCAACCTTCAGATATCAAGAACTCCTCTAGGTGATTATTTGCCAATGGCGAATACTTTACATATATTTCGCCAACTATACCAACTTTAATCTTTTTTTCGTTGGAGCGTTCTACATTAGCAAAACTATCCAAAATTAGATTATATACTTTTTTAGTCTTAGTATACTCATTACCAGATACAAAGTAATCATTTATGGTATTAAGTAGCTGACTTCTAACTCTATCGGATTGCCCATCTGCTAACTCATAAGGCTTACATTGATTATATATAGTCATAATCATATCGCCATATAGCACTGCGTATAGAAGTTTTAAAATAAGTGGAGCTGTCAATTGAAAAGCACTACCCTTATCCAAACCACTGAAGTTAAGCGATATAACTGGCACTTGTGGAAAAGTCTGTTTTAAAGTTTTTCTCAGCAAATGTATGTAGTTAGATGCTCTACAACCTCCACCAGTTTGAGTAATCATCAAAGCCACTTTATTGACATCATATCTACCACTTTTAAGAGCCTCCATAAATTGACCTATTACCAATAGTGCAGGATAACAAGTATCATTATGAACATTTTTAAGTCCCTCATCTATAACGGTTCTAGTAGATGTAGTTAATAGTTCCATCTTATAACCGTAACTACCGAACACTTTAGTAAATAGAGTAAAGTGTACTGGCAACATATCGGGAATTAATATAGTATGAGTTTTCTTCATACTTTCGGTAAATACAGGATATTCTGCCAAAATATTACCTCCATTCTAAAATAGATTATCTATTATTTAACTTTTTCTTTTGTTCTATAGCAGTTATTAGACTTCTCAAACGAATTTTAACTGCACCCAAATTAGATATTTCATCTATTTTCAACTGAGTATATAGTTTACCATTACTTTCTAATATAGAACGTACTTCATCAGTAGTAATAGCATCTATACCACAACCAAAACTTACCAATTGAACCAATTGCATATCTGGTTGAGTGGTTACATATTGAGCAGACTTATATAACCTTGAATGGTAAGTCCATTGATTTAATACTTCAAGTTTAGGTAACTTTCCAAGATGTGCTACGCTATCTTCAGTAATAACTGCCAAATCAAGAGTAGACATCAACTTGTGGATACCATGATTAACTTCCTTATCTATATGATATGGTCTACCTGCAACTACTATGATATTCTTATTATTTTCTCTAGCAAACTTTATAATCTCTTGACCTTTATCTATTACATCTTTATGATAGTCCTCTAAGGCTTGATATCCATTATTTATAGCACTTATAACTTGTTTCAAGGTAAGTTGTGGATACTTATCCTTTAGAACTCCAAACACAGCTTTAGCGACGTGTTTATGTCTGTTTAAATCTATGTATGGGTGTAAGAAGTTTTTATCATTAAGTCTATCCACATTAGCCTTTAACAACTCAGGATAGTACGCAACTACTGGACAGTTATAATGGTTATCGCTATCGCCCTCATCTATGTTGTAGCTCATACATGGATAGAATATGAAATCTACGCCCTTATCGAGAATACTTTCAATGTGACCGTGTGCCAACTTTGCTGGATAACATACCGTATCCGATGGTATAGTGTGCTGACCTTTATAGTATAAGTTTCTTGAACTCTCCTCAGAGTAGACAACTTCAAAGCCTAACTCTGTAAAAGCAGTATGCCACAACGGAATTTGTTCATAGAAGCCTAAAACTCTAGGGATACCAACTCTGCCTATAACGTTGCCAGTAGGTTTAATGTTATCATAGGACATAATTTTATCGTACTTATATTCGTAAAGGTTAGGAATCTTATTTTCAATCTTTATACCTGCACCCTTTTCGCACTTGTTACCAGAGATAAATCTTTTACCATTACTAAACTTAACGATATTCAAGCTACAAGCATTAGTACAACCCTTACACTGAGTCGCCATAGATGTATATGTAAACTCATTTAACTTATCGGCATCAATTAAGGTAGATGGAGTATCACTATTAGCAGACATCTCTTTAGAGTACAAGGCACAACCTACAGCACCCATCAAACCTGCTACTGCTGGACGGACTACGTTTCTTCCCAACTCTTTTTCAAAAGAACGCAAAACGGCATCATTTAGGAAAGTTCCGCCTTGAACTACGATATTCTTTCCAAGTTCGTCAACAGATTTAGCTCTAATAACCTTATATATAGCGTTCTTAATTATAGATGACGACAGACCAGCAGATATATCTTCAACGGTAGCACCATCTTTTTGAGCCTGTTTAACACTAGAGTTCATAAATACAGTACATCTTGAACCCAACTCTACTGGATTTTTAGCGAACAATCCCAAACGGGCAAAATCGGAAATATCGTAGCCAAGTGCTTGAGCGAAAGTCTGTATAAACGAACCACAACCAGATGAACAAGCCTCATTAAGCATAATGCTATCTATAGCACCGTTTTTAATCTTAAAGCATTTTATATCTTGACCGCCTATATCTATGATAAAGTCTACATTAGGTTGAAAAAATGAACCTGCTTTATAGTGAGCAACAGTTTCAACGATACCGTAATCCACACCTAAAGCCGATTTTATAAGTTCTTCACCGTAGCCAGTAACGGCACTGGATTTTATTACTAACTTATCATTAGCCAAAGAGTATATCTCTTTTAGATGTTCTACAACCTTATCCAAAGGTTGTCCCTTATTAGATGCGTAATATTGATATAATAAGTCACCATCTTCAGTTAAAAGAACCAACTTAGTAGTAGTTGAACCGCAATCTATACCCAAATAGGCATTACCCTCATATTTAGATATATCAGCATACTTTAAGTCGCACTTTTTATGACGTTCTACGAACTCATTATACTCATCTTTATTATTAAACAATCTTTCACCAGTGACTATAGTATCGTTTAGTTTAGCGTTTTTCAAATCGTAGATGATATCGTAAATTTCTCTGTATTCTTCAGTCTTTTCGGCATATAAGGCACTTCCGTAGGCTACGAATACTGGAGCATCTTCAGGAAATAGAGCGTGTTCGCTATCCAACTTTAGAGTATTAACAAAAGCCTTTCTAAGACCCTTCAAGAACGACAAAGGGCCACCTAAGAATAGAACGTTACCTTCAATCTTTCTACCTTGAGCCAATCCCGATACAGTTTGGTCTACTACGGCTTGGAATATACTAGCAGATATATCTTCACGTCTTGCACCTTGGTTCAACAAAGGTTGAATATCCGACTTTGCAAAAACTCCACAACGTGACGCTATTTGATAAACCTTATCAGCCTTTAAAGATAACTCATCTAATTGATTAGCTGTAATACCTAACAATGTAGCCATCTGGTCGATAAAAGCACCTGTACCACCTGCACAAGAGCCGTTCATACGTTGTTCAACGCCACCAGTTAGAAATATAATCTTAGCATCTTCGCCACCGAGTTCTATAACCACGTCTGTTTTAGGATATCTTTCTTTTACGGCAATAAATGAGGAATGTACTTCTTGAACGAAAGTAATTCCACTAGCATTAGCCAGACCCAAACCAGCTGAACCAGTTATAGCAACCTTAAATAGACAGTTTCCAAACTGTTCTTTAATAGTTTCCAACTGTTCGGTAACGGTTTCTTTAACTTTAGAAAAGTGTCTTTGATATTTTGAATATAATATATCTTTGTTATCGCTATCAGTGATAACAGTTTTAACGGTAGTAGAACCGACATCTATACCGAGTAATAATTTTTTCTGTTCCATTAAAATAAAAAATCTCCTTTCACCACATAAACATATCTATTATATTATACTATGAATTTTTAAAAAAATAAAGTCTTTTTAGTTGATTTTTGCTATAGAAATTTCTTCTTGCATATGATATAATTATAGGACATATTAAACATAAATTAGACTATTTCCAGTCGATTATACATCTATTCAACAGTATTCTAGTAGGGGTGATATCTATTGTGATAAAATTTATAATCTTAGGGATAATGGTAATATTTATAATATATGCGTATCTTGATATGCAAAGAATATCCATCAAAAGATACTCTTTCAAGACTTTAGACAACTTAAAGATTATCCAACTTAGCGACCTACACAAGAAAACTTTTGGAAAAGGAAACTCTAAACTTATAGATTTAATTAAGAAAGAAAATCCAGACGTATTGGTGTTCACTGGAGATTTAATATCACGAACTCAAACGGATTTCACTAATATAGAAAATCTAATAAAGGAAGTTTGCAAGTTCACAAGAGTGTACTACATTCTAGGAAATCACGAACTAGATATGAACCAATCGACTTGCAAAGCACTTTGCAACCAGTTGCAAAGCTACGGAGCAACTCTATTAGATAATGAAAGTATATACATATCAAGAAGCACTAAACTATGGGGTTTAACCGTTCCAATAGAGTGCTATCATAACGAAAAACATGGATACAAAAACTTATACTCCTACTTGACAAGCGACTTGCAAAGTACTTTGCAAGAACCCAACTCTAAAGATTTCAACATACTATTAGCACACAATCCATTCTTTTTTGATAGCTACGCATCATGGGGAGCAGATTTAACTCTATGTGGACACGTTCACGGAGGAATAGTTAGACTTCCAATGATAAACGGAATACTCTCACCTGAAAGAAAACTATTTCCAAAGTATAGTGGTGAAATGTATTCAAAAGATAGTAGTAACATGATAGTATCAAGGGGTTTAGGTAAGCTAAGACTATTCAATCCACCTGAAATTTCAGTAATTGAGTTACACAAATAAAAAATCGATACGTTTAAAACGTATCGATTTTATAATGTAATTACATTTCATTTCTATTTTCTAAAGCCTTGTTTATAGTAACGTCATCAACGTACTCTATGTAGCTACCCACTGGAATACCAAACGCTAAACGAGTGACTTTAACTCCAAGAGGTTTTAGCAAGTTAGCTATATATATAGCAGTAGCATCGCCCTCAACAGTTGAATTAGTAGCCATAATCACTTCTTTAACAGTACCACTTTGAACCCTTTTAAGTAGTTCGGATACTTTTAAGTCTTGAGGCATAACCTTATTCAATGGCGATATTAAACCATGTAATACATGATATAATCCATTAAAGTCGCCACTTTTTTCAAATATAGCTATATCTTGAGGTGTTTCGACTACACATACAATAGAGCCATCTCTACTTTGATTGCTACACAATGGACAGACAGAACCATCAGTAAAGTTTTGACATACACTACAAAGATGTATCTTAGTTTTAACATCGATTAAAGCATTAGCGAACTCTTTAACATCTACATTGCTCATAGTAGTAACGTGATAAGCCAAACGTTTAGCAGTTTTCACGCCAATACCAGGAAGTTTTGCAAACTGTTCGGACAATATAGTAAGAGGTAATGCTGTATAGTCAGCCATAAAGTATCAATAATTAGAAAAGTCCAGGTAGGGAAACGCCACCAGTAATAGCAGACATTTCTTCTTCTGTAGTCTTTTCGATATTTTCAACGGCTTCATTAATAGCAGCGATAACTAAATCTTGAAGCATTTCAACATCTTCAGGGTCAACGCATTCTGGCTTGATAGTAAGGCTCTTTATAGTCTTTTTACCAGTTAGAACAACTTCAACGTTGCCACCGCCTACAGATGCTTTAAATTCACGACCTTCAATATCATCTTGAAGTCTAGTAATTTGGTCTTGCATTTTTTGAGCTTGTTTAATCATAGCATTCATATTTTGCTGATTATTGCTCATAGGATTTTTTGGAACTCTTGCTTTCATATAAAAAACTCCTTATAATTTATAAAATTTAAAAAATAATTAAGTACTAATCAATTTGTTTAGTAGGGATATTAAGGTTATCAGCCCTAGCGATAACATCTTTAAGACTAGCACTATCCAGTCCATTATTTTGGACACTATTATTAGCGACAGAAGTATTAGTTTTCTTTTTGTTAGCCAAAACTTTGTAATGACCACCCAACACTCTATCAATAATAGACACTAACATAAGAGCATTTTCTTGCTGTTTAAAGAGGTTTAAAAATATCTCTTGTTCTGCAAGAATTAAAACGTATTTTCCGTTGATTACTGCCCTAGAACCATCTAAAACAGCGTACATACCAGGATTTACTTTCTTTAACTCATCTAAGATAGTTTGCCAATTCTGTAGAACTTTAAAGTCTTTACGATTAAGTTTAGAAAATTCACCTTTTAGCTTAACATTGCCATCATTTTTAACCATGCTAGGCATAGGGGATATGTTAGAAACGTTTGAACTATCCACTCTACTTTCAAGTAGGTTTACACGTTCCACTAAATTAGATATCATACTACTAATTTGAGGATTGATTACTGCATTATTATTAACATCTACACTATTAGAGTCGCCATTGCACATACTAGCTAATAAGAACTCCAATTCAATTCGTTTATTAGAACTTTTAGACAACTTATTATAACAACTTTCCAATCCGTTCATATAGTAAAGAACAGTTTTTAAATCCATGGATTTAGATAGTTCAGTTAAGCGTTCAAGTTCGTTAGGCATACAAGCAAACGTATCTGCTTGAGATGGTGCAACCTTTAACACCATAATGTTGCGTACTTGAGAAATAATATCATTACAGAAAACTATTAAATCTTTAGATTGCATATATAGTAAGTCAACAAGTTGAAAAAGTTTAGCCGTATCTTTATTAACAAGATATTCCAAGGCATCAAATAGATATTCTCTACCAGCTATACCCATAGCAGAAGATACAACCTCTTGAGTAATATTATCCGAAAAGGCACTTGATTGGTCTAAAAGTGATATAGCATCACGCATACCACCATCGGATAGTTTAGCAATCAAGAAAGATGCGTCTTTAGTAAGAGTAAAATCCTCATGTTCAGCGATATATAGTAACCTTTCCGAAATATCTTCGGGAAGTATTCTTTTAAAGTCAAACCTTTGGCAACGTGAGAGTATAGTAGCAGGTACTTTGTTAATTTCAGTAGTAGCCAATATAAACTTGACATATTCTGGAGGTTCTTCCATAATCTTCAAAAGTGCATTAAAAGCATTCGTAGAGAGCATATGAACCTCATCTATAATATAGACTTTGTACTTGCAACGTTCAGGTAGATACACTGCACCATCACGCAAATCACGGATATCTTCAACACTGTTGTTAGAAGCTGCATCTATCTCTATAATATCACTAATTGATGAATTTTCTATATCAGTACAGATATCACAACTAAGACAAGGGTTGCCATCGATATTATTTAAACAACATAGAGCCTTTGCGAATATTCTAGCACAAGTAGTCTTACCAGTACCACGAGAACCTGTAAATATATACGCATGAGCAGTTTTACCACTTTTAATTTGATTTTTAAGTGTATCAGTCACATGGCTTTGAGATATAACGTCATCAAAAGTTTGTGGACGCCACTTTCTATAAAGAGCCTTATACATAGTCACGCACTCAACTCCATTTAAAAAAAGTTCCGAAACATAGGTGTGCAGGCTGGCTACGGCACACAACACAGTCCGCTTAATGCTGCTCGGTTCCCCGCCTGACATGGTTCACGGTGTCTTGTTGCATAGGGCCCGCACACCTATATTTCGGAATATTAATACTATACTTATGATGTGAGTTTAATGTTTCTCACAACGTTTATATTATATCACAACTTTTTAGAAAATGCAAGAGGATTTTAAAAAAAATTTTTAAATTTCTGTTAATTTTCTATTTACAAGATTTTTTTTTTGTGATATACTCAAATCAAAACGATACTATTTTAACATAGTATCTAAAAAAAAGGAGATTTTTTATGAAAACTTTTAAAACTATGATTGCTCTGTTAAGTTGTTCCATGCTTCTATGCAGTTGCAGTTCTATAGATAACCTTTCTACTACTCAAGATGACGATTTAACTACTATTGGTGATACCTCTAGTAATAACGATACTTCTTTAACAACTTCCGATAAGGTTGAAACGTCTAGTAGTTCAAGTACTATGGACACATCTTCTACTTCCATGGATAGTACTACATCTGTAGATACTTCTAGCACTACTGACGATACCACATCTTTAGATACTACCTCAGATACTCAAACTTCCGAAACTACTGAATACGTTCCAGTAACCTATGATGAATTAGTAATACCTATAACTACAACCAGTGAGTACATCACAAAAGATATGTGCAAGGAAATCGCTGAATACTTTAACTCCATGATAAACATTGATGTCGATACCTTTAATAGCAAACAACTCTCAGCATACAATAGCTTTATGGACGAATATCTAACACAAAACGAATCCAGTTTAAGCGAAATGCTTGCCACCTATTGCGATAACTTTTTAAAATCTAGTGGTGATGAGGAGGCAGGTTATACCGACTTTACTATAGATTCTATAAGGTTGGACTATCCTAACGATATGGAAAGTATTCTAAATACTATGGACTATATAAATCAATTAGATGACGTTACCGACCAATATGAAAACTATACACTATCTAAAGAGTTGACTGCATACTATCAGCTAACATACTCCATGGATTATACTCTAACTGGCGACGGCTTAGAAAACTTTGAGGGTATTAGAAGCGGTAGTATTCTAGTATTAGATATAGATGGTAAAATATCGTTGATTATGTTATACTAAATTATGCAAAACTTGATGCTATACCATAAGCATCAAATTGCATTATTTGGAAATGTATACGATATCAATTTATAAATTGTGGTATTTTTTATAAATGTAAACGTTATTATTTGTGATTTTTACTAAAAATTACACTCTTAAAATATCTAATTAGTGCATTGACATTGTTATCATAACATATTATAATAGTACTATCTAAGAATTAACGAATAATAATGTTCATGAAAGGTGTTGATTGTTTTCTATGAAAAATATTAACTTTAAAAAAATTATTGCAGGTATAATGTCCATTTCTATGATGTTTTCTCTAGGTGCTTGTAGTGGTGGCTCAGATGGTGGCTCTACTGATGGTGATACTACCACTACCGCTGGAAGAACCAAAGAAGAAGATGAGGTTACTGTAGCTGATTTGGGTGAAAAATATCCTAATGATGTTGACATCTCTGGTCAAGAAATAGTTTGGATGGCTGATTATGATATAAACCCTAGCAACAACGATGACAGAAGTGTCGCTCTAACTCTATTTGAAGATACTTACGGTGGTAAAGTTAAGTGGATTCAAACTACATCGGCTACTAAGTTCGATGACCTAGCTAACAAGATTATGTCAGATGAACAAGTAGATATGTTCCCTTATGAATGGAGTTGTCTTCCTAATGGTGTATATAAAGACCAGTATGAACCTCTTGACGATTACATCAACCTAGATGACGACCTTTGGGCTGATGTTAAATATATGGCAGAAAGTTTAGTGTATAATGGTAAACACTATGTTATACCTTATGCTATATCCGACCCTGTATGTATTCAATATAGCCGTGAACTAATGCAAGAAGAAGGCTTAGATGACCCTTATGAACTATATCAAAAGGGTGAATGGACTTGGGATACTTTCATGGACATGATGGAAAAGTTCGTAAATAATGCTGATGACGGTGAAGAACGTTTTGGTATAAACGGTTGGTTCGGACAAGCTGTAGTACAATCTACTGGTAAGACTATCGTTACTTATGATGGCTCTAAGTTTGCTAACAACATTACAGACCCTCAAATTGAAAAAGCTGAACTACTACTTCAACAGATTGCACAAGAAAATCTATATGACCCTAGTTGGAAGTCCTACTTCCCAGAAGATGGCTTGACACTATTCTATGCAATGGGTGGTACTTGGTCACTAGGCGAATCCAATGGTAAAAATCCAGATGGCGATATAATGATAGTTCCATTCCCTAAAGACCCTGATGCCGACAAGTACTATGCTTGTGCCAACTATGCTGCTAAGATGTTAGTTAAAAACTCACAAAAAGGCGATGCAGTTGCAACATACATCAAGTGCGAAAGAATTGCTCAAGTAGAAGACCAATACAAGGAAACTGCTAAACAAAAGGCATTAATTCAAACTCAAGATGCTAAAGGAAATGTAATTAAATACATCACTGAAGAACAATACGACGCTTTCCAAAAGTACGTTGAACAAGATATCTCTCCTGTATTCGATTACGGCTTTGGTATGGGTTCAAGAATGTACGGCGATGGCGAATATACTTACGAAACTCGTGGAGTTATAAACAATCTAATGGAAGCACTTCTAAATGGTGAAGTAAACACTTGGGCTGAACTTCGTGAGGCATGGTCATCTGTTGTAGATACCGAGATTGAAACTTATAACAAATAATATACATCAAATAAATGGGTGAAAATTTCACCCATTTTTGTTATTTAAAACATGTTGACATATTTCATATTTTGGGATATAATTTAATAGCAGTGCCTAAACATTGCAACTATAAAAATACCCTGCATATAACTATCTTTTGAGGGGAAGATGGTTATTATGTGGGGTAATATTTTTTTAAAAAATATCGAAATGGATATTTAAATCCATTCCGATAAAAAATATATCAATTAATTTAGAAAACCCGAACTTAACCTAATACTACAGTAATCTTGTTACAATCTTGAAGTTTACAAGCACAAATAAAGTTATCTTGAAGTTTTTCGCCATTCAAAACTACTTCCTTGACACCACTTTCAACATGGTTAGGGTTTTGAACGTCTATGCTTAGATGCTTACCACGGAAATCTTTTTCAATAGTAAAGCCGTCCCAATCGCTTGGAATAGATGGTGAAATTACTAAGCCATCGGCATTTGGACGCATACCACAGATACCTTCAACACAACCTACCATTACTGTAGATGCTGTTCCTGTTAGCCAGTGTACATGAGAACGTCCTTCAAAGTCGGAACGAGTGGACTCTGTAAATTGACCATGAACGTATGGTTCAATAACTCTAATTTCAGCCTTATCGTTCATAGATGCAGGGGAACTTTCCTTGAAGTATTCAAAGGCTCTGTTACCGTGACCGAGTAAACTTTCAGCAAGTATCAACCAACCTTGTGATTGTGAGAAGATACCACCATTCTCCTTAGTATCTGGAGTGAATATGTGCATTAAAGCACCATCGAAATAGTGGTCAACGTAAGGAGGTTCAAGAAGTTTTGCACCATATGGAGTGTTTAAAATACTATGAACACTTTCCATAGATTTTTCAGCTTGTGAACTATCGGCAAAACCAGAAATTACGCCCCAACTTTGTGGATTTAACCACATATTAGCCTCAGGGTCTTTTTTAGCACCTACGATAACACCATCTTCACGGATACCTCTAATCCAACGGTCATCGTCCCAACACTCAGAGAGTGCCTTGCCAAGTTTACTTTGAACATCATCTATATAAGATATGTATTCAGTATCATTTTTATCTTGAGCATAGCCTTTAATAACGCTCATAGCGTAGTATAGTTGGAACGCTACGAAAGTACTTTCACCCTTCTTACCAAGACGTAGACAGTCGTTCCAATCGGCGTGTAGACCAGCAGGCATATTGTGGTCGCCAAGACGTTCCATAGAGAACTTAATCGCTCTCTTTAAGTGATTATATACAGTATCTTCGCCACCATTAGCGTATACTATTACTTCGTCTAAGAAATCCTTGTTACCGCTTTCACCGATGTACTTAACTATAGTTGGGAACAACCATAGAGCATCATCTGCACGATAAGATGGGTGACCCGTTTCACGAACGTAGTCGGCATCATCAGGAGTATTCTCGTGACCTGCATTGTGATTGAACTTAACTAGAGGTAGACCACCACCGTTATCTACTTGAGCAGATAGCATAAATCTAATCTTTTCAAGAGCCATTTCTGGGTCTAGGTGGATAACACCTTGAATATCTTGAACAGTATCACGATATCCGTAACCGTTTCTTAAACCACAATATATAAACGATGCTGCTCTTGACCAAATGAAAGTCATAAAGCATTGATAAGCGTTCCAAACGTTAATCATGTTGTTAAACTCATCGCTAGGAGTTTTAACTTGGAAATGGTTTAACTTTTTATGCCAATAATTTTTAAGTTCAGCGACTTCCTTATCTACTTGACCTTCTGTCTTGTAAGTAGACATAATTTCTTCAGCTTCGGCGTTGTTCTTTTGACCAACTAGATAGATAAACTCTTTAGTTTCGTTAGGTTGTAGAACCACATCGGATTGTAATGCTCCACAAGCGTTAGAGTTATAGTTAAGAACGTTATCGCACTTACCGTTTTCAACTGCTATAGGGTTGGAGTATGTTCTATAAGAGCCTATAAAGTTATCGAAGTTACCATTATAAGCAGATACATCTGCACCAACAAGACCGAAAAATCTTTCTTTGTGGTTAGAACCAGTAGCATCTTTTCCGCTATTTTCATTAATATGTTGAACTATCTTGTTACCCTCGAAAGTAGTTCTAGTTATAAATAGAGTATATTGTAGATTTACTTGGTCTTGTTCGTAGTTATTATCGTTAGTAAACTCAACAAATCCGAATACAGATAGATTTCTAGGTTTATTAGAGTTATTAGTAACTTTGCAACGCCAAACCTCATAAGTTTTGCCATCTGGAACGTAATAAGTAGTTTCAGACTTAATATCCTCATACTCTGAAGTTATTATAGTGTATGCAGTACCATGACGACATTCATTTTTATACTTATCGAGAGGCTTGCCAACTGGTTGCCATGATGCAGACCAATAGTCATTAAGTTCATTATCTCTAATGTAGATATATCTACCTGGTAGAGCCATATTAGAGTTAAATCTATAGCGTAAAATTCTGCCATTAGCTCCAGATTTAACAAAGCTGTAGCCTCCAGCGTTATTAGATACTATTGCACCATATTCAGGTGAACCTAAATAGTTTACCCAAGGAGCAGGAGTATCTGGACGAGTAATAACATACTCTTTGTTTTCAAGATTAAAATAACCGTATTGCATGAAAAAAATCTCCTATAGTTTATTTTTGTAAACGAATACATCCCGTATAAAGAATGTTCTAAGTACTTATAACATCATAACACATAATTAGACTACTTGTCAACTGATTTTTTTTAATAATTAAAAAAAATTTCAAGGTATAAAATAGAGTTTTCAACACACTTTCCACAATTTAATATATTTTATATTTTTCAGAAAATCGACGTACCTATGTGACTATATTTCTTAAAATATTTCCCAAAGCACAAAATCAACTTTTAAATGTTGAAAACTTTGTGGAAAAAACTTTATACATATAATAGAATATTTTAACACTAGTTGAGCATACTATATCTATAAGAAACTATCCTTTATGGATTGCGAAGTACAATATACATCGATTTTAAATTTTGGAGGGATTTTCTCATGATTAAGGGAGTAAATAAAAAGGTTATAGAAATAAATAATCCAAATAGTTGTTACTTTGATAAGGTTATACTATATCTTAAACCCAATAACGATATTCAATCTAGTAACGAACTTTCTTTTGAGGTCGATAGGTATTTAAAATCCTTAATTAAGGAAAACATAAATACTAACGATAAAAAAAAAGCTAACTTAGGATTTATCTTAGGCATGGCTATAGTTTTAACTTTGATTATAACTCTACTTTTAATTTAATTTCTTGATAATTTTTAAAAAAATTATCAAGAAATTTATTAAACCCCCTTGAATTTTCTAGTATAGTGTGATATAATACTATTGTAATTTACTTATAGTTCCAGCAAAGACAGGTTAAATCCTGTCTTTCGTTTGTATACGGAGGATTTTTATTATGAAAATAAAAAAGTATGGTAATACTGAAAAAATCGTCTATGACTTAGCTTTGCCTCTTGCTAATGAGTTAGGTCTATCGATTTGGGACGTTTGCTTTGAAAAAGAAGGTGCTGAATGGTATCTTAGAGTTTTTATAGATAAGCCAGACGGCATTTGTATTGAAGATTGTGAAAATCTAAGTAGACCTTTAAATCAAAAACTAGATGAGGTAGACCCTATTAAACAAAGATACTTCTTTGAAGTCGGTTCTGCTGGTTTGGGTAGAAGTCTAACTAAAGAGCATCATTTTAATGAGTGTATCGGCGATGACGTGGAAGTAACCTTCATTAGACCTAACGACTTAGGAAAAACTTTTATAGGTCAACTTACACAATTCACTAAAGATACTATAACTGTAGTATCCGATACTACTGAGGCTACTATCAATCTAGTAGATGTCGCTAACGTTAAACTTTATGAAGAGTATGACTTTTAGTCAAATAATAACTATATAATATGAAAGGAGTAATCACCTAAAAAAATTTAAGGTGATGTTAAAAAAATGAACAATCTATTTCAAGGGATAAAAACTCTCCCTATTAAAATTTCCGATGAAGTAATCGCTAAAAACGTAACTAAGGCTATTAAAGATTACTTTGAAAAGACTGCTGAAAATCCTAGTGTATACGCTAAGTTTAAATCTCAATATGATGAGTTTTTAGACAATCACGTTATAGTAGAGGTTGACAATGAAAATCAAATAATAATGGCCTACATTGAAAAGGAAGTTATTGACCTAGACGGCGATGAACCTTGGGATTTCACTGTTATAGACATAAATCAGGCTAGAAAAATAGAACCAGAAATAAAGTGTGGTACAGATGATGAACCTATCTATTGCAAAGTAGAATTTGATTTATCTTTAGTTGAAGAAGATGCTGTTAATCTAATGCACCAATCCATAAAAAGTATGGTTACTAATGGTATTCATTCTTTAAAGACTTCCCGTCAAAACTCTAGTGTTAGATTTACTACCTACAGTATAGACGAAGAACCTAACGTAAAAGTAGATAATAAAATTCTAAGTGAACTATTCAACTCCATGGAAGCATTAAAATCTGAAATAGATATATCAAACGATGTTATAATTGAAAAGGTAAAAGATGCCATCTTTAAGACGGTTAAAAAATACTATGAACATGATGTTAAAAATAAAGCTGTATACTTCAAAAGTGACACCGCCTATGAAGAATATATGAGAAATCATGTTATTATACAAATAAATATCCCAGATAGAACCTTCGACGTTTTCCTAGAAAAAGAAGTCGTAGACCTAAACGGTGAAAGTTCTTGGGGCGACTTCACTGTTATAGACGTTAAACGTGCCAATCAACTAAACAGAGCTAGAGGCAATTTTAACACTATAGTTTGTGGCGATGATGAAAATCCAGTATTTTTCCCAGTAAAGCTAAACGTATCTAAGTTAGGAAGAACTGCTGTAAATCAAGCAAAGCAATCGTTAAGAGGAGAAATTAAGAAGATATTAAAAGAAAGACTTATCGAAAGATTTGAATATCTTGAACACTGTTGCATAACTGGTACTGTCGTTAGAATAGAACAATCACAACGTAAAAACGATAATAAAAAGTATGTTAGTGATGATTACAACGTAGTACTATCATATAATGGTAGCGAAGTTACTCTATACAAAAATGAGCAAATCCCTGGAGAAGTATTTGAGGAAGGACAATCTGTTAAGGTTTACGTTTTGGAAATAGTTAATAAAGATAAATCCAACCCATACGTTAAGATATCCCGTACACACTGGGACTTCATTAGAAAACTATTTGAAGAAAACGTTCCTGAAATTCAAGATGGCATTGTAGAAATTAAAGAAATCGCCCGTGAAGCTGGTTCTCGTACTAAGATGGCCGTAATATCTAACAATCCTCATGTAGACGCAATCGGTGCTTGTATCGGTGTGGATAACAGCAGAATTAGTGCCGTATGTAAAGAGTTAGGCTTTAGAGAAAATATAGATATTGTAAACTATAGTCCAGATATGGCAACTTTCGTTGCTAACGCTCTATCACCTGCCAAGATTACTAACGTTAATATCGATACTGAAACTGTTATCGATAAAAAGACTGGCAAAACTAAAGAACAAACTATCTGCCGAGTTACCGTTCCAGAAGACCAAATATCTTTAGCAATTGGTAATAAGGGTCAAAATGCTCGTTTAGCTGCAAACCTAACTAAGTGCAAAATAGATATTAAGGCTGATAAGAAAACTCCATCAGTTAATGGCGAACACAAAACTAAGAAAGAAGACTAATCTAGTATGGTTAAACAGAAAAAACTCCCTATTAGAATGTGTTGTGGTTGTGGCGAAAGTTTTCCAAAACGTGATTTAGTCAGAATCGTTAAATCACCAGATGGAACTATCTCCTTGGATAAAACAGGAAAAAAGTCTGGCAGAGGGGCTTACATATGTCCCAATTTGGATTGTTTAACTAAAGCTCAAAAAAATAAAAGGATTGATAAAGTTTTCGCTTGTACAATTCCAACCGAAGTATATGAGGTATTAAAAAATGAACTCTCAAAAGATAGTTAATCTTTTAACTATATGTAAAAAAGCTGGTAAGTTAGTTACTGGGTTCGATATTTCCATTGACGCTATTAAAGATGGTACTTCTAAGTATGTACTAGTAGCCGTAGATATATCACCTAAAACCCTTAAAGAGTTGAACTTCTTATTGACTAAAAACGGTTTAGATACTACCGTTAAAGTCTTAAAGACATCTTTAACTATGGAAGATATATATAACTGTATAAGCGTAAAGGCTGGTATTATAGCTATATGTGATGACGGCTTTGGAAAATCTTTTGAAAAATTAACTGCCGAAAGTTAATTATTGTAATATGTAACGTATATTAGAGCGTATACATCTTTGTGATGTATACTCTCTATATCGATTAATTAGGAGGGGCTTTGTATATGCAAAAAAAAATAAAAGTATTAGACCTTGCTAAAGATTTAAACTTGGACAATAATAAAATTATAGACGCAATTGCTAAGTATGGTAATGGTAGTACAAGAAAAAAACCATCTTCTGCGGTATCAGAAGAAGAAATAAATATTGTACTAGAGCATTTAACTCAAAACAACCAAGTAGCATCTTTTGATAGCTATTTGGCATCAAAAAATAGTAAAGAGGGCGATACTACGAATAATAATAACAACAACAGAAAAAACTTTTCTCAAAGTAATGATAATCAAAGAGGTAACAACTCTAAGCAAGAACAGCCTAGAAAAGACTTCAATAACAACAGAAAAAGAACTAACAACAACTTTAACAATAACACTAATAACAACAACGGAAATAGTTTTAATAGTAACAATAATAACTCTAACTTCAAAAAGAGAACTAATAATAACTTTAATAATAACAATAATAGTAACTCATCAAGCAATAATAATGGACAAAAGCAATCATATTCCAACAATGGTGGACAAAAGTTCAATAATGGAACTAGAAAACCTCAAGAACAGTTCAATAAGACAGATAATAAATCCAACAATAACTTCAAGAATAGCACTCAACCTAAAAAGCAACACGCTCCTAGAGGCGAAAAGACTACATTAAATGTAAATATGGCATCTAACGTATCTACAGATAATAAGCCTAACACTCGTACTGTAGATACTCGTAGTAGCACAAGCTACATCGACTTAGATAAGTACAACGAACGCTATGAGCAAATTGCTCCAGCAAACCGTCAAAAAGATAACTACACTAAAAAACAAAAGATTTCTCAAAAGTCTGCTCAAAAGAACAAGCAAAAGTACTCATCTAAAAAGGAAACCGAATCCGAAAAGCTACGTCGCTTAGAGTTGGAACGTGCTAGAAAGCAACAACTTAAAGTATTAATTCCAGATGAGATTGTCGTAAGCGAATTAGCTACACGTCTAAAGGTAACAGTTTCCGACGTTATCAAAAAGTTGATGGGCTTAGGAGTTATGGCAAGTATCAACGAAACTATCGATTTCGATACTGCATCTTTAGTAGCCGAGGAGTTTAACGCTAAGGTAGAAAAAGAAGTAATCATTACTATAGAAGAAAGACTTATCGATGACAGCGACGACGACAATGAAAACGTTGAAGAACGTTGTCCAGTAGTAGTAGTCATGGGACACGTTGACCACGGTAAGACATCTATATTAGATAGAATTAGAAACGCTCATGTAACTGCTTCCGAAGCTGGAGGTATTACACAACATATAGGTGCATATCAAGTTAAGTATCAAGGTAAGGATATAACTTTCCTAGATACCCCTGGTCACGAGGCTTTTACATCTATGAGAGCTAGAGGTGCAAACATCACCGATATAGCAATACTAGTAGTAGCTAGTGATGATGGTATTATGCCTCAAACTATAGAGTCTATAAATCACGCTAAGGCTGCGGGAGTTACTCTAATAGTAGCCATAAACAAAATCGATAAGGAAGGTGCTAACCCTGAAAGAGTTAAGCAAGAACTAACCGAACACGGTATAGTCTGCGAAGAATGGGGTGGCGATACTATCTGCGTACCAGTATCGGCAAAGACTGGCGAGGGTATCGAAGAACTACTAGAAAATATCTTGTTAGTTGCCGAAGTCAAAGAGTTGAAAGCAAATCCTAACAGATTGGCTAAGGGTACTGTTATAGAGGCTAAACTTGATAAGGGTAGAGGTCCAGTAGCTACAGTATTAGTACAGAACGGTACATTAAATCAAGGTGATGTTATCATTGCAGGTACATCTGTAGGTAGAGTTAGAGTTATGACTAACGATAAAGGTCTAACTGTAAAGAAAGCAGGACCATCTGTTCCAGTTGAGATTACTGGTCTTGCAGAAGTTCCATCTGCTGGTGATACTTTCAACGCCGTTGAAGATGAAAAACTTGCTCGTGAACTAGTTGAACAACGTAAACATGAGGCTAAACAAGAACAGTTTAAATCATACCAAAAGGTTACTTTAGATAATCTATTTAGCCAAATTGAACAAGGTGAAATCAAGGAATTACCAATTATAGTAAAAGCAGACGTTCAAGGTTCAGTTGAGGCAGTTAAGCAATCACTTGAAAAGCTATCTAATAATGAAGTTAGAGTTAAAGTTATACATGGTGCAGTTGGTGCAGTAAGCGAAAGTGATGTTATGTTAGCATCTGTATCCAATGCGATAATAGTAGGCTTTAATGTGCGTCCAGACCCTGTAGCATCGGAAAGTGCTGAACGTGACGGCGTAGATATTCGTCTATATAGAATTATCTACGATGCAATTGACGAAATCACTACAGCCATGAAAGGTATGCTTGCACCTAAGTTCAGAGAAGTTCAACTTGGTAGGGCTGAAGTTCGTAACGTATTCAAGATTTCCAACGTTGGTCAAATTGCAGGTTCATACGTTCTTGACGGTAAGATTTCAAGAAATGCTGAAATTCGTGTAGTTCGTGATGGTATAGTTATCTGCGAAGATAAGATTGATAGCTTAAAGCGTTTTAAAGATGACGCTAAGGAAGTAGCTAGTGGCTTTGAATGTGGTATCGGATTAACTAAGTTTAACGATATCAAAGAAGGCGACATACTAGAGGCTTTCATTATGGAAGAATACAGAGAAGATTAATAGTATTAAATAGTTTATCTAACGGGTGGATTTTTTCAAGATATCTGCCCGTAGAATGTATTGGAGGTCAAAAAATGCCTAGTTTTAAATCTAATAGATTAGAAGAAGATATCAACAGAGAATTGACTGCTATATTTAGAGAACTAAAAGACCCTCGTATATGCGATATGCTTTCTATAGTAAAGTGTGACCTATCCAGAGATTTATCACATTGTAAAGTATATGTATCCAGTTTTTACGGCATGGATAAGACTAAAAAATCTGTTGAGGGTTTGCAATCGGCAAGTGGATTTATAAAAAGAGAACTCTTTGCACGTCTAAAGATGCGTAAGTGTCCTGACTTAAAGTTCATAGCCGATGATAGCATAGAACGTTCCAGTCAAATAAATGAGGTTATTAGAAAAGTTATGCCAACAACATCTAATAATCAAGACGACCAAGACGAAGAATAGTAAAGTTTGTATAGGAACGTCAATTTTGACGTTCTTAATACATAGTTCAATAGTTTAATGGAGGATATATGTCAATACATTTAGATTATGCTCAAACTGGAGAGTTAATTAAAAATATCGATAATGTGTATATACTAACACATCAAAGCCCCGATGGTGATACCATAGGTTCGGGATTTGCTCTATACTACGCCCTAACCGATATGGGCAAAAATGCTAAAGTTCTATGCAGTGATAAGTTCCATAAAAGATATGACTTCATAACCCAAAACTACAACGATACAGACTTTCAACCAGAATATATAATATCTACTGACGTTGCAGATACTAAGCTATTAGGAAGTTTAAAAGAATTATATAAGAATGATATCTACTTATGTATAGACCATCATATATCTAATATGGAGTATTCAAAGTACTTGTTACTATCTGCAAATTCATCGGCAAACTGCGAAGTTGTATATAAGTTATTCAAAGCTATGGGAGTTACTCTAACTGAACAGATTGCAAAATGTCTATACACTGGCATTGCTACAGATACTGGTTGCTTTAAGTTTAGTAACTGTAACGCTGAAACTCATAGAATAGTATCGGAAATTATGGAAATTTTCCCTAATATAAACTATGCCGAAATAAATCGTTTAATGTTTGACGTTAAAAGTCATGCTAGAATTAGAGCAGAACGTGAGGCTCTAGACAACATAACTTACTACTTAGATGGTAAAGTATCAGTGATATGTATTACTAATGAAATGATTAATCGTCTAAATATGTCACTTGACGACTTTGAGGGCTTAACTGGACTATCTACGCAGACTGAAGGCGTTGAAGTAGGCATAACTATGAAAGAAATGGAAAAGGATACCTTTAAGATATCGTTACGTTCTGTAAATGATGTAAATGTATCTAAGGTGTGCCAAAAGTTTGGTGGTGGTGGACATATCAAGGCGGGTGGCTGTAAGATAGATAACACTCCAGCTAAAAAAGTAATATCCATGTTAGTAGATGCCATAGCAGAGGAACTAAACTAATGAAAAATGGTATACTATGTATGAATAAACCTCAAGGGTTCACCTCTTTCGATGTGATTGGCAAACTTAGAGGTATATTAAAAATCAAACGCTTAGGACATTCGGGAACTTTAGACCCTATGGCTACTGGAGTACTTCCTATATTCGTTGGAACTGCTACAAAGTGTTGTGACATTCTACCTAATGATGATAAATCTTATATAGCAGGTTTCAAACTAGGTTCTACTACAGATACTCAAGATAGTACTGGTAAGGTTATAAGAGAGTATCCAAGTAGGGATATCGCATCACAAGATATTGAAAGTGTTCTAAGTAGATTTATCGGAGATATAGAACAAGTTCCACCAATGTACTCAGCAGTATCTATAAATGGAAAGCGTCTTTACGAACTAGCCAGAAAGAACATAACAGTAGAACGTCCTAGCAGAAAGATTACAATATATAATATTAAACTTCTCTCTTACGATAGAACTTCTCAAACTGGCAGTTTAGAGATATCATGTGGTAAAGGCACATACGTTAGAACCATAATAAACGATATAGGCGAAACTTTAAATATAGGTGGCTATATGACATCTTTAGTTAGAACGTCTGCAAGTGGATTTACTCTAAACGATTTCTATACCTTTGAAGATGTTCAAAATGCCATATCAAACAATACTATAGATAGCTTAATAGTTCCAACAGAAGTAATATTCAAAGATTTACCTAAGATACATCTAACAGAAGAACAAACCAAAGCCTATAGAAATGGTGTTAAACTTCCATTAAGTGAGGTATCTATTAAGCAAGATATACTTGAATATACAATATATTCACATGATAACATATTCATAGGTACGGGAAAAATCGACCTAGATGACAACATTTTAAGGGTTGGTAAGAACTTTTAAGATTACTAAGTATAAAAAAAGGTGGTGTTAATCTAAAATGGATAGCTATTGCATAGCTTTAGGTATATTTGATGGTGTTCATTTAGGACATCAAAGCGTAATAAATAGAGCGTTATCTTATAGAAAGTTTGGATTAAAACCTGCTATATTTACCTTCTCTGTAGAAGATATGGAGTTTAAACATGGCAAAAGATTGAAATATATTATAGATAATAAATCTAAGTTAGAAATATTGAAATCCATGGGTGTAGATAGTATAGTATGCCCAAACTTCAATGATGTTCATAATATGAGTGGTCAAGAGTTTGCAAGAGATATCTTACATACTCAAATGAACGCTAAGACTGTTATATGTGGTAAAAAGTTCAGGTTTGGAAAAGGTGCATCTTGCGATACTACAGACCTACAAAACTTTGGTTCTAAGTACGGATTTAACGTTGAAATTGTAGAACCTATTCTATTTGATGATAAGTTAATATCATCTAGTATTATAAGAGAACTTATATACAATGGAGATATTAAATCTGTAAATAGACTACTAGGTCACGATTACTTTATAAATAAAGTAGTAGTTCATGGCAACGAAATAGGCAGAACTATAGAAGTTCCAACTATAAATCAGATGTTTGGCAGTAGACAAGTTATTCCAAAGTTTGGAGTGTACTCCTCTAGTACCACCATAGATGGCACAACTTACGCATCTATGACCAACATAGGAGTAAAACCTACAGTTTCCAAAGATAACATTCCTATAGCAGAAACTCATATTATAGGGTTCAAGGGAAATCTTTATGATAGGGTTGTAAAAGTCAATCTAAAAGAGTACATTAGAACAGAAAAAAAGTTCAATTCAATACAAGAACTAAAAGGAGCAATACATCACGATATACAAATGTGCTTAAAATAGTTAATTTTCATGTTCAAGATACACTCTTAACATTAAAATTTCACAAACTAAAAATATAATAGATTAGTATTGTATATACTCAATTGGGAGGTAATTTTTTTAATGATAGAAGTAAAAAATCTCACCAAAAGCTATGGTGATAAAAAAGCCATCAATGGAATATCGTTTACCGTGGAAGATGGCGAAATATTAGGTTTTTTAGGCCCTAATGGTGCTGGAAAATCTACCACTATGAATATATTAACTGGATATATCTCATCTACATCGGGAAGTGCTATTATAAACGGTGTGGATATCTTTGAAGAACCTTTAAAAGCTAAAAAAAATATAGGATATCTTCCAGAAATTCCACCACTATATATAGATATGACTGTTAAAGACTATCTTAACTTTGTGTACGATTTGAAAAAGTGTAAACTTCCAAGAAAAGCACATCTTAAAGACGTTTGCGAACTGGTTCAAATAACGGACGTCTATGAAAGAATTATAAAAAACCTATCCAAAGGTTATAAGCAAAGAGTAGGTTTGGCTCAAGCCTTGATAGGAAATCCACCAGTACTTATCCTAGACGAACCTACCGTAGGTTTAGACCCTAAACAGATTATAGAAATTAGAACTTTAATAAAAAAGTTGGGTAAAAAACATACAGTAATACTATCGTCGCATATACTTTCCGAGATACAAGCAGTCTGCGACAGAGTTATAATAATAAACAAGGGAAAGGTGGCTGCTGAAGATACTATTGATAACCTATCTAAGACGGTATCGGGCGACCATAGATTGATTATGCGTATAGATGGTGCTGGTAAAAAAGATATCATAAAAGCCCTTAGAGATATAGAAGGTATAATATCTGTAAAAGCCGATATGATGCGTGAAGATAACATCTGGGAATTTGAAATAGAAGCACAAGAAGGCATTGACGTTAGACGTGATATAAATTCTGTATGCCGTGAAAATAACTTCAACATTCTAATGATGAAAAATAACGAAATGACTTTAGAAGATATCTTCCTAAAGATTACTATGGGAGAAAATATATCTACTAATAAAGACCACAAAAACGGAGGTACTAACTAATGGGTGCTATTTATAGACGTGAAATAGGAGCATTTTTTTCTTCTGCAATAGCTTATATATTTTTAGCAGTATTCTATTTCTTTTCTGCATTTTTCTTTAGTATGGGTTGTTTGTACTCATCTACTACGGATATGTCTGTAGTATTTTCCTCAATGTTTATGGTAATATTATTTTTAATTCCAATATTAACCATGCGTCTAATGAGCGAGGAAAAGAAACAAAAAACTGAACAAGGTTTGCTAACTGCTCCCGTAAGCCTAACTGAGATAGTTCTAGGAAAATACTTATCGGCATTAACGTTGTACACTCTGGGAATAGTTATATTCTTCTTATACGCCCTGATATTAGCCTACTTTGGAAAAGTTTCATGGACTATGATACTTTCAAACTGTCTAGCACTATTCTTATTAGGAGGAGCTTTTATTGCTGTAGCCATGTTTGTATCTGCACTTACAGAAAATCAGATAGTATCTGCAATAGCAGGAATGTTTTCACTATTACTATTGTATCTACTAGATAGTGTATCTTCTGTAGTTTCATGGGAGTGGCTAAGTACACTATTAACAAAGCTATCTTTTTATACTAGATATTACGAATTTACTCAAGGTATATTTGATTTATCTAGTGTACTATTCTATATTAGTGTTATAGTGTTGTTCAACTTCTTCACCGTTAGAGTTTTTGAAAAACGTCGCTGGAGCTAATATTTTTTATGGAGGATTTTCAACATGAGCAAAAATAAAAAAAATTTACAAGAGAATTCTGTAAATGAAACTCCTAAAGGTTCAAGTACTAACAAAGATGTTTCTACAGAAAACTCTAATAAAAAAGACAAAAAGGACAAGCCTAAAAAAGATAAAAAACCTTTGAATACTAAAAAGTTAAAGTATGGAACTTTAGCTACAGTGTTCACCGTGATAGTAGTAGCTATAGTAGTAGCTATAAACATAATCGCTCAAGATGTAACCGAACGTTTCGACTTAACTATGGACTTAACCGACAATGATATCTATACTGTATCTCAAGATACTATAGACTATCTTAAAGATTTAAACCAAAAGGTAGAAATCACCGTACTAGCTGACGAAAGTGCTTTTGAAAATAATGCTATATACTTCAAACAAGCATCGGAAGTAATTAAGAAGTACGCTCTATATAGCGATAACATATCTGTAAGTTTTATAGATATGAATAAAAATCCTAACATAGTATCTAAGTACAACGATATATACAAGGGCGATTTAGCTGAGGGTGATATAGTAATCTTTAGAGAGGGTACATCTGATGAGGATAGCGATAGAATAAAAGTATTAAGTTTAAACAATCTATTTACAACCTCCACCGATAACTATGGAAATACTACAGTTACGCAATCCAATGCCGAACAGGAGTTGACATCTGCCGTTATGTATGTAACAGATGCTAATCCAAAGAAGGCAGTACTAGTATCTACAGATATGCCTACATCAGTATATGCGTCTGCACAATCGCTACTAAAGATGATAAACAGCAACGGCTACGATTTGGAAGAAGTTGACCTTCTAACCAACGACTTAGATGTGGAAAACACTGATTTATTATTAATACTATCGCCACTTAACGATTTCAACAACGCAGTTATAGATAAGATTAGTGACTATCTATACAACGACGGAAAACTAGGTAAGAACGTTCTATATATGGCTAACTACGACCAAAATAAAACAGACAATATAGATGCTTTTCTTGAAGAATGGGGACTATCTGTAGGTGATAGCTACATTGCTGAAACTAATACATCAGCAAGTCAAAACGTTACAGTATATGGTTTAGGATATACTATAAGGTCATCAATAGGTGTAATAGCCAATGATGATTATGCTGACTTAGTATCCGATACTACTCTACCTATAGCCGTACCACTTCCAAGACCTATTGAAACTCTTTGGGAAACTAATGGCGATAGAGAAACTTCAGTAATACTAACCACATCTAATACGTCCGCACTAGTACCTAGAGATGCTTCCGATGACTTTGATATATCTACTGCGGTTACTGGTATGCAAAATGTAATGGCAATGGGTTCTAAGTATATATTTGATGACAATAATCAAAAGGTAACTAGTAACGTTATGGTAATGGGTTCGGCATTTATGAGCGATATATACATTACTTCCGATACTTCTTATAACAACGGCGAATTTATTCTAAACTCTGTAAATAAGATGACTGGTAAATCCTCTGGAATAACTATAGTACCTAAGAGCCTATCTATATCCACAATAAGCATAGATGACACTCAAGTAACTGCTATTAGAACTGTTGTCATGTTTGTTATACCTCTAGTAATAGTAGCTATAGGCGTTGTGGTATACGTTAGACGCAGAAATAAATAGAATATTATGTATCGTGGAGGTTTTTGATTATGAACAAGACCGTAAAAGGAATAGTTGGAGGTACTATATGCTTAGCTCTACTTGTAGGTGGATTTGTAGCTTTAAAACTATATGATAAGTCTAATGACGATAGTTCTAATGATGATAGTCTAATTGCTGAAGAAAGTCACACCTTTTATGAACATGATAGCAATGAAGTTAATCGTGTAGAAGTTTCTAACGAACAAGGTGGATACGTTCTATATAGAACTGCTGAGGCTACCGACGAAAACTCTAAAGCCACATATAGCATAGAGGGTATTGAAAAGTACAATCTAAATGATGCTATAGTATCTACTATAGCCAACAACTGTTCTAGTTTGAACGCTTTAGAACTCATTGAGGAAAATTCTACAGACCTATCTCAATATGGCTTAGATAATCCTGTAGCAGAAGTAACCGTCTACTTCGATGATGATACTTCGGAAACTCTGTTAATAGGAAATAATAGTCCAGTAGATGGCGTATACTTTAAACTTTCCGATGAAGATGATGTATATACAGTAAATAGCAATCCTATGTATGTATTTACTAAAAATAAAGATTACTTTATATCTAAGGTATGTTTAGAAACTCCAGATGATGACAACTATCCAATAGTAGAAAATCTAACGGTAGAGCGTTCGGATATTGACTATAAGATAGTGTTAGAATATGACCATCGTGCAGATGACGAAAACTATATAGGTGGAACTTCTGCATCGCATATAATGACATCTCCAGTATACGCATACTTGAACGTTGAAAATTCCGAAAAGATAACTCACGGAATGTTTGGCTTAACTGCTGATAGTATAGTAAAGCTATCGCCTACCAAAGAAGACCTAGAGGTCGCTGGTATAAACGAACCTACTTGCAAAGTAACCATGTCTTGTGATGATGGCAAGACTTATACTCTAACCTTAGGAAACTCTTACGATTACACTTCTGAAGATGGTAACAACTCTACATCTTACTTAGGATACTTTGATGGCATAGACATACTATTTTCATTTACTGAGGGTTCTATTCCATGGTTGAACTTAAAACCTATGGATATAACATCACAAATAGTATTCGGAAATTACATCTATGATATATCCGATATGACCATTAAAACTAAAGATAAAACTCTAAAGTTTGAGGGTTCTGGCACTGCTGATGACTACTCCATAAAGTTAGATGGCAAAGACTTCGACTTAAACAGATATAAGAGTTTCTATCAAGCATTGTTAAAAGCTCCAGCCGAAGAACTATACATTGATAAGGTTTCAGGTGAACCTGAAGTTACTGTAACTATAAACTTACAATCTGGTGGCGACCCCGATGTTATTGAATTTTATCGTTTAAACGATAGAAAGTGTGTTATAGTTCATAATGGTACACCTAGTTTTGCTTGTCGTTCAAGTTTCCTAGATAAGTCTTTACTACCGAATATAGAAAACATTCAAGGAACAGATGATTTTGTAACTAATTGGTAAAAAATGTCTAAAACCGTCTAATTAGTGAATAAAATTATTAAAAATGTCTATAAAAAAATATCCTTGAAATAAAATTCATTTGTGCGTATTGCCAAAAAAACAGATTTGTGTTATAATTAAATATGTATCTTATCAATTATAAATGAAAGGCGGTTGCATAGTTATGAATTTAAATGAGAATAATACTGAAGGTTCTATTCTTACATATAAAGGATATCCTTTAGTTAGAAAACACGATGAACTATACTTCGGAAATATGTGTGATGACTACTTCGTTAGAATGCAAATCCTCCACAAGCAGAATATCAACGGTATTAATATAGCTGATAAAATTATGGTTTATAAGGTTTCAACCAACGAAAAGTTAAACATTATGGACGCAATCATTAGAAGTTGTGAAAAGACTAGTCTATATGATGCTCTTGATTTAGCTGTAGCTTGGCTTAAACGTAAAGAATAATATCCACAAATAGCATCTTAAATTAAGATGCTATTTTTATTCAATAAAGTTCAAATGACACTTAAATGTCATTTCATACATTCAAATACTGTCATAATAGACAAAATATGTACTATAAAAACATTAAAAAACATCATAGACAAAAAATGATACTTGTGGTAAAATAGTTTATACATACAAAAATGTTTTTGGAAAGGTGAAATATTATGTCAAGAAAACTTTTAAAGATATCAGCATTAGCTGTATCTGTAACTATGGTATTTACTGCGTTCATGTGTACAGACTTGAACGGCATAACACAAGATAATCCAGTTGAGGCGTACTCGCAATATGTAGAAACTGAGGAAGGCACTCGTGAATGGGGTGGTATAGAAATCACTGGTGGTGGTTTTGTATCTGGTATAGTAACTGGTAAAGATGTAATGTACGCTCGTACTGACGTTGGCGGTGCTTACAAATATAACTACGATACTCAAAAGTGGGAACAACTATTTGGATTTATCTCTGAAACTGACAGAGGTATGCTCAGCGTAGAAGCTATAACTATAGACCCTACCGATGATGATACTGTATACTTCCTATGTGGTTGTGCTTACTTCAGTGATGCTAGAACATCTATATATAAAACTACCGACGGTGGTAAGACTCTAACCGAAGTAGACGTTACCGACTTAATTAGAGTTATGGGCAATGGTGATGGTCGTCACTTTGGTGAAAGAATTGTCGTAGACCCTGAAAATACTGACGTTCTATATTGTGGTGGTAGAACTAATGGCATGATTAAATCTACTGATGGTGGTCTGACTTGGGAACTGGTTAAAGGCTTTGATGACTTAAATCTATTTACTGGAACTACAAAGTGGCCTACTTGGACTGATTATACAGCTAAAATAGTAGATGCTGATGATACTGCATATAACTCTACTAATGGAGTATCTTCATTAACAATATCCGATGGCAAACTATTCGTAGGAGTATCTGTAAAAGGAAAGTCTAACGTATATGTATCCGACGATAACGGCGATACCTTTACACCTCTAAGCGATGACCTACCTACTGACACTTACCCATCAAGATTTAACGTAGACGCTGACGGCAACGTATTGATAACTTATGCAGGTGCATTAGCATTTTCGGGTAGTGGTGGTTGCTATCGTTATAACATAAAAGATGGCTCTGTAGATAATATTACTCCATTAACCAAAGTAGAAAACAATGTATATGCATCACCTTATAACGATGGAACTACATCTACTACTTTAGGCAACTCATTTGGAGCAGTATTCAGCGACCCTAACGATTCCAATAAGTTAGTAGCTACTACTTGTGGCTTGTGGTCTGGTCAAATGTGGCACGCTGACGACTGGGACAATGATGCCGTATGCTATGGCGATATTACATATCGTTCTACTGATGGTGGTAAGACTTGGGAACAATTAGCCCCTGGAGCTACAAAGTATTGGAATGGTCCATTAGCAGCTGACTATCTACAAACTGGTGGAGTATCATGGGTAGAGGGAAAAGCAATCCACTGGACTGGTTGCATGGTTATAGACCCTAGAAATTCTGATAAAGTTTGGGTAACGTCGGGTAATGGTATCTTCACTTGCGATAATATTTGGGACGAACTACCTCAATACTCATTCCACGCAGATGGCATAGAAGAAGTCGTAGCCTTAGACATGACTAGCGTAAAAGGTGGTAACGTATACTCTGCAATTGGCGACTATGATGGTTTTATTCACTATTCACCTACTGAGAGCAAACAATATACTCCAAATATAGGTTCTACTAGTGCTATAGCATACTGTCCATCAAATCCAAAGGTTATGGTAAGATTTTCTGAACATCAAGAACCAGCATACTACTCTATGGACGCTGGTGAAACTTGGACTAAAATGGAAAACTCTGGTGGCGAAGGTGGTAAAGCAGCTATCACCCAACTTGAAGATGGCACTTACAGAATATTCCATGCAGTATCTGGTGGACTTTCCTACACTGATGACTTTGGAAAAACTTGGACTAGTTGCAGTATTAATGGAATATATTATCAAAGCGTTCCATATACTCTAGTAGATTTAGAAAATCCTGCATTAGTCTATGCTTATGGTTATTATAACGACCCTTATACTCCAAACGCATCTAAACCTTATAGATTGTTTGTAAGTACTGACTATGGTACTACGTTCTCATCTGCAATAGATATATGTAACTATGACGGTTGTGATGCTGCTAATAGAATCGCATATATTAGTGAAGACAATATAGTAGTTGCTGGTGGTTGGTATGGATTATATCAAGTTACAAATCATGGTAAAGATGTTAAAAATCTTAACGTATTCTATTGTAAGACAGTAGGCTATGGTGCTCCTAAAGATGAAAACTCACCTAACACATTGTACATTTGGGGTAAACCTACCGAAAAAGATGTGGAAGGAATATATGCATCTACTGACTTAGGACAATCATGGTTTAGAGTTAATGACGATGAACATCAATTTGGTGGAACTGGTAACGGTAACTTCATAGTAGGCGATATGAATACTTATGGTACTTTCTACATGAGTACTGTAGGTGCAGGTATAATATACAGTCAAATAAAAAATGGTGATACTCCTACTCCACCAGTAACCACTACTACTACAACTACTAGCACTACTACTACTGCTAAAGAAAACTATACTCTAGATGGTACTGTAACTGAAACTAAAGGCAATGATATAACTATCAAGTTGGAAGATGATACGGAAGTAACTGTAAACTTAGATAATCTTAAATTTACTGATACTTTAAATCCAGATGATGAAGTTACTCTAACTTTTGATGGCTCTACTGATAAAATAATATCTATAGCTAAAAAAGGCAACGTAACTACAGTTACTACTACTGGTACTACTGACGAAACTACCACCGATACCACTATAGACCCTAACGTTAAAACTCTACTAGGTGATGTAAACTGCGATGGCTCTGTAAAGAGTAACGATTTATTACTACTTAAAAAGTATCTACTAGGTTTAGAAGACCTATCAGAACAAAGTTTTAAGAACTCCGATATCAATGGAGATGGCTCTGTAAAGAGTAATGACCTATTAACTCTTAAGAAGTATCTACTAGGTTTAATAGACGAACTATAATAGATATATTAACTAAGATAATACAAAAAGATTACGGAAATCTATATTATTATGGATTTCCGTAATTATATTATATAATAAATCTACGATGAGATAAACCAATATATAATGCCATATATAACCGATGCTACCGTTCCGTATAGTATTACAGGTCCTGCAATCGTAAATATCTTAGAACCAACTCCTAAGATTAATCCTTCCGACCTATTTTCAATGGCACACGATACTACTGCATTAGCAAATCCAGTAATTGGAACAAGAGTTCCTGCACCACCATGTTTAGCAATCTTTTCATATAGACCAAAACCCGTAAGTATTGCAGAGATTAATACTAAAGTTACAGAAGTCCATGAGGAACTTGCGACCTTATCCAAGCCCATAGATGTATATATGTTTAATATAATCTGTCCTATTAGACATATAGTGCCACCTATTAAGAATGCCTTAACGGTATCTAAAACTGCGTTAGATTTTGGTGAAACGTTATCACTCATTTGGTTATACTCTTGTGGAGTAATAGATGCCATAAAATCACCACCTTTAAGACTATTATTGTCTTAATGTATGGATATTATTCAGTAGTAACTTTTGGATATATTATCCTATAGTTTTCATGAAAAGATTTTACAATCGAAGGATATTTTTTAGCATAGTTCAAGGCTAAAACTCTAACTTTAGAGTTAGCAAAGTCATCGATAGTTTGAGTATCAATATCCTTTAAAGCAGAGCAATCTTTACATACTGTTAGGACGATATCGCCCTTGAAGTTCATAAGTCTAAAAGGCCAGATTGAACATTCAAAGGGTTTTAAATCGCTTGATAGTCCACACCCATTAGATGTCAAAGCTGGACATGGATACAACTCTCCTTCGATATTCTTTACATCGAACATGAAAACTTTATCACAACTATTTAACAAAGTTTTAGGCTTAAAAGATTTGATTTTTTCAGCAGTATCTGGTAATAGCGATGGCATTTCCCAAAAGTCATCTTTGTCGAAAACGCAACAGAAACGACATTCTGCACATTGATGTTTTTCTAACAATCCTGAAAGCATAAAAAACCTCCTATATTGACTATTATATAACATATACGGAACATCTAAGTTAGACGTTCCGTATTTTAATACAATGATACTATTCTTGAATATCTTCGTCAATATCTTCTGATATGTCATCATCTAAAGGAGTATCATCTACAGTATCGGTTTCAATTTCCTCATCGTGTTCAGCACGAGTGAAAGTAACCACTCTGCTATCGTCGGAGGAAAGACGCATAACCTTAACACCACCAGCAGTTCTGCTCATTAGACGCAAATCACTAGCCTTAATACGAATGATAATACCATCAGTAGAAATCATAATAATATCGTCAGTATCGTCAACTACCTTTATACCACATACATAGCCTCTAGTATTGGAAGTTTTATAGTTAATAAGACCTATACCCCCACGATTTTGAACTCTATAAAGGTCAAGTGAACTTCTTCTGCCAAGACCTTTATCGGTGATAGTCAATACGGTAGCATTGTCACGCACACGAGCCATAGATACAACTTCATCACCGTTGCGTAGAGTTATAGCCTTAACACCATGAGCTTGTCTGGACATAGTTCTAATATCATTTTCATCTATACGGATAATTCTACCGAACTTAGTAGCAATTAATAGTTCATTATTGCCATTAGTCAAACGAACTCCAGCGATTTGGTCGGCATCATCAAGACTTATGGCTATTAGACCATTCTTTCTAACGTTTCTGTAGTCGGATAGGTTAGTACGTTTAATCTTACCGTTTTTGGTAACTATCACGATATACTTATCATCGTTAAAGTTTTCGGTTTTAATCATTGCAGATATCTTTTCATTTTCGGAAAGTGGCAATAGATTAATATAGTTCACTCCCCTTGAATTTTTAGAACCCTCTGGAATCTCATAACCTTTTAACTTATACATTATGCCCTTATCGGATATAAACAAAACATTATCATGAGTAGATGCTATAAACATTTCATTTACAAAGTCCTCATCACGTTGTTTCATACCAGATACACCTCTGCCACCACGCTTTTGAGTCTTATAAGTATCTACAGGCATACGCTTGATATAACCAATATTAGTATAAGTTATAACGCAATCTTCCACTGGAATTAAATCTTCAATATCCACTTCGCCGTCCACGTTTTCAATAGAGGTATGTCTTTCGTCACTGAACTTCTTTCTAATAACAGCAAGTTCGTCGCTTATTATTTGACATACTCTAGTATCACTAGATAGGATATCTTTAAGGTCAGCAATCTTTTCGTATAGACCCACCAACTCATTGATAATCTTATCACGTTCAAGACCAGTCAACTGACCTAACTTCATTTGAACTATAGCCTCAGCTTGAGCCTCTGAAAGACCGATAGTATGTTCACAAGGCAAGTCTGCTCTATCGATAAGTTTAGCCATATCTATATCCTTAAAGCGTTCCATAAGGTTAGCCTTGCCCTCTGGGATATTCTTAGAACGTCTTAAAATAGCAATAACCTCATCTATAAAATCGGTAGCAAGAACAAAACCTTGAAGTATATGCGAACGTTCTTCAGCCTTGTTTAAGTCAAACTGAGTACGTCTTTTAATGACTTCTTTTTGGAAGTTTAGATAGTTCACAAGCATATCTTTAAGATTTAATATCTTAGGTTGATTATCCACTAGAGCCAACATAATTACGCCAACAGTATCTTGAAGTTGAGTATATGAGAATAATCTATTTAGAACTATGTTAGGAATAGCATCTTTTTTAAGTTCTACAACTATACGCATACCGTTTCTATCGGACTCATCACGAACGTAATGGATACCATCAATCTTCTTATCCTTAACTAAGTCGGATATGTGTTCAACTAACTTAGCCTTATTAACCATATATGGAATTTCTGTAACTATTATACAGTTTCTGCCCTTAATCTCTTCAAAGTGAGTTTTTGCCCTAAGGATAATCTTACCCTTACCAGTAGCATAAGCAGAACGTATTCCAGCCCTACCCATGATTATTCCACCAGTTGGGAAGTCTGGACCTTGAATAACTTCCATTAAGTCGTTATAGTCGCAATCTGGATTTTCAATAAGCATATTAATACCATCAATAACCTCACCTAGATTATGAGGTGGTATGTTAGTAGCCATACCAACGGCAATACCAACAGCACCATTCACTAGCAAGTTTGGAAAACGTGATGGTAAAACTACAGGTTCTTTTAGTCTATCGTCGTAGTTAGATTGATAGTCAACAGTATCTTTATTTATATCTGTAAGCATTTCTACGGCTATTTTAGACATCTTAGCTTCTGTATAACGATATGCAGCAGGAGGGTCGCCATCTACAGAACCGAAGTTTCCGTGGCCATCAACTAAAGGATATCTAAGAGAAAATCCTTGAGCCAAACGAACCAAAGCGTCATATACAGAGCTATCGCCGTGTGGGTGATATCTACCCAACACTGCACCAACGGTATCGGCACACTTACGATATGGTTTTTCAGGAGTTAATCCATTTTCATGTAGAGTATACAATATTCTTCTATGAACTGGTTTCAAGCCATCTCTAACGTCTGGTAACGCACGGGATACTATTACGGACATTGAATATTCAAGGAAAGACTTTCGCATTTCTTTTTCAATATCGACACGAAGAATATTAGCTTTGTCTTTATCGTACAAGATTATACACGCACCTTTCAAAATTATATGGATATATTTTTACAAACATAGATATCCATATCACACAATATATCATAAGTATCGTAAATAACACATTATAATATACAAAACAGTTTACAATTAGTTAGATGTATTATGTTACTTAATGTAATTTCCACCTAACTTTTTTTGGAATAGTTTAGCTAACATAGTTTCCTCTGTAGCATCAAAAACTTTTTTAGGAATTATACGGAATGTTACATTCTTGATTATTACAATAAAGTAATATCTTTTATCTAAAAGTTGAATATTGTCTTTAGAAAAATCCATGATAGTTTCTTCACCTTTTGTACTGTTTTTAGGAATTACAGTCACTACTATACCATCATCGAAAAATTGAACGGTTTGACGTTCATCTTTTACTCTAGCAACGTTTTGAACAAACTTTTTTCTAACGTTAGATGTATTTAGCCAAATTCCCACAACAACCGCAACACATATCAACGATAATATTACAAAGATAACAGAATTTCCAGTAGCCACCATTACTATACCTGCAATAGCTATTATTACTAAAACGGCTGTTAAAATGTAGTTCATTGGATACACAAACTTACGTTGATAATCCTTAAATGCACTATCGTACATATGTGGTGGAATAGAATATTCTTTTTGTAGAATAGGTGTATTATTTTGAAAACTAACCTTTTCCATAATTAAAAATCTCCTTTTTAGAAATAAAATATTTTAGTGTGAAACACACATTCAACTACAAAATATTATTATGTCAATACTTAGATATCCAAATTTATAGCATATCTAGCATTTTTTTCAATAAATTCACGTCTAGGAGTAACCTTATCACCCATAAGAATGGTAAATATTTCATCAGCCTTGACAGCATCTTCAAGTTGAACTTGTATCATGGTACGAGTTTCAGGGTTCATAGTAGTTTCCCATAGTTGTTCGGAGTCCATTTCGCCAAGACCTTTGTAACGTTGAACTTCTACCTTATAGCGACCGTTTTCGGAAAGTTCAGCGATTTGCAAATCACGTTGTTCGTCCGAAAATGCGTATCTATGTTCTTTACCTCTAAACACCTTGAATAGTGGAGGTTGTGCAATATATATATTACCATTGTCGATTAACGGACGCATAAATCTAAAGAAGAATGTTAGTAATAGGGTTCTAATGTGAGAGCCATCTACGTCGGCATCGGCCATAATGATAACCTTGCCATAACGTAACTTAGATATATCAAAATCCTCACCGATACTAGTACCTAAAGCAGTAACTACAGGCATTAACTTTTCGTTGCCATAGACTTTATCAATTCTAGCCTTTTCGACGTTTAACATCTTGCCCCAAAGTGGAAGTATCGCTTGATATCTTCTATCTCTGCCCTCTTTAGCAGAACCACCCGCAGAGTCACCCTCTACGATGTAAATTTCAGTATATTCGTTATCATGTTCGGAACAATCTGCCAACTTTCCAGGTAAAGATGCACTTTCCATGGCAGACTTCTTACGAGCGGTTTCTCTAGCCTTTTTAGCAGCCTCACGAGCCTTTTGTGCTGATAAAGATTTTTCAAATATAGCATTAGCATCGGTAGGGTGTTCCTCAAGATAACACATAAGCTGTTCATTTACGATACTTTCAACTATAGGTTTAATTTCGGTGTTACCCAATCGGTTTTTAGTTTGAGAACCAAATTCGCAGTTGGTCAACTTAACGGAAACTATAGCAGTAAGACCTTCACGAACGTCATCGCCAAGAAGTTTGTCGCCCTCTTTAAGAAGTCCGAACTTCTTGCCGTACTCATTTAGAACCTTAGTCAAAGAGTTTTTAAAAGCAATCTCATGAGTACCACCGTCATCGGTGTGGATATTGTTCGCAAACGATAGAATTAAATCGTTGTAGCTATCGTTATACTGCATAGCTATTTCAACCGAACTATCGCCCTTAGAACCACTTAGATATATAACATTATCGGATAATGCCTCAAGACCTCTAGTCTTATGGATATGTTCCACGAACTCTTTAATGCCACCAACATAGTGGAGAACTTCAGTAAAAGGTTCGTTTTCGTTTCTAAGGTCAGAAAAGATAATCTTTAGACCAGCATTCAAGAATGCTTGTTCACGAAGTCTTTTCAAGAGGACTTCAGCGTCATAAGTAGTAGTTTCTGTAAATATTGTAGGGTCTGCTTTAAAAACTACTGTAGTACCAGTTTCGGTAGTATCGCCTATAATTTCTACAGGTTTAGAGTACTCTCCACGTTCAAAGCGTTGAAAGTGAACCTTAGAACCATCTTTAACGGTGACTTCAAGCCATTCTGAGAGTGCATTAACTACCGATGAACCTACACCATGCAAACCACCAGATACTTTGTATCCATTACCACCAAACTTACCACCTGCGTGTAGTTTAGTGAACACTACGGTTAATGCAGATATATTTTCTGTAGGGTGTATACCAGTTGGAATACCTCTACCGTTGTCTGAAACTTTCACGACGTTATCCTTTAAAATTTGGACATCAATTTCAGTGCAGTAACCTGCAAGAGCCTCATCGATTGCGTTATCCACAATCTCATATACCAAGTGGTGAAGTCCTGCTGAGCCAGTAGATGCTATATACATACCAGGGCGAACCCTAACAGCCTCTAAGCCTTCCAAGACTTGTATTTGGTTTTCATCATAATCAAACTGTTTCATTAAAAAAATTACCTCCAATATTTCCAACGCTAAACGGCGTAGGTATTGAACCTATTCTTTAGCGTATTTACTGAAACGTTAGTAATATATAAAAGCCTATCTCCATTGGAGTTTTGGCAGAGTATAAAACTTTTAGGCATACTGTATGATACGTTTATGACTTTAAAGTTACCATCTGCATGGCTTAAAAAGTCTTTTGTGATGCTTCCAGTAGAAGTATTTTCCATATCGAATATACCAATAACGTCACTAGATTTTATAGAAACTTCATTACCTATATGGACAATCATAGTTAAGAACTTCCTTTCTGCGATACTTTACCATCATCGACTATAAAAACCCTAGCATCTGCATGGTTTATAAATAAATCCTCATTGCATACCGTAATGAATACTTGAGTATCGCCCAATATTGAGCAGATATATTTTTGTCGTTTAGTATCCAATTCGCCCATAACGTCGTCCAAAAGGACTATAGGATTTTCATTAGTTTTTTTGAAATAGATATCTGCTTGAGCCAACTTCATAACTATGGCAGTACTCTTTTTTTGACCTTGTGAACCAAAGGTCTTAACGTTCAAGCCATCAATTTTAAAGATTATATCGTCCCTAGAAGTTCCACTAAGGGTATAACCAGCCCTTATATCCTCATTAGTGCGTCGATTTAGGGTATCAAGATATTTTTTAACTAAGTCTTTAGAAAAGCCGTCTTTAAAATCTTGATGGTCAAACACGTTGGATTGATATTCAATGCTTAAACTTTCTGAGTTACCAGAAATTTCATAGTAAAGTTGGGTAGCTTTTTTGGATAACATACAAGTATACTTGTATCGCATATAAGAGATATATGTTCCTACTTCAGCTAGTTGGACGTTCCAAGGTGTAAGACTACTAACGATATCTTTTCCCATAGCTATGGACTTTAACAACGCATTTCTATGAGAAGTTATCAACTCAAGTCTACGGAGTTTATCCAAAGCAGAGGTTTGTATTTGACAGTAACAAAGGTCGATAAAACTTCTGCGTTTTTCAGGAGAACCCTTGATAAGTTCAATATCATCAGGCATGAAAACTATACACTTAAACTGTTCAAAAAGGGCAGATGAACCTTTTAAATCCACGCCATTTAGTTGGAACAGTTTTTCCTTACCTCTATTGCGTGATAGATTACACTTAATCGTTTGAGAGCGTTGGCTATCGTTGAACTTCATTTTAACCGTTGCAGACTGCTTTTTTAGATTTACATATTCGCTATCTTTGGAATTTCTAAAGCTCTTGCAACCAGTAAGGATATACATAGCTTCGATTAGATTAGTCTTACCTTGAGCATTATTTCCAGTGATTATATTCAAGTGTTTATCAGGAACGATATCCACATTATTTAGGTTTCTAAAACCATCTACAGAAAAACTTTCGATGAACATTACTTAACAGTTACTTGATAAGCCTCAACGGATACGGTATCACCTTTACGGATTTTTTTACCTCTCATGGTACATACTTCGCCGTTGACCTTAACTAGTCCTTCTTGAATTATTTCTTTTGCTAGACCACCAGTATCGGTAAGACCAGCAAATTTTAGTAATTGGTCGAGTTTTATATACTCAGTAGAAATTTCCACTTCCATATTTTCCATAAAATTCAAATCCTTTCAATAAAAATGTAAAATTAGTCAAATCGATTTTAAGGCACTCTAGAGGCTCTGTAAGGCGTGTCAAATTTTAGACAGTAGATTTCACCATCAAACCTGTAGAAGCTGTTACAGAGGCTCTCAGCACCCTTAGGAGCGATTTCCTTTAAGTTGTATCGGCATCAATAGGAAAGTAAAGCTATCAGATTGCATTGGAACTATGACCATAGGTTTAACTGGGGAGTTCATAAGTAACTTAACTTGGTCGCAATCAGAAGCTCTAAGAGCGTCTAGTAGGAACTTGTTGTTTAGACCTATCAAGAGAGGTTCACCCGTCATATTGATTGAAATTTCTTCGTCAATGTTTCCAAGAGGGGTTTCGCAACCGATTTGTAGGGTATCATTTTGGAAGTTTAATTTTATTGGAGCTCTGTTTTTTTCGTTGATTAGCAAAGAGCATCTTTCAAGGCAATCGGATAGGTCTTTAACTTTTAGGATAACTTCGGTATCAAATTGAGTAGGAACACTTCGACTGTAGTCATGAAATTCACCTTCAAGAAGTCTAGAAATAATCTTGTACTTGTCTATTTGGAAAGTTATGTGCCTAGAAGTGTTTACTATTTGGCAATCTGTAGCACTAGCGTCATCTTTTAGTAGCTTAGATACTTCGTCAAGAGTCTTAGCAGGAACTACAAACTTAAAAGCATCTGAACAAGATATATTTTCATGTCTAATAGCTAATCTTTTGCCATCTACGGCAACTAGATTGAAATTGCCATTGGATATATCGAACAATTCACCAGTAAGTACTGGTTTTATATCACTAACTGATACTGCATATATGGTTTGATGTATCATGTCTTTTAATAGCTTTTGTGGAATTGATACACTGTCACCAGTAGAGATATCAGGGAACTCAGGATAATCTTCAGCAGATAGAACTGCTATTTTGCAATTAGTGTTGTTAGCTTTTATGTGAGCCTTCATGTCGTCATTTTTATTTATGATTATGTTGATATTATCGGAAGGCATCTTTCTAACTATATCAGAAAATAGCCTTGCATTGATAATATATTCTCCATTAGAACTATCGTTATTGATAACATTTACTGTAGTAGTTATTCCCAACTCTAAGTTATATCCAGTAAGAGTTAGGTCGTTACCAGTAAGAGAAAGTTTAATTCCTTCCAGTTGTGGTATAGATGATTTTGATGGAACTGCTTTGGAAACATTTGTTATTGCTTCAGATAGTTCCAACTTATTGCAATTAAAGTTCATAATTTTTTTCTCCTTGATTTTTTTTTTGGATTTAGTCTTTTTGATTTCATTTTTTTTTTTGGTGTGAATTAAATCCAAAAAATTTTTTTTTTTTTTTTAGAATTGCAAAAAAATAAAAGTACATCTCATGGAAAAAAATTCCATGATTTTCATTATACCATTGGGGGATAATACAAATAGATATGGTATAAATATTTTAGTAGTAGTAGTAGGGGGTGTTGAAAATGTTGAAAACTTTTGAACCTCCATACCTACGTCGATTGCAAGCCGAAGTTTTCCACAATGGGTATGTTGAAAGATTGTTGAAAAGTTGAAAACTTTTTTGAATGTTGAAACTGTTGAAAGAATGTTGAAAAAAATGTGGAAAACTTTCAACTTTTCCACAAACTTTCAACAAGTTTTCAACAGTTTCCACACTTTGTGGAAAAATGGACTGTTGAAAGATGTTGAAATGTTGAAAGTTGTGTGGAAAGTTCTAATCTGTGTGGATAGTTTATATACACATTTCAACATTTTATGTTGAAAACCTGTTGAAAAGTGGTTTTGCACCATCAAAATTGTATAAAAATTAGCGTTTTCGTCAATTTGCACTATTTTTGATATTTTTTATACAATCGTCTACAACTTGCCTTAAATTCTTGTCCTTTTTTATGGACATTTCGATGCTATTGATGGAGTAAACTATGGTCGAATGGTCACGATTTCCGAACTCATGACCAATTGCTACCAATGACATCTGAGTAATTTCCCTTACTACATATATAGCAACTTTTCTTGCTAAAGATATTTGTGAAGAACGTTTATTAGACCTGATATCTTCGGCAGTTACATTGTAAATTTCTGCAACATCGGATATAATTTTTTCGACAGTAATTGGCACTGGTTGGTCGTCGTTCAGTATATCACGGATTACGCTTTGAGCCGTTGCCATAGTCGGAGTGTTACCTGCAAAGTGACGTAAAGCCGTCATTTTTTTGACTGCACCCTCTAGTTGACGTATGTTAGTTTTTAATCTGTTAGCGATAAATTCGCATACATCATCTGGGATATTTATGTTTAAAGCTTCAGCTTTGCGACGTATTATAGCCATTCTAGTTTCAAAATCTGGCGTAGATACGTCGGCAATCAATCCAGATTCAAACCTAGTTCTAATACGTTCTTCAAGGGTTTTAATATCTTTAGGTGGTTTATCGGAAGTAAGAACTATCTGTTTTCCCTCATTATATAGTTCATTGAAGGTATGAAAGAATTCCTCTTGCGTACTTTCACGACCAGCAATAAACTGAATATCGTCTACTAGAAGAACATCGGCGTTTCGGTATTTTTCATGAAAGATAGTAGTATCACGTTTCATACGAATAGCGTCTATAAGTTCATTTGCGAAAGTTTCACCAGTAACGTATATAATATTTAAATTTGGATTGTTTTTTTTCATCTCATTAGAAATAGCGTTCATTAGGTGGGTTTTGCCTAATCCCGATGGGCCATGTATAAATAGTGGGTTATAAGTTGAGCCGTTATTATCTCTAGCGACAGCCGTACAGGCTGCGTAAGCAAATTCATTAGAGCGACCTACAATAAACGTGTCGAAGGTGTAGTCATACTCTTCATGTTCGGAAACGTCATCAGTAATGGAGTTACTGTCCAGTCTTGCAAGATTTGGTTGAGGCTCATTCATAGTTTCCTCGGTTAAAATTTCAATGTCGACGGGGAAACCAAGTGTTGCTTCAAAGCCATCTTTAAGAATACTTTCAAAGTTTTGCAAGATTATGCCCTTTTGAAAGTCCGACTGAACGAACAGTATAGCTTTGCTACCGTTCAACTCTATAGCACTAATAGGTTCTATCCAAATATTATAAGCCGATTCTATTATCTTGCCAGAAGTAAGACAGTACTTCTTTACACAATTGAAGACTTCTTCAAAAGAATTCAAATTTATAGCCTCCCTATAAAAAATTCTATGCGAAAAAATTCATATTTTTCACCCTAATATTATACCATAAATTTAGGAATAAAGCAAGTGTTTAGTATAAATATTAAGGCATCAATGCACAAAAGAGTGTTTTTTAGACCACGACTATTATAATGTGTATTTGTGCAAATTGCACATAAAATATAAAATAAAGGCATATCAAAACATTGTTAAGAAAAAATATCTATAATTTTTGAAATTTTTTCTTAGAAAACACTTGACAGAATACCATCTTTTAAGGTATACTGTATTATTGTAGTGGTATTATGCCCTAAACAAGCTAATTATTAAATTTTGTTATTTATAAAACGTATAAAAGGAGGTCTTTAACCATGAAGAGAACTTATCAACCTAAGAAAATTCACAGAAAGAAAGAACACGGTTTCCGTAAGAGAATGTCTACTACTAACGGTAAGAAAGTTTTAGCTCGTAGACGTGCTAAGGGTAGAGCTAAATTATCTCACTAATATTAATTTTTGCTCATAAATCATAATATGTTAATTTAGCCATGGTTAAATTAACATATATATTTCCTTTTTCCTCAAATAGACCGTTATTCTTTGTGAATACGGTCTGTTTCTGTTTAATTAAATTAAGTATAATGGTTTGTATATTTTTTCTTGACCTAAAGAAAAATCCATGTTATAATAATTAGTGATATCTTATTGAAATGAAAAGGACGGAAATCCTATGCTTTATACTAAAACGTTAAATGACAATAGGGATTTTCTAACTCTATACAAAAAAGGCAAGTACATCGTTTCTAAGGTAGCAGTGCTATATTACAAAAAAAATAGATTGCCATATAATAGACTTGGTGTAACTGCTGGTAAAAAAGTAGGTAATGCAGTGCATCGAAATAGGGCAAAACGCATTATTAGACAGGCTTACCGTGAAAATGAATTGAACTTTCCTATAGGTTATGATTTTGTCATAGTTGCTCGTGCTTGTACAGGCAATGGCAAAGTTAAATCTACAGATGTTAGTGAATTTCTTAAAAACTGTATCTTAAATGGTTTAGAAAGTAATGATAATAACTAAGTTGATTAAAAAACTTTTTATCTTGCCCATAAGAGCATATAAGAGGTTTATATCTCCCATGTTACCCCCAAGATGTAAATACTATCCAACGTGTTCTAGCTACACGATAACCGCAATAGAACGCTTTGGCGTGATTAAAGGCATAATATTGGGTGCATGGAGAATATTAAGGTGTAATCCATTTTCTAACGGTGGTGTGGATTACGTTCCTGAAAAGTTCGGACTTTACTTCTTAAAAAATCGCAAAGATGCTAATACTAAGTAACTTTAAGTATCTAATTAGATGCTTTATAATAACTATGTAGAACAAAAAAGAGAATTGGAGGAATTGTTTTGAGTAAAATACTAGGCTATCCATTAGGTTTTATAATGTATGGTATATACTCATTAGTAAAAGATTACGGTCTTGCGTTGATTATATTTACTGTACTAGTAAAACTATTGTTGTTTCCAATATACTTTAAGCAACAAAAAGGTATGGTTAAGCAACAAGCACTAGCCCCACAAATTGAGAAGTTAAAAAAGCGTTATGCAAACAATCAAGAGAAGTTCCAAGAGGAACAGATGAAGTTATATTCTGAGGCTGGGGTCAATCCTATGGCTAGTTGTCTACCATTGTTGATACAACTTCCAATAATCTATGGTATTTTAGACGTAGTTTATAGACCTCTAACCCACATACTTAGGTTAAGCAAAGATACAATAACTAACGCTACAGAAATATTAACTAAATACTTTGAGGCTAATAGTATAGCCATATCTAATAACTTTAAATCACGTCCAGAGTTGTCTATACTAAGCTATATTAAGACCAATCCAGAGTTATTTCCACAAGATTTAGTTGAAAAGGTTGGAAACTTTAAAAATACTCTATTTGGATTTATAGATTTAGGTCAAACACCTACAATCCACCCAGATGTGTGGAATGCTGAGTCTATATGTTTACTATTAATACCAGTACTATCTGGTGTATTTCAACTAATACTTACCATATACACTCAACATAAGCAGAAGCAAAAAAATCCTGAGGCTATGCAATCTATGGGTAGCATGAATATAATGCTATATGGTATGCCAATATTCTCTATTTGGATTGCTTACAGTTTCCCAGCTGGAGTAGGTTTCTATTGGGCAATTTCCTCATTATTCTCATTAATACAGAGTATATTCTTAAATAATTACTTTAACGAAGAACGTTCCTTAAAGGTTTTAGAACAAGAACGTGCTAAGGTTCAAGCTAACAGAAGAAATAATAAGCAATCCTTTATGGATAAATTAGTTGAACAACAAAAAGCTATGAACAATGCAAATAATGGTAATTCTAAGCCACGCCAAACGTATGACCAAAAAGATAAGTTATCTCGCTCAGAAATGAACGAAGTAAACAAACAGATTATTAAAGAGGCTAGAAAACGTATGGCTGAAAAGTATGGCGACGATTATACAGACGATTAGTTAATTTAGAAAGGGGATTTTTATTATGATGGAAATATTCTCTGCTAAGACTCTTGATGAGGCTAAAGAGTTAGCAGTACAAAGTTTTGGTATCTCCAAAGATTTAATAGATTTTCAAATCCTTGAAGAACCTAAAAAGTCTATATTTGGTAGATTAAAGGGCGAATACAAGGTTAAAGCTACTTACAATGCTACTGTTGAAACTGTTGAAACTGTTGTGGAAACTCCTGTTCAAGAGCCTATAGCCGTTCCTACTGCTGTTGATACTATGGTTACTGAAGAACCATCTAAACCAGTAGAAACCGAAACCGTTCAGCAAGTTGCAAGTGAAGTATCACAAGATGTTGAAACTACTGAGGAAGAAGAAGTTCCTACTCCTGAAGAAGTTTTAGAAAAGGCTAAAGTAGCTCAAGAGTATGTAGCATCTATACTTGAAAAGATGGGCATAGATACTTCTAGTGAGATTATTCAAACTGAAAACGGTGCTATAATAGATTTTAAAGGCGATGGTACTGGTACTATCATTGGTAAACGTGGAGAAACTTTAGATGCTTTACAATATCTATCTGCTATGATTTGTAATAAGGGCGAAAAGGGTTACTTTAGAATTACTCTTGATAGTTGTGGCTACAGAGCCAAAAGAAAGCTTATCCTTGAGGAGTTAGCTAAGAAGGTATCTAAGAACGTTTTAAGAACTGGACGTTCGCAATCTTTAGAGCCTATGAACCCTTATGAAAGAAGAATTATCCACTCTACAATATCCGAAATAGAGGGAGTTACATCACGTTCTATAGGTGAAGAACCTTTTAGAAAGGTTATAATATCTAGCACTAACCCTAAGAAGTATAGTGGTGGTGGAAGTCGTAAAGGTGGATACAATAACCGTGGTAAACGTGGTGGAAATAATAAATATCGTGGTAATGGTGGTAGAAAGAAGAACTATCAACCACGTTCACTAGATTTAAAGACTTCTTTTGAAAAAGATTATCGCAAACCTAAGCCAGAAGATAATCTTAAAGAGGGCTTATATGGTAAGATAGAGTTTTAATCTAAGTAATTATAATCTTTTTGGGCGGATAAGGGGGTACTTTATCCGTCTATATTATTTTTTTGAGGTGAATATAATGTCTACTATCAGTGCAATAGCCACACCTAATGCAGTAGGTGGATTGTCTGTAATAAGAATATCGGGTGAAAACGCCATATCTGTAGCAGATAGCATATTTAAAGGAACAAAAAAGCCTACAAACATGGAAGGCTATACTTGTGCATATGGAAACATCTATGATAATGATAATCAACTATTAGATGACGTAGTACTGTCGGTATTTAGAAAACCAAAGAGTTATACTGGTGAAGATGTAGTTGAGATATCATGTCATGGTGGAAAGTATGTAACCAATCAAATATTAAGATTAATATTATCAAAAGGGGTGCAACTTGCTCAAGCTGGGGAGTTCACTAAAAGAGCGTTTTTAAATGGCAAAATGAACTTAAATCAAGCCGAGAACGTTATGAATATAATATCAGCTGATGGAAAAAGTCAGTTAAAGTATGCAAACTCTCTCCGTGATGGTGCTAATTTCAAGAAAGTAAAGAGCATATCTAAGCAGATAACTAACATCTTAGGAGATTTATCCGCATGGGCAGACTTTCCAGAGGAGGACGTTCCTATTGTAGAACCTAATGATATCTTAAAGCAATCTAAGGATATACTATCACAACTGCAGAGCATATCCACTAACTACGACAACGGCAGAGTTCTTAGAGAGGGTATAAATACGGTCATAGTAGGCAAGCCAAACGTTGGAAAATCCACGCTAATGAACTGTTTAAGTGGCTTTGAACGTAGCATAGTAACCAACATTGCAGGTACTACCAGAGATGTAGTCGAGGAAACTGTAAAGGTAGGAAATCTAACGTTAAGACTATCCGATACGGCAGGTATTAGAGATACTTCCGATGTGGTTGAAAAAATAGGAGTAGACATAGCTAAAAAACGTCTTGATGAGGCAGACCTAATAATAGCTATGTTTGATGGTTCTACTCCACTAGATAATAATGATTTCGACTTAATACAGTCGGTTAAAGATAGAAACGTCATAGCAGTGGTAAATAAGACCGATATCGCTATAGATGGCGTACTATCGACTATTAAAGAACACTTTAAGTATGTAGTTGATGTATCGGCAAAACATTCAATAGGCTTAGAGTTCCTAACAGATACCCTAAATGATATGTTCTTACTTGAAGATATCGACATAGATAGTGGTCTTTTAGCTAACGAACGTCAAAAAATTTGTATAGATAACTGTATAAATTCTCTAAAAAATTGTGTGAACTCTCTTGAAATGGGCATGAATTTAGATGCTATTACTATAGATTTCGATGAGGCTTTAAACTATCTATTAGAGTTGACTGGTGAAAATATATCCGAAACTGTTGTAGATAATATATTCTCACGTTTTTGTGTGGGTAAGTAATAAAAATCTTTGTGGAGTTGATTATTTTATGAGTTATGAAATGGGTTCTTATGATGTCGCTGTAATAGGTGGAGGTCATGCAGGTGTAGAGGCGAGTATATCGTCAGCTAGGTTAGGTTGTAAGACGGTGATGTTTACAATATCGTTAGACCAGATATCTAATATGCCATGTAATCCATCAATAGGAGGAACAGCGAAGGGGCATCTAGTTAGAGAGATAGACGCTCTTGGTGGAGTTATGGGCAAAGGTGCAGATAGATGCTTTATACAATCAAGAATGTTAAATCGAGGAAAAGGCCCAGCAGTGCATAGTTTAAGGGTTCAAGCCGATAGAGTTAAGTATCATAACTATATGAAGCATCTATGCGAGATGCAAGAAAATTTGGATATAAAACAAGCTGAAATTTCGGAAATTCTAACTCAAGATGGCAAGGTTACGGGCGTAGTTACAAAGTTAGGAGCTATGTACAAAGTAAAAGCAGTAGTAATAGCTACAGGAACTTATCTAAAGGGAAAAATCCATGTAGGCGAAAGCAACTATGAAAGTGGCCCAGATAATACTAATCCAGCCAATTTACTATCCGAAAGTTTAAAAAAGAACGGAATTACTATCCGAAGATTTAAGACTGGAACTCCTTGTAGAGTTCATAGACGTAGCATAAATTTTGATATTCTTGAACGTCAAGACGGTGATGATTATATTGTACCATTTTCATTTGAAACCGACCAATCTACGTTAAAAAATCAAGTATCGTGTTATGTATCGTATACCAATGCAGATACTCACAAGGTTATCTTAGATAACCTACACCGTTCGCCATTGTACTCAGGTAGAATACAAGGCGTTGGACCTAGATACTGTCCATCTATTGAAGATAAGATAGTTCGTTTTAGTGATAAGCCAAGACATCAACTATTTATCGAGCCTATGGGCTTAGATACTGACGAATACTATCTACAAGGAATGTCCTCATCGTTGCCAGAAGATGTTCAACTTGCCTTTTTAAGAACCATCAAAGGTTTAGAAAACGTTGAGATTATGCGTCCAGCGTACGCCATAGAGTACGACTGTTGCGACCCTACTGAGATGCTTCCAACTTTAGAATTTAAACAGTTAAAGGGTTTATACGGTGCAGGACAGTTTAACGGAAGTTCTGGTTATGAGGAGGCAGCTGCTCAAGGGTTGGTAGCAGGAATTAACGCAAGTTTAGGAGTTCAAGGCAAGGAACAACTAGTACTAGATAGAGCAAGTTCGTACATAGGTACGTTAATAGACGACTTAGTAACTAAAGGTTGTCAAGACCCTTATCGTATGATGACATCTAGGAGTGAATATAGGTTAATTCTACGTCAAGATAACGCAGATGAAAGACTTATCCCAATAGGCTACAAGATAGGCTTAAACTCTAAGGAAAGATTTGATAAACTTCAAGAAAAGTTATCGCAAGTTAAGGCAGAAAAGGAAAGATTATTAAAGTTAAACGTAGCACCATCTAAAGAATTGAACGAATTTTTAATTGAAAATGGTACTGCACCTATGTCTAGTGGTTGTAAGATGGCTGATTTAATTCGTAGACCACAACTATCGTATGAAAAGTTAAAACCATTCGATATAAACCGTCCAGAGTTGCCTAGAGAAGTTTGGGAACAAGCAGAAATTCAAATTGAATACGATGGATATATCACAAAGCAACTTGCTCTAGTTGAGCAGATGCGAAAGTTAGAAAGTAAGCCACTCTCTAAAGATTTAGACTACATCAACATTAAAGGACTTCGTTTAGAGGCTATTGAAAAACTCAATAAGATTAAGCCTATAAGTATAGGACAAGCCTCACGAATTAGTGGAGTATCACCAGCAGACATATCTGTACTAGTGATATATCTACAGCAGAATAACACTTAGAAAGGATATATCTATGGATTTTAAAGAGTTTAAAAAAGTCTGTTCATACCATCACTTAGATATAACATCGGAGTTGTATGATAAGTTAGAAATCTATGCAGAGTATCTAGTGGAGTATAATCAAAAGGTGAACCTAACGGCTATTACAGAGCATAGAGATATATACATCAAGCATTTTTTAGATAGTCTTATGCCACTAATCTATGTGGATATTCCACAAGGTGCGACCTTAATAGATGTTGGCACTGGTGCAGGTTTTCCGTCTATACCCATAAAACTTTATCGTCCCGATATTAAGCTAACTCTTTTAGATAGTCTTAATAAAAGGATAGTATTTCTTGAAAGTTTATGTAGCAAGTTAAAAATCGATGTAGAGTGCGTTCATGGACGTGCAGAGGACTTTGGCAAAGATGATTGCTATAGGGAGAGGTTCGACTTTGCAACGGCTAGAGCGGTGGCTAATCTTCAAATGTTGAGTGAGTACTGTATTCCGTTCGTAAAAGTTGGAGGTTCGTTTATAGCTATGAAAGGCTTATCGGAGGATATAGAGGCATCTAATAATGCGATACGCACCTTAGGAGGAAAACTTGTTAATGATGCAACGTATACCATTCCCCCAGAGGATAACAGACGTATTATCGTTATAGAGAAGATATCTAATACACCTAAGAAGTATCCACGCATTAGTGGAAAGATAAAATCCAAGCCATTATAGAGTTTAAATATTAGGTTACTATCGGATAGTTTTAAAGCTATCCGATATTTTTATGCTAAAAAGTTTCTATTTTGATATAATTTCCAAAATTATGAAATAATATATCGCAAAAATTGAGTATATTTGCTAAGGAAATAGAGAGGAAATAATCTAAAAAGATAGAAATATGTCGAAAATAGTCTAAGAATGTGGAACTATGACGATAAAAACTTATGGAAAAAATTTCCTAAAGGGTGTATAATTTAACTATCGGTACGTTAGTACAAGAGAATTTAAAGCTAAAGAAAGGAGCTGTATGGTATATGACAGCGTTTTTAAATCTAAAAGAAAGGCAGATAGGAAAGATTGTACAAATTCCAATTGAGGAGGTACACCCTAACAGTGAACAAGCTAGAACAGAGTTTGACTACATAGACATATCAGCCTTAGCAGATAGTATTCGTCAAAACGGTATTTTACAACCTCTAACGGTTAGAAAAGTCTATGATGGCTACGAGGTTATAGCAGGTGAAAGAAGGCTACGAGCATCTAAAATTGCAGGATTAGACTTCGTACCTTGCATTATTCTGGAAGTAAGTAATAAAAATAGTGCTATTTTAAACCTCGTTGAGAACATTCAACACAAGGATTTATCCTTCTTTGATGAGGCTATTGCTATAGATAAACTAATAAAAAGCTACGGATTAACTCAAGAAGATACTGCCTTAAAGCTAGGAAAGGCTCAAAGTACCATAGCTAATAAGTTGAGATTGCTTAAACTCACTGAGGAAGAACGCATGGTAATAGTAAAGTTCGGATTGACCGAAAGGCACGCAAGAGCGTTGTTAAAGCTATCTGCACCAGAGGATAGATTGAACGTTATAAACAAGGTTGTTAAAGAACGTCTTAACGTTGAAAAGACCGAAAAAGCCGTCCTTGAATACATAGAGGAAAACAATCTAAAAAACTGTAGTAGACGTCGCACAAGAGCCTTTTCAGACGTTAGATTCTTTATGAATACCATCACAAGAGCCGTTGAAAATATGCAATCGGTGGGAATTAAAGCAAATAGTTCCAAATATCAATGCGATGACTACATAGAGTACAGAGTTAGAATACCGTTTAAAGACCAAAATTAAGCTAAAAATGTTACTGAAAACATCGGGGATATATAGAGTATCCCCGATGTTTTGTGGTTTGCCCATACTAATTAAACTACAATTTTAAGTATACCAAAATAGTAGTTTTTGTGCAATTTGACGAATGTAAAATTTTACGTAAGTTTACAGGCAAGAAAAACCATAACAATTATAACCAATTAGTTAAATAATGGTAAATCCGACTGTTGAAAACTTTTATTTTGTTGAAAACTTTTGTGCAATTTGACGAAGATTTTTACTTGACAAGCAAAATTGTTGAAAACTTTTCAACATTTTTAGGGGCGTACCTATGCGATTTAAACACTAAAACTAAAAGTTTTCCACAAGTTTTCCACAAAAAAGTGTTGAAAACTAAAAGTTTTCAACTTTTCCACTTGACAAGTGCTTGTCAAGTGGTTGCAACTTGCAAACCTACCATTCAAGTAGGTTTTAAAGTGGAAAACTTTCAACAGTTTAAAGGTCGTAAACGTGTGGATTTCTTGCTTGACAAGTGCTTTGCAAGTGGAAATGTTGAAAACTTCTGTGGAAAGCACTTTTTTAACACTAAAATGTTGAAAACTTTTTGAGTACGTTTTTTAGTACATTTCCCATAAATTAGGAGAAATTTAAAAACTTTATGATATTTTACAAAACAAAGCCTTTTTTGATACATTTAAATTATTTAATCTAAAATCTTTACAAATAGGTTCAACTATGCTATAATAGTGTAGAATTAAGTTGAAAGGGTTTAAAAATAATCATGGAAACTGTAATTTTAAGGGTATCGCAGATTGAACCTGATAGAAAACAGCCTAGAAAGTACTTCAATGAGCAATCGCTGTACGATTTGGCAGACTCTATACTTCAGTATGGCGTAATAGAACCCATAATAGTGACATCTATGCCCAATGGATTTTATAAGATAGTTGCAGGTGAAAGACGTTGGAGAGCATCAAGAATTGCACAACTACGAGAAATTCCTGCTATAGTTAAAGATGATATATCCGAATTAGATGCTTTTAAGATATCCTTTAGTGAGAACCTTCAAAGGCAGAGCCTAACTCCAATTGAAGAGGCTATGGGGTTTGTGCGTCTTAAAGAGGAGTTCAACTTAACACAAGATGAGATTTCAAAAGCTACTGGACGCTCACGTTCTAGCATTGCTAACATAATTAGATTGCTTAAACTTCCAGATAGTGTAAAAAGAATGTTGGAAGATGGCACTCTATCCATTGCACACGCCAAGCAGATACTCTCAGTTGATGAGGAATATCAAGAGGACTTAGCTAAAAAGACTATCAAACTTGGTCTATCGGTTAAGCAACTTGAGGCAGAGGTTAAAAAGTTGAAATCCAATCCAGTGGAACGCACTCCAAAAAGGATAGATACATACTATACAGAAACGGAAATATCTTTAAAAGATATCTTAAATAGACCAGTTAAAATAACAGGTTCTAACAAAAAAGGTACTATAACTTTGGAGTTTTATGGAAAAGATGACCTGAATAGCATAGCAAATGTACTTGCAAAGTTACTTGACAAGTAGAAAATCCTACTTGCAAAGTAGGATTTAAATATATCGCAAAAACCACATAGATACATCTGTTGAGTGCTTGACAAGTGACTACTTGCAAAGCACTTGACAAGCACTTGCAAAGCACTTTGCAAGTAGAATTGCCAATTATGTGAAATATCACATTATATAAATATTTTGGAGGAATTAAAATGCTTGACATTAGAAAGATTAGAGAAAATCCTGAACAGATTAAAAAGGCATTACAGACTAGAAATGCCAACTATGACCAATACATCGATGATATTCTTGCAATCGATGAGCAAAGAAGACAAATATCTACAGAAACCGACAGTTTAAAAGCTGAACAGAATAAGGTATCTAAACAAATTCCAGTTATGAAGAAGAATGGTGAAGATACTACATCTATTATGGCTGAGATGAAGACTATCGCCGAAAAGATTAAACTTCAAGATGCTAAAATTAAGGAACTTGAAACTAAACAAAGAGAGTTACTTTTAAGTGTTCCAAATATTCCATCTGAAACCACTCCTATAGGCAAGGACGATACAGAAAATGTTGAAATTAGAAAGTTCGGTGAACCTACTAAGTTCGACTATGAACCTCAAGGTCACTGGGATTTAGGTGCTAAGTTAGGTATATTAGACCCAGATACTGCTGCTAAAGTTACTGGTGCTAGATTCCATTTCTACAAAGGTCTAGGTGCTAGACTTGAAAGAAGTATTATTAGCTACTTCCTAGATACTCATACTCAACACGGATACACTGAGATACTACCTCCATTTATGGTAAATAGAGCATCTATGACAGGTACTGGACAACTTCCAAAGTTTGAAGACCAAGCGTATAAGCTAGTATCTTCCGAAGATAATATCGGTAATGATTACTTTTTAATTCCAACTGCTGAAGTTCCAGTTACTAATATGTATCGTGATGAGATTTTAAAAGGTGACCAACTACCATTATGTTATTGTGCATATTCAGCTTGTTTCCGTTCGGAAGCTGGTTCTGCTGGTCGTGATACTCGTGGACTTATTAGACAACATCAATTTAACAAGGTTGAACTAGTTAAGTTTACAACTCCAGAAACATCTTGGGACGAATTGGAAAAACTAACTAACGATGCTGAAAGAGTTCTACAAGGTTTAGGCTTACCTTATAGAGTAGTAGCACTATCTACTGGTGATATAGGTTTCTCATCTGCAAAAACTTACGATATTGAAGTTTGGATGCCATCTTATAACAGATACGTTGAAATTTCAAGTTGTTCAAACTTTGTAGATTATCAAGCTCGTAGAGCGAACATTAAGTATAAAGCAACTCCAAAGGATAAGGCTCAATTTGTACATACTTTGAACGGTTCAGGAGTTGCAGTTGGTAGAACTGTTGCAGCTATATTAGAAAACTATCAAAATCCAGATGGTTCTATAACAGTTCCAGAGGTACTAGTCAAGTACATGGGTACAGATATAATTAAGTAACTATATTAAGTATTAAATATAAAAGGATTGATTTTTAGATATAAAATCAATCCTTTTTTATATAATATTTAGTAATACTATTAATAGTTATATATACTATCTAAAAGAGTAGTAGCATCTTGATATCTAGTGTCATCAGTTTCACTTTTCATGATAATCAAGAATACTTCACGACTATTAATATTAGCAGTAACTATTAAGCAGTTACCTGCATCATCATGGAAACCAGTTTTAAAACCATTAACGCCCTCGTAGTAGTAGGAACTATTTTGGTCAAGAAGTTTATTAGTATTAATCCAAGTGTGTTCTTGACCAGTCAAGGCAGTAGTGGAGTAACTTTGTGTAGATGCTACTTGTTTTAAGATATCCACTCTTTGAGCATATATAAGAAGTCGCATCATATCTTGAGCAGTTACATAGTGGTTTTTATTGTGATATCCGTCTGGAACTTCAAAATGACTATTAACCATGCCTATCTCTTGAGCCTTTTCGTTCATTAAATTTACGAAGTAAGTAACAGCCTCATTGTCGGTAAGAATAGGGTTTCCAGTTAATATTCTAGCGACGTTGACAGCTATAGTATAGGCAGCATCATTACCAGATGGTAACATCAAGCCATATAGTAAATCTTTAAGGGATATTTCTTCACCTTGAACTAGATAGGCTAAACTAGAACCTTCTTCAGCTAAGTTTATCTCATTGCCTACAGTGAAAGTAGTATCTAAGTTGATACTTTCTATAGCCACTATAGAAGTTAAAATCTTGGTGGTACTTGCAGGATAACATTTACTAGTAGAATTTTTATCAAAAAGAATTTGACCATTAGAACTATCCAAAGCATACACATATTGTGCAGATAAATCATCTGGTTGTACATTAGTTAATAGATTTTCTTGAAAGTCCAAACTTATGGAAGTATCTTCCTTAGGAGTTTCTTGAATATCATCGCAGAACATAGTAGCTCGGATATTTTTAAAGGTATCCGATACGTTTATGTGTATTGAAGTAGTATTCTTATAGTGTAAAACGTATATTGTAAGACCTAATACTATAGCCAATATAAATATACATAGAAAAATTCTATCCAAGCGTACACGGGATTTTTTATATTTTTTTTTCTTAACAGATGTACTCATACAATCACCACTAACATAAAATTAATAACATAGATAATTATATCAATAAAACGATAAAATGTCAAACATGGACTAATCTTTATATACGGAATCCACACCAAGATACTCTTCCAAGCAAAGATTATTTTCATAGATATAAGTAGCCACATCTACACCAACGTAGCGTAAGTGCCAAGATTCGTATTGATATCCAGTAATATCCTCTTTACCCTTAGGAAATCTTACAATAAAGCCGTATTTGTGACAGTTTTCAGCGACCCATTTACCCTCATCAGTATCGGCGAAACTGTCATCTATGGAATTTAAATCGAAAGCGTATCCCGATTGATGTTCAGAGTAACCTGCTCTAGCAGAGTAAGTATCTACAACTTCAGGGGGGTCAGTTTCGCAGTATCTGTTGTATACGTTTAGCTGATAGTAATATGAACGATATCCAGAGGCTATGTATATATCCAAGCCTTGATTTTTAGCATCTTGTTGCATAGTATTGAAACTTTCAATAACTTCTGGGAAAAGTCCAATAGGTGGAGTAGGTTTAGTATCGTCCAAGCCACCGTTATATCCTTGATATTCTGGTGATGCACTATAAGATTTATTTATTATAAGTATACCATCAATATAAGTACAACCGTCTATAACTTCCACATTGTGACCACTTTGTGAAGTTGTAGTAGTTTCTTCAAGGGTAGTATCGGTAGGTGGAGTGGTATCGCTAGTAGATGTAGTAGTATCTTGTACGGTTTGGTTTACGCTTTGCGATGGATTGCTACTATTATTAGATACTTTACTTACTATTAAAACTATCAAAGCTACTAATATCACGAGTGTTATTACAGATATAACTACTCTGTCGGTTCTAACTTTAACATTCTTGTCTTTTGAACTCATAATTTAAAAAACTCCTAAGCAATAATTTTAATGATATCCCATATTATAGGAATATAGGATATCACACTATATATTTTAAACGTTACTTAGACTTTCGTCAATAGGTTTATCTTCTATTTTAGGACTTTCTTTATTAGTAGAGGAACTATCTTTAGATGTAGTAGTATCAGTAGAGGTATCATTATATAGAATGTTTTCATTTGAGTTTTGGAAACTATACTTTAGAACAGCCCAAACGAAGTCATCATAATTTTTATAGGCTGACATACCCCAAGAGTTCCAACAATTTTGAATATCGGAGAGGTAGTATACATTCCAATAGCCGTCATAGTAATTTTTAAGTATGTTGAAATTGTTAGCAGATATAGTTCCAGAATAACTCTTCTCAGAATAAATATTCAAATTACTAGTAAGAACGTCATCTATAAAAGTAAGATAATCCTTATAGTTAGATTTAAAATTCTTTAACCAAACGTCATGAAGATTTAAATAGCAATCTAAGTAATCGAAATCCAAGTTATTGCAAGTATCCTTAATTAGATAATCATAGTTAGTATTAGAATACATACTTTCAGCGATATTGGTATATTTATTAGGAATAACGAACATATAGCCATTAAATTGTAGTATATAGCATCTATCAGTAGTTACATAGTTAGGTTGAGCGACCTCTAGTAGAGGTAGTAAAGAACTATCTGTATTTAAATACTTTCCACCAGTAGATTTAAAGGCTTGTATAGATGTATAATATTTACCACCAACGCAAGTGATATCATCTGGGGAGTATAGAACGCAATCGGAATTATAGTTATAACCGTTATAGGAGTTAAGTTCAGTTTTTAGACTAGCAGGAGTAAGGTTATTATCGGTTAAGAACTTTATAGTATGTTCATAAGAACTAAATATAATGTATCCATTTAGATAGCAGTAGGTATCATTAGGAGTAAGGATATCGTCAAGAGAACGATGTTGTAAATCCTTAGCATAGCACTCAGATAGTTCCAGAATTTGAGAGTATGTTAGATTACTATAAGTTTGTGAATTAATTTGAAGTTTAGAACTTACATATATTTGATACTGTCTATCTTCAACTGGAAGTTGTTTTCTTTTAGCTGTAGAACCATAATAGATATCATCATCATGATTATAGTAATCATAATCATGTGAATAGGAATTTAAAAGAGTATTTTTAAAGCTATCAATAGAAGTTTGAGTATACTCTTTGCTAACGCTTAAATCTTTTAGAAGCATAAGTTGTTCAAAGGATATTTTATAGTTTCTAGATATCTTATTTCCAAATTTAGTATTATAGACAATTTCAACATTATTGTAATAGTCATTACAATTTTGATATACGCTATTAGACTTAGAAGCATAATCATCATCATAATTGTAATAATCGTCAGGAATATAAGAAGTAAATCTGTTAGATGTAGCATCTTTATGGAAATCTATAATAGTTTGAATAGATTGTTTATCAGTAAAGGTTACATCAGTTATACCATCTTCGTTATATATTCCACCATAACTTATGGTAACGCTTTTAACTGATGAGATAGATGGTACATTATTTTCCATGCCAAAGCCGTTAGTACCTTTTAAAATCATGCAGAAAGCAACTACACCGCAAACAGTTCCAATGTATCTTAGGACGCTAAAGCCGAACTTTTTAAATCCACGATTAGTAATAACTTCGCATATAAAGTACACTATAGCACTCAAGAACAACATAGGACCGATATAATCTCTATCATTAATATATATCATAAGAGCTATTATAATAAAAGTTATAGCAGTCATGGTAATATAGTAGAACGCTTTAAATACAAAGGGTTTAGAAACATCTTCAGCCTTGCGTTTACTGTAAAGTAAGTAAGCAATAAAGAAGTAAATAACATCAGCAATAAAGGTAAGTATATACCATTTAACCCAAATAGCTATATCGGATTCTTGGTTAAAGAGTTCAGCTATACCGAAACAAGTTCCAATAGGGCTACTATTAGAAATGTATGTTAATAGATAGTCTGAGATATCTATGCCGTATAGATTGCTAAAGAATACTAATAGTAGAACGGCAATCGCACCTGGAATTAAATCGTTAATAAGAATGTTATAAGCAATAGCCTCAAACATAGAACCACAACAAGATGTAACTAAGACAGTCAAAGTATAGAACATAATCATAATAAAAAATCCACAAAGTGATAGTTTTATCATAATATTGGTAATATCATCGGACGCTGTAATTTTAGCCCACTCACTCAAACCAAAGCAAGCCAATCCGTGAATAATAAACGCAACTATTACAGATATTATATAAGGTATAATATAAGCACATAATCCTGATAGATAATCACTAAGAAAACGTTGCTTTATGGTTAAAGGTAGGGAATAAATCATATCCACCTTACTTTTTTTGTATAGGTAGTCAAAGGAGTTTAAAGCTATTATAAATCCACAAAGTAGAGCCAAAGCCAAGCAACATACTGATAGTGGTACAAAGCCAATCATAGAAGAATATATAGTTATAGTATTTTTAGTATTAATCGCTGAGGATATACCAGATATCATAAGCAAAGGCAATCCAAGAACGTGTAGGGTACACATAACTATTAAAATCTTTTTTAAAGATTTCAAATTCATATTAAAGTTAGCCCAAAAAGGAGTATGCAAGTTTAACTTTTTAGGTTTACTATTTATCAATTCCGTTGAAGTCATATCCTAGAACCTCCATTTCATAAATAAATATTTCTTCTAGCGATAGAGGAATAATATCCAAAACCAAAGGATTTTTAGCTTTAAACTTTTCTTTAATTTCGTCCTCACCACCACGAATAATAATGTGGTACACACTATGATTTTGTTCAAAGTGTAGAATATCTAAGTCAGGGAAATCTTTTTGAGTATAGCTTTGAGGTAAACTCTGATTTATTTGTGGGAACACCACTTGAACCTTATGTATATTAGATTTAACGCTATCTAAGTCACGACTAAACACAATCTTACCTTGATGTAATAGAGCCACACTATCGCACACCTCATTAATTTCCTTTAAGTTATGAGATGATATTATAGTAGTAAGTTTACGGTCGAGCATAGCATCTACGAGCATACGCTTAACGATTATACGCATGGTAGGGTCTAAGCCATCGAAAGCCTCATCTAGTAGAAGGTACTCTGTTTGACAAGCCAAAGCTATTATAACTATAGCTTGACGTTTCATACCTTTAGAAAAAGCATTAGTCTTTTTATTCAAAGGAAGATTTATAGTCTGTCTAAGTTTTTCAAAGAGTTCCTCAGAGAAGTTAGGATAAAATCCCTTGTAGAAGTTTTTTAACTCCTTAAGAGTAAAGTTAGCAAATTGGATAGTTTCATCATTAATAAAGAATACTTTTTCCTTAATGCTAGGGTTGTTAAATATTGGTTGACCATCTATAGTAACTGAGCCACTATCTGCCTTGTATATACCACAAAGAAGTCTTAAAATAGTGGATTTTCCAGCACCATTAGAGCCTAATAAACCAAAAGCCACACCTTTAGGAATAGTCAAATTAATGTTATCTAATACTTTAAAACTATCAAAATTTTTAGAAGTGTTACTAATTTCAATCATGATATTTTCACCTTGTTAATCCTTTCAATAAGTTCATTTTTAGATATACCAGTTTGAATAGCCTTTTGAACACATTCATCAAATTGGGAAAACATACTTTTTTTAATAGTAGTATCAGTTACTTTAGCCACAAAGCTACCACGACCAGTTAATGAATATATAATGCCATCATTTTCAAGCTGATTATACGCCTTAACTACAGTATTAGGATTAACACTTAACTCTTTAGCAAGAGTTCTAATACTAGGTAGTTGAGAGTTTTCGGTTAATACTCCTTTAATAATCAATTCAATAATTTTGTTATATAGTTGTTCGTAGATAGGAGTACGGCTCATTAAATCGATATCAAACATAGCGAAACCTCCTTTCAAAAAGTGTACTACATATTCTAATACAATTAGTATATCATAATAAATGTTATATGTCAATTGTATAGGGCTTATTTTTCGTAGATGTTTTATTAGAAAAACAAAAAATTTACAGAAAATTTTTTTAAAAAATCTCTTGACATTATCAAAAGGCGGTGATATAATAATACTTGAAAAACAACCGTACTATTACTTATAATACGGTTTGTGTTAAATTACTAATATGTGTATAATAAATTTAGTGAATTTCAACATATTAAAAATGTTGCACTAAGTCACAAGAAAGTTTAAAAATATGTGTAGAAGTTTTGGAACGTTTTTTGTACTTATTGCCGATTTTAAGTTTTGTATATTGACATATCTGCTAATTAGTGTTATAATACAATTGTAATTAAAAACCATGAATTTAAAATCTATCTGGATTTTAAATATATAGAAAGAAAAGGAGTTTTTATTATGAAAAACAACAAATTGAAAAGATTAATGGCTATAACTTTTAGTACTTGTATAGTTGCATCTATGGGTGTAATAGGTGTATCCGCAGCCGAAGAACCAACCGATACTACAGTATCTGAAGAAGTTACTACTACAGAAGCTTCAACTACTACTGAAGCACCAGTAGAAACTACTACTACAGAAGCTCCAGCTACTACAGTAACAGCAGAAAGTTCTACTACAGAGGCTCCAACTACTACAGTAACAGCAGTTCAAACTACAAAAGCTACTACTGCTACCACAAAAGCTACCACTGCTACTACAAAAGCTAATGTAACTAGTACTAATGCTACAACTACAACAGCAAAGGCAACTACTACAACAAAGGCTCAAACCACAACAGCTACTAGTAAAAAATCAGACTCTCCAAAAACTGGCGATACTAGTGTAGCACCTATCTTACTAGCATCTGCATTAGCAGGAGCTACTTTAATAGCTACTAAGAAGAATAAGTAGTATTCTATTGTAACATAAATATTTTCCTTTAAAAATTATTAAAACTCAAGGGAACAGATATCTGTTCCCTTGTTTTTTGTATATAGATATAATTTTAAGTATATAATAGTTTATGTTTAATGTAGAATATCTAATATATAGTAAAATTTCACAATAGATACTATTAAAATATATAAAAATATGTTAATGTCTACAAAAGTGATAAAACCTATTGACATTTACTCTTAATAGTGTTAAAATGCAATTAGCACTCAGGGAGAAAGAGTGCTAACAACCTACTACGTTTACTGCTAGTACATTTGGAGGTGAAAGTTCTTGGACGATAGAAAGTTAAAAATCCTTGCAATAGTAGTAGATGAGTATATTAAAACAGGTGAACCTGTAGGTTCTAAGGTCATTTCAAAGCACCCAGATATAAACGTATCATCGGCGACCGTTAGAAATGATATGGCAACGCTAGAACAGTTAGGTTATTTGGTACAACCACATACATCAGCTGGTAGAGTTCCCACCTATAGTGGCTTTAGATTATATATCGACAAACTTATGAAAGTTCAAGAACTTACTGCAGAAGAAAGGTTACAGTTAGATAAATCCTTAGAAGAACAAGGTGCTTTAACTGAAGAATCGATAATACAAAGTGCGACGCAAACCTTAGCAGAGCTTACTCAATGTGCAGTAGTAGTTGCAAATTCTGCTCCTAAGTTTTCGGTAATATCCAAAGTAGAGATTATTCCGACAGGTAAAAGATTGTATGTTATACTGCTAATAACATCTAATGGAACTATTAAAAATAAGGCTTGTCGCTTAGAGTTCGATTTAACCTCCGAACAGATGGACTTCTTCTCTAAGTACATTCAAGAAAACCTACAAGGTGAGGCTATTGAAAGCCTATCCGATGAAAGAATGGAAGAACTTGTGACTGCCCTTGGAACTTATATGATGACCCTAACTCCACTAGTTCAAGGTATATATGAAATGTCTAGAGATTTACGCCGTGATGAGTATACCGTGCAAGGTGAAAGAAACCTTTTGGCGTGTAACGACTTCGATAAAATGGATATCGTAAACTTCCTTGAAAATAAAAATAGATTTTCTGCTATGCTAGACGATGCTTTTAGTGGCATACAGATTAAGTTCGGTCAAGAAGGTAGCGACGATTTTATTATTAGTAACTCTAGTATGATTATGTCACACTATAAAAAGGGTTCTAAAACTGCTGGTTCTCTTGGAATAATCGGTCCTATGCGTTTGAACTACGCCCGTATTATTCCTTATATAGAATATTTTACTCAAAAAATTACTGATATGATTACAGACCAAGACGCTGAGGCGAGAAAGGAAGAGGGTTCCAATGGCAACTGAAGAAAAAAACGTTAATTCTACAGAAGAAAATTTAGAGGATACATCAGTTGATGTAGATGTAGATAATAACACTATTGAACAAGATGAAAACTCTAGTGTAGAACAAGAAAGTCAAGCGACTGGTAATGAGGTTGATACCTCAGATTTGGAAAAACAGTTACAAGAAGAAAAAGATAAATACCTTAGATTGTATGCTGAGTTCCAAAACTACAGAAATAGAACTACTAAAGAAAAAACTGAGGCTTATAATAATGCTATCGCAGATTGCATTAAACAAATATTGCCCGTTATTGATAACTTTGAACGTGCATTAACTCAAGAATGTGCAGACGAAAGTTATAAATCTGGTATGGAGATGATATTTAAAAACTTTATGTCCATTTTAAACAAGTTGGGTGTTAAAGAGATAGAGGCTCTAGGCAAACCATTTGACCCAAACGTACATCACGCAATACAACAGTGCGAAAGCGATGAGTATGAAAGTGATATGGTATGTAATGTGTTTCAAAAAGGCTATACGCTCAATGAAAGACTTATTAGACCAGCTATGGTTCAAGTGGTTCAATAAATATAAAAAGTGATTATATAAATATTAATTAATGGTATTATCCATTAATTAATATATCTCCGTGATAGACGGAAATAAAACTTATTTATCGAAAGGAAGTATTTTTATGTCTAAGATTATTGGTATTGACTTAGGTACAACAAACTCATGTGTAGCAGTAATGGAGGGTGGTAACCCAGTAGTTATTGCAAACTCTGAAGGTGCTAGAACTACACCATCAGTAGTAGCATTTTCAAAGACAGGTGAAAGACTAGTTGGTCAAGTAGCAAAGCGTCAAGCTATTACAAACCCAGATAAGACAGTTATATCTATTAAGCGTCATATGGGTTCAGATTACAAAGTAGATATTGATGGCAAAAAGTATACTCCACAAGAAATTTCTGCTATGATACTACAAAAGTTAAAAGCCGATGCTGAAGCATATCTAGGGGAAAAGGTTACTGAAGCTGTAATTACAGTTCCAGCATACTTTACAGATGCTCAACGTCAAGCTACTAAAGATGCAGGTCAAATTGCAGGTTTAAACGTTAAGAGAATTATAAATGAACCTACTGCAGCTGCACTATCATATGGTATAGATAAGGAAGACGACCAAAAGATTATGGTATATGACCTTGGTGGTGGTACTTTCGATGTATCTATTATCGAGATGGGCGACGGCGTAACTGAAGTTTTAGCTACTGCTGGTAACAACCGTCTAGGTGGTGACGACTTCGACCAAAGAATTATCGATTGGTTAGTATCCGAATTTAAGGCTAGTGAAGGTATAGACTTAAGTGGCGATAAGATGGCTATGCAACGTCTAAAAGAGGCTGCTGAAAAGGCTAAGATTGAACTATCATCTACACCAACATCTAACATCAACCTACCATTTATTACTGCTGATGCTACTGGTCCAAAGCATATGGATATCACTCTAAGCAAGGCTAAGTTCGATAGTCTAACTGCTGATTTAGTTCAAGCTACAATGGGTCCAGTTGACCAAGCTCTAAGAGATAGTGGCTTAAAACCAAGCGATTTAAATAAAGTATTAATGGTTGGTGGTTCTTCAAGAATACCAGCTGTATATGAGGCAGTTAAACAGAAGATTGGTAAAGAACCATTTAAGGGTATCAACCCAGATGAGTGTGTAGCATTAGGTGCAGCATATCAAGGTGGTATCATAGGTGGTGACGTTAAGGACGGTCTACTATTACTAGATGTTACTCCACTATCATTAGGTCTTGAAACTATGGGTGGTGTATGCACTAAGATTATCGAAAGAAATACTACTATTCCAACTAAGAAGTCACAAATCTTCTCAACTGCAGCAGATAATCAACCAGCCGTTGAAATTAACGTACTACAAGGTGAACGTGAGTTCGCTAAGGATAATAAATCTTTAGGTATGTTCAAACTTGATGGTATTGCTCCAGCACCTAGAGGTATTCCACAGATTGAAGTTACTTTTGATATCGACCAAAACGGTATCGTACACGTATCAGCTAAGGACTTAGGTACTGGTAGAGAACAAAATATTACAATTACAGCATCTACAAATATGTCCAAGGACGATATCGATAAGGCAGTTAAGGAAGCTGAACAGTTCGCTGAACAAGATAAGAAGGCTCGTGAAGCTGTAGATACTAAGAACAATGCTGAAAGCCTAGTAATGCAAGTTGAAAAGGCTCTTAACGACTTTGGCGATAAGGTTTCTGAAAGCGAAAAAGCTCCAATACTTGATAAGTGCAACGCTCTAAAAGAAGCAGTAAAGACTGATAACATTGACGATATTAAGGCTAAGTATGATGAACTTCAAAAACTTATGAACGATATCGCTACTAAGGTATATCAACAGTCTGCACCACAAGGCGACCCAACTCAAAACGCAACTTATCAACAAGATACTTCTTCCAATGATAACAACAACGATGACGGCGTTATCGATGCTGACTTTACTGAGGAAAAGTAATAATTTGTAAACTTTAAATAATCAGTCGGGCGAATAGACTAAACTTATTCGCCCGTTTTAAGATATATAATATTTATTAATTCAAAAAGTTAGTGAGGGTTTATTATGGCAGAAAAAAGAGATTATTACGAGGTGTTAGGAGTTTCTAAAACAGCTTCCGAAGATGAAATAAAAAAGGCTTATAGAAAGTTAGCAAGACAATATCACCCAGATTTGCACCCAGACGATAAGGATTGTGCTGAAAAGTTTAAAGAAGTAAATGAGGCTTATGAAGTTCTTTCAGATAGTTCTAAAAAAGCTAGATACGACCAATTTGGTCATGCAGGTGTAGACCCTAACTATCAAGGTGGAGGCTACGGCGGTGGATATGCTGGAGGAAATCCATTTGGCGATATGAGTGACATCTTTGAGAACATCTTTGGTGGTGGCTTTGGTGGAGGTTTTAGCAGTGGATTTAGTGGTTCTTCAAGAAGTACTGCTAACGCTCCAAGAAAAGGTCAAGATATAAATGTAAATACTACCATAGACTTCATGGAAGCTTGTAAGGGCGTAAAGAAAGATATTAAAATCCAACGTACAGAAAACTGTCCAGATTGTAACGGAACAGGTTCTAGTAATGGCGTAACTGAAAATTGTTCAGAGTGTGGAGGTTCAGGTACTGTTAGAGTTACTCAGCGTACTGCATTTGGAAACATATCCACTGTGAGAACTTGTAGCAAGTGTAATGGTAAAGGTAAGATTATAACCAACCCATGTCCAAAGTGTAGTGGTTCAGGTAGGGTTAGAAGTACTAGCACAATAACAGTAGATATCCCAGCTGGTATTGATGACGGTCAAACTTTAAGAGTAACTGGCAAAGGTTCAGCAGGTATAAACGGTGGTAGAAATGGCGACCTATTAGTTACGGTTAGTGTTAAAAAGAGCAGTATATTCCAACGTGATGGCTTTGATATCACTTGTGAAATTCCTATTACGTTTGCACAAGCGGTATTCGGAGCAGAACTTTCTGTGCCTACTATCGATGGCAAGGTTACACAAGTAATTCCAGAGGGAACTCAAACTGGCACTAAGTTTAGACTAAAAGGAAAAGGTGTTCAAAAGATAAACCGTTCCGATAGAGGCGACCAATACGTTATAGTAAACGTAGAAATTCCTAAGAACTTGACTAAACGTCAAAAAGAACTATTAAAAGAGTTCGATAACTCTGTAAGCGAAACTAACTACGCTAAAAGAAATAATTTTTCCAACAAGATTAAAAACTTCATGGAAGATTTAAAAGATAAGTTTAATAACATATAATAATAAAAAGAGGTTTATCAAAGTGCGATAAACCTCTTAAATATATCTGAGTGACGGGACTTGAACCCACGACCTCTACCACCCCAAGGTAGCACGCTACCACCTGCGCTACACCCAGATTTAGTATACATTATAACATACATTACAGTATAAGTCAATAGATACCTTTAATATATAAGTACTGTTTCATATGAACAGGTTTTCATATATATTGACACTTTAATGCAATAAATTTTCTTGAAATTTGTATGATACTTATAAGAAAAATTTTGAAAATTTGCTGAAACCTCTTGATTTAATAAAATATATATGGTATACTATACTTGTGAAAATTTTAGATGTATATATAGTATATATCTATGGTAAATTTAATTGGAGGTGTATTTTAATGGCATACAAAATTTCTGATGATTGTATCTCATGTGGTGCTTGTGCTGAAGGTTGTCCAGTAAGTGCTATCAGCGAAGGCGATGGCAAGTATGTTATCGATGCTGATACTTGTATTTCATGTGGTGCTTGTGCTGGTGTCTGTCCAGTAGGTGCTCCATCTGAGGACTAGTTTTTTAGTTCTAAGTTAATATGTAACGTATTAACTTCGATTTTTTAACATTTATGTTTTAGCACTCCAAAGATGTATTCCTTGGAGTGCGTTTTTAGTAGTTTTAAACAAAAAATTGTTTTATTAATATCGATAATAGTGTAATGTATTTAAAAATATTTCATTTTGGTTAAAATAAAAATAATTACTTGCAATCGGTTAATTATAATGATAAAATAGTATTGTACACTAATACTTAATCTATGGAGGTTTTTATTAATGAATAGATTTAATTTAAAAAAGATTTCATTAGTTACATCTTTAATACTAGTAGCATCTGTATTTGTAGGCTGTAATAGTAGTATTAAAGACGATAATAGTGGTAAAGGAGAAATTACAGTAAGTTCCACTACTACTATTGTAAAAAAAGAGGGCGAATCCATTAAAGCCAACCTAGGCGAAGAAACTGTTAATGAAGACATAGGCATAACTGTAAAGAATATATATAAGATGGATTTAGAAGATGATGAGTATATTAATCTAGCAATATATGTACAAATAACAAATAAATCCAAGGAAACTAATGAGTATTCTGCAATAGATAACTTTGGCGTTAGAGAACAAGGTGCTACTACAGATAATGTCGATATGTTAGGACTATCCAACTCTTACTTGTACATAAAGAGAAATACAAACTTTAACCGCTTAAGTGGAGCAGTTGCCCCTAACACTATGTTAGATGGCCTAGTTACTATTAGAGTACCTAAAGACTTCCAAGAGGCTACATTTGTATTCTATCCAAACGTAATTACAAGTACTGGTGAGATAACTTTGACATTCACTCCAGATGATTTGGAAGATTTACCACTATCTGAGTAACTATAGGAGGTTTTTAATATGGTTCAAATTGAAATGGAAAACGGTAAGGTAATAAAATTAGAGTTATATCCAGAAGTTGCTCCAATTACCGTAGAAAACTTTGAGAAACTTGTAAAAGAGGGTTTCTATAATGGACTTACATTCCATAGAGTTATCAGTGGCTTTATGATACAAGGTGGTTGTCCTAAGGGTAACGGCACTGGTGGCCCTGGATATAATATCAAAGGTGAGTTTTCATCTAACGGTTTTAAGAACGACTTAAAACATACTAGAGGAGTTATATCTATGGCAAGAGCACAAGACCCTAATTCTGCTGGTTCGCAGTTCTTTATAATGCACGAGGACGCACCTTATCTTGATGGTCAATACGCTAGTTTTGGCAAGGTTATCGAGGGTATGGACGTTGTGGACGAAATAGCTAACGTTAGAACTAACTTCGCTGATGCACCTTTAGAACCACAAGTAATGAAATCTGTAACTATTATCGATTAGATTGCATCTAACTTATTGAAAATATGCCTGTTCCAATAGGAGCAGGTATTTTTTAAAATCAAACTAGAAAGGATTATACATATATGAACAACTATATACATATGTTACAGACGGCATTCACATTTTATGGTAGAGAAAGACGTCAAGTGTATTGGTCAGCGACTCTAACTAACTTAGGAATACTATTAGTATTTATATTGATATTTGGTTCTATAAAGACTATATCGTGGATAGCCTATCTGTATGTAATATTGACTATAATTCCACAAATAGCCATAACCGTTCGTAGACTACACGATGTAAATTCTAGTGGAAAGAAACTTCTACTATTGCTAATTCCAGTTGTGGGACTTATTTTAATAATTATAGAACTAACTTTAGACAGTACTCCCGATACCAACATATACGGTGAAAGTTTAAAATATCCTAAAGATAACGAAGTTGTGTTATCTCCCGATGCCATAGCTAAACCTAAAAAAGTTACGCTCAATAAAGATATCCAAACAGATGAACAACCTAGCAACGAAGATAAAAATAGAGTGGAATGATACTATCATTCCACTCTTTGAGTATATTGAAAAAATATTATATTTGTGTAGAGTAGTTAGGAGCTTCCTTAGTGATATATATATCGTGTGGGTGAGATTCTTTAAGACCAGCACCAGTAATCTTAACGAACTTAGCCTTTTCATGTAGAGTAGGGATATCTACGCAACCACAGTAGCCCATACCAGAACGTATACCACCACATAGTTGATATATAGTATCAGATACTAAGCCCTTATAAGGTACACGACCTTCAACGCCTTCTGGAACAAGTTTTTTAGTATCGGAAGTGCTAGTTTGGAAATATCTATCCTTAGAACCGTTTTCCATAGCAGCAAGACTTCCCATGCCTCTGTAAACCTTGAAAGAACGTCCTTGGAATATTTCAGTAGCTCCAGGGGATTCCTCACAACCTGCAAGTAGAGAACCTAACATAACTACGTTAGCACCAGCAGCTAGAGCCTTAACGATATCACCAGAGTACTTAATACCACCATCAGCTATAACTGGAATGTTGTGTTTATTAGCAACACAAGCGACATCATATATAGCAGTAATTTGAGGTACACCTATACCAGCGATAACTCTAGTAGTACATATAGAACCAGGGCCAATACCAACCTTTAAGCAATCTGCACCAGCATCTATTAGATATTCAGCAGCCTCAGCAGTAGCAATATTACCAGCAATTAAAGGAATATGTGGATAAGCCTTTTTAATCTTTCTAACGCAATCAGCTATATTCTTACTATGACCATGTGCAGAGTCTAAAACTAGAACGTCTACTTGAGCCTCTATTAAAGCACCTGCACGTTCAAGAACGTCATTAGTAACACCAAGAGCAGCACCACAAAGAAGTCTACCCTTTTCATCTCTAGCAGAGTTAGGGAACTCAACAGCTTTTTCGATATCCTTAATAGTTATAAGACCTTTTAAGTAGCCCTCATCATCTACAAGTGGAAGTTTTTCAATCTTGTGTTTTCTAAGTATCTCTTGAGCGTCTGCAAGAGTAGTTCCAACTGGGGCAGTAACTAGATTATCTTTAGTCATAACTTCAGATATTTTAGCGTTATAATCGACCATAAAACGCATATCTCTGTTAGTTATAATGCCTACTAGTTTACCTTTTTTATCTACTATAGGAACACCAGAAATTTTATACTTACCCATTAAATCATCTGCCTCGTAAACGAAGTGATTTTCAGTTAGTGAAAAAGGATTTACTATAACACCATTTTCAGAACGTTTAACCTTATCAACTTCATCAACTTGTTGTTCAATAGTCATATTTTTATGGATAATACCAATACCACCTTCTCTAGCGATAGCTATAGCCATTTTAGCTTCTGTTACGGTATCCATAGCAGAAGTCATGATAGGTGTATTAAGCATAATATTACCAGCAAGTCTAGTCTTTAGATTAATCATATTAGGAGTAACATCTGACTGACCAGGAATTAAAAGGACGTCATCGAAAGTTAGTCCTTCTTTTTGAAACTTACAATTTGCATCTGATAACATATAAAAAAAACCTCCAACTTTAAGAATAAATCTCCCATAATAATTATTACTTTATGTATTCCCTTTATTCTACTACTTTTTTTATAATTTGTCAATGATTAAAATAACTAATTTTTTAATCAATAAGGTATAAATTTTAATCTTAAAGTTAGTTTTAGATAGCAATATCTTGAATATAACGCAAGGAACATCAAAAAAGATGTTCCTTGTATAGAATATTATCTTTTTTTACCGTTTCCTATGCTTAGGATAGCAGGGAGTACGGCAAAACCTAGAGATATCAAAAGTTGGGTTCTGTTAGGTGATACCGTTGAAAATACTTTCATAAGTGGTGGATAGTATACACACACTCCAATTACTGCTATTGATACTAATACTGAATATAATAGTTGTGGATTATCGAAATAGTTTACAGTAAAGATATTTTTCTCTTCAGATTTACATTCAAAGACGTGTACCAACTGCGACATTACTAGAGTTATTAAAGCACAAGTTCGGCATACTTCCAGACTGCCACCCATAGAAGATACTATCATAAAAGTACCTAGAGTGACACCTCCAATTAGGACACCTCTAATTAAGATTTTTTCCATCAAGCCATGAGAGAAAAATCCCTCATCTTTTTTTCTAGGAGGTTTTTTCATATTAGATTTATCAGGGGGTTCGACGCTTAGAGCCACTGCGGGAAGTCCATCAGTAATAAGGTTTACCAGTAGCAATTGTGATGGTAATAGTACTATAGGCAATCCCAAGATTATGCCCACGAACATAGTCAATACTTCTCCAATGTTACAAGATAGTAGATATCTTACAAACTTTCTAATATTAGCGTAGATGCATCTACCTTGTTGAACTGCTTTAACTAAAGTAGCGAAGTTATCATCTAATAGAATTACATCAGCCGAATTTTTGGCAACATCTGTACCAGAGATACCCATAGATACGCCAATGTCAGCCTCTTTGATAGCAGGAGCATCATTAACACCATCGCCAGTCATGGTTACTATGTTACCTTTTTGTTTATATATTCTAACCAATCTTAGCTTATGCGATGGATTTACTCTAGCGAATACAGAGTAGTTATCGATAGAATTGAGTAGTTCCGTATCGGATAGTCTGTCTAACTCTTCACCCGTGATAGCTTTTTTACCTCTTAAGATTCCCACTTGTTTTGCTATTGCACAAGCAGTAGATTTATGGTCACCAGTAATCATAACGGTGCTAATGTGAGCAGATTTACATTCTGCTACTGATAGTTTAGCTTCTGGGCGTGGAGGGTCTTCCATACCACAAACACCTAAAAAGATAGTCTTATCATTTACTTTAACGCAAAAGGCAAGAACTCTCATAGCCTTGTTAGATAGACCATCTGCAAAAGTTTCCACGTTCAGTCTTAGAGCGTTAGTTAAAGGTTGAACGATATCGTTAGTATGTATATGAGAACACATCTTTAGAATACTCTCAATAGAACCCTTTGAGTACGTTAAACTATTAGATAGACTATCTTTAACGGTAACGCTCATAAACTTACTTTGGCTATCAAAAGGAACTTCATCGGTACGGATATAACTTTTATCGATGCTATCCTTATGGATACCAAACTTTTTAGCCATATCTACTAGAGCAATTTCGGTAGGGTCGCCACTGGTCAAAGTGGAGTTATTACATAGTATGGAACATAGTATCAACTCTTTAAGAACCTTATTGGTATCAAGATTAGTATGACTATCGATTGAGTACTCTGCACCATTACAAAAGATTTCTTTAACGGTCATCTTATTTTGAGTGATAGTGCCAGTCTTATCGGTGCATATAACCGAGGTACAACCTAGAGTTTCTACGGAGTGCAATCTATTAACTAGAGCCTTAGCCTTTAGCATTCTGTTCACGGCTAAAGCCAAGGATATAGTAACTGTAGCAGGTAAACCCTCTGGAATAGCCGATATTGCTATAGTAATGCCCGTCATGAGCATATTAAATATAGGTTCACCTCTAAGGACACCAGCCAAGAATACAATCACACAAACGATAATACAAATCATGGCGACAGTCTTACCAAGTTCGCCCAACTTGTGTTGTAATGGAGTTTCTTCCTCAGGGATTTCGGCAATCATTTGAGATATTTTACCTATTTGACTATCTTTACCAGTAGCCATAACTATACATCTAGCATGACCTTTGCTGATAGAAGTTCCAGAATACACAACGGTATCCAAATTTAGAGAGTTATCCAAATTTTTAGAGTTACCGACCCTTTTATTTACTGGTAGACTTTCACCAGTTAGGATAGCCTCATCACAAGCAAGACTACTACACTGTAATATATTACAATCGGCGGGAACTCTGTCGCCAGTATCTAGTTCGATAACGTCGCCAATTACTAAGTTTTCCGAAACTATAGTTTTAAGTTTGCCATCACGATACACTTTAGCAGTAGGTGAAGATATCTTTTTTAAAGTTTCAAGAGTTTTTTCGGTTCTAAACTCTTGAACGAACCCAAGAATAGCGTTCATTAGAACTATTATGATAATAGTAATAGCATCATAAATTTCGCCTATGGCTACCAAGATAATTGTAGATATCAAAAGTATCATGACCATAATATCTTTAAATTGGTTGCAGAAGATTTTTAAAGTACTAGACTTTTTTTTCTGTTCAAGTGAATTTTTTCCGAACTCTTTCAACTTTTTTTCGGCATCGGTTTGAGATAGTCCTATCATGAAAAAATTAACCCCCTTAATTAAGAATATCTATCTATAATAGATATGTTGTATTAAAGGGGTTTATGAATATATTAATTAGTTCTCTTTTTAGATTGAACATCTTTAATATGTTGTTCTTTAGTGGCTTTAGATACCTTAGTTAAAGGTTTTATACTGTTATATAATAGTTTAAGTTGGTCATCGGTGAAGTTTTTACTAGCGAACTTCTGTTTAATTAGATATGCAACCACATTATCCATAGTTAGAACCACTAAGTTATCGGATTTAGAATACTTAACCTTTTTGATATCTGCATTTTCGCTAAACACTATAACAGATTTAAACTTATCTTTAGGAATTTTCAAGTAACTAGCCAACGTGGATATATGCGTGTTATTCTGCATAATTGGATTATACATCTCAAAAGATTTATCTTTAGAGTAGATAGTTTTCCAATAGGTATCTTTTTGATTGCCAATCACTGAGCAACTATAGTTTTTAACTTCAAATATGTAAGCGTTGCCATTAGATAGTAAAATCATATCTATTTCAGTAGTTTTAGAGCCTTTTGCGTATGGAACGTATACATTTCTAATAACCTTTGCATTAGATATAGTCAATGTAGAGATTAATCTAGTAAGTAAATCCAATTGAACCTCTTTAGAAGTTCCTTTCAATTCTTGAGAAGTTTTTCCAGTAATTGCACTTAAAAAATCGAGAGCATTAGCCATAAATAGTCCTTTCTTGTGTAGGTAAGTTCCTCAAGGAACATTTACCAAAATTAGTCATCATTATTTAATATATCTATATTTCTAAGGATAGTCTTTTTACCACGCCAAAAGTAAGCACCTTGCTTAGATATATTATCTGGAGTTAAAACGTGATTAGCATTAGTTATGAACTCTTTAATATAGGTTTCGGAGGCGTTTTTGTTCATAGGGCATATACTTTGACACATATCGCAACCCCAAGCCGTGTGATTATCCACCATTAGAGTTTTTTCCTCAGTAGAGAGTTCGCCTTTTTTTTGAGTTATATTAGAAAGACAAGTATCCTCATTAATGCCAAGCGAACCAATCGATTTAGTAGGACATCTTTTAAGGCACATATTACATTGTATACATACTTGATTGTATCTAGTATATGGTATAGACATATCGGTGACGACCTCACCTAAGAATACATAAGAGCCGTACTTTTTAGTTATAAGTAATCCATTTTTGCCGACGCAACCTAGACCAGCTAATTGAGATGCTTTAACTTCTCTAATAGGAGAGTTATCTGTAAAGGGTTCAAAGGAGAATTGAGGGAAAGTATCTTTTAAATCGTAAGCCAAACTTTTTAACATATTCAGTGCTACGATGTGATAATCAGGTACACACGCATAGTAAGATATATTCTTAGTAACGTTAGTAGGTTCTTTTACCAGATACGGAAAGGCACACATAATGACAGTTTTAGCATTTAAAGGAACTCTTGCCACTGCTCTACAAGGGAGTAGTGGCAAGATATCATTAAAGTTACAAAATCCAAAGACTTCTATATTATTACGTTCAACTATAGAACATATAGTATTATATTCCACATTCGTCATAATCTTTCCATTTTTCCGTATGCTTTTTATTGTTACGAATCTTAACAATACCCACAATAACTACACCAATTAGTAAGCATAAAGAGAGTATAGTAGAAGTTATAGCACTCAAAAAGAGAGCTTTGTTGCCTTGTTTTTCAGTATCATTGTTATTATTATTTTTCATAAGAAAAAATCTCCTTTCAAGATAGACATTTGTAAATATTTTCAAATAAATTAAGTAAAAAAAATCCGACAACTGTAACGAATAACTTAAAAGTTCAGATTACAGCTGTCGGATTTATTAATATTCAGAGTAGATATTACTTAGTTTCCTTTTCGATATAAGTAACAATATCACCGATAGTTTTAATATCAGCCATAGCCTCATCTGGAATTTCGATGCTAAAAGCATCTTCAAGGTCCATAACTAAGTCAACAACGTCAAGAGAGTCAGCACCAAGGTCATCTGTAATAACAGCTTCCATAGTAATTTGGTCTTCAGCGACGTCTAGTTGTTCTGCTACGATTTCCTTAACCTTATCAAAAACCATTTTTTAAACCTCCATATTTAATGTATATATACAAGACTAAAAATAAAGATAGTCTAAGTATCTAAAATACCAATAGAATTATTCTTGAAATTCGCCAATCTTTCTAAACTTAGTATATCGTTCCTTTAGCAAAACGTCAAGAGTTTTTTTCAATTTTTCGTCCGTTTTTTTCACCAAATATTCCTTAATATTTTCGGACATTTTATACAAATCCATATGAGCACCACCGAGGGGTTCAGGGATTATAGTTTCGCACACGCCAAGATGTAATAAATCTTCAGCAGTTATGTGCATAATCTGCATAGCCTCTTTTTCTTTAGAGGCGTCTTTCCAAAGAATAGATGCAAAACCTCTAGGAGATACTACAGAGTATATAGAGTTTTCTAACATAGCTAGTTCGTCGCACACACCAAGAGCCAACGCACCACCGCTACCGCCTTCACCAAGAACTATCGAAAGTATAGGAGTTTTTAGCACCATTAATTCTTGTAAATTTTTAGCAATAGCTTCGCCTTGACCTCTTTCCTCAGCACCTATACCACAAAAAGCACCAGGGGTATCTATAAAGAATATCACTGGACGCTTAAACTTTTCGGCTTGTTTAGCCAATCTAAGAGCCTTTCTGTAGCCTTCTGGGTGAGGCATAGCAAAGTTAGATTGCTTATTCTCTAATAGATTTTTACCTTTAACTTCAGCAATCACGGTAACGGGAGTACCATTAAGAGTAGCAATACCACCTAAGATAGCACCATCATCACTGAATAGTCTATCACCGTGAAGTTCAATAAAGTTGTCAAATATTAATGGAATATAATCTCTAATAGTTGGGCGATTTTTATTTCTAATAAGTTCCATTCTTTCCCAAGGTGTACGGGATTTCTTTTCCATAGTTTAATACTATCCACCTTTCATTAGTGATTATCCACTTTTTTATAGTTGTGAAGTTCTAAAATTTTAGATAGTGTAGAACGCATTTTGTTACGTTCGACAATCATATCCACGAAACCCTTTTCCAATTGAAACTCAGCCAATTGGAACTCATCGGGTAGATGTTGTTTAATAGTATCTTCAATTACACGTCTACCAGCGAAACCTACTAATACTTTAGGTTCAGCAATGATAATATCGCCAAGCGATGCAAAAGATGCAGTAACTCCACCAGTAGTAGGGTCTGTAAGAACCGTGATATATAAGTTACCACTTTCGCCATGTTTAGCTACAGCTCCCGAAGTTTTAGCCATCTGCATAAGAGATACTATGCCTTCTTGCATTCTAGCACCACCCGATGCAGTAAACAGTATTACAGGTAGATTGTTTTCAGTAGCGTATTCAATAGCACGAGTTATCTTTTCGCCTACTACACTACCCATAGATGCCATCATAAAATGGCTATCCATGATACCAATAACGGTTTTAATGCCTTGAATAGTACCAACACCAGTAATAACGGCGTCCATAAGACCAGTTTCCTGTCTTAGAAGTTCTTGTTTTTCCTCATACTTAGGGAAGTTTATAGGATTTTTACTTTTCATATTAGGGTCAAATTCGGTAAAGCTGTCAGCATCAATAGTAAGTTCGAGTCTTTCCTTGGCGGTCAATCTGCCGTGATAGTTACACTTAGGGCAGACCTTATTCAAGGCTTGAAACTCCTCTTGAAATAGAATGTTTTGACATCTAGGACATTTGTATAGTAGATTATCGGGAACTTTACTGTTGTTATGATGACTATTGCTTGTAGTTTCAGCTTGAGCATTTTCCTCTTGTGTAGAACTATTAAACCTAGTCTTTACTTGTTTGAACAAATTTTCAAGAGCCAAACTTTACACCTCCAAACGTTACAATTTGAACTCTTTTTCTAAGAAAGAGTTATTATAGTTACCATCTTTAAAAGCCTTGTGACCTATAATTTTAAGTTGAAAGTCAATATTAGTATCCACACCATCAACGATAAATTCAGCTAAAGCCCATTTCATTTTCATAATAGCCTCATCTCTGGTAGGGGCGTGAACTATAAGTTTAGCAATCATGGAGTCGTAATAAGGGGGGATAGTATATCCTTGATATACGGCACTGTCTATTCTAATGCCGAAACCTCCAGGGGTATGTAGGGCCTCTATCTTACCAGGGGAAGGTCTAAAGTTAAGTTCAGGATTTTCAGCGTTAATTCTGCACTCAATGGCGTGACCGTTTATATGGATATCCTTTTGGTTAAAGGATAGCTTTTCACCACTAGCTACTTTAATTTGAGTTTTAACTAAATCTATGCCAGTAACGGCTTCAGTGATAGGGTGTTCTACTTGAATACGAGTATTCATTTCCATAAAGTAGAAGTTTTTATCCTTATCGACAAGGAACTCAATAGTACCAGCATTTTTATATCCACAAGCCTTAGCAGCTTTTACGGCAGCTTCTCCCATTTTTTTACGGAGTTTATCTGTCATAATAGGGCTAGGAGTTTCCTCCAAGACCTTTTGATTACGTCTTTGCATAGAGCAATCACGTTCGCCAAGATATACTATGTTACCATAGTTATCAGCCATAATTTGAACTTCAATGTGTTTAGGTTCAAGGATAAGTTTTTCTATATATACAGAACTATCGCCAAAGAAGTTAAGAGCCTCTTGTTGAGCAATAGTAATCTGTTCTTCCATTTCCTTTGGAGTGTTAATCCTACGGATACCACGTCCACCACCACCAGCAGACGCTTTTACTAATACTGGATATCCAACCTTATTAGCAATCTGTAGAGCCTCACTTACCGAGCCTACTGCACCCTTAGAACCAGTTATTACAGGAACTCCTGCAATTTCCATAGTCTTTTTAGCTTGAGCCTTATCGCCAAGCATCTCAATAGATTGAGGGTCTGGACCTATAAAGGTAATGCCACACTTTTGACACATACTAGCAAAGTGAGCGTTTTCCGATAAGAAACCAAATCCTGGGTGGATAGCTTCAGCACCAGTTATTTCACAAGCCGATATTATAGCTTTCATATTTAGGTAGCTATCTTTAGAGTTAGCAGGACCTATACAGATAGCCTCATCGGCAATTTGTGCGTGTAGAGAGTTTTTATCAGCAGTAGAATATACAGCGACTGTCTTAACACCCAATTCACGACAGGCTCTAATAATTCTAACGGCTATTTCACCTCTATTAGCGATTAAAACTTTATTAAACATTATACAATACTTCCTTATTGAATAGCAAAAGAAATTTCACAAGAAACGGCTTTTTTACCATCTACAGTAGCAATAGCCTTGCCTACGCCTACTGGACCTTTTATCTTAATAATTTCCACTTCCAAGTCAAGAACGTCATTAGGGACTACTTTCTTTCTAAACTTAGCCTTATCGATGCTACCAAAGAAAGCAATCTTGCCCTTATACTCATCTTTAGATAGTATACATACAGCTCCAGCTTGAGCCAACATTTCTATCATTAAAACACCAGGGACTACTGGTTCTTGAGGAAAGTGACCTTTAAACCAAAAATCGTCAGCTTTTATGTACTTTCTAGCTTTAATTTTAGTACCGACTTCCATTTCCAGAACCTCATCTATAAGAAGAAAAGGGTCACGGTGTGGAATAATTTCCATAATCTGTTCTCTGTTCAATAAAACTTCCGACATTATAAGACCTCCAAACTAGCCGATAATCATAATAGGTTGGTCGTACTCAACGGGAGTACCATCTTTAACCATAATTTCTTTAACAGTGCCATCAAATTCCGAAGTAACTTCGTTCATCAACTTCATAGATTCTATAATCATAATTACATCGCCTTTTTTAACAGAGTCACCGACTTTGACGTAAGGTGGCTTATTTGGAGATGGTGATGCGTAAAAAGTTCCCACTATTGGAGCTTTTACAACGTTTCCAGAAGGCTTAGGAACGTCTACATTAGCAGATGGAACATTTTCTAATATAGTAGTAGTATCTTTAGGTTGTTGCATTGGAATAGTTTCTATCATAGGAACCGGCATAGGAGGAGGACAAGGTTTACCTTCTATTTTAACGCTTAAATCTCCCTCTTTAATTTCGAGTTTACCTAGTTTATTTTGGGATACCAACTCAATTAGAGTTTTTAAAGTATCCAAATTTTTACAATCATCATTGAAAAAATATGACATATTATAATCTCCTTTATATAGGATAAGTATTTTTGTATGGAACATCTACATAGATGTTCCATATATAAAGTAAATAATATTAATTAATCAACATATTTTTTTAGGCAAATAGTAGCATTATGACCACCAAATCCTAACGAGTTAGATAATGCACAATTTACGTCCATATTAACGTTTCCGTTTATGCAGTAATCCAAGTCACATTCTTCGTCTGGAGTAGTAGTTCCGACAGTAGCATGAACCAATCCTTCTTGAATACTTTTAGCAGTAACGATAGCCTCAACGGCACCAGCACCACCCAATAGATGTCCTATCATAGACTTAGTAGAGTTAATCTTAACCTTTTTAGCGTTATCCTCACCAAGAGCCAACTTAATAGCAGTAGTTTCGTACTTATCGTTTAAACCAGTAGATGTACCATGTGCATTGATATAGTCAATATCTTCTGGTTTAAGACCACCCTCAAGATATGCAAGTTTCATAGCTTGACTAGCTTCTATGCCATCTGGAGATGGTGAAGTCATGTGATAAGCATCACAAGTAGCACCGTATCCTACTATTTCGGCGTAGATTTTAGCACCACGAGCCTTAGCGTGTTCCAACTCCTCAAGAATAAGAATACCACTACCCTCACCAAGAACGAAACCACTTCTATCCTTATCGAAAGGTATAGATGCTTTTTCTAAGTTATCGCACTTAGTTAGAGCCTTCATGTTGTTAAATCCGCCTAGAGTAAACTTAGATACACAACTTTCAGTACCACCAGTTATAGCCACATCAAGATATCCATCTTTAATCTTTCTAAAACTTTCGCCTATAGCGTGTGTAGATGACGCACAAGCAGTAACAGTAGAAAAGTTATCGCCTTTAAAACCAGTTTTCATAGCTATAACGCCACAAGCCATGTTTATTATACTAGATGGTATATAAAATACTGAAATTCTTGATGGACCTTTTTCTAAAAATTTAGAATGTTCTTGTGTAGTAAGATTTAAACCACCAATACCACAACCTACAATAACACCTGCTCTGTAGGGGTCTAAGTCTTTAAAATCCGAGCCACAATCTTGAAGGGCTTGTTTAGTAGATGCCAATGCGAATTGAACAAATCTGTCCAACTTTCTAGCCTCTTTTTTATCCACGCCGTAGTTAGTAATATCGAAATCTCTAACTATACCAGCTATTTTGATATCGAAATCAGAGGTATCAAAAGTATCTATAAAGGAGTACCCCAACTTATTATCTTTAATACCGTTCCAAAACTCATCAACGTTTTTACCTAATGGATTTACAGTACCCATACCAGTTATTACTACACGTCTGCTCAAAAAAATCTCTCCTTCTTTTATATTTTTAATAATAAAATCGATATATTATATCATAGTTAGATTAAAGTAGCATTAAAACTACATAGAAATTCCACCACTAACCTCAATAACTTGACCAGTAACGTAACTAGCATCTTTAGATACTAGGAAAGATACTACACTAGCGATTTCATCTGGTTCAGCGTAGCGTTTCATAGCTATTAAGTTGAGCATAGCCTTTTGTTGTTCTTCGGTTAGAGCGTCAGTCATAGGAGTTCTAACGAAACCAGGAGCAACGGCATTAGCACGAACTCCACGAGATGCGAACTCTTTAGCAAAAGTTTTAGTCATACTAATAATAGCACCCTTAGATGCAGAATAGTTAAATTGACCAGCATTTCCATACATTCCAACTACAGATGCCATGCTAACTACAGCACCACTACGTTGTTTCATCATAATAGAGCCGACTAACTTCATCATATTGAATACGCTTTTTTGATTTACAGTAATAACACTGTCATAGTCTTGTTCTTTCATTCTAGCTAAAAGACCATCTTTAGTGATACCAGCGTTGTTTACTAAGGCATCAATAGAGCCGAATCTATCTTTAACGGCTTTAACCATAGTTTCGCAATCGGAGTAGCTAGAAACATCGGCAGAGAACACTTCAGCCTCCACGCCACAACTACGACATTCTTCAGCCACCTTTAGAGCCTTTTCCTTATCGCTATCACTTGGGAAGTGATTTATTGCTATATTAAAACCATCTTTAGCCAATCTACGAGCTATACAAGCACCAATACCTTGTGATGCTCCAGTAATCAATGCAGTTGCCATAAAAACATCTCCTTTGTTTAAAAACTAATTTAACTTCAATAATTTTTCTGCTTGGTTGAACATTTCCTTGATGATATCAGCACAAGGTTTAACATCAGTAATCATACCAGCTATAGCACCGCATAGGAAAGAACCTTCTTCGATATTACCATCTTGAACGGCTTTTCTAAGCGAACCAAGAGTAATCTCCTCAAACTGTTCAGGAGTACCACCATCATGTTCAAAAGTTTGAAGTTTTTTAGAGAACTTAGTCTTGATATTTCTACAAGGGTGACCAGTAAATCTGCCAGTTACTATGTTGTCGGTATCTTTAGCCTTAATAACGAGTTCCTTGTACACTGGGTTAATTTGAACTTCTTCAGATGCTAAAAATCTAGTACCAACTTGAACACCTTCAGCACCCAACATAAAACTAGCAGCTACTCCACGACCATCGGCGATACCACCTGCAGCGATAACTGGTACAGATACGGCATCTACTACTTGAGGAACTAGACACATAGTAGTATTATCGCCAATATGACCACCACTTTCAGTACCCTCAGCAATGATAGCATCAGCACCAGAGCGTTCCATTCTTTTAGCGAGGTTTACGGTGGAAACTACTGGAATAACTTTAATGTTGGCATCTTTCCAAGCCTTGATGTACTTAGCAGGATTTCCAGCACCAGTAGTAACAAAAGATACCTTTTCATCTATAACCAATTGAGCGAGGTCATCAGCATTAGGTGACATCAACATTATGTTTACGCCGAAAGGCTTGTTAGTTAAAGATTTAGTCTTTCTAATCTGTTCTCTAAGATAGTCTATAGGGGCAGAACCACCAGCGATAATACCAGCACCTCCTCCATTAGATACGGCACTAGCCAAAGTACTTTCAGCAATCCAAGCCATACCGCCTTGTAGTATAGGATATTCTATTCCTAAAAGTTGAGTAATTCTAGTATTCATTTAAAAACTTTCCTTTCATTAGTTACTTTCAAATAACTTCGAGAATATATTTTTTAATGAGCAATAGATTTGAAGTAGAGATATCGTCGTTGTTATTTGAATACATATATTTCAAACGCTTAATAAAGTATTTTCAATTTTAGTACTATTAATATTCAATAACCACTGCACCGTAGGTAAGACCAGCACCAAAGCCAACGAAACAAATCTTATCGCCACGTTTAATCTTGCCACTTCTGATAGCCTCATCGAAAGCTATTGGAATAGTAGCACTAGAAGTATTTCCGTGTTCTGCTATGTTTACGATAAACTTATCCATAGTGGAGTCCAAATTTTTACAAGCAGTTTCAATAATTCTAATGTTAGCTTGATGTGGAATAAAGAAATCTATATCACTTATAGGTAAGTCAATCTTTTGGCAAGCCATTCTAGTAGCCATTGGAAGTATCTTAGTAGCGAACTTGTAAACTTCCTTACCATTTTGAATGATATAAGGTTTAATTTCAGTAGGAAGACCATCTTCAATGTGAACAGGTTCGCCATGAAGTTGTCTTTGTGGTTCGTGATGTCTAGCACAAAGGAAAGTAGCACCGTTACCATCAGCACCAAGATAAGATGTAAATAGTTTATCCGATGCTTCTACGACACAAGCACCAGCACCATCACCAAATAGTACGCAAGTAGTTCTGTCGGTGAAGTCAGTAATCTTAGATAGTGATTCAGTAGCCACTACTAGAATATACTTAATATCACCAGCCAATAGATATCTACGAGCCATATCCATACCATACGCAAAACCAGAACAAGCACAATTGATATCTAAAGCCATGCAACCAGTAGCACCCAACTCACGTTGTATCATACAAGCAGTAGATGGCAAATAGTAATCTTCAGTAGTACTAGATACTATTATTAGACCTATATCTTTAATATCTATACCAGCCATAGCAATAGCGTTTTTAGCCGCCTTAGTACCCATAGACCAAGTTGGTTCACCGTTAGAAATATGTCTTTTTTTGATACCAGTTCTAGTAGTAATCCATTCGTCGCTAGTTTCAACGTAGCTAGATAAATCGTCATTAGTTAAAATCATTTCAGGCGAATAACTGCCTGTTCCTAAAATATTAATACCTTGCAAAAAAATTTCCTCCTATAAAGTTGTAATCTTATCACATTTGTGATATTATATAATAAAGTACAATTCAATATTAATTGTACCTTAAATTTGGATTGTTTGCAACGTTTAAGAAAAGTTTTTAAACAGTTTCCATATTACTCACAATTTTTTATGTAGATTTTTGGGACTATTTGTGCAATCTAGCCAATAAGATTTAATTTTTTGAAAGGAAGTTTTTTTTATTATGAACGCTTTTTTATTTGCAGGACAAGGTTCTCAATACGTTGGTATGGGAAAGGCTCTACTAGAGGCAAATCCAGAGTTTAGCTATCTATACGATACTGCCTCGGAAGTTTTAGGTAAGGATATGAAAGATATCTGTTTCAACTCAGAACTTGAAGAACTATCTAAGACAGTAAATTCACAACCTGCCATTATGTTGACATCTTTGTTGTGTTTCGAGGTTGCCAAAAAGAACGGCATAACTTTCGATGGTGTAGCAGGACACTCTTTAGGTGAATACGCAAGTATGGTAGCTAGTGGAATGTTATCTTTAGAAGATGGTTTTAAGGTAATCAAAGCCAGAGCAGAGGCAATGGATAAGGCTAAAGGTGGTTTAATGTATGCCATCTTAAAGGCAAGTGTTGAGGATATAACTAAAGTTTGTCAAGATACTGACGGTTATGTAGTTCCAGTAAACTATAACTCACCAGTACAGACTGTCATTGCAGGTGAAAACGATGCAGTTCTAAAGGCTGTAGATACCTTAACTTCCATGAAAGCTAGATGCGTTAAGTTAAATGTATCATCTGCATTTCACTCCGATATTATGAAACCATGTGCCGAAGAATTTTACAATTCTATTAAAGATGTAAAGTTTAAAAATCCTACAATAAAGTTTTATTCAAACGTTCTAGGCAAGGAACTAACTGACTTTTCAGATATGCCATCACTACTAAAACAACATATGATATCTGCCGTTCACTTTACAGATGAACTAAACTGTATGGCAAATGATGGCTTTGATACCTTTATTGAATTAGGTCCTAATAAAGTTCTAACTGGGCTTGTCAAGAAAACTTTAAAAGGTGCAACTGCACTAAATATCGAGGATTTAGCTACTTTAGAAAGTACTTGTCAAGCACTTGCAAAGTAGTTGACAAGTAATAGCTTGTCAAGTAGTTGCAAAGCACTTGACAAGCTAAAATGTTCAAAATTTTTGATATTTAGTATCAAAAAATCAAAGAGTGAAAAAAATATCCAATTGGATAGATTTTAACATTAGATAAAAATACAATTTAAGGAGGATTTTTATTATGAAAAAATATACATTAATAGGACACCCTTTAGGACATTCAATGTCGCCATTCATTCATGATAGACTATTTAAACTAAAAGGTAGAGAGGTATCATATAGTTTAACAGATATCTCTCCAGAAGATTTAAACAGTAAGAAAGAGTATCTAAAGAGTGAGTTTGTAGGATATAATATAACTATTCCACATAAGGTTGCAGTAATTCCATTTATAGACAAGATGGATACTTCTGCTTTAAGATACAACTCTGTAAACTGCGTGGCAAACACTCAAGAGGGTTCTATTGGATACAATACCGATTGCTACGGCTTTTTGAACTCTTTAAAAATGAACGATATCTCTTTAGATGGTAAAGTATTACTATTAGGTTGTGGTGGTGTTGGTCGTATGATGGCTATTGAAAGTCTATTACATGGAGCAACTTTGACAATAGCAATCATAGAGGAAGCTAGAGATATGTGTAACACTCTACTAGCAGAACTCAATGAAAAGTTTCCAAACGTAAAAGTAGAAGTAGTTCTAATGAGCGAAATAACTGGAAGTTTCGATTTGGTTATAAATTCCACACCTGTAGGAATGTTTCCAAAAGTGGATAACTGTCCATTAAGCGACGAAACTATATCTAAATGTGGAGCAGTTTTCGATGCTATATACAATCCAACAGAAACAAAGCTAGTACAGAAGTTTAAGGCTCAAGGTAAAAAGGCAGTTGGTGGAATGGCTATGTTAGTACTTCAAGCCGTAAAGGCTCACGAACTTTGGGATAATGATACATATTCCAATGATGAGATTGACGAAATAATAAAGCAATCCAATGAAAAGGTTGAAAAAGATTTTCAATAGGAGGTTTTTTTAAGATGGTAATATTCTTGTGTGGCTTTATGGGTTGTGGAAAATCCACTGTTGGAAAAGAACTCGCAAAGCTAATGGGAACTAAGTTCGTAGATATGGATACCTACATTGAAACTAAAGAAGGTATGTCTATACCAGAGATATTTGCTCAAAAAGGAGAGCCATACTTTCGTAAAGTAGAGGCAGAAACTGTAGTAGAACTATCTAAAGGAAATGCAATCGTTGGTTGTGGCGGTGGAGCAATGTTGAACACTACTAGTGCAGAAGTTGGACGTAAATCTGGACAAGTAATATTCTTAGACGTTCCTTTCAATGTATGCTACAAAAGAATAAAAGGCGATACTAATAGACCTATAGTTATGAACAACTCTAAAGAACAGTTACAAGATATATTTAATCAAAGACATGAAATATATCAAGCGAATAGTTCGTTTAAAGTAGATGTTAATGCAGAAGTATCACCTTTTGAGAACGCTAGAACTATAAATTCACTTGTCAAGTTGCTTTGCAAGTGATAATTTTGACTTACTTTGCAATCAGTTGACAAGTAACTTTGTGATAAATTTACATATCTATGATATTTATTCTGAAAATGCAATGTGATGATATTATCTTGACAAGTACTTGTCAAGTGCTTTGCAAGTAGATAACTTGTCAACTGATTGACAAGTAGAAAGGAAGATTTATGATAATTTTCAATGCAAAGATAATCTCTAAAGGTAGAGTTCTCTTTGAAAATGGTTGGGTTGAAGTTCTAAATGGAAAAATTTCCAACATAGGTGATGGAAATCCTCCATTGAACGACGGTTCAAACAATATAGATGCTAAAGGCAAGACCTTAATATCTGGATTTATTGACGCTCATACTCATATTGGAATTATGGAAGATGGTCTTGACTTTGAAGGTGACGATTGCAATGAACAATCCGACCCATTTACGCCACAACTTAGAGCCATAGACGGTATTAATCCATTTGATTACTGCTTTAAAGAGGCTAGAAAACGTGGAATAACATCTGTAGTAGTAACCCCAGGGAGTGCCAACGCAGTAGGTGGACAGATGGTAGCTATAAAGACCTATGGTAGATGTATCGATGATATGATTATTAAGCCTATTGGAATAAAGTTCGCATTAGGAGAAAATCCAAAGAGGGTATATAACGACCGTAACGAAACGCCTATGACTAGAATGGCTACAGTTAGTATTATCCGAGAGGGACTATATAAGGCTAAAAGATATCTTAAAGATGTGGAAGATTACAATAAAAATCCTGAAGAGTATGACCTTCCTGAATTTGATATAAAATCTGAGGCATTAATTCCGTTATTAAAAAGAGAGATTAAGGCACATTTTCACTGTCACCGTGCAGATGATATATGCACTGCTATTAGAATTTGTAAAGAGTTCAATCTAGATGGTGTAATAGTGCATGGTACAGAGGGTTATTTAATTTCCGATATTATCGCAAGAGAGAATATTCCTGTAATATGTGGACCTATAATCTGCGATAGGTGTAAGCCAGAAATGAAAGGCTTAGACATTAAAAATCCAAGTGAGTTGTATAATCAAGGTGTAAAGATATCGATATGTACAGACCATTCGGTAATACCGATACAATATCTTCCAACATCTGTATTGATGGCTATTAAAGGTGGCTTATCGTATGAGGAGGGTTTAAAGTCGATAACTTGTAACTCTGCTGAGATTATTGGCATACAAAATCTAGTAGGAGATATATCCATAGGTATGGACGCAGATTTGCAACTTTATGACGGAAATCCTTTAGACATAGCAATTGAACCATCACTAGTTATGATTGATGGAAATATCATTCAAGATTAAAACTCTACGGAGCGTTTATTGAAATACTTCTAAACTTATACTATAATATTGTTATCAAACTGAAAGGAGTTTTCTAAATGGATTGCATTAAGATTGGAAAGTATATCTTAAAATCTAGGAAAGACTTAAAGCTAACTCAAAAGCAGTTAGCTGATATGTTAAATATCAGTGATAAGACTGTATCCAAATGGGAAAGAGGTTTAGGTTGTCCAGATGTCAGTATACTTTCGGAATTAGCTAAAGTATTAGGTGTTACAGTTAAAGATATCCTTTTAGCAAAAGATAACAATATTATAAATCTTGGAGGAAATATGAAAAATTTAAAGTTTTATATGTGCAAGAAGTGTGGTAATTTAATCACAAGTAGTAAAAGTTTAGAAGTATCATGTTGTGGTAAGATACTAAATCAACAGAGTTTACAACCAATAGATAGTAGTCATAAGTTGAACATTACATCTGTAGAAGATGAGTTGTATATAACTATCAATCACCCAATGACTAAAGAACATTATATATCATATGTTTCTTATGTCACATTTGATAGTGTATATACATTAAAACTATATCCCGAACAAAACCCCGAATTTAGATTTCCACATCTTAGGGGTGGAAAGTTCGTGGTAGGTTGTATAAATGATGGCGTATTTTATCAAGAAATCTAACAATACATTGAAAGGACTTGTTTTAATATGCGTACTATTGAAGTATCACAAGTAAAAGATACTGTTAAAGAACTTTGTATTAAGGCTAATGTATATCTACCAAAAAGCCTTGAAGATAAGATTAAAAAATCTATAGATGAGGAAAAATCTCCAGTAGGTAAGAACGTTTTTTCCGACTTATATGATAATATTCAATCTGCTAAAAATGAACATATAGCTATCTGCCAAGATACTGGTATGGCAGTAATATTTTTGGAAATAGGTCAAGATGTTCATTTTGTAGGTGGCAACCTTTATGATGCAATAAATAAAGGTGTCGCAGAGGGTTATACTCAAGGATATTTAAGAAAATCCATAGTAGGCGACCCTTTGGAACGTGTAAATACTAACGATAACACTCCTGCAGTAATTCACACCACCATAGTAGATGGCGACCAAGTTAAAATTGATGTTTGTCCTAAAGGTTTTGGTTCAGAAAATATGTCAGCATTGAAGATGTTTACACCATCGGCAACTCATGAAGATATAGTAAACTTTGTAGTAGATGCTATTTCTAAAGCTGGAAGTAATCCATGTCCACCAATAGTCGTAGGAGTGGGCATAGGTGGAAACTTTGAACATTGTGCATACTTAGCAAAAAAAGCACTCTGTAGAGATGTATCCATAAGAAATCCAAAGCCACTATATGCCGATTTGGAAAGTAAAATGTTAGAAAACATCAACAAGTTAGGAATAGGTCCTCAAGGTTTTGGAGGAACTATCACGGCATTAGCGGTAAATATAGAGGAAGCTCCAACGCATATTGCAGGTTTGCCTGTATCGGTGAATGTAGGCTGTCACGTTACCAGACACGCTACAGAAACTATATAATAGTACACAATACGGAACGATAAAAAATCGTTCCGATATTTTATAGATATTTTTTAAAAATAGATAAAAATATCTTGAAAAATACAAAAAAATAGTATATAATATACATAATATATAGTTGAAAGGAGTTTTTTAATCATGGTAGAAAAAGAAATTCAAACCGTAGCAGATGCTATTGGAAGTAAATACCAACCCAAAGCAATAGTATTAATCAGTAAGAAGATAAACAATCAAAATGAGTTGATATCTTTTAAGATTGCCGTATTAGTAGATGATAACATATCTAGTATATCAGAATTAGAGTGTAAAATCTACTTAGATGTGGACAGTGAAATTCCATACGATATAGTAATATATAAAGCATCGGAATGGTTATATCTTAAAGAAGATACTTCAACATTTGCATATAAAATATACTCACAAGGAGTGTGGCTCTATGGGGAGAGGTTATCGTGATGGTGATAGCAGACGTTACTTCGATTGGCTATTCTATTCTAATTTAGATTATATGTCTGCTAAAAATCTACTTGAGGACGTTAGATGTTATAATAGTGTAGCTTTTCATTGTCAGCAATGTATTGAAAAATCTTTAAAAGGATATCTACTATTTAAAAGGCATAGACTATATGATGGACACAATCTAACATGGTTATGTAAACAAGCTATGCTTTGTGATACCCATTTTTCTCAATGGTTGGAAAAGTGTACCATGCTAAACAGATACTACATAGAAACTAGATACCCCGCAGATATTCAATTGGATATAGATACTAAAACTATAACCGAAATTATGGACTACACTACCGAAATATTAACCTTTATCACTGAACAGATTAGGTTCGATTTTGCATCATCACTTCAAAAGTTTGAAGTGTTTCATTAACTATATAATTAAGGTTAAGAGGTTACATACCTAAGATGGTCTTTTTTACTATCAATAAATCTATTATATTAGCAACGCCGTCACCATTTACATCACAGAAAACGCCATTTACGAAGTTATTTTTAGTAGGATTATCAGGAATTTCAGGGAGTTCGCCAGTTTCTATATCTATAAAAGGAATATTATTTTCAACTGCATAGGTTTGAGTATTACTGCCGACAACTCCAACTATAGTGAAGTTTTCCATAAGTGTAGGATTTACTAGTTCATCATCTTTAATTTTAGAGTAGTCGTAGCCCAAAGCATAGCTTTCAAAAGAAACATCTAGATTTCCTTGAGGTATAGTAATATAGTACATAGAGTTACAACCTGCAAAAGCACCAGTTCGGATAAATATACCACTAACAGTAGTAGGAATATCTATGTGAGTAAGGCTATCGCAATTAGCAAAAGCGAAGGCACATATTCTGTTTATATCGGGAGGTAGAGAAACATCTTTTAAAGATGTACAGTTATAAAAGGCATACGTCCAGATATCGACTACTTCATCAGAGAAGTTTACAGTAGTAAGAGATGTGCAATCTTGAAAAGCACTTTTAGGAATTATATCAATATACTTAGGAATATCTATAGTAGTCAAAGAGGAACAACCTTTGAATACACTATTAGGAAGTTCTTCAATAGTAGTGCCTAAGTCTACAGTTTCAAGAGCAGAACAACCCTCGAAACAACTTGTATCTAGTCTTACTTTAGAACCATCTTCTATAGTTAAAGTTTTCAAAGATGTGCAATTTTGGAATGCAGAACCTCCAACGGTAGATAGTTTATCGGGTAGCATTAAAGAAGTTAAGCCACTATTTGTGAAAGCCTCTTGACCTATTGTCTTTAGATTAGCAGGTAAATCTATACTCTTTAGCGATTTACAATTGTAAAATGCCATTATATTTATATCTTTCAAAGTTTTTGGTAGATTTATAGTAGTTAAACTAGTACAACCATCAAAAGCATGATTACTTATAGTTTCTAAGGTTGCATTATCTTCAAAGATAACAGTTTCTAAAGCAGTACAACCTTTAAACGTGTATGCGATACTTGTTATAGTATTAGGTAAAGTCACGCTTTTTATTTTAACGTTATCCTTAAAAATGCCATCTTGTAGTTCTGTTACTGTATAGGTTTGACCAAATTCATCAGTTATAGTAGATGGAATTACTACATTAGTATCCGTACCAGTATAGCTAAGTATTGTAACATTACCACTGCTACCAATTTTTGAATATGTGAAATCTTGAAATGTATCGTAAGCATATGTGGATACGATTGAACTTTCATTATTCATAATCATAACAGATGTTGGTACTATACAACTCAAAGATAAAGTAAAAGCTAATGCTTTTCTAAAGTGCATAATAACGCCTCCTTAAAAGTTTTTTTAATTATACCATGGATATTATTAGTAAGTCAATTGGTTAATTAACTAAAATTTGGTTCATATATATGTGAATAATTTATAATTTAAAGAATATTTTACATTTTGTATATTTTGTATCACTAAAGTTATTACTTATTATATAAATGTTAAATTTTAAAGTTTTGTATTGACTTTTTAAATCTACAATGATATACTATAATTATAAAGTTGGAATTTTTTATGGTCTTAAACGTTTAAGGAGGCTTTTATATGAAAACAAATAGATTAAAAGGTTTTACTTTGGTAGAATTGATAGTTGTAATTGCTATAATTGGTGTATTGGCATCTATACTAGTTCCTAATATGATGGGTTATATTCAAAAGGCTAAAGCTAAACAGGCTCTTGCTGATGCTAAAACCGTTCAAAACGTATTGAGTACTGAGTTGGCTAGTGCTAGTGTTAGTTTAAACTATTCCAATTTGGATAAATTAAAAAATGGTAGTTCATCTGGCTACAAAATTGTAGATGTTGATAGTATTTTCGACCAAACTCTTGGTGGAACTTATGAAGGTATTATCTATGACTTTGACTATACTTCCTCTGGCTTTGAGTTTGCTTATTCTACTGTTACTCTACCTCAATATAGAGTTTTCTATAATATAAATAGTATAGATAGTAACTATGATATTCTTGAAGAAAATGTATTCACTGTAGCTAAAAAGAAAAGTTAGTAATGTTGCATAAATATATTTAATTATATCAATCAAGTTTGTGATATCTCACAAACTTGATTTTTGTTTCAAAAAATGCTTGACTTTTTTTCAGTTATAGTATATACTAATATAGTCGCAAGACAAACAAGTAAAAAATATGGCTGTATAGCTCAGTTGGCTAGAGCGCTCGGTTCATACCCGAAAGGTCGTAGGTTCGAATCCCACTACAGCCATTTAATAAGGCCCGTTGGTCAAGAGGTTAAGACGACGCCCTTTCACGGCGTAATCATGGGTTCAATTCCCGTACGGGTCATTTAAGATGCACTTAGTGTTTAAAATTATCTGCATCTTATTTTTTCTTTTCTTTTAATAAATATAAGTAGATGCCAAACTACTTTGGCAAACTGGCCCGTTGGTCAAGAGGTTAAGACGACGCCCTTTCACGGCGTAATCATGGGTTCAATTCCCGTACGGGTCATAAAAGTGTAGATTTTATATCTACACTTTTTTTGTTAGTCTAAAATAAAATCGGAGTGGTTATACCTACTCCGATTTTTTTAATCTATGATAACGTTATCTACTAGATAACTATATGTCAAAATGTTACATAAGACCAAAACTTATAGATAGAGCATTATTTACTCTATTCATAGAAGTATTATCTAAAGAACCCATGCGTTCTTTTAAGCGTTGCTTATCTAGGGTGCGAACCTGCTCAAGAAGTACAACGCTATCTTTAGCTAATCCATATTGCGATGCGTTTAGTTCAATATGAGTGGGTAGCTTAGCCTTATCATGACGACTTGTAATGGCTGCTGCTATCACTGTAGGACTATATTTATTGCCTACATCATTTTGGATAATAAGTACTGGTCTTACGCCACCTTGTTCTGAACCTACTACTGGACTGAGGTCGGCATAATATATTTCACCACGTTTAATGTTAGACATAATTTATCACTCCCAAAAAGTATTTAATGTATTTTATAAGGTTTGCCCTATTAAGCATTTTATTGTTTGTAGTTATATTTTTCCCAATAGTTAGCCGTTTTAATCATATTTTTATTATATGCAAAAAATTTTTATTTGTCATACATATCTATAAGACTTTTTTTGAATAAGTATCTTTACAGAACAGTTTAAATATAGTATAATATTAAGAGTATCTTTTTTGGTTAAGGGAGGAGCTTTATTTGGAATTTTCTATTGTTACAGTATTGAAATTCTTCGGAATGACTATGGGTATACTATTAGTTATATATATTGCTTTGGTTTTGACTCCAAAGGTCGCTAAAAGCATAGAAAAGTTTGCTCAAGATTACAGAAAAAAACACCCTAAATCACCAGAAGATGAAAGACTATATCTAGTTAGAAGTCCTTTTGATGGAAACCATCAATTAGATATGGACAAACTCTATGAACAGGAAAAGGCTCGTAGAGAATTTGATGATAAAAAAGTTATCCCACACGATAACAACACTTTAAATGATAATGGAGATGTTAATAACAATGGCTAAAAATGAAAAAATGGTGGACGCTATTACCTCTATGGACGAGGATTTCGCTAAGTGGTATACCGATATAGTTAAAAAAGCTGAATTGGTTGAGTATACTAGCGTTAAAGGTTGTATGGTAATACGTCCTTATGGATATGCTATTTGGGAAAATATTCAAAAAATTTTAGATGGTATGTTTAAAGATACTGGTCATGAAAATGTTTGTATGCCTCTATTTATTCCAGAGAGTCTACTCCAAAAAGAAAAGGACCATGTTGAAGGTTTTGCTCCTGAAGTAGCTTGGGTTACTTATGGTGGTTCTGAGAAACTTGAAGATAGACTTTGCGTTAGACCTACCTCTGAAACACTATTTTGTGAACATTATGCTAATGTAGTTCACTCTTACAGAGATTTACCTAAGTTATATAATCAATGGGTTAATGTAGTTCGTTGGGAAAAGACTACTCGTCCTTTTTTACGTTCAAGAGAGTTCTTATGGCAAGAAGGTCATACTATCCATGCTACTGCCGAAGAGGCTATTGAAGAAACTATTAAAATGTTGAACGTTTATACTAAGTTCTGCGAAGAATATTTAGCTATGCCAGTAGTTCAAGGACAAAAGACCGAAAGCGATAAGTTTGCAGGTGCGGTATCTACTTACTGCATAGAGGCTCTTATGCACGATGGTAAGGCCCTACAAGCTGGTACTTCTCACTACTTTGGCGATGGTTTCGCTAAAGCATTCGGTATAGAGTTTACTGATAAGCAAAATAAAAAATCCATTCCATTCCAAACAAGTTGGGGAGTTACTACACGTCTAATAGGTGCTATAATAATGACTCATGGTGATAATAACGGCTTGGTATTACCTCCAGCAGTAGCACCAATTCAAGTAGTAATAGTGCCAATCGCTCAACAAAAAGAGGGCGTTCTTGATAAGGCTAATGAACTTCTTACTAAGATAAAATCTAGTGGCGTTAGAGTTAAACTAGATGATACTAAAAACTCCGCAGGTTGGAAGTTCGCTGAGTATGAAATGAAAGGCGTTCCTATTAGAGTTGAACTAGGTCCTAAAGATATAGAGGCTAATCAATGTGTAATAGTTACACGTCATAATAGAGAAAAAACTATTGTTAGCTTAGATAATCTTGAACAAGTTATTCAAGATAAGTTGGTTGAAGTTCGTGATGGTATGTTCCAAAATGCTCTTGAAAATAGAGAAAACAGAACTTACACTTGTACATCTATGGACGAAATAGTTAAAACCTTAGAAACTAACGGCGACGGCTTTATAAAAGCTATGTGGTGTGGCGATGAGGCTTGTGAAGACTTTGTTAAAGAAAAAACTGGTGTCGGTTCAAGATGTATTCCTCTAGCTCAAGAACATCTTTCCGATGTTTGCGTTTGTTGTGGTAAACCTGCTAAACATATGGTTTATTGGGGCAAGGCTTATTAATATTAATATTATATATATCTTATTAAGGCAGATTTTCTATCTGCCTTTTTAATTTTTATCATAAGATAGATAGTTATCTGTATATGCGTAGACTTTAGTTGTAACACTTCCGTTATTGCCAGTAATCTCTAGTTTGGATATCCTACTTTTTGGATAGTAGTTATAAAAAGATACATAATCTCCAATATCCTCATTAGAATATCCTATATAGGTGGCATATACTGAATAGTATCCACGCATAGAAAAGTTTATCTTATGGATAAGGGCATCTTGTGGATTGCTTAAGTATTGCCTATCCAAATCGATATGCTTATGACGTACAATGTTCAAGTTACTAGCGTATTCATTGTTTAGATTGTAAGTACTATAGTTTCCTTCAATATCTTGCATATGAATGTCACTTATTATTTTAGTGGTATCTAAAACCGTTCCAGTGGATATTACCTTACTTTGATTTAGTTGCAATATGTTAGCATCATCTTTAAGTGATACCATTACTTTGTTATTTTCTCGTACATATGGGTGTCCTGAATTAATCTTGTGAGTTAAATTTATTACTGCGTCCCATAATGTAGAGGCGTTCTTTATATAGATATAGTTCACAACCTCTTGATTATCTTCATGTGAAATCTCTGGGATACTTATAAAACTATCTATTAGCGAACTTAAACTTACGTTGTTCTTTAACTCTGGAGCAAGTTGGTTTTGACATAGTAACACCGTGAAACTCTTTGATGTTATAGTTATAGTCTTAAAATCGGATATCCTATTTACTGTAGAGGTATCTACTAAACCACTATGGATTACTTTGTTATTTAGTATTAGTTCTACTTTTTTGTATAGGTTTCCCGTTTCTACTGGATATACTGCTTGTACTGTTAATGTACTATATGGTGTATAGTATTCCTTTACTACCTTAAATGATAGTATATCTGAAAAAGTATATTCCACATTACTACTTGTAGTTAGTTTTAAAGTTACATTATTACTCATTTTAAGCGTCCTCCGATGTTGTATTGAAACTTATCGCTCCCATAAAGGATATTTCAAACTCTTGGTATATGTTAGATAAAACTTCTTTAAAAGAGTATCTGCTTAGTTGAACGTTTTGGAAAGTTATACCGTTCATGGTAAATGTAATTCCGTTCTGCGTTTGAAGTAGTTCCTCTAGGGCTGATAAGATACTTCCTCCATTGGATTTTGGGAAAAATCCTTTTAAAGTCATAACGTAAGGTTTTACTCCATTGATATACATTCCAGTATCATTGGACATGGTAATGTAACTGGATATAGTTTTAACATGGTCTATCTTGTAAGATATGACTTCAAAAGTTAATCCATTTAGATTTACTTTGTTATGAGTCCTTGAGTATGTTCTATTCATAATAAAAACCTCCTAATCAAAGTTGGATAAACATTCCAATAGTATAGTGCTATCTAGTTGCAACTTGTTTAGATACTTCGTGTATTGTGGAGTATCTTTCTTTAACGATAGTATATTAAACGTTGTGGATTTCATTAATGGTGTCATGATATAGTTATCAAAGTAGTTGTTTATAGTATCGTTATTCACATTAGATGGCATTACTACCTTTATACTAATTGATATGGTATCTTTAGAAAAGTTATTGGTAGAGTTTTGAATATCGTAAGAAGTTTCACTTGATGATATTCCTACTATTACAAATCTTTCCCCTTTAGATGCTATTGAAGTATTATCATATTCCAAATACACATCTATTGGTGATACGTTTTCTAAAGTACTCTTTATTTGGGTTAATATCGACATATTATATCCTCCTAATTAACTTTTAGGAACGTCTTTTTTTTAAGACGTTCCTAACTATTTTAAACACCTTCAAAGTAGAAGTTATCATCTTTGATAATATCTTTAACCGTCGCTAGATAACTATAAAACATATTATACGCATCGGTTAGTTGGTCTTTGCCATCGTGTTTTTGCGATACCGTTCCTGCATAGGTATAGTTAAGCCTATCCCTAGATGCCATAAACTGTTGATACTTTAAGTTCGCTAGTGAACCACATACATAGTTAAGTCTTTCGTCCGTGGAATGTAAACTGAATATCAACATATTAGTGACATCGCTAATGGCTGACTGTACTACTTGCGTATATTCCGATACGTCACTTACTCCCGAATAGAGTTTAAATAGTTCGTTTATAGTTTGAGTATTCAAAGTATATCACTCCTTAAAGTTTGAACTCATTAAGATGCTCTTGCTTACTGGATTTATTAACTTTAAGTTGTGAAAATATATCTTCAGTTGGCGTAGGCTTAGATAGTAAATCTTTTTTTATAGTTATTAACTCATCTATGGATAGCATATCCATGTGCTTTTCTAATATTTCGTTGGTATCATTTTTTAGAAAACCTAACCTTATGATATCTTTTTTTAAATCCTCTTTGATATCACATAGTAACGGATTTTCTAAATTATCTACAGATGGACTATCCAAAGTACCAAAACGTTTAGTAACTCCAGCGTTCACTTGAGCAGGTACAGCTACGAAGCTCCATTCATAAGCATCGGAAATGTCATCTAAGATAGTATAGCATAGCTTTCCACCGTAGTACTTGCCTTGTATATGATTACAACTCTTTTCATATCTATCTACGCCACATATTGAACATTTATGGCTCTTTGCACTACATGATACACTTACTTCTTTTTTAATGCCTCCATCTATTTCCTTGATTAAATCTTGGTTAGATGACGTTCTTACCATGTATGCGTTGGCTTTTAGACACTTATAAGGCTTTCCGAACTTAGTAGTTTTAACGTCATCTAAGATTACTTGAGTATCAAAAATCCTAGAGGTTTGATTGCTACCTTTAGCGTTATGGTCAAAAATTCCAGTTTTACCTATGAATAATTTTTGCATAGTATCTAAAGCGTTATCGGAAAAAGCCTCATTGTCACGGTCGATATCGTTATCGCATAGAATTACATCAAAGATGTACACTTCATCTTGAGATAGTTCACGTCTAGTAAAGTTATTTAATTTTTCCAGAAGTGTAGTATCTGGCATATAAATCTCTCCTTAAAACTTTATTTAAACTTCGGAACGCCAACGCTGACGTTCCGAACGTATTTTATATTACTACTTAGTTAGATTTAAAACTTTCATAGCATCGGTTACTAAGGCTCTAAATAGACATGGTACACTAACAGATAGACAATCTAACTGTCTGTTTATAACCTTATCAGTTTCCATATATATATCAGAAGTGGTTACATACTCAATAGCGAAGTTTTTATCTATGGCTAGTATTTTGGTATCTGCTACCATAGTGGATTTGATTAGCTTTGCACCAAATGGTAGAATAATCTCATTATTATTGTTAGTGCAACAGCAGTGGTCGGATATCTCACTTAGTTGTAAAATCTTAGCACACACGGTAGGAGATGCTATAATAGTAGTTACATTATAGTTTGTAAACTGTCCAAATAGATTAATTAAATCGCTATATGCTAGTGCAGAACCACTTATAGTTATTGCAGATGCACTATCTGTAATGGCACTTAGTGCCTTTGAATAGATACCAAAACCAATCTTTCTGCCAATAACTCTAAGTTGTAGACCAAAGACATCTAGGTTTTGTTGTCTAATGATTTCATAAGGACAGTTAATCAATCTAGCAAACTTTTTGATATCATAAGTGGTAGAAGTTTCGCTAATGGTACTATCTGGAATAAGAGTTCCAGCAGATATAGTAGCACTATAACTAGAAGCATCTGTAATAGATAGTCCCTTGTATACTGTAGCATTTACTATAGTTTTTACGGCTATCAATTCACCCAGTTTACTATCTTCAATACCTTGCACGATACATCTTTTCATATATTCAGGAAATAGTACAGCAGTTTCGGTAGTAGAAAAGAACTTTTCAACCTTATCACAATGAGGACCATTTACTTTGATATCAAATCTTTTTAGTTGACGTTCAAAGGCATCTAACTTTTCCATAGGAGTACCTACATAGTTTTCGCTAGGGTCAGCCTCTTCAAGAGCGTCAATGAAGTTTTTACCTGAAAGATTGTATAATCCTTTTTCTAATTTAATATTATCGAACATAAAAATACCTCCAAATTAATCTATATTAACTGAACCTAGTTCAGTTTCTATCTGTAGAGCTTGAGCGTTTTTAAGTCTAGCGTCAGCTAGTTCCACTTCGTCTTGTAGATTTATATTTACCCAATCTACTTTTATTGAACAGTTACAGCCTATACTTCGTAGATATGCTAAGCAAATCTTTTTGACGGTAGGAGTTAATACACGTCTGTAGTATTCAAGTTCTGAAGTTAGCATATCGGCTTGTTGTGAGGACATTCTCTCAGTAGATGACCAAGACAATCCTAACAAAAACGGTGGAATTGATAACTTTGACAACAACTGTTCAAGAAGTTGTCTAACTGGAATTTCAGTATCTATTATTTGATTATCTGCACCAATAGTCTTGATATCTATATCACCAACGGATATAAAATCTTTAACTTGTCCATTGTGTGCCGATGTCATACCGTCTGACCATTCTTTAGCAATCTGCATAGCACGTTCTTTAGAGAACATTCTATCAGAACTATCGGAAGATGGCTTGTAGGTTACAGCATATCGAACGTTTCCAACTCTGTCGAAGTTTTGACCGATACACTCATATATTCTAAGCAGGATATTACTCAATGCAGGAAGTCCACGAAGTACCGACCTACCTAAAACTTCGCCACTTATATTGTTTATAGATGAAAATAGTATCAATTGTGGCATTGGAATAGGTTGCTTTTCGCCTTTAATATAGAATACTTTATCTAAAGGAGATTTTCCAAGCGTTACTTGAACGTCTGCAATGTTTCCATTAGATAATCCTACAATTTGACCAGTCTTTTTATTGATTAAAATTTCTCCGATGGCGTTACCGTAGGTTAGTAGACTATCTAAATAGCAATCCATGAAAGTTCCAAGGGATTTTCCAGTAGCACCTACTGGAACGTTCTCAATAAAGTCATCTAAAAGTGGTTGATATCTACTATCGGAGCAAGTTACTATTAAACCACCACTTAGACGAACTATCTTAGATATAGAGGCATCTATTAAAGGAATAGCATACCTTATATTATCGTATAGAAGTTTTTCGTTAAGTTCTACAGAGTTATATATATCTAGTGGGTTGCAATTGGATTGCCTTCCCGTTTGTAATAGAACTGGCTCATCACTATTAGATTTTTTAAACCATGATAGTATACTCATTAAAAAAAATCACCTCCAAAGATTTAATTTCTGGGCAAAGAGTAGCAAAAGAAGTCATCAATAGTATTAGAATTTAAGGCATAAGTTACAAAGTATCTAATATCGTCCATAGCGTGGTCGTGTTGTTTAATAGGAGTATCGTTTAATTTTTCGTTCCAGCAATACTGCGAGAACTCTTTAATAGAACTGCTACACCTATTGGAAAACAGTATTAAATCTTGATTTAAAGCATCACTAACACGTCTAATGCCGTTTAGGACATCGTTATTAGCTTTAGTAACGTTAAAGTGATTATGTCGCCTAATGCACTCAATAAAACTACTTGCCGATGGGTCGACTATTACTGTTTCAATATTCAAGCCATCGGTTAGTTGCTCTAAGGCTTGATAGTATTCCTCATCGGTATGAAGTTTGTTATAGTTTTCTTTTGAGTTGTAATAGTATTCATTAATTCTAAACCAGATGCCATCATTTAGTCCCCAAAGCCCCATAGACGTCGGATTGATAATACCATAATCACAAGATACAACGTATCTACTGAAGTTGGTGGGGAGTGTATTAACTACATGATGTTTTACATCAAACATAGGATATACTACTCCACTAGATATAGTCCATTTACCTAATACAAACCTATCGTAGAATATGCCCGAATACATACGTTTATAGCGTTCTTTAATCTTATGGGAGAGAGAGGGGTTATCTTCCATAGTAAAGTGCAAGTATAGGGCATTTTTCTCCTTAGATTTTAAAATCCATTCACGATAGAACCAATGATATGGATTATCGGGGTTACAGTTAAACCACAACTTAGAACCATTTACAGAACATCTAGCAAGAGCCTGTTCTACAAATGAACGTGGCATTAAAACGACCTCATCAAAGAACACTCCGCAGAGAGTAATTCCTTGTATTAATGCAGATGAACCTTCATCTTTACCACCAAACAGATAGAACCTATTACTTATACCACATATAGAAACATCAAAATAGTTTTTGCTAACTTTTTCATAGCAAGTAAAGTTCAAACCGTTTAGAGTTTCCAAAAGTGGAGTAATAACGTTACGTCTAAGTGATGTAACGGTCTTACCACATAGGGCAAAAGTTCCATTTTTGAACTTACACATAGCCCACAAGATAAATCCTAAAGACATGGAAACAGTTTTACCAGAACGTATAGCACCATCGCAGATAATAGCATCATAAGATGAGTACTTTTTTAAGTTCCACCATTTTAGAGTGAGCAACTGTTTTTGTGATAGCTTGTCAATCTTCAAGAGTATCACCAGCATCACTAGAGGAGCAGAGAGCGTCCATTAGATTTTTAGCAGTAACAGAGTTATCCATAGAGCTAGAGTATTCTAACATTTTTTCAAGAGCCTTTTGTCTATCGAAAATTTTAATCTCCACCCCACCACCCTTAATTCTTTTCAATTCAGAAACGTTAAATAAATCCAACTTGGCTATGGTGCTAGGTGGAGGAAGTTCCTCACTAAACACAAGGAATGTAGCATCATTGATATTTCCAAAAGCAAGACGTTCAAAACCTTTCCAAATAAGATTACTTTTATCGTTCAAAGAAAACACCTCCAGAAGTTTAAAATTAAAAGGATTAAAAGTCCTTTCATAATAGGGGGAAAAATGGGGTAAAATATGCATCAATAGATACATATAAAAAAAATTTCAAAAAAAATTTTTTAGGTGTAATATTTACGATTAAAGGCAATAATAATATCACTTATATTTGTAAGGAGTGATTTAAAGAAATATGTCTAAAAAGTTATCAAATAGGAGTATGCTGTTCACTACGCCACCTAACATAAGAGCATACTCCTCTACGGTGGGCAAAGACGAGGGCGATGGAACTCTTGGTGACTATTTTGATGTCATAGAACAAGACAGTCACTTTGGACAGGACTCTTGGGAAAAAGCAGAAAGTACTATGCAATGTCAAACTATACAAAGAGCAATCGAAAAGGCTAATTTGACTACAAATAACATAGATTTTATGTTTTCAGGTGATTTAATTAATCAATGTACTAGCACTACCTACGGAATTAGAGATTTAGAGATTCCATTCTTTGGGATATACGGTGCGTGTTCTACTATGACAGAGGGCATACTATTAGCATCGATGAGCATGGATAATTCTTTAGCAGAAAATATAGTGTGTGCTACATCTTCGCATTTTTCGACGGCAGAGCGTCAATTTAGATTTCCAATATCTTATGGAGGTCAAAGAACTCCAACTTCGCAATGGACTTGTACTGCCTCTGGAGCAGTAGTGGTGAGTAATCAAAAGCAACCACCTTATATAGTAGGTGGTTGCATAGGAAAAATAGTCGATTTGGGTATAACAGATGTAAATAATATGGGTTCAGCGATGGCACCATCTTCAGCAGATACTATTAAAACCTATCTTAAAGATACTGGTTACAAACCAGCAGATTTTGACTATATAGTTACTGGCGATTTAGGTCTAATAGGTAGTAAACTTCTAATAGAACTACTTCAAAAAGATAGTATCGATATTTCTAATCAACACGCCGATTGTGGTGTAATGATGTTCGATATAGACCGTCAAGATAAACACGCAGGGGGTTCTGGTTGTGGGTGTTCGGCTAGTATACTTTGTGGATATTGGTTGCCTAAAATTCAATCGGGAGAGTTTAAAAACGTACTATTTATGTCTACAGGTGCATTAATGTCCCCTATGATGCTTCAACAGGGTGAAAGTATTCCAGCAATAACACACTTAATACACCTATCTCATGATACTTTTAAGGAGTGATTTACTATTATGGATTATATATGGGCTTTTATAATAGGTGGTATCATATGTGCAATAGGTCAACTATTAATAGATTATACTAAATTAACTCCAGCAAGAATACTAGTATCATATGTAGTTGCAGGAGTAATAATATCTGCATTTGGTTGGTACAAGCCTTTAGTGGATTTTGCAGGTGCTGGGGCTAGTGTTCCACTGTTGGGATTTGGTCACACATTAGCTGAAGGAGTTCGTAAATCTGTCGATAAAGATGGCTTTTTAGGTGTTCTTATGGGAGGTTTAACGTCAGCATCGGCAGGAATAACGGCATCTTTGCTATTTGGTCTATTGATGTCCTTAATATTTAAACCTAAAGATAAGTAAAAAATGTTATAAAAAAAACTCATCAAATATTTGATGAGTTTTTTATCTATTATTGTATTGATGGTATTAGTATGCTAATTGGAACTGCTTTTCTAATATTGGTAACAACTTTTTAGTAAAACAAGCCGTAAATATAGATAGTAAGAAATCTGGACCTATAAATGGTGTTACAAAGGCAGCTATTATAGCTTTAGCACCATATTCAACATGATTTACATAGTTTAAGATAAAATATCCATATATACAACCAAAAGAGTATACTATTATTAGATTAACCATAGTAGCACATATTAATCTTAATAGAGATGGATTTTCTTTAGCATGAGCAATCGCACCAGTTACATAAGCACCTATAGCAAATCCAATTAGATATCCGAAAGTAGTTTCAAATACATAATTAAATCCACCACCTTTTGTGAATATAGGCAATCCGAATAGACCCAGTAGCACATATAGAGCCACACTTAAACCACCTTTATTTTTTCCCAAGATTAGTCCAGCTAAACAAGTGAACACTATCTGTAAGGTGAATGGCACTATTGGTGTTGGAATCTTTATAAAAGCTCCCACTGCCGATAATGCTGTAAACATAGCAATTAATGTCATATCTCTAATTTGAAATTTACTTTTCATATATAATCGCTCCTTGAAGTATCTTTATTATGATGATATTATATCATAAGTTTTTAAATAAGTCAACCTATTTTTTAAAATTAGGTGACTAATAATATATAAAAATCGGAACGTTTAGACGTTCCGATTTTGTGCATATTTAAAAGATATATTATACTATTCTTCTTTGATGTACTTCCAACAACCTTTTAGATACTCACAACCAGAGTAGATAGTCAAAGCGACAGATATCCAAACTAAAACTTGAAGTATCACATAAGGCACACCGTTAGATAATCCTAATATGCAGTACATTAGAATGTATATTATCGATACCATAGTAAAGGCAGTCTTTAACTTTCCCGACATTCCAGCAGGGATAACCACTCCCTCACCACTAGCGATTAGTCTTAAACCGGATACCATAAATTCCCTAGAGGCTATAATAATCAAAGGAACGCAATTTATCAAGCCAACATCTGTAAAACAGGCTAATGCAGATATTACTAGAACTTTATCAGCTAGGGGGTCTAAGAACTTTCCAAAGTTTGTTACTAGATTATTCTTTCTAGCAATATAGCCATCTAAGAAGTCTGTAATAGATGCTACTGCAAAGAGTATCAAAGAGACTACATACCATTTCATAAGGAAAGCCCATACAAAGAATGGTACTAATATAACTCTCATTAGAGTTAGTTTATTAGGTAGATTTAATTTCATTCAGATACCACCATTCCACATAAATCATAGTCAATAATGTCAGTAACTTCAACCTTTACATACTGTCCAATGGATAGTTTATCGTCACTAGAGAAGAATATCTTACCATCAATATCAGGAGCATCAGCGGTAGTTCTGCCGAAGTAACATTCAGCCCATTTGTCGAAACCTTCAACTACGGTTTCTACGATGGTATTTAGTTTCTTTTCATTATTTTCTTCCATAAATAGTTCTTGTTGTTGCATGATTATTTCTGCTCTATGATTTTTAGTTTCCTCATCAAGTTGACCGTCCATTTCACCAGCAGGAGTACCTTCTTCTTGAGAGTATGGGAAACAACCTAACCTATCGAAGTGCATTTCCTTGACAAATTCGGCAAGTTGAGTAAACTGTTCTTCAGTTTCTTGAGGAAAACCAGTAATTAGAGTAGTTCTAATAGTTATATTAGGAATAACCTCTCTAATGTGATTAAATAACTCACGAAGTTTTTGTTCATTACCACCACGACGCATATTTTTCAATACAGTTTCATTACAGTGTTGAATAGGAATATCCATATACTTAACAATTTTATCTTCATTTGCTATGACGTTCAAGAGTTCGTCAGTAATCTTTTCAGGATAGCAATATAGAACTCTAATCCATTTGAGGTTATTAATTTTGCAGAGTTCTTTTAAAAGTTGAGGTAGTTTGTATTCTTTGTAGAGGTCGTAACCATAACGAGTAGTATCTTGAGCGATAACGATTAATTCAGTAACGCCGTTATCTGCTAACCAGTTAGCCTCTTTTAAGATATCTTCCATAGGAACACTTCTGTAGTTACCTCTAATATCTGGGATAGCACAGTAAGAGCATCTATTGGAGCAACCTTCAGCGATTTTTAAGTATGCAAAGAATGGTAAAGTACTGATAATTCTATTACCTGTTAATTGAAGTCTATACTTATCATCGAAAGTTACAACGTGTTGACCATGTAGAACCTTATCAATAACGTCGATAATATCTTCTTGATTGCCAATACCTAATACAGCATCTACTTCTGGGAACTCTTTAGCTAATTCTTCCTTGTAGCGTTCTACTAGACAACCAGTGACTATTATTTTTTTAATAGTTCCTTCTTGTTTTAGTTTAGCAATCTCTAAGATAGTTTCAATAGCTTCTTCTTTAGCCGATTGAATAAATCCACAAGTATTTACTACAGCCACATCGCTTTCGCCGTATTCTACTACGAGTTCGTAGCCATGTTTTCTAATTTTATCCAACATTCTTTCACTATCCACTAGATTTTTGCTACAACCTAGTGATACCATACAGACTTTAATTGCCATAATTTAAAAAATCCTTTCATTTCTTCTAACTATTACATACCCAAGCGATTTCTAATAGACTTATCTTCAATTGAGTATAACTTTTCAACTGGAAGATTTTTAGAGTTTAACTTTCCAATTTTGCGTTGGTCATTCCATTTTCTAACTAATGGAGTTAAATCTTCAATTTTATATATTCCATTAGTTATTAAATCTTTTAAGATATCGCCTTTTAGACCTATTTGAATAGCCGTTCTGTTTAAGACGTTACCATTTACATTTCTGTCGGTATCCCATTGACAGTATACAGACGTTTCTTTAAAGGCTTTTTCCCATTGAGAGCCATCATATATTTTAGTATCTGGTGAGGTTAGGACGGCTTTTTTAAGTAGTTCGTCAAAACTTTTTCTGTAGATATCCAAAGCCAATATGCACTCTTGATTTTTTTTAGTTCCCCAATTAGAACGATACATCAGCCATAAAAAAGATGGTTTTATCCAAGTCATGCGATTTAAGTTAAAACTATCGCCAAAGGTTTGTAGTTTAACTGCCTCATGGGCTATAGTCGGATTGTATGCCTGATATACTCTAATACATTGACTATCATACTTTGCAAATATTTCTTTGATGTATTTCAATAGGTTCACCTCATCAATCCAATACTTGATTAATTAAATCATAGGAATATCCTAAGCGTACTAGAGCATTTTTGACTTTATTTAAGCCTTTGTCATCTACAAGATATCTTGAATACTTACTATTGATTAAATCTTCAAGGCGTTCCAGTTGAGTATCATCGTAATAAGATACTACTTCCTCAGCCAAATCCTTATCTATACCTTTTAGAGTAAGTTCTCTAATGGCTCTATATGAGCCGTATTTTTTTACTAATATCAATCTTTCAGCAAGATTTTTAGCGTATCTGTTATCGTTGATAATTCCTAATTCAACCAATTTAGATAGTACATCTAAGCATATATCTTGTGGATAAGTTACCTCTAACTTTTCATAGAGTTGAATATAAGAATAGTCTTTATAATCTAGCAGATATAACGCTCTTTCTCTAGCTTTTCTAAGAGTATCGGCATATACCACTTGGTTTAATCTTTCAATGGATATATTCATGTTAGAGGTCAATCCAAATTGGAGTATCGTTTCACTGTTTAAGTATATGCAGTCATAGTCCAAAAAAGATACTTCATAGGTACTACCCTTATACTTAACTATAGATTTTATTAACATAAAAAATCACCAAATATAGTTTTAGGCGTGGAAAAAATCACGCCTAAAATATCGAATAAATTAAAATTTATAATACTATTTAAGTTCATCTAAAGGTTTAAGAGGGTGAATCCAACCGAAAGTATCTTTAACCTTGCCCCATTGTATACCAGTCATGGTATCGTAGAGCATTTGAGATATAGGACCAATCTTATTATTATTAATTTCCATAACCTTGTCGCCCCACTTTAAGTGACCAACAGGTGAGATAACTGCAGCAGTACCAGTTCCGAAACATTCAGTAAGTTGACCGTTATCGAAAGCGTCTGCGACTTCTTGAATAGAAATTCTTCTTTCAGATACCTTATAACCCTTTGCCTTACATACTTCAATAGCAGATTTTCTAGTAATACCACTTAGTATAGAACCATGTAGTGCAGGAGTAACAACTTCGCCATTTATAACAAAGAAGATATTCATAGCACCAACTTCTTCAATATACTTTTGTTCAACGCCGTCTAGCCATAGAACTTGAGAGTAGTTCTGCTTGTGAGCTTCATCTTGAGCAATTAAAGATGCTGCATAGTTACCACCAGTCTTAGTATAACCCATACCACCACGAACGGCTCTAACGTGTTTAGTTTCAACGTAGATATTTACAGGGTCTAAACCAGATGAGTAGTATAGACCAGATGGTGACATTATAATCATAAAGATATAATGGTCAGCAGGTTTAACGCCAAGGAATGGGTCATCAGCTATAATAAAAGGTCTAATGTATAAGGAAGTACCTTCAGTATGAGGAACCCAATCTTTATCGATATTAACAAGTGTATGTAATGCTTGTAAGCAATCTTGCTCATTAATTTGAGGTATAACCAATCTTTCATTAGAAACGTTTAAACGCTTGAAGTTTTCATCTGGGCGGAAAAATTGAATACTTCCGTCAGCAGTTCTGTAAGCCTTTAACCCCTCGAAAACTGTTTGACCGTAGTGCAAACACATAGATGATGGGTAGATAGATAAAGGTCCATAAGGTACTATTCTAGCATCGTGCCAACCCTTTCCAGTATCATAATCCATCATGAACATATGGTCGGTAAATATGTGACCAAAACCTAATTTACTTTCATCAGTTGGTTTTTGCTTTGGATTTTCAGTAAGTTGAATTTTTATTTCCATTTCAAATTCAGTCCTTTTTGATAAAATTTATTTAATTCCCAAAGGAATTTAACTATTTCAACTATAATTATATCACAATGATTTTAGTTTTTCAATAGGTTTAGTGTATTTTTTTATTGTGATTTTCAATATTTTTCAAAGTATTTCCAAATATAATTTTTACTTTTTGAATTATATTCAAAAGTTAGGGTATACTAATGTTATATATTGGTATGTGTTGAACTAAGGGGGATTTTTTTAATATGTATCAAGTTGCAATGCGTTCTTTGATAATATATACTGCCACAATGTTTGCTATTAGATTAATGGGTAGAAGACAAATAGGTGAACTACAACCATCAGAGTTTGCAGTTACAATAATAATATCTAACATAGCGACCATATCGATTGAAAATAGCGACATTCCTTTGATGTTTGGAATAATTCCCATGACTATAATAGTAGCAATAGATGTTTTTGTATCTTATATAGGCTTGAAAAATAGAACCTTTAGAAAGTTAATATCTGGTAAACCTAAAGTAATAATTAAAGATGGTAAAATAGACCAAGTTCAAATGCGTAAACTAAGATACACCATAGATGATATTATGGAATCTTTAAGAGGTGAAGGTATATTCGATTTAAATGAAGTTCAATTTGCTATAGTGGAAACTACTGGTAAGATATCGTTCTATCAAAAGTATGACAGTAGACCTGTTACTAACGGTGATTTAAATTTAAATAAGCAATCTATAGACCCTCCAAGTTTAATAATTAGCGATGGTGTACTATTAGATGTAGCATTGAACTCAATAAAGCGTTCAAAACAGTGGGTACTTAATACTTTAAAGGAAAAAAATCTTAATGTTAAAGATGTTTTTATCATGACAGTGGATTGTAATGGTAAAACTTGTATAGTAACTAAATCTTAAATGGGAGTGATTATTCTTGAATTTAAACGTTCCTTTTGAATATCAAAACGAAAAAATAAAGTCTAACTTAGAAAAAAATGTAGATACTCTAAAAAAACTATGTTCCAACTCAGTGGATTTATTGATAACTAAAGTTAAAGTTAGCAATATCGATTGTGCATTAATATCTACAGATGGAATGTTATCTACACAAACTGTTACTAATCTAATATTTTTGCCGTTAAATCAACTAAACCTACAAGATGTATCGTCTGTACAGTTATTAGATTACATCTACAATAATAAGTTGTTATCTACAGATACTAAGCAAGTCTTTGATTATGGTACTCTAATTAGAATGACAAACTCAGGTTTTGCAATCTTAATTGCTGATAATTGTAACTATGCTATAGCCTTTGGCGTTCAAGGATATAACACTAGAAGTATCAGTGAGCCATCTAATGAACAGAATATAATGGGTTCTCATGAGGGCTTTGTCGAAAATGTTAGAATAAATATGTCGTTAATTCGTAGAAGAATGAAATCTCCAACGCTGAAGTTTGAAATGGTTGTAAAAGGTTCTAAAAGCTATACCGATATTTTTATCTGTTATATGGTAGATAGAGTATCTAAAGAACTTTTAAACAGAATTAAAAAATCTTTAAAAAATATAGATGCCGAAACTATTCTATTAAGTGGATACGTTCAGCCATTTTTAGAAAGTCCAAAAGCTAGAATTTTCGACTCTGTTGGATATTCAGAACGTCCAGACGTAATATGTTCTAAGCTGGTAGAGGGCAGAGTTGCTATATTAATAGATGGTACTCCATTTGTACTGATAGTTCCAAAACTCTTAAACGATAGCTTTCAAACTATAGATGACTATTCAGGAAAACCTTTCTATGCTACCTTTATAAGATGGTTAAAGTATATATCATTTATATTAGCAATCATGTTACCTGCATTTTATGTAGCCATATCGTTGCACAACCCCGAACTTTTAAACAGAGAACTTTTGATACTATTAGCTCAATCGGAGGAAAATGCTCCGTTTTCCATACTTATAGAGGCTTTTGGAGTTCTGCTAGTATATGAAATCATAAAGGAGGCAGGTCTAAGATTGCCTAAAGCCGTAGGTGGTGCAGTAAGCATAGTTGCAGGATTAATCATTGGAGATTGTGCAGTAAGTTCAGGTTTGATTAGTAATCCGTTATTGACGGTATCGGCGATATCGGTAGTATGTGGATTTACTCTTCCAGACCTTGCTAGACAGATTTCCGTCCTTAGATTGTGCTACTTGGTAGTGGGTGGAATATTTGGTCTGTTTGGAATAGGTCTGCTAACTATGTTGACAATCTTTAATGCGTGTGATACTCAAGATTATGGTTTCCCATTTACATTCCCTTTGATACCTTTTAGTAAACAATGTATGCGTGACGTTGTTACTAGAGTATCTTTTAGAAAGATGCAATCAGGAAACTTCACAATAAACGATGCTAAGTTTAAAGATTAATCTTATTGGAGTGTTTTTGTTTTGAATATTATAAATAAACATCAACTATATGCAATGTTGATATCTATTAGACTACTTGAACATATATGTTCATTAGATATGTATTGTAGAAATCAAATGTTAGGGATACTTATATCGTTAGTATTTCAGTTTATAATGGTACTATTGATATTTCTATTTAATCATGAGGTTTCTATATTTCAAAAGATTAAAACCAATAGAATACTATCATATGTATATGTAATATATTTGGTAATCTATGGAGGAAAATCTTTAAATATGATTACTTCCATAGAAAATGTTATTCCAAAGACCATCGCAGGAGTGGTCTGTCTGTTGCTACTCGGAGCAACTTGTATATACTGTTCAAAGTTAGATTTCAAAGCTATATGCAGAAGTAGTATAGCAGTTAACTTTATAGTAATAATATCAATAGCGTTGATGATATACGGTATAACCTACAGTATGGATATCTCTAACACATCTAACTACAACGATAGATATAATATATTCTATTATGCAACTTCCGATTTTGCTAAAAATGTGGATTTAATATTCTTAATACTTTTAGTAGATACATCTTATAGTAAGAAACAGGCGTTTAAATATTTAGGCTTTAAACTATTAATCCTAGAGGGGATATCATTTATAGGATTGTGTGTATTAGGAGGTACAAGTATAGTATCTAAGTATCCGTTTATAGATTTAGGAGCATACTCTCAACCGTTTGGCATACAACGTGCAGATGGCTTATATATATTGATATCTACACTAGTTACGGTATTAAATATATCGTTAGCACTGAACATCTCCAGTAGATTGCTACAAAACGTACTCAGCAAACACAAAGAGATACTTCTAACTATAGCTATGATAGTTACATCTTACTTTATAAATAGTTTTAATATGACTATAATATCTGCAATTATGATATTAATACTATCATGTATAATACCAACTATGTTAAACTTATCTGAGGATATGAAAAAGCAATCTAAGGAGGAATCCTAGGTGAAAAAGGTAGTATCGATAATAATATTAATTTTGATGGTTATAGGTTTGACAAACACATCACAAGAAGTTAGAGATAGAGCATTTATACAATCCATAAGTATACAATCGGATAGTAATAATGTATATACGTCTGTTAAGTTGTACGGCGATACGAATATCTACAAAGGCATAGGCAATGATATAGAAACATCTTTGCAGAGTGCAGAAACTAGACAAGGCAAAGTATTCTTTAGTGGTCATACTGAAATGATAATCTTTCAAGAGGATAGCTTTTCAAACGATATCTTAAAGTATATAGTTAAGTATAAGAAGATATCTCCAAAGTGTTCAGTAGTTGTATCTAGTGGCGAAGTACTAGATACCGAAACGGCTTATAGTATTCTTGAAACCTACGACAGACTAAATGAAGTTAATATAACTACTGCATCGGATATAGTAAAAGAGTTAAACTCTAAAAAATCGATAGAAGTTCCATATATAAATAAAGATTTAACTTATAGTACCATAAAGCTATCCAACTTTTGTTGATATGTTACAAATAACATCTAATAATTTTGTGATATCCTACAAACTTTAATTTTTGTTGTAACAAAATAGGTCTTTCGGGAGTATATATATTAGAAAGAGTTAATATCCAAGAAACAAGAACCAAACCATCAGTGCAATTCTTAGATATATAATAATTCTTTTGTACAGTTGTTAGCTAATCAAATCCGTGCGACTGTTAAAATAGGCTTGGTTTAGAACAGATAATGTTCTACCATAACAAAAAAAAATCCCCCAAAGTTCTCTATTTGTTTCGTCAGCAAGTAGAGAACTTTTCATATAGTAAAAATATTCAATATATATTTGATTTTTTCTAAATCTATGATATAATATAACTTAGCAACTTAATTAGAAAAGGATAGGTTATTTTATGAATAAGTATAAAAAACTGGCATTTAACACCTTAATATTTACAATAGGTTCATTTGGTTCTAAAATATTAAGTTTTTTGCTAACTAGATTATATGCCGAAAAAATGACTAAAGCTGAATTTTCAACGGCTGATTTGATTGCTCAAACGGCTAACTTGTTAATTCCAATAGCCACTTTAAGTATCACCGAGGGAGTTATTAGGTTCGGTTTGGATAGGGACTTCGATAAAAAACAAGTATATACTACTGGATTTTTAACTACTTGTGCAGGTTTATTACTATTGTTTGTACTATCGCCAGTAATTCACATGATACCCGATATAAGTCAATATACACTTCTATTAATGATATACATGGTTACATCTAGTTTTAGAATGTTAAATCAGTATTTTGTGCGTTCCAGAGGTTTAGTCAAGTTATTCTCAGCAGATGGTATAATAACCACGTTCTTAATGTTGACGTTTAACATAGTGTTCTTAGCCATATTAGATATGGGTGTAACTGGATATATACTATCCATAATACTATCCGATGCTTTATCATCAGTGTTTATGTGTTTAGTCGCCGATAACTTAAAGTATGTACAAATTCGTGGATTGGAAAAAAATGTGTTATTCACAATGGTACGTTATTCCATACCATTGATACCTACATACATTCTTTGGTGGATTGTGGGTCTTTCTGATAGATACTTTATAATCCACATGGTTAGCAAAGATGCTAACGGTTTATATACTATGGCTAATAAGATACCATCATTGATAAATATAGTATCTACAATATTTTTCCAAGCGTGGCAGATGTCTGCTATTACTGAATATAAATCCGAGGGTGCTAGGAACTTCTACACTAAAGTATTTGACGCTTATCAATCTATTATGGTTATAGCCTCTGCTGGAATCTTATTGTTTTTAAATCCTATAATGAGAATTGTAGTCGGAAAAACAGACTTCTATGATGGCTATGTATACATTCCACTATTGATAGTAGCCGTATTATGTTGTTGTCTATGTCAATTTTTAAGCAGTATATATTCAGCATCTAAGAACACTAAGAACTCCTTATGGACTAGCTTGATTGCAGCAGTAGTAAACATAGCTTTGAACTTTATATTAATACCTAAGTTACAAGTTCAAGGAGCTTGTATAGCTACACTATTAGCATATGGCTCATGCTTCATAGTAAGAGTAATAGATACTAGAAGGTTTATAAAGTTTAGATTTAATGTATTAAAGTTTATAATAAATATATCCTTATTGTTAGTAATGGGAGCTACTGTAATCTTAGATTATAACCATCTAGTAGTGTGGTTGACTTGTGGATTTATAATAATAGTACTTCATAACTACGCATCTATTATGGATACTTTGAATCAATTTATACGCAAAAAGAAAAGAACTTAATACACATAAAAAAGAACTCCATATATTATGGAGTTCTTTAACATATAGGTTTTTTAGTTATTAAAGATATTCTTTTTTAGTAAAAGTAAATCCATAGAAGATATTACACCATCAGAATTAACATCGTACTTTGAATTATATACATCTTTTTTACTAGAGGATAGATGGTTTTTTATAGTTAAAAAGTCCATGATATCTATAGAACCATCACTATTTACATCTAGTGAGAGAGTATTGTTAAAGTTTAAATTTAATGAGTTAAATATATCTGTACCATCTATGGTTACTAGATTGTCAACGTCTGTAGCAGAAGTTTTTATTGAAGTAATAAAGTTATCTTCATTATTTAGATACAATCCATACATATTACAGCCTGTATATTGAGTATCTTGCAAAGAAAATACAACCTTTGAAGTATCTGAGTCGTCTATACATCTAGCATATATATTTCTGTTATCGTTGTAGAATACAAAGCCATCTTTTATAATAACAGATGTGTAAGTTCTAGCACCGCCCTCATTTACGCCCCACGCAGAACGTGGAATATTAAACATAACAGTAGAAGTGTTATCTAAAACGTTTAATTTTACAAAGTTGTCGTTATCATCTAGGAAGTAAATATTACCTTGATAGTATTGTGCTTGAGTTTTAGCATCTTTCCAGATATAGTTATCATACTTAGTGGAAGTACATTCATAAGGAGTTTGCCAATCGTAGTGGTTTTGATTTTTAATTTCAGTATCGCTAACTAATACGCACTTATGATAAGCATTTCCAAGGATATCGGGTAGAGGGTCGTCCCAAGTGGTATCAACATGATACCATTGTCCATCTACTTGAACTATATTCCAAGAGTGGTTCATATTGATACTATTTGCCAATTCACAAGGTATACCTAGATAGTTCATAGCATATTTAAATCCTAGAGCGTACGCACTACACGAACCCGATTTATATTCAAACAATCCGTAAGCACGGTTATATGGAGTATTTTCATTATACTTAAATTCAGTTTCAAAGTAATCGTGGACTAAAAGAATTTTTTCCACTGTAGAAGATACTTCATTCACATGAGATTTTTCTAACATAGTATTAAAACTATCATTGAACTTTTGTTTAAAAGTATTAGCCTCCTCAACGGTAGATACATTATAAGCTACTATTAAACGTTTAGCAAAGCCATTAGCATCTCTTTTGCATACAAACGTGTAAGTAGGATTTCCATTAGCATCTAGTATTACGTTTCCGTTGGAGTCCGTATATATAGGTTCGGTGACGTAATCGTACATAGGATTATCTTCTAAAAATGGATATATACAAGCCATAACTTCTGAAGATGTAACGCCCATACCTACGAAACTTATAGAAGTTTGCAAGGTATCGAAGCCATTTTGTAGAGTTTTATATATAAGTTCCTTATTATCAGTAGAAACCTCATCGGCACATACTGGAATTTGAGCCTCTTGATTGAGTATCTTGTTATTAATAAAATCAGTTTGTGTATTGCTCATACTTGCCAAAAATAGAGTAAATATCAACGATGTGGATACTGCATTACACAACTGTTTTGAAATTTTCATATAAAAACCTCCTTTCTGAATATGTTAAACGTTTTCTTAAAATATATTATAACATTAAAAATAGAAGGTGTCAACGGCTAAAAGTTAGGGATTTCCTTAAAAAGTGTAAATATTTGACCTGTATTTTTATGCACATTATCCAAACAGAAGAATTTTGTATATAATATTGTATTAGAAAAGTCTAACACAAAAGTAGTTTTTATGTTGACAAAATCAACTCATACTGATAGAATATAATAGTAACGATTTATAATCTATAATTAGGAATACTATGGTATTCTTAAAAATCGTACTAGGCCGATTATTAAGGGAGTATGTATAGATAATGTTTAAACAGCTTAAAGAAGATATTAACTTAATTAAAGAACGTGACCCCGCTGCTAGAAATACTTTTGAAATTTTAGTAACGTATTCGGGATTACACGCAGTTTGGTACTATAGGCTATCACATTTTTTTTATAAGCATAGTATGTTTACCGTTGCTAGAATGATTTCACAATGGGCTAGGTTCTGGACTGGAATTGAAATCCACCCAGGAGCTACCATAGGTAAAGGTTTGTTTATAGACCATGGTATGGGTGTAGTCATTGGTGAAACGGCTGAAATTGGTGATAATTGCCTATTATATCAAGGGGTAACTTTGGGAGGTACTGGTAAAGATAAGGGCAAACGTCACCCAACTTTAGGCGATAATGTTATGGTTGGAGCAGGTGCTAAAGTATTAGGACCTTTTAAAGTTGGAAACAATGTCAAAATAGCTGCCAATGCTGTAGTTTTAGAGGCTATTCCAGATAATAGTACTGCCGTAGGCGTTCCAGCTAGGATAGTTAAACTAAATGGTGTGAAAATTAATCCTAAAGATAATATTTGTGACCAAATTCATATTCCAGACCCTGTTTCTCAAGAGATGTGTCAACTTCATAAGCAAGTGCAAAAACTAAAAAAAGAGTTGAATGCTTGTGAAAGGGCAATTACTAAATATAATCTAGACTATAACAAGGATAATCAAAATTAAAACTATGGAGGTTTTTTGTATATGAAAATCTACAATACTATGACTAGACAGAAAGAAGAATTAAAACCTATTACCAATGGTATAGTAAATATATATGCTTGTGGTCCTACAGTATATAACTATATTCATATTGGAAACGCTAGACCTATATGTTCTTTTGATGTTCTAAGAAGGTATCTAACATTTAGAGGATATAAAGTAAAGTATGTTCAAAACTTTACTGACGTTGATGATAAGATTATCAAAAAAGCTAATGAAGAGGGCGTATCTGCTTTAGAGATATCTGAAAAGTATATCGCTGAGTATAAGAAAGATGCTCATGGTTTAAACGTAATGGACGCAGACGTTCACCCTAAGGTTACCGAAAGTATGGATATTATTATAGATATAGTAAAAACTTTAGTAGATAAAGGCTTTGCTTATGAAAGTAACGGCGATGTGTACTTTAGAACTACTAAGTTTAAAAAGTATGGAAAACTATCCCATATGCCTATTGAGGACCTTCAAGCAGGTGCTAGAATAGATATCAGTGAACACAAAGAAAATCCATTAGACTTTGCAGTCTGGAAGTCTGCTAAACCTAATGAACCTTATTGGGATTCTCCTTGGGGAAAGGGTCGTCCAGGTTGGCATATTGAATGTTCTGCAATGTCAAGATACTATATCGGGGATACTTTAGATATCCATTGTGGTGGTCAAGATTTAATCTTCCCACATCACGAAAACGAAATTGCTCAAAGTGAGTGTGCTACTGGAAAGACTCTAGCAAACTATTGGATGCACAATGGATACATCAATGTGGATAATGTTAAAATGAGTAAGTCTTTAGGTAACTTTTTCACCGTTCGTGACGTTGCCGAAAAGTACGGCTATGAGATTATTCGTTATATGATGGTTCAAGCACACTATAGAAGTCCAATTAACTACTGCAAGGATTTATTAGATGCTTGTAAGTCATCACTTGAAAGACTATACAACTGTCGTGATACTCTAGACAGAGCAATAGCTAATGCTAAGTCTGGAACGGTTACTCCAGAGGCTGAAAACATCTTTAAAACTCGTAAAGAGCAGTTTATAAATGCTATGGAAGATGATTTAAATACTGCTGATGCTATATCTTATATATTCGAGTTGGTTAGAGATTTAAATACTATGTCTGCTAATGCTGAAACATCTAAGGAGCAACTACAAAAGGGTGCAGAACTTTTCGATACTCTAACAGATATCTTAGGTATAGTGTATAATCGTAAAAAGCAAGACGAAATCCCTCAAGAAATTTTAGATTTGGCTGAACAAAGAAAGTTGGCTAGAAAAGATAAAAACTTCGCTCTTGCTGATGAACTAAGAAATAAAATCTCTGAGTTAGGCTATGTTATAGAAGAAACACGTCAAGGTACTAAGATTACTAAAAAATAATCTTTAGTGAAATGTGTAGTTCAGACGTTTAATTTTAATCATAAAGCAATCCGCACCTATTAAAACGGGTGCGGATATTGGTTATTATATGTATGTGTACATTTTGAAAATTGTGTATAAGAAAGGATTAATCTGTTATGAGTAAAAAAGAATATCAACCTACAAGTAAAATGAGTAAACGTATGAAAAATATGTTTAAACTTATGTGTGTCGCATTGATGGTCGCAGCTTTGTTATACTTAATAAATACTATATTTTTCACATCGTCATCTACTAAAATAGATATGAAAGATGTACAACTTACTCAATTAGATGCCCTACAAGATAATCTTAATGAGGGCGACCCTATAGCCATAATAACTACTAACTTAGGCGAAATTAGAGCAGTATTATATCCAGAGGAAGCTCCTAACACTGTTCAAAGTTTTATAGACCTCGCTAATAGTGGATATTATGATAATACTTACATCTTTAGGGTTCAAGAAGATACTTACTTTGCAGGTGGTTCTTACGATAAGGAAGGTAATTTGAATGAACAAACATTCTCAGAGGAAACCGAAACTATAAAAAAGGAAGTCACATCTAATTTGTGGCCTTTTAAAGGAGCATTTTGCTCATTAAGTTCTAAAAAGAACTGTTCAGGTAGCAGATTTATGGTCTTAGACTCCATAACTTTCGATGATGAAACTAAAAAACAACTCTTAGCAACCGACGATGATACACGTCTTGCAGATGCTTTTATCCAATATGGAGGTATACCTAACTTTTCACAACAGATGACTATATTTGCTCAAACGTATCAAGGTTTTGACGTTATAGATAAAATATGTTCTCAAGAAGTTGAAGACGAAGATACACTAACTCCTACTGGCGATATAATAATAGAAAAGATTGAAATTTCAACATATCATAAAGATAGTGCTATCGGTGAAAGCTAAAGTAGTAGAATTTTGCATTTTAAATTATTCCAAATTCTACCTAATATTACAGGGTTTAAATAAAATATTTAAAATTTAATTTCAAATCAAAAATTTGCTTTACAAATCAACATTGATATTGTATAATTAGTGTATAAGTAGATTTTATTTTTAAGTTTAATATTCTTAAATATAAAGTTTATTATACTATAACTCTATAATGGGGTTATAATAATATTATTATTGCAGAGGTATTATATCTATGTTTTTTAAAAAGATTGCAATTTTAGTTTCATTACTAATATTTTCGCTATGTGGCTGTAATAACTTACCAGCCAATAAGGATAACTCAATTGACAGTTCAAGTTCAGAAAGTTCTACAATAAGCGAAGAAACTTCAGATGTTACTGTTGCTTCTAATGATGATATCGCCGAAGATGTCGAAATTTTAAACTTTAAACAACCAGAAGTTGGCGAGGAAATTGCTGTTATATCGGTTAAGGATTACGGTACTATTAAAATTAAACTATTTGAAGATGAATGTCCTAAAGGCGTTGAAAACTTCAAAAGACTTATTTCCGAAAAAGATTACTATAATAACGTGATATTCCATCGTGTAATTAAAGACTTCGTTATACAAGCAGGTGACCCTAATGGTAATGGTACTGGTGGTGAAAGTATCTGGGGTGATGGCTTTGAACGTGAGTTCAATAGTGGATTGCGTCACTTTGCAGGTGCAGTAGCATATGCCACTAATTCGGTTGACCATTTAAATAAGAGCCAATTTTATATAGTTTCTCAAAATAATGGATACGACTTCAACGATAGCTATTTTAATATGATAGAGGATTCTTATAATACCACTTTCCCTAAAAACGTTAGAGAAAAGTATCAAGAAGTTGGAGGAACTCCATTTTTAGATGATAACTATGAGGTATTCGGTCAAGTGTTCGACGGTATGGACGTAGTACTTGCTATCTCTGAAACCGAAACCGATAACAATGACAAACCTTATGACGATATTGTCATCGAAAGTGCTACTATTGAAGAATATGATGGTTCACCTATTATGAATGGTATTGGTTCTTCACACTAATATAGGTTTTATGTAACATAAGTTATAGTTACATATATATTTTAAGATGTACGCAAATATAATCTATTAAGAACAGATTATATCTGTTCTTAATGGCGAATAATAAAAGTATAAAATTTGCGTTAAATATTATAATGTGTATATACATTATGGAGTATTTATAAAAAATCACTTATAGTATAAATGATGTATTTTTATAAGTACCTCAAAAAAATATTTGCCCATTATTTTGGCTTATTTAAGATGTATTTCTTACTTAGTCAAATATACTTTAAACATTTTATCGATATAAACTATAATAATTTTAAGGAGAGAGGTCTTTTGGATAAATTTGTTATAAACGGTGGGGTTCGTTTAAGTGGTGAAGTAACTGTAAGTGGTGCTAAAAATGCCGTAGTTGCGATACTCCCTGCTACTATACTTAGCGATGGAGTATGTACTATTAGCAACGTTCCAGAAATTAGTGATGTTGCTATATGTATTCAAATTTTAAAACATTTGGGAGCAGATGTTAAACAGTCTGGTGATAAGTACATTATAGATGCTACTAACATATCTAAACATGAAGTTCCTTATGAACTTGCTAATCGTATGAGAGCATCATACTATTTTCTAGGGGCATTGCTAGGAAAGTATAATGTTGCTCAAGTTCCACGTCCAGGTGGTTGTCATTTAGGTGATAGACCTATAGACCAACATCTACACGCATTTAAAGTCTTAGGTGCAGAATGTGACTTAGTTGCTGGGGGGGATATCTTCTGTAAAGCAGATAGATTAGTGGGTTCTACTATCGATTTCGATTTAGTATCAGTAGGTTCTACAATAAATGCTATACTTGCTAGTGTTAGAGCAGAAGGAACTACCATCATAGAAAATCCTGCAAAAGAGCCTCATATAGTAGACCTTGCTAACTTTTTAAATAGCATGGGAGCTAATATATCTGGTGCGGGTACGGATAGAATTAAGATTAAAGGTGTATCTAAACTAAATGGCGTTGAGTACTCTATAATACCTGACCAAATTGAAGCAGGTACTTATATGGTCGCTGCGGCTGCTACTAAAGGTGATGTTCTAATTAAGAATGTTATTCCTGCACATCTTGAGCCTATGACTTTAAAACTTAGAAACATGGGTGTTCATGTTGAAGAGTTTGACGACTCCGTTAGGGTTTGGGCTGATGCAGATACTCAACTTAAAAGCGTGGATATTAAAACTAGACCTTACCCTGGTTTCCCTACAGATATGCAACCTCAATTTGCAGTGCTATGCACTCTAGCTAATGGAGATAGTAACGTTACTGAAGGAATTTGGGACAATCGTTTTCGTTATGTAGACGAACTTCGTCGCATGGGTGCAGATATAAAGGTTACTGCTAAGACGGCATCTATTAAGGGAAATTCCAAACTTTTAGGAGCTCCTGTACAGGCTTGTGATTTACGAGCTGGTGCAGCACTAATTCTAGCGGGTTTGGTTGCTACTGGTGAAACTTCTATTTCGGAGATACATCACATTGAACGTGGTTACGAACGTATGGACGAAAAACTTCGTTCTTTAGGAGCAAACATAGTAAAAAAAAACTCTTGATTGCATAGCAGTTTAGAATAATATCTTAAAAGGGCGAAAGTATTCGCCCTATTTTTTTGAAAGGATTTAATCTTATGCTTAGAACTTGTAAACAATGTGGAAAAACTTTCAATTTAACACAATCGGAAATAGATTTTTATAATGGAAAAGGCTTACAACTTCCAAAACGTTGCGAAAGTTGTAGAAATGCTAATAAGAAGAAAAATAGTTCAAAACAGCAAGACTATCAAGTAAGATATCAACCCGAAAAGAGTAGTAGTTCAAAAAGTACTTCCGTACCAATTAAAATGATTATCTTATTGATAATATTAGTAGTATATGGTTTAGTTCAACTTGTTACATACACAAATAATACTGATACGAATAGTTCAAGCAGTGTAGAATACTCTAGCATTAGTCAAACTGTTACTACGTCGCAACAGAACGCCATCGATAACACTAGCAATACGGAACTAGTCACGACTATTCAAGATACCTCAGCAACTCAAGATATAACTACCGTTGAAGAAACTACTACTATCTTAGAAACGACATCTATTGAAGATGGCTACGTTAGATACTACTTTAGAAATAATGATAGATTAATTCAACACTATGAAAAGCATGGCATAGAGATGGGTTTTGCATCTGCTGAAGATTATGAAAAGTCTGCTAGTGATGTTATAAACAATCCAAACTCTCTACACAAACTAGAAGCAGAAGATAATGACGATGTGTATTATCTTGAAAGTACTGGCGAATTTGTAATACTATCTACTGATGGCTACATTAGAACCTATTACTATGCCGATTTGGATTACTTCAACAGACAATAGGAGGTCTTTTTATGAATATAAAGTTAGTGGTTATAGGAAAGTTAAAAGAAAAATATCTTCGTGATGGTTGCGATGAGTATATTAAAAGGTTATCCAAATTTTGCAACCTTAAAATAGTGGAACTAGATGAGTATAAACTTCCAGATAAACCTAGTCAAAAAGATATCGACAACGCTTTGATTATCGAAAGTAAAAACATTCTAAAGCATTGTGAGGGATATATAATCTCAATGTGTATAGAGGGGAATCAAGTTAGTAGCGAGGACTTAGCTAAAAAGTTTGAAACGGTTACTCTTAACGGATACGGAACTATAACCTTTATTATTGGAAGTTCGTTCGGTTTGGACAGTTCTGTTAAAAACAAATCTGATTTTAAACTATCCATGTCAAAGATGACTTTTACGCATCAAATTGCTAGAATGTTACTTCTTGAACAGATTTATCGAGCATTTCAAATCAACACTAATGGGAAGTATCATAAATAGCACTTAAAGATTTTTTAGTTTACAAATATTAGAAAATCAATCCATAATATACAAGAATGTAAAAATAACCGTTTTTTGAAAAAAACATCTTGAAAAGTGTGTAAAAGTATGATACAATATTTTCATAGGCTAAAACTAACACACTTGGTTAGTTGCCATGTAATGAATATTTATCACAAAAAAGGAGAATTTGTCCAATGAGAAAATTTGGTCACTTTGATGATGTCAATAAGGAGTATGTTATTACTACACCACAAACTCCATATCCATGGATTAACTATCTTGGTACTCAAGATTTCTTTTCACTAATATCCAACACTGCAGGTGGATATCACTTCTACAAAGACGCTAGACTTAGAAGAATTACACGTTATCGTTACAACAACGTTCCTGTTGATATGGGCGGTAGATACTTCTATATAAATGATAATGGTACTATATGGTCACCATCATGGTCACCAGCTAAGACTGACTTAGATGCTTATGAGTGTCGTCATGGTATGGGTTACACTATCATTACTGGTAAAAAGAATGACTTATCTGCAAGTATTACATTCTTTGTACCAAAGGATTATAAGGGTGAAATCCAAAAGGTTACACTAAAGAATGAAGGTTCTACTACTAAGACTTTCAAGCTATTCTCATTTATAGAATGGTGTCTATGGAATGCTCAAGATGATAGCACTAACTTCCAAAGAAACTTCAATACTGGCGAAGTAGAAGTAGAAGGTTCTACACTATTCCACAAGACTGAATATAAGGAAAGAAGAAATCACTATGCGTTCTATACAGTAAATACTGAGATTGCTGGTTTCGATGCAGATAGAGAAAGTTTCATGGGCTTATACAATGGTTTTGAAGCTCCTCAAGCTGTTGTAGATGGAAAGTCTACTAATACTGGTGCAGATGGTTGGTCACCAATCGCATCTCACTCTGTAGAAGTTACTCTACAAGCTGGTGAAAGCAAGGATTTAATCTTTATTTTAGGTTACGTTGAAAATCCTGTTGATGAAAAGTTCAATGCTGATGGTTCTATGAACAAGTCTAAGGCTTATGAAATGATTGAACAGTTCAACACTACTGAAAAGGTTGACAAGGCTTTTGCTGATAACAAGAAGATGTGGGACGAACTACTATCTAAGTACAACGTAAACACTCCAGATGATAAGATGAACAGAATGGTAAACATTTGGAACCAATATCAATGTATGGTTACATTTAATATGTCACGTTCTGCATCATACTTTGAGAGTGGTATCGGTAGAGGTATGGGCTTTAGAGATAGTAACCAAGACTTATTAGGTTTTGTACATCAAATTCCAGATAGAGCTAGAGAAAGAATTATCGATTTAGCATCTACTCAACTAGAAGATGGTGGTTGTTATCACCAATATCAACCATTAACTAAGAAGGGTAATAACGAAATCGGTGGCGACTTCTCCGACGACCCACTATGGATGATTTTATCTGTTGGTGCGTATATCAAGGAAACTGGTGACTACGATATCCTAAAGGAAATGGTTCCTTACGATAACGATGAAAGCAAAGCTCAAACTTTAATGCATCACTTAAAGCAGAGTTTCTATCATGTAGTAGAAAACGTTGGCCCTCACGGACTACCTTTAGCAATGAGAGCTGACTGGAACGACTGTATCAACCTAAGTTGTTTCTCATCTGAACCAGGTGAAAGTTTCCAAACTTCAACATCACCAAAGTATGGCGATGACAAGTATAGTAAGGTTGCTGAAAGTTTAATGGTAGCAGGTCTATTCACATATGCAGGACCATCTTACGTTGAACTTTGTAAGCACACTGGCGATGTTGCTGAGGCTGAAAAGGCTCAAGCTGAAATCGACAAGATGAAGAAGAACATCATGGAATACGGTTGGGACGGCGAATGGTTCTTACGTGCTTATGATGACTTTGGTAAGAAGATGGGTTCTCACGAATGTGAAGAAGGTAAAATCTTTATTGAACCTCAAGGCTTTATGGTTATGTCCGAAGTTGGTAAGGAACAAGGTGCAGATATCAAGGCTCTTGATAGCGTAGATAAGTACTTAAATAGTGAACATGGTCTAGTATTAAATAACCCTGCATTTACTAAGTACTATATTGAATACGGTGAAATCTCCACATATCCAGCAGGATATAAGGAAAACGCTGGTATATTCTGTCACAATAACGCTTGGATTATCTGTGCTGAGGCTTATGCTGGTCGTGGCGATAAGGCTTTTGAATACTATTCAAAGATTGCTCCTGCTTACAGAGAAGCTAAGTACTCCGACCTACATAGAACTGAACCTTATGTATACGCTCAAATGATTGCAGGTAAAGATGCTAAGCGTCATGGTGAGGCTAAGAACTCATGGTTGACTGGTACTGCTGCTTGGAACTTTGTAGCTGTATCACAATACATTCTAGGTATTTCTCCAGATTGGGACGGCTTAAAGGTTGACCCATCTATACCACACGAATGGGACGGCTTTACTGCTAGTAGACAATATCGTGGTGCAACTTATGATATCACTGTTAGCAACCCTGACCACATTTGCAAGGGTGTTAAATCCGTTACTGTAGATGGTAATGCTATTGATGGCAACGTTCTACCTACTTTCACTGATGGTACTCATAAAGTTGAAGTAGTTATGGGCTAATCTATAACAATAGATGTTTTAAATATACAAACTCCACTTGAGTAATCAAGTGGAGTTTTTTATATACATTAAAAAAGAGTTCTACTAATAGTAAAACTCCTTGAACATTTTCTTTTGGCATTGAACCTATCCAAGTTTTGGTAAATGCACAACCCTTATAAAGCTCAGTCATGCACTGTTTCTTGGAACATCACACGCATCATCACTTTACAGACTGCTACGACTATTAAGTTTACGTCAATCTGATAGATAACTCTTGTTATCTGCATAACAGCATTTTTGGTCTGTTTCTGTTATTTATTATACTATATAGCATGAGAAAAATCAAGTTTTTTTGTAAAGATTATGTTATAGCAAATCTAATAGATTTTATAATATAATATCCATGTAAACATACGATAAATTGTTAGTTATATTTTTGATATTCTATTGACATACCTAAATTTTAAATATACAATATAATCATAGTACGGATAAACGAAAGGAGTTTTTTATATGAATTTTAAAAAAAAGTTGGCTTTTTTGTTTGCTTTTATGTTTGCACTTCCTATGGCGTTTACTCAGCACGGTGATATTTCGGCTGAAGAACTTATAATAGGAGATAGCAACATTACAGATACTTCCGATTTTATATTCAATGAAGATACTCTTACTATAACTAAGTATATCGGTGATGACTTAGAAGTAACTATTCCAACTGAGATTAACGGCAAAAAAGTTAGAGGTATAGGCAATGAGGCATTTAATGGTAATATATATATCAAAAGAGTAATAATACCTAATACAGTGATATCTATAGAGGGTGCTATGTTCAATCTTACTGGAAACGGTGCTTTTGGCAAGTGTATAGCCTTAAAAGAAGTGGTTTTTGAAGAAGGTTCTAACATTTCGGTTATAGGTTGCAGAGCTTTTGATAGTTGTTCTAGTCTTGAAAAGATTACTATTCCTGATAGCCTTACTACCATAGAAAAGTATGCTTTTAATAATTGTAGCACTCTAAAGAGTATGACAATTCATAAGAATGTCACATTTATTGGTGAGCAGTCTATTGGATATCAAGATGGCAATAAAATCGATGACTTTGTAATATATGGTGAAAATAGTTCTCAAGCTGAGATTTATGCTCAAGATAATGGTTTCTACTTTAACGATATGCCAGTAAGTATCAAAGGTGATTTAACTAATGATGGCAAAGTTAATTCGGCTGACTTATTAAAGTTGAAAAAATATCTATTAGGTTTAATAGATACTTTAGATTAAATATCTTATAATATGTAATATATCTTTTCCTTGATATACTTTGGTATATTAAGGTTTTTTTTATCTAAAAAATAACTCTTTCAATACTTGATAAGTAATCTATAATATGTTATAATTATGAATGTAGATTTTTTAAGGAGTGATTTCTTACGAAACGTTTAAACTTGTTGACTATACTTGTAAGTATGGTCATGTTTCTTAGTGGCTGTAACGTTTGGACTGGTGGCGTAGATACGTTATTAAGTCCACCAAAGCTATCCAAACAGCAACAGGAAATATATCAAGCGTTGACAAACTCCATAGATACTAAAATAAGTTTAAAATATCCAAAATCGGGAGATTATCTTTCAGCATTTATAGTAGCAAACTTCGATGACGAACCTACCGAAGAAGCTATGGTGTTCTATGAAAAAACTGGTATTACTGCAGATGAAACTTCTTTAAGAATTAACGTTCTTGACCAAGAAGATGGCGTTTGGAAATCGGTATTAGATAGAAGTGCCGATGGTTCTGAGATTGAAACTGTAATAGTATCTAAGTTAGGCGAAAGTGATAAGATTAGCATAATAGTAGGTTACAGTATGCTACAAGGTGAAAAACAGTTAGATGTGTATAACTATTCAAGAAGTGATTCCGAAAGTACTTTGGAAGAAAATCTATCTGATACCTATTCCGTTATGAGCGTGGAAGATTTGGACAATGACGGCTATAACGAACTATTTTTAGTTACTGGAAATACAGTATCATCTTATGCAGAGGCTAAAGTCCTAAAGTTGGATAGCAATGAACAGTATAATCTAACTAGAGTGGCTATGGATTCTAACACTACTGATTACGTTCAGTGCTTATACAGTGTAGATGAAACTTCTAAAAATATATTTGTCGATAGCGTTCTTGGAACGGGTACTATTGAAACTGAAATTTTAAGTTTAAATCCTAATGACTATAGATTGAATAATGTTAGTTCTTATGAAAAAGTATTATCGGTTAGTACGGTTAGACCATCTGGATACGTTTCTTGTGATATAGATGGCGATGGTATAGTAGAAATTCCAACTATAACCACATTCACTGGTTATGAAAATCTTCCAGATACTGAACAACTTAAAATGACTAAATGGTTGACATATCAAAATAAATCTTTAGTGGTAAAGTACTACGGCTATTATAGCATTAATGATGCTTATTTCTTTTCACTTCCAGAACGTTGGAAAGACAACGTTACTATCAAACTAGATAATAACAGAAATGATGTCGTATTTTATGAGTATAATAAAAATCTTGATAGCAGTACTAAAGAACTATTAAGATTGACTGTCAGCAATGAAGATAATAGCGAACTTATTCAAAAGAATGGATATCAGCTTATGCACGTTAATAATGGTAGCTATTATTTTGCTAAAATTTCCAAGAATATTAATTCTAATTTAGAGATATCTTTAGCTGAAGTTCTGTTCAATTTGAAATTTTGTTCATGATGTGATGTTTCTTAAAGGAGTGTAATTATTTATATGAAAAGAATTCTTGTGTGTGAGGACGAAGATGTTATTCGTGACTTTGTCGTTATAAATCTAAAACGTGCAGGTTACGATGTCGTAGATGTAAATTGTGGCGAAGAGGCTCTAAAAGTTTTTGAAAGCGAACATGGTAACTTTGATATCGCCCTATTAGATATCATGATGCCAGGTATTGATGGCTTTACTGTTTGTAAGCGTCTTAGAGAGAAAAGTTCCACATTAGGTATAATTATGTTATCAGCAAAAACTCAAGAGATGGACAAGGTTAGTGGTCTTATGATTGGTGCAGATGATTATATTACTAAACCTTTTTCACCATCTGAGTTAAATGCTCGTGTAGATGCCATCTATAGACGTGTTTGCATGAGTTTTATTAAAGATGAGGTATCACCTATAATAGAAAGTGGTCCATTTAAGTTAAATCTAAAGAGTAGAACCGTAACTAAAAATGATGTCCTTATAGATTTAACTCAAGTAGAGTATCAAATTTTAGAGTACTTCATGAATAATAAAAATACTGCCCTTGATAGAACTAGTATATTAAATCATATTTGGGGCGAAACTTACTTTGGTGACGATAAAATTGTGGACGTTAATATTAGACGTATTAGAATAAAAATAGAAGATGAACCATCTAATCCGCAATATATAATAACTATATGGGGTTATGGCTATAAATGGAATGATAAAAATTAATGTATATACATCTTGTTAGGAGGGATATTTACGGCTAACAGAAGTATTACTGGTCGTTGGGCTAGAAACAATTTAGGTCTTGTTATCGTGATATTCTTTATTTTGGATATAGTTTTTATAATTACATTACAAAACTACTATTATAATTCGGTGCAACAGTACATGGTATCAAGATTGAACTCTGTATCTAGTATTTTAAATAGATATTCTTTAGATAGTAGTAGAAACTTATCTGCTGAAGTTAGAAATACTGTCGAAAATTTCTCCGAAAAAGATAGAATGGAACTTATGGCAATTAATAGGAGAGGTCATATAGTAATAACATCTTCAGGATTTTCCCCTAGCACCGATACCTATATGCCAGACTATGAAACCTCTAAAGATGAGGGTACTGGATATACTATATTCACTCAAAATAGTGGCGAAAAGGTTATGGCGGTAACGTATTCCATAGAACCTCTAAATAGCGAATACGATGCCGTTAGAGCTGTAGTATCTTTAACCGAAGTAGATGCACAAATTAAATTTTTAGCTATATTAGTCACGGTTGTGTGTTTAGTCATAATCTTGATGCTTGTGTTTTCGGGAATATACTTTGTAAGTTCCATAGTAAAACCTATTCAAGAGATAAGTTTAGCTACTGGTAAGTTCGCTAAAGGTGATTTTTCCAATAGAATCCAAAACGATAGCCAAGATGAAATTGGTGACTTATGTATTGCAATCAACCATATGGCAGATGAACTTTCTAAGGCTGACGAAATGAAGAATGAGTTTATATCCAGTGTATCGCATGAACTTCGTACGCCACTTACGGCTATAAAAGGTTGGGCTGAAACTCTATCTTTAGACCACGACCCCGAAACTATGAACAAGGGTATTAGAGTAATAGTAAATGAAACTGAAAGACTTTCGCAAATGGTTGAGGAACTTCTAGACTTCTCTAGAATGCAAAACGGCAGATTTAGTATGCAAAAAGACAGAATGGACATATTAGCCGAACTTGAAGATGCTATCCTTATATATGGAGAAAAAGCCAAACGTGATAATATATCTCTTAACTATAACGCTCCAGAGATGCTCCCTTTAATTAATGGTGATAAAAATCGTCTTAGACAAGTTTTCATTAACATTATCGATAATGCTATTAAGTATTCTAATTCTGGTTGTACCGTAAATGTAGAGGCATCTGAGGTAGATGGTTGTATTCAAATAGTTGTAGAAGATAACGGTTGTGGAATTAAAGCATCGGATTTACCTAGAGTAAAGACTAAATTCTTTAAAGCAAATCATACTAGAAGGGGTTCTGGTATAGGTTTAGCAGTCGCCGATGAGATTATCACAATGCACGGAGGAACTCTTGAAGTTCAAAGTCAAGAAAACGTTGGAACGACAGTTATAATTACGCTACCAATAGAACAATAATATTATAGAAAGGATTTTTATATGTCAGAGAATAAAGAAAAACATAAATCTAAAATAGGTGGTCAAGCACTTATAGAGGGCGTTATGATGAATGGTATACATCAATCGGCTATGGCTTGTAGATTGCCCGATGGTACTATAGATTTGGAAGTCTGGAATACTAGAAATGGCAAAGATGCTCCTTGGTATAAAAAAGTTCCGTTTGTTAGAGGAATTTTTAACTTTGTAAGTTCTTTGATATTGGGTTATAAATGTTTAATGAAATCTGCTGAAAAGCAAATGACCGATGATGATGAAGAAGAAGAACTATCTAAATTAGATATATGGTTAAATGAGCATCTAAATGAAAAGGCTATGAACGTTATATCCATAATAGCTATGATATTTAGTCTTATATTGGCTTTGGGATTGTTTAAATACTTACCATCTTTAATTACAAAACCTCTAGCCGATAACGCTTTTATTAGAACTCTAGTAGAAGGTGTAATAAAGATTGCTATATTTGTATTCTATTTATGGGCAACGGCTCACATGAAAGATATGAAACGTACTTATGAATATCATGGAGCGGAACACAAAACCATAGCTTGTTACGAGGGTGGCGAAGAACTCACCGTGGAAAACGTAAAGAAGTATACTAGACTTCACCCACGTTGTGGTACTAGCTTTATGATATTAACTCTATTGATTAGTATATTTGTATTCTGTTTTATACCTACTGGTTTGACTACTGTTCAAAGAATACTAGTTCAAATAGTGCTATTGCCTGTTGTAATTGGAATATCTTATGAATTTATAAAACTTGCAGGTCGTTCAGATAATAAGTTGGTAAAGATTATATCTTTTCCAGGATTGCAACTACAAAAAATTACTACCAGAGAACCAGACGATAGTCAAATTGAAGTAGCTATTGAAGCTATGAAACCTTGTATTCCTGAAGATAAATCGGAAGATATTTGGTAATTGCGTATGTTTATTAAAAGTTTATTAGATGATATTAGAACCATCTTAAAAAATGGTGGTATAGAAAATTTTGAATTTGAATCTATATGTATTATCGAAGATGTGTTTAAGCAGAATATCTATGATATGATATCTGCTAAACTTGAGTGTTCTAGTAACGATGAGAGAGTGGCTCAATGTAACGTTATGGCTCAACGCCGTATAGATGGCTTTCCTTTGCAGTATATACTGGGTAAATGGGAGTTCTATGGGTTGCCATTCAAGGTAGGTGAAGGCGTACTTATACCTCGTCAAGATACTGAAACTTTAGTCGACTATGTGTTGACTATATTCAATAAAGATGAAACTCTTAAAATGGTGGATTTATGCTCTGGAACTGGTTGCATACCTATATCCATTGAAAAGCATTTGAATAATGTAGAATATCATGCTATAGAACTTTCTACCATTGCGTATTCGTACTTAGTAGATAATATTGCTCTTAATAACTCTAAAGTTGTATCACATTTAGGCGATGTCTTAGAACCATCTACAGCTAAGGAGTTCAGTGGCTTAGATGTAATTACTGCTAATCCACCTTACCTTACTGAAGACGATATGGAAAATTTGCAAAAGGAAGTATCTTTTGAACCTAAGATATCCTTATTTGGTGGTAATGATGGTCTTAACTATTACAGAGAGATTTGCAAAATTTGGAAAAATTCTCTTAAAGTTGGTGGTATGATAGTCTTTGAAATTGGTCAAAATCAAGAGGAGGACGTATCTAAGATTATGCTAGAGAATGGCTTTTCTGATATAGCAGTTATTCCCGACCTTTGTGGAATTAATAGAGTTATATCTGGTATTGCACTATAATTAGTACATAGCTTGTGTTATAATTACATCAAGGAAGATTATTTGTTGTGTGGAGGTTTTTTTATGGCTAAACAAAATTCTAATGAAAGAAAAACTATAAGTGCAGATGAAAAGAAAAAAGCTCTTGAATTTGCCATCGCTCAAATTGAAAAGACTTATGGTGCTGGTTCGGTAATGCGTTTAGGTCAAACCGAAAGATTAAATGTAGATGCTATTCCTACTGGTTCTATGACACTGGATATGGCTCTAGGTATCGGTGGTGTTCCTCGTGGTAGAATTGTCGAAGTTTATGGCCCTGAAAGTTCAGGTAAGACTACCGTTGCTTTGCAAATCGTTGCAGAGGCTCAAAAGATGGGTGGAGAAGCTGCCTTCATAGATGTGGAACACGCTCTTGACCCTATATATGCCAACGCTTTGGGTGTAAATACTGATGATTTAATAGTATCTCAACCAGACTGTGGCGAACAGGCTCTTGAAATTGCTGAATCTTTGGTGCGTTCGGGTGCTATAGATGTTATAGTTATAGACTCCGTTGCTGCTATGGTAACTAAGGCAGAAATAGACGGCGAAATGGGTGATATGCACGTCGGTCAACTTGCTAGATTGATGTCACAAGCTATGAGAAAGTTGACTTCTGTAATTTCAAAGTCTAACTGTGTAGCTATATTTATAAATCAAGTTAGAGAAAAGATTGGCATAGTATATGGAAATCCAGAAACCACTCCAGGAGGTAGAGCGTTAAAGTTTTACGCATCGGTTCGTATGGAGGTTCGTAAGGGTGAGGCTTTAAAGGTCGGTGGCGAAGTAATCGGCAACAGAACTAGAGTTAAAGTAGTTAAGAATAAAGTTGCTCCACCTTTCAAAGAATGTGAATTTGATTTATTATATGGTAAAGGAATATCCCGTACAGGCGAAGTCTTAGACCTTGCAGTCGATTTGGGTATAGTTCAAAAGGGTGGTGCTTGGTTCAGCTATAACGGAGTTAAACTAGGTCAAGGCAGAGATAACGCTAAAGAAACTTTAAGAAGTAATCCAGATATGATGAAAGAGATTGAAACTCAAATTAAGGAGCAATCTGCAAACTTAGTAATGATATCTAAAAAGAACAAAAAGATGGCTATGCTTAGCGACGTTAAAAAATCGGTAGATGAACCAGTTCAGCAAGATGCTCAAAGTTCAACTACTGCTAAGTCGGACGCAGAAGAAAACTTTGAAGAGTTTACTCCAGTAGAAAATAAGTAGCATAAAAAAGTTGGAACGATTAAATATTATAATCGTTCCATAATTTTACTTGTTTTTGCTACCAAAGATTTTTTCAATCAAGCTAGGTTTTGCACTATGTGAAGATGTCAATAGTAGTTGATTATCTTGTTGTTGTTTCATCAATATCTGCTGATTTTGTGTCAACTCTTGAGCCTTAAAAGTGGCTTCTGATAAGTTTTCGTTAGCCTTTGCCAGTTGTGTGGACATATATTGACTATGTTCTTGAGCTTGTTGTAGTTGTGTTAGCAACTGTTGAATAGTATTCTCTTTTTCGTCAAGACGTTTTTCCTTATTTAAAATTTGATTATCACGTTCGGAAATATGTTCTCTTTCTGTAGATAGTTGTTTTTCCAACTCTGCTGTAGATTTCAATGCTCTATTTAGATTATCTTGTAGTTGATTAATAGTTTCTTCTTGTCTTTTTAGAGTTTCCATACTATCGGAATTTTCATCTATGGTATGTTGTAAAGACTCTTTTTCTTCTACAACTAGATTGTATGCGTTGTTAATTTCAAGTATTTTACTATCCTTATTAGAGAGTTCATTTTTATAGTTTTCAATTTGATTTTTAAGGTCATCGATTTGCTTTGCAAGTAAATCATGTTGTTGCAAAGCACTTTGCAAGTCATCGTTTTGCTTTGCAAGTAAAGAGTCTTTTTCTTCCAACTGTTTTGAAAGAAGTTCATTTTCAGTTTTTATGAAAGCCATCTTATCGGAGTTATTTTCTCCATCTGTTTTTTGAATAGCGTCCTTAAACAACGTAAGTACACGCTTATCAAGATATTTTTTACCATCTAATATAGTATAATATTCTTTTAAATCTTTATCTAATCTTTGATACACTGCTTGTGTCGATATACCTACAATATCGGCAAACTCTTTTATAGTGAAATAGTTTTCCATAAAAAATCTCCTTTTTTGATGCTTTGCAAGTGCTTGTCAAGAGCTTTGCAACTAATAATATTATACTTGCAAAGCATGAACTTGTCAACAAGTTGCAAACTCTTTTTTAGAGCAAACATCATTAATAATTAATATTTAATATATAATAAATAATAATTGTTTTGCCCATTAAGTTCCAATGGATATTTATAATTAATAAGTATATATTATTTATTATATCACTTGAATTTTTTCGCTAAAACGGTTATAATAGATGTTAGGTTTATTCAACGCTTTTTTGGAGGTTTTTTATTAATGAATTTTAAAAAGATAGTTTCAATAGCATTATGTAGTTTAATGTTAGTTGGTTGCTCTCAAGATGTGCAAGATAAAAAGTATGGCTTAGATAAAAATAATCCAGTTAGTTTGACGGTTGGAACTCTACAAGATACTTCATTAGAAAATTTAATAGATGATTTTAACTCTACTATAGGCAAGGATAGAGGTATTGTTATACAGTATACAGAAGTATCTAGCAATGATGAACTTTCATCTATGGATATGGTATCAACTGACTATAATACTATATACTCATTGTGTGCAAATGGCAACGTTGCCGAACTCTCAAGTTATTTTTCTGCTTTGGATTTGGGTGATACTTACTTGGATACTTCTATTGAAGATATATCTTTTTCAGGTTTAAAAGCCATTCCAACTAAGTTGGATATCAATGTGTTAGCTTTAAATAAATCGGAATGGGAAAGTTTTTCGTCTGCTAATAACTTAGATACTTCAATGTTATCCACTTGGGACGGGGTTCTATCTGTAGCAGAAACCTATTATAACTCTAACGATAGTAAACCGTTCTTAAGCGTGTACTCTGGTTACGATATGGCTTTAGAGATGTCTAATCAAAACTCTGTACCTATAGTTAGTACTAAAAGCGATAGTGCTAGTATTAATCTATCTAGTGAGGCAATGCAGAACATTTGGGATAAGATAGCCACTCCACAGATTAAAGGCTACTTTGTGTATGGCGGTTTAGATACCGTTCAAGATAATACTACAATAGCATCTTACTGTAAACTAAGTGAACTTTCTAATAATAATGATATTTTAGTACTACAAGCCCCTTTTGATAATACTCCTACATATAAACTAAATACTACAGCTATGGCAATAAACTCCACTGATGATACTAAGGTGTATGCTGGTGTTGAGTTCATAAAGTGGCTTACCTCTACTGATATAAACTACAAGTATGCTCTAAATGATGCTTGTATTCCTGCTAATAAAGAGTGTCAAAAAACTTCCAACATGAAAGATTATCTTTATAATGAAAATGTATCTAGTAGTATAAATGCTAGTGCAGAACTTCTTGCAGTGGATTTGTTACAAGATACTAGTATATTTAAAGTATCTCCTTTTGATAATATTTCAACTTTGCAAACCACTCTTGATAGCAAGATTAATCAAAGTGATGTCCGTGATACCTTAATTAAACGCATTAAGGGTGGAGTTCTTGAAACTAAAGCCTATGAGGGCATTTTAGATAGCTCATCTTTTAAAACTTGGTATGATGATATTTGTACTCAATTAAGAACCACTTTCGGAGAATAATAAACTTTAATACATATAAAGTAAAAATCGGAATGAAGTTAAATCATTCCGATTTTTTTAGCATTTAATATTTAAAAGTATTATCTAAATGAGAAAATGTTGAGACTATTAAGTTCCAAGTCATCTTGTTAGTTGTACCTGTTGGATTTAATCTAGCCTTGTTTTGCATAGCTTTAACTATAGCTATAGTTTGTTGGTCGTATACTCCAGTTACTGATAGTATAGGCAGATTTTTATAACTTTTAGCCATATCCAGTAGCATGGCTTGTAGCATACTAACCATAGAACCTTTATTTCCTAATTGAAGTATAAAGTTATTATTTGGAAAGATATCTATAACGGCAGGTGGTGAACCTATATATTCACGATATATTTTTACTGCCATATTCCAAGTTTCTCTGTTGACCTCTCCAGTGCTTTCAAGACCGTATTCATTTTGAAAAGATTTAACTGCTAACATAGTTTCTCTGCCGAATATTCCATCTGGGATAACTCTCATGACGTTGTCATTGTAGAACGATATAGCATATAGATACTCTTGAAACTCTTTTATATTGTTCTTGTGTTGTGCTTGAGAACGGTTCATAAGTATATAATCTCTCCTTACATATGTTACTTTATGATATACCCTGGATATTGATATGGAAGTTTTTCTTCGCCATAGCGTAGATTAGAATATTCTTTAGATATAGCGTCCCAAGTGGTACTGCCTACTATACCATTAGGTTGCAATCCGAACTGTTTTTGAAAGGCTATCACAGAAGATTTAGTTACGTTTCCAAAATATCCAGTAGTGCTTACAGGTGGTATGTTAGAGTACGTTTGACTTATATATGTTAGATATTCTTGAAGTATTCGCACATACTCATTAGATATTCCTTCTTTTAATATAATGTTTGGATACGGTACAGTAGTATTGATATCCTCTAGGGGAATACTGTTCAAGATACCATCATAAGCACGATATATTTCATTCCAAGTATTACGGTTTACTATTCCATTGGCAGGATTTATTCCAAATACCTTTTGAAACGATATTACAGATTGTTCAGTATTAGTACCAAAGTATCCAGTAATATCTACTGGAGATACTCTTTCATAGTAAGCCCCTATTACTGCTAGATAGTATTGCAACGTTGAAATATCGTTGCCTTGCATACCTGTTTTTAACTCTTCTGGGAACTGTTTAGATATGTCTTCATACTTTATCCCCTCAGAGTTCAATTCGCTTAATCTTTTTACGCTTACATAGATGTATGATATCTTATACCATGTAGATTTATCTACTATGCCCGTTGGATTTAAGTTAAATATAGATTGAAAAGTTCGTACAGCCTCTTCAGTAGCAACATCGAAAATGCTGTTTACTTCTGAAATCTTTGGAATTAATGGATAGTTTCTAGCTATTCTATTAAGTTGCACTTGAATAGTTTTTATATCGTTGCCCGACATACCTAACTTTAAAGGTATTCCTGGGTATGATGACTCAAAAGTGCGAATTTCAGCAGATAGTATATTTAAATCTTTGCCATAGTAGTACGTTAATATATCGTATGGAACGTATCCTTTTTGAGCTAGTTCTTGCGAACCCCATTGAGATAATCCTGAACACGTTACAGTAGTTCCATTACAAAATGATGTGAAATAAGGTTCAATATTTCCTTGCTTGGTAACATAATCGTCAAAGAGTTCGTCTACTAAATGGGATATGTTTTCAAAAATATCTCTGCCATATACAAAGGCTTGGTCGTATTGTGTAGTAGATGTTATATCAAAATCGTAACCCTTAGAACGATACCATTCAGTATACAATCTATTTAGAGCGTACGTTACTATGACGTATATGTTGGCTCTTAGAGCGTTTTCGTTCCAAGTTGGAAATATTTCACTAGATGCAACATTTTTTATGTATTCTATAAAGGGTACAGTAACATTTTCAGCAGATGTATCATCTGGGCGTCCTAAATGTACCGTTATAGTTTCAGGAATGTATGGCTTACTTAACAAGATAATTCCTCCTTTAATTTATAAGTTAGGTTCACTTTCAGCAATGTTTATAACCTTTCTTTCTGTAGTGTATGATGGCAAAGGTATCATATTTATACGTTGTATGGAAGTTACTCCAGAGAATATTGGAACGGTACTATTTACTATTTGATAGTATCCATTTAAATATGCTGATATCTTATATTGTGCATACGGTTTTAAATTTTTATCGGCGTTAGGACTTTCGGATAACTTTTTGGGTGGTGCAGGAAGTTTAACTATTTCAGTTTCGCCGTTGTCGTTGGTAGTTAGTGAGAATAATATTTCTTCTTGACCATCGAACTGCTTAGAAATTAATATTGATACGTTAGCTAATGGAATAGTTTCATTGGCTGACCTTGTAGTTACTTTTAAGTATCCTACTTGGTCGCTTTGAGCATCTATTGGAGGAAGTTCTGTAATGCCGTCTTCATCTGCTTGATATATAAACGGTGGTATAACTGGTGTGGGATATCTTTCCTCAATAGGTTGTGAACTTTCTAAAGTAGGTTCGGTAGCATCATCTAAAGGGATATCTTTTTCGGGAGTAGGAACGTCTTGTAACTTAGGTGTATCCATATTTTGACTTACTTGTAGTGGAATATCTTTAGGATATCTTTTATATAGGTCAAGCATTTGCTTACGATATCTTTCTGACATATTTTTAAAATCGTTCATTAAAGCATAACACCTCCGAGTATTATCTAAGAACATTTATATTCTAGTAGCTTGACTTTAATTCATAATTTTTTAATCACATTCTAATATTTTGGATTTATAATGTAATAATAAAACTATTTTTTAGAGGTGTTTAACAATATGTTCAAAATTTTTAGAGAAAAAAATTCAACTATGAAGTTAGTTTCACAAGAACATATTCCAAAGAACGTATTTCTGCAAAGTGTAATATTTTTGGCAGTGTTTATAGTTTCTCAGGTATGTGCATCTATACCAAGCTTTATACCCATGATGACTAATATATTCGCTAATATGACCACTCTAATGGATACGCTTAATAATCAAGGTTACGATGCCTACATGGAAAAGGTTATGTCTATAGGATATACTCCCACGATAATAATACTATCGTTGTACGGAACTATATTGGCTACTGTTATTACTATGTTGTTCTGTAAGGTTATAGAACGTCGACCTATCGCATCTTTGGGATTTAAAAAGAAAAATGCTATAAAGAGTTATCTAGTAGGGTGTTTGGTAGGCATAGTATTGATGAGTGTTAGTGTATTGTTATCTGCTATGTTTAGAGGCATATCTTTGAGTGTAAACTCTAACATAGGTTGGAAACTTTTGATTATATATCTGTTTGGATTTCTATTTCAAGGGGCTAGTGAGGAGATTATATTTAGAGGATATTTTTTAAACACTGTAGCATCTAAAGATAGAATAGTTCTTGCAATAGTTTTGAACTCCATATTTTTCGGATTGGCACACTCTTTTAATATGGGATTAACTCCATTAGCATTTTGTAACTTAGTTCTTTTTGGAGTGTTTGCATCTATATACTCAATAAAGTTTGATAATCTTTGGGGTGTATGTGGAATACATTCATTTTGGAACTTCATGCAAGGTAACTTTTGGGGCGTTCAAGTTAGTGGTATAGATACTAGTACTTCAATATTTGTATCTAGTGCTTGTGAAAATAAAGATATCCTTAACGGTGGAGCTTTCGGCTTAGAGGGTAGTATATTCGTTACTATAGTATTAAGTGTATCTATAATAATTGTATTATTATTTAAAAACTCTACCAAAATGGTAGATAAATAATTTTTGATAATATTCATGTGCAACTTGCACAAAATATCGGTGATTTGTTGTATATAATTACTTATCGTTAGTGCATATTGCTATAAATTTCGTGATGTTGTTTGTATAGTTTGTCGGTTTTACCTCTTGCAAAAAATATTGTTTTAGTGTATTATATAGTTGTAAGGAAAAAACAAAGAAAGATAATTAAAAACCTTACGTTAGAACATTGAACAAAAGAATTGGACTGGATTTCACACCACCCTTTGATAGCCTAGAGGCTATCAAGTGCAGGCGTTGACCAGTGTATTTGAAGGAGGAATCTTTTATGATGGAATTCAAGAAAAAATATAATGTTATGCTTAACTCTTTAAGAACTCAAATGAGTGTGTACGAAGTTACTGAAAAATGTGCAGCTAATGTTGAAGCTGAAAATGATGCTGATGGCTATAGCGTAAATGCTAAAAGTGTTTTAGGTTTCTATTCACTAGACCTACAAAAGCCAGTTACCTTAACAATTAATGATGAAAATGATGCTAAACTTATTGAAAAAGTTCTTTTAAAACAAAAAATTCCATATACTGTAGTAGCTTAATAGCTATAATCAGTATTTATTGCGATTATTCACATTCCCAAAATTGAAATAAAAAGTTGTCAAAGTCTAGGATTTCTTCCTAGACTTTTTTTTATCTCAACTAGGGATAAAAAATCGGCACTATGAAAAAATCATAATGCCGAAAGTGTATATATTAAAGTATACTTATATTAAGTGCCAGATATCTCTAGCATAGTCATCAACTGCACGGTCAGCAGAGAATATACCTGCATGAGCAGTATTTATTAATGACATCTTGGCCCACTTTTCTCTATCCTTGTAGATATCAGAAGAGTATTGTTGAGCCTTTCTATAAGAATCGAAGTCAGCAAGAACCATGTAAGGGTCTTTCTTTCTAAGAGATTCAGCAACTTCATTGAATGTGCAACCGTTGATACCTTTATACATTCTTTCAATGGCTTCCTTAATAGTAGGATTTCCATTATAGTGATTTTCAGGGTTATAGTGAGGTTTTAACGCATTAACTTCTGGTGTGGACATACCAAAGATAATAATATTGTCTTTACCTACTGCATCATGAATTTCAACGTTAGCACCGTCCATAGTACCTAGAGTTATAGCACCATTAAGCATTAACTTCATGTTACCAGTACCAGATGCCTCTGTACCTGCAAGAGAAATCTGTTCAGAGATATCAGCGGCAGGCATTAGTAGTTCAGATAGTGTTACCTTATAATCTTCTAGGAAGTATACAGCCAACTTATCTTTTAGTTTAGGGTTCTTTCTAATCTCTTCAGAAATTGCCCAAATCATCTTGATAATTTGCTTAGCTAGATAGTATCCAGGGGCAGCCTTTGCAGCAAAGATATAAGTCTTTGGAGTGAAATCTGCGTTTGGATTTGCTAGTAGATAGTTATAATCAGCGATTATATTTAAAGCATTCAAGTGTTGACGCTTGTATTCATGTAATCTCTTAACTTGAACGTCAAAGATACTATCAGTATTTAGAATCATTCCGTTAGAATGGTTCTTAACATACTTAGCAAAGCGTTCCTTGTTTTCCTTTTTAATCTTTTGGATTTCAGCTAGAACTTCCTTATCATCTTGATACTTTAAGAACTTAATTAGGTTAGCACCATCATCTAAGAAAGAGTCGCCAATCTTAGATTTTAATAGGTTAGTTAATCCTGGGTTAGATTGATATAACCATCTTCTATATGCAATACCATTAGTTACGTTCTTGAACTTTGTTGGTGTATCTTGATATTCGTCTGCAAATACAGATTCCTTTATAATCTCAGAGTGTAACTTGGATACGCCATTTACACTATGTGAACCTACTACACACAATGTAGCCATATGAATTTGATTATCCTTAACTATAGACATTCTTGTAGTCTTAGCAGAGTCATAACCATTCTTTTCCATAAGGTCTTTACAGTAACGGTTGTTAATCTCAATGATTATTGAGAATATACGTGGAATAACTTCTCTAACTAAGTTCATATCCCATTTTTCAAGAGCCTCAGCCATTACTGTGTGGTTAGTGTATGCAAAAGTATTAGTTACAATGTGCCATGATTTTTCCCATGAGTAACCACAATCATCTAATAGAATTCTCATCAACTCTGGAATTGCTAAGGTTGGGTGAGTATCGTTTATGTGAATAGCAACCTTTTCATGTAGATTATCTAGTGTGCCGTATACTGCCATGTGATTGTTTACAATATCGCCAATAGATGCCGCACACATAAAGTATTGTTGTCTTAATCTTAAAGACTTACCTTGTAGGTGGTTATCGTTAGGATATAATACCTTTGATATAGCATTAGCAATGTTATTTTGACCTAATGCCTTATCGTAATCACCCTTATTAAACATTTCCATGTTGAAACTTGGAGCTTTTGCACTCCATAGACGTAGTACAGATACACCTTCGGAATTGTATCCAGATACATATAAGTCGTGTGGAACGGCTGTAACTGTACTATAGTTTACATGGTTAATATAGTGATATTGATTATCCCAATATTCATGGAGTTCACCCTCAAAGTGAACATCTATAGCCATTTCTGGTTTGCTATCTAGCCAAACGTTACCACCTGGTAGCCAGTTATCAGGGAGTTCAGTTTGCCAACCGTCCTCTATTTTTTGCTTGAATATACCGTATTCATAGCAGATAGAGTAACCCATAGCTGGATATCCTTGAGTAGCCATGCCATCTAAGTAACAAGCAGCAAGACGACCTAAACCACCATTACCAAGACCAGCGTCTGGTTCGTATTCGTATATACGTTCAATATTAGCTTTGAAGTCATCTTTTAATACAGATGTAACTTCATCTACTAAGCCTAGATTATATATGCTAGTCTTTAATGAACGTCCCATTAAGAACTCCATTGAAAGATAGTATACTTGTTTCTTACCCATAGAATGTGCCTTACTAATAAAGCGTTGTCTTTTTTGCTTTAGTATGGATACTATAACTGTGGATAAGGCTTTATATAACTGTGTATCAGAAGCCTCATCAGGAGTTACATTAAAATCTGAAGATAGTATTCTAACTAACTCTTGTTTCAATTCTGCTTTAGTGATTGTTTTTTCCAATCTAAACACTCCATTCTTCATAATATAATAACATTCGTGTAAATGATGTTTATAGTCATATTTAAAGATAGATAATCCTTAAAAATAGCATCATTACACACTTAATTATATCTTAATTTGATATGTTTGTCAATGATAATGACCTTAATTTTACATTCCGCACACATAAATTAAAAGAACCTTAAAAATATTAAGGTTCTTATACAAATTAATATTGGCTTATGTTTGTAAATTTAATCATTAGAATAGACTGCTATTATCTCACCTACAAAGGCGGTATGTATAGGATTAGTTTCACTGTACCACTTGTTACAAGAAGTATCACTAAAGTTTTTGGTATCTAACTGTTGAGAATATAGCTTTTTGCACACAAATACAAGTTTAGATTGCTCAAAAGCAACACCACCATCTAGTGAGATAGGTTTCAATCCAGTTTCGGCAACCTTGTCGACATCTTTGCCAGAGTGCGAACCACAATAGTTCAAGATGTTTTTGCAATCTTGTGGATAGAATGATATAGTAAAGATATCACTATTATCAATAAAGTTGAATGTGTGTCTATTACTTCTAACTACTGTAGTAACTACGTTCTTACCCCACATTACACCAACACCACCCCAAGAGGCTGTCATAGTATTAAAATTGTTGATATCACCTGCAGTTAATAAAAACCAATCTTTGCCTATTGCAGTAAATGGGTTAATATTAAGAGTATCGATATTAATAGGTTTTAAAGACATAAAAAAATCAAATCCTTTCAAGAAAATCACATAATAATACTATCACACTAGATATTTTTTGTCAAGCCTTTAATACTGCACGATATTTTAAGCGTGTATGTTCCACAATGAAATGAGACACAATATTTACCAATTGAAAATCAATAAAAAAGTAGCGAACTAAGAACTTTTATGTTAAAATAAAAACACACA
>JAHABC010000006.1 GCA_018376535.1 Ruminococcus sp.
GTGAACTTCTGTTGTGGTGGTGGAGTTACTCTGTTCACTGGTTGTTGTGGAGTATTAATTGGCTCTATCTTTGGAGTAGCTTGTGGTGTCTGTACTGGTATGAACTTCTGTTGTGGTGGTGGAGTTACTCTGTTCACTGGTTGTCGTGGAGTATTAATTGGCTCTACCTTTGGAGTAGCTTGTGGAGTCTGTACTGGTGTGAACTTCTGTTGTGGTGGTGGAGTTACTCTGTTCACTGGTTGTTGTGGAACTTTTGGAGTAGTATCTATAAATTTATCTATATTTTGACTAGTAGCCATCGAAACCTTTGGAGTTGCACTAGTATTAGATGTCTTATTATTAGTGGAACTTTCTGAAGTATCTTCTTTTTTAGACCAAGGTATCATACCAGTTAGCATATCAGCACCACAAGCACCACAATAACTAAAACCTTTAGGCATCTTTTGACCACATTTTTTACACTTTGGCATTTTAAAATCCTCATTTCTCCGCAAAATATGATTAAACTATCGACATTCTTACTGTTTTGCGGTGCAATAAGAATATCCCATTGAAATTTTAAAGCAAACTTCCGTACTTATTTAAATACACTAATATTATATCACAATTTAGAATTATTTTCAATATATTTGAACCAACTTTTTTTATTTTTTTGTGTATATTTTATAATAAGTATCAAATATTTCTAGTAAGTTGAAGTGATATTATTCCAGTAATGCAAATAATTCCACCTATGATGCCTCTAGGCGAAGTTTTTTCGTGCTTTAGAATGTTTATCAAGAACATTACAATCAATATTAGAGGTTGTATCAAAGAGTAGCTTATAACACTAATTTGAGCGACATAGTTTTCAATCAAAGAACCGATAGTGTTCACTACTCTAACGGCTGATAGCTTTGCTATATCTTTTGGACGCTTTTTAAACTCTTGTACTGGATTGTAAAAGAATAACATTCCAAAACATATAAGAGCAAACGCAATACACATAGCTAGAGTACTACTGCAAGTATCTTTTAATCTATGAATAACTATTCCATAACCAGATTTTGCAAATACAACTCCAACTAAACCTAAAGATATCTTTTTGTAGTCAATCTTTTTAGAGCCATCTTTTGCGATTAAAAACAATCCAGTAATAGTCATAGCAATAAAAGTTAGAGATATTATACTAAAAGATACTCCATTAAATATTACATCGTATAAGTAAGATATAAATACTCCTAAACCTAACCAAGCCTTCAATTCAAACGCAGATAGTTCTGTCAATGTGAACGCCGTAAGTTTAAACTCTAATATTTTGCAGATGGTAAACACTCCAATGAGTACTATGGTTTCAACGTTTGGATAAAAATAGAAATCGAATGGCAGATACATTCCCATAAATACCAACATGGATAGCGATAAGAAAAAAGTAAACGTATTACTAGACATCTTTGCTTTAGATATAAAATACTTATCACTATACGAACAGAATGTATAACTTGCCACTACACAAAGCATAGGCAACATTATATAATAAAGTTCACTTCCTTTCACAATGATTAATTATATCATAGGATAATAAAAATTTCAACCAAAATATAAGGAAACGATTTTTAAAACAATCGTTTCCTTAGTTGATATGATTATTTAATATCTAATTTGTAGTAGTAGCAGAAGTACTATCTAAAGTTTGAGTATCTAGGATATTAGATGTACTAATAGTAGTAACTTCCGAAGTCTTTTCGACAGCTTTTAATACGGCATTATGTTTTCCTAAACACCAAGCATTTGGATAGTCTGGTAACTGAATTGTAACTGGTGCATTAAACAGATTTCCAGTAATTTGAACACTACTTAAATCTACTTTAAGCACAAAGTCATCTTGATTAATCTCATCTATAACAGATGTAGGAGCAACTACTTCCAACGCTAAACCACTGGTAACGGCTTGAATATCAAAACCATCTGGAACGTTCGTAAATACGAAGTTGTTCAAGTTAGTGAACTCTCTAGTAGAGTACTCATTTTTTGGTAGCGATATCGTAACAGTATCAATATTAGATATGTTTCTACAAGCCGTAGGAAGTTCAATATTGAAAGTTTTAGAGTAGTCGGCAGTTACTTCACGCATATCTATTTCAAAGGATAGTTCTTCTAACTTTTCCAACGAACTAGCTGAGGAAGCCACTACTATTTCTTTATCACTCATAACAAACTCTGGAATAAAATCGCTAGATGGTGCATTTATTACAGAATACTTTAGTTTTAAAGTCTTGGTCATGTATACTTGGAAGTCTATTTGAATATCTTTCAAATCGAAAGTTAAGCCATCAAAATTAATTTCGCTATCATTTTCGGAATAGATTGTCCAATCGTCTATATTAGTACTATGATATGTATAAGAATTATCAAGTTCTTTACTTTCTGAAACTTTTACTGTAAGTCTGTTAATGCTATCGACTTGTTTTTGAGGGCCAGTTATACTAATCGTAGATGGAGTAACTGTAGGAGAATTTTCGTCCATAATATAGCCATCTTTAGCTTTAATTTTAGGAGCATCTACAGTTATAGGAACATCTTTAGTAATATACTTGTCGAACTCTACGGTAACGTAACTAGGTTCTATAGTCTTTACCTCATAACTTTGGTTGCCATCTTTAGAGGTAACTCTTATTGATAGTTCATAAGTTCCAGCTTGAGTAACATTTTCGACCACAGCTTTAGCGACTAAATCGTCACTTTTTATGTTTCCTATTTTGGTTCTTTCGCCAGTGATTTTAGCTCTAACCTTTTCAACATCTTGTGATATGACACTTAATTCATTCATTTCAGCAGAAGTATTAGAGATATCTATTTCTAAAGGAATGTTGCTTATAGTTTTATCTATAGTAGAGTACATTGTAACCGTTATTATATACCAACTTATAAAAGCAATTCCAAAGGCACACAAAAGCTGTCTAGGTGACGACTTTTTAAAGTTGTGGAGCTGTTTTTGAAGATAATTAATTATTTTTTCCATCTTTTGATTGCTCCTTTTTACTCTTAAACTTACTTTTTATAGAATTTTTACTAAACTTGGAATTATTTGGAACTGGGTCAGGTTCTGGTATTATTTTTTTAGTTAGATAATCTTTTAGAGTATCTTTGTTAAATCCTCTAGTGATTACGCCGTTTTCGGCTACAGAAATAGTTCCAGTTTCCTCAGATACTACTACTATAATAGCATCGGAATTTTCACTCATACCTATGGCAGCTCTATGACGTGAACCCAACTTTTTATCTATATACTCTTCACGTTCAGGTTTAGGAAGAAAACAAGCAGCAGCCAAAATCATACCATCACGCATAATTACCGCACCATCATGTAGAGGTGTTTTAGGATAGAATATATTACCAAATAACTCTTTACTAGGTGTAGCGTTCATAATAGTACCAGTTTTAATTTGAACGTCTAATTTGAACTTTCTTTCCAAGACGAACAACGCTCCCGTCGTAGATGCCGAAAGTTCTTCACATGATAGACATATCATATCTATGGCATACTGCCATTTTTCTATTGGAGTTGCAACTTGTTCATTCATAAAAGAAAATAGATTTAATTTTGACATATTAGTACTACCAAATTTTTCTAACGCTCTGCGTAGTTCTGGTTGGAACATTATTAAAATAGCAATCAAGCCGATATTTAAAGTATTATCCAGCAAGAACGTCATGGATTTTAACCCGACAGTCTTACATATAAGATATACAATAATAATCCAAGCGACACCCTTTAAAAGTTGTCCTGCTCTAGTTTCCCTAATAATTTTTAGCAGATAGTATATCAATAGTGTCAACAGTAGAATATCTATAACATCTACTAAGGTTATAGATTGTATTACACTTAAAATAGTACCTAAAGCATCATATATGTAGTCCGAAATACTTGAAAAAGACAGTTTACTCACTTCCCTTATATTATTGAATACAGAATAACTAACATAATAACAGAACGAATAGGGCGTACATATATAGACGCCCTTATAACGCTCTAAAGTATAATTAAACTATAATACTATTTTACTACTAAATAGATATCATTTCAAGAGTTTTTTCAAATTGTAATCTAATTTTTAATATTGTAATCAAATTTTTTTAGAGTTGCAACTAAAAGATATACTTCCTTTGGAGTATTAAATATAGACGGTGAAAATCTAACAGTACCGTTGTTAGTTCCTAAATATGCGTGAGCAAGTGCTGAACAATGAAAACCATCTCTTAAACAAAAACCTCTGCTATTTAGATACTCTCCTAACTCATTTGATGGAACTCCATCAATGTTAAAAGATACTATTGGCAGATAGTTCGCAGTACTATTTCTATATATAACTATATTTGGAATATCTTTAATTCCATTGATAAATATTTCACATAACTTCTTTTCGTGTTCAAATATTTTATTAATTCCCATATTGGAGATAAACTCTATTCCAGATTTTAAAGATACTATTCCAACTATATTTAAAGTACCACTTTCCAAGCTATCTGGCAAGAAGTTTGGCTGTTCTAGTTGTGTGGAAGTACTTCCAGTACCTCCGAACATTAAAGGACGTATCTTATACTTACCATCGGATATTAATATTCCAGACGATGACGAACCATACAAGGACTTATGTCCTGAAGTACATAGAATATTTATACTATCATGTTTTAATGATATTGGAATAATTCCACTACCTTGAGAGCCATCTGCAATGTAGCAAATGCCTCTTTGCTGACATATTTCTCCTATAGATTTAAAAGGCAATATCTGTCCAGTCACGTTACTACCTATGGTGGTAACTACCAATCTAGTATTGGATTTCAACGCCATCTTAAAATTTTGAATGGTTTCTGTATCCGTTGAACCTACATTGAATACACTATAGGTTATATAGTTATTCTCACTTAGATAGTATATAGGTCTTGATACTGAATTATGTTCTAAACAACTAATTACCACATGGTCGCCTTTGTTTAGAGTTCCAAATATAGCAGTATTCAACGATTGCGTACAGTTTTGAGTAAATACTACATTCTCCGATGAGGCATCGAAAAAGTTAGCAATAGTATCTCTAGTAGAGTAAACCTGTTCAGAAGATATCATAGATAGTCTATGTCCACCACGTCCAGCATTGCCACCACACCTTTCCACTGCAAAGTTGACGGCGTTTATAACTTGTTTGGGCTTTGGATAACTTGTAGCTGAATTATCAAAATTAATTAGCAATTAAAATTCACCTCCTATAAAAGTTCTTTTATAGGAATGCCCTCTTCTTTTAGAGTAGAAAATACCATATTTTTAGGAGCATCTACAATTAGAACATACTCACAACCATTAGGTTTAACTTTGTGAAGTATGTTACAAGTATATCCCAACTTTGAAAATATACTTTTAGACTTATTTGCAAACGTTAATGATACCATTAATACTTTAGTCATAATAAAAAATCACCTCTTTCTACATATTATATGCAAAAGTTCCAATAAAAGATATTATTTTCAAAATCTAATAAAAATACCATATTTTAATATGTTAAACGTTTACATTGATAGTATTATTATAAATTCAAAACTTTATAAAATACATATTATTCTACTTAAACGATTAACACTCATACTTACAAGCCTTAAATTGAAAACAATTTGTAAACATTTCAGAAATATATTCCATTTTCTTTAAAAATATTGTATAATATGAATAGTATTTTTTCGATTTGTGAAAAAAGAACCTTTCACTTAAACGTTTAATATTTATTAAGGAGATTTTTTATAATGGGTAAGATTTCAAAAAGATGTTCTAAAGCAATCGCAATAGGTTGTGCTTTAATCGTATCTGCGAGTGGTTTTGCGTTTATGCCATCTAATGCGACCGTAAAGGTTGAGGCAGCAGATTACAACTACGCAAAGGGTTTACAATACTCCATGTATCTATACGATGCTAATATGTGTGGTACTGAAGTAGATAACTACTCTGCTATGGATTGGCGTGGTAACTGTCATACAGATGACGCTAATGCTACTGCTCCAAATGGTAAGTCTGTAGACGTATCTGGTGGATATCACGATGCAGGTGACCACGTTAAGTTTGGTTTACCTCAAGCCTATTCTGCATCTGTATTAGGTTGGGGTTACTATGAGTTTAAAGATGCTTATACTCAAACTGGTCAAGCTGACCACATGAAAACTATATCTACATACTTTGCGAACTACTTCAAGAACTGTACAGTAATGGAAAACGGTAAAGTTACAGCTTTCTGTTATCAAGTAGGCGAAGGAAATTCCGACCATGATGAATGGTGTTCACCAGAAAGTCAAAATATCAACAGACCTACTTACTGGGCAACTTCAAGCAATCCAGCTACCGATATAGTTGCTAATACTGTTGGTGCTTTGGCATTCCACTACAAGAACTTTGGTGATACTGAATCTTTAACTTACGCAAAGGCTCTATATGAATTTGCAAAATCCAATAGCAAGCAAATCGCTACTGATGGAACTACTCCATTCTACACTAGCGATAGCTACATTGATGACTTAATGTGGGCTGCTGCTGCTCTATATACTGTTACTGGTGACCAATCTTATGTTACTGATGCTAACCAATTCTTAAATGATACTGGTGATGCTTATAAATTCTGTAGCGATTGGCCTCTATGTTGGGGTAATATGTGGCCTGTAGTAAATCTTATCTTTGGTCAACTAAGTAGCGGTATCAATAACAATCAACATTTGGATTGGGGTTCTTTAAACTCTCAAATGATGGAACAAGTTGAAAAGACTATGACATCTTTCCAAAGCAAAACTACCCTAGATGGCGGTTACGTTTGCTTTGATAACTGGGGCAGTGCTAGATACAATACCGCTATGCAACTAGTAGGTCTTGCTTATGATAAAATAAATGGTACTGATAAGTATGGTACATGGGCAAAATCTCAAATGGATTATTTAATGGGTGGTAATAATAAAAATCAATGCTATATTACTGGCTTTAGTGATAATTCTGTTACTAACGCTCATCACCGTGCTGCAAGTGGTTTGAGTACTTTCCCTAAGGAAAATACTCACATAGAGATGGGACATACTTTAATAGGTGCATTAGTTGGTGGTCCTAAACAAGATGGCTCATTCAATGATAATATCAGCGAATACGAATACACTGAAGTAACTTTGGACTACAATGCAGGTTTTGCTGGTGCTTTAGCTGGTCTATACTTAAAGTATGGTAGTGGTCAATCTGTAGATAGTTCTATAGTAGGTGTTAATGGTTCAAAAGTTCCAGATGTAACTACTACTACAACTACTTCTACTACAACTACAACAAGTACTTCTAATTCTGTAACAAATCCAACACCTACGGTTACTACTACTGGAAGTCAAAGTGGTGGCAAGGATATCTTGACTAGGACAGACTTAGAAAAAAATACTGACGGTACTGACGTTCTTAAAATCTATGTAAATACAGATGACAATGATACCGTTACTGTTACTATGACTGGTGGTAAACCTGGTGCTACTACTTCTGGTCAAGTTGGATATTGGGATAATAATGCTCAAAAATGGGTTGGTTCTGTAGATGATTGGGAAGAAAAGAAGTTCGATAGCAATGGTAACTTAACTATCACTGGAGTTAAAGTTCCTAAGGATACTAAAGACGTTCAAATTATGCTAACTTACTACGCAGATTGGTCTACTGGTACAGAAAAAAATCTTGATAAGAGTAGTTTAAATGTATCTGTAACTAGTGGTACTGGTAGTACTAATACAACAGTTACAACAGTTACATCTTCACCATATGTTACATCATATACTTCAACAAGTACAACTACTGGAAGTCAAAGTGGTGGAAAGAATATCTTAACTAAGACAGAACTAGAAAAGAATACTGACGGTACTGACGTTCTTAAAATCCATGTGGATACAGACGATAACGACACCGTTACTGTTACTATGACTGGTGGTAAACCTGGTGCTACTACTTCTGGTGAAGTTGGCTATTGGGATAACAATTCTCAAAAGTGGGTTGGCAAATACTTCGATTGGGCTGAAAAGAAGTTCGATAGTAATGGTAACTTGACTATCACTGGGGTTAAAGTTCCTAAGAATACTAAAGATGTTCAAATCATGCTAACTTACTACGCAGATTGGTCTACTGGTGTAGAAAAAAATCTTGATAAGAGTAGTTTAAATGTATCTGTAACTAGTGGTAATGGTGGTAATACAACAGTTACATCTTCACCAAATAATACTACAGTTAGCAATCCAATAAATACCACTGCACCTACTCCAAGTGGTGAGAACATTGTAAGCAAAACTGACTTTGAAAAGAATACTGATGGTACTGACGTTCTTAAAATATACATAAATACTACTGATAATGATACCGTTACTATTACTATGACTGGTGGTAAACCTGGTGCTACTACTTCTGGTGAAGTCGGCTATTGGGATAATAACACTCAAAAGTGGGTTGGCAAATACTTCGATTGGGCTGAAAAGAAGTTCGATGGTAATGGTAACTTGACTATCACTGGGGTTAAAGTTCCTAAGAATACTAAAGATGTTCAAATTATGCTAACTTACTACGCAGATTGGTCTACTGGTGTAGAAAAAAATCTTGATAAGAGTAGTTTAAATGTATCTGTAACTAATAATGGTGCTACTACAAATCCAACTACAATAACTACTAAGACTACGACAGTATACAATCCAACACCTACAGTAACGGCAACAAGTACATCAAGAAACACTGGTTCTGCTACATTGGTAGGCGACGTTAATGGTGATGGTTCTGTTAAGTCTAACGATTTACTAATGCTTAAAAAGTATCTACTAGGTTTAGAAGATTTAACTACTTCACAACTTACTAATGCCGATATTAATGGTGATGGCGATGTTAAATCTAATGACTTACTACAACTCAAAAAGATGTTATTAGGTCTTGCATAATCTTTTAGATTTCAATATTTTAAAGAACTTCTTGCTATACCTTAGTAAGAGGTTCTTTTTTATTCCGTTTTGGTTAAAATGTACAAATTGGCAACTGTAATTTTGTACATTTGCTTGGTGTAATGTTCACAAAAATTTAAACATTTTTCCATCATTTTGATTTATAATTTATAAATATAGAATATTTTTTGAAAATATTCTGTTTATATTTATTATTGTTAGGAAGGATTGATTTTTTTATGTTTAACTCAAATTCAAAGAATAACTTCAAGGCTTTGGCAATCGGTTGTGCAGCAGTTTTGATTTGTGCATCTGGACAAATCTTTGCTAGTACAGGAATATTTAATAATACTTCATATGTTTACGCAGAAACAGTATCCTCAACATACGAGATTAAAGACAATAAAGATGGTACCGATACTGGTATAGTACATATAGATACTACTAAATTAACCACTGATACTGTCACTATTACTTTTAAAGGCGGTAAAACTGGTGCTACTACTTCTGGTGAAGTTGGTTATTGGGATAATACTGCTCAAAAATGGGTTGGTAAATATGATACATGGGAAGAACAAAAGTTCGATGCTAGTGGAAACGTATCTGTTACTGTAAAAGTTCCTAAGGGTGTTTCAGATGTTCAAGTTATGCTAACTTACTGTGCAGATTGGTCATCTGGTAAAGAAGTTCTTATAGATAAATCTTCTTTAAAAGCAAGTGTTGAATCTGGTAAGAGTTCTTCTGGTGATACTACTACCACTACTAAAACACCATCTACTACTACACCAACGACAACTACTACTAAGACTCCATCTACTACTACACCACCTACTAGTGGTTCTAACCTTACAATTAAAGATACAGAAATCAATAAAGATGGTACTTTAATATTACATGTAGATACTACTGGTCTAACTAGCGATACCGTTACTGTAAACTTTACAGGTGGTAAAAGTGGTGCTACTACTTCTGGTGAAGTTGGCTATTATGATAATACTACTCAAAAATGGGTTGGTAAATATGATACATGGGAAGAACAAAAGTTTGATGCTAGTGGAAAGACATCTGTTACTGTAAAAGTTCCTAAAAACGTGGAAGATGTTCAAATTATGTTGACTTACTACGCAGATTGGTCTAGTGGTAAAGAAGAAATGCAAGATGTATCTACTTTAAAGGCTACAATATCCACTAGTGGAAGTATATCTACTGGTACTGGAAGTTCAACTGAAAAACCAGATAATCCATCTCATGAAATGCCAGCAGATGCTCAATGTGGTTGGACAGACATAACTGCTGGTACTGACAACGCTACAAAAGATAGCAACTTAATAGATTCTACTTCTGCAACTGGTACTAAGACTGTAACTATCAATCAAGGTGGACAATGGTCTGCTTATGATGAGGGTAATGAACCTATTATCTTAGACCAAACTTGGAAACCTGAAAAAATAGGTCAATACGATACTGACAGAGGTAACGATAAAATCACTAACAGCAATAACTTTATGTTCTCTGAAGATTTTGGTATGCCTAGTGATGCTGATATTAATCACTTTAGATTTACCTTCCAAAGTGATGACCCTATGTATCAAGTTCAAATTGGTGCAGGTATTTCCGTAATGGATGAGTGCGAAATCGCCAATAGTGGTTCTATCGATGAGGTAAACAACACCGTTAAAAAGATTTGGTTCAATGAAAGTGGTACTTACGACCCTACCGATGAAGATGACTATGCTGAATTAGAAAATGCTAATGGTAAAAAATATTACGGTTTCAATAGTGGTAAGGAAATCGGTGAAGATGCTACTGGTTCTAACTACCTAGAACTTCAATGGGACGTTTATGACGATGTTAAACCTTTCATTAAAAATGACTCTTGGAGTAGTGTATCTGTTCAATACTGGTACGGCGTTGACCCTAGAGATTGGGACAAGATAGATTGGGAAGACCCTAATCACCCTACAGATGTAACTAAACAACCAGAACAAATCGATGTTATGGAAGCTAGTTGCAACTACAATCTAACTAGAACTTACGACTATACTGATACCGCTGAAAAAGATGTTGACATTGAATGTTTCAATGATATGCAAGGTCTAAAGTTCTCTGATTTAGGTCTTACTGAAAAAGACCAACCTAAAGCAGTTACATTCACTCTAAGTGGTGCTAGTGATTTAGGTAAACTTGTTGGTGCTTTCGGAGTATCCGTAAATGATGATTTCACTGATAAGGATAAACTTGAAAGTACTAACTGGTATCAAAGTGCTAACCTAATGTATGAGGATTGTGGCAGTACTTATAAAGTAACTTGGGTAATCCCTGAAGATATTGCTAAGTTTATCAGTCCTGAATATGATGCAGAAGTTAAATTCGGTGCTTGGTATGCTGGTTCTGGCGAAAACACTTTAGATTCTGTTAAGATTACTAACATCGCTGTAGATTACTACACTGAACCTGAAGTTACTACTACTACACAAATTACAACTACAACACCTACTCCAACGACAACCACTCCAAAGGTTACAACTACAACACCTGCTCCAACAACAACCACTCCAAAGGTTACAACTACCGCTAAAACTACAACTAGTGAACCTACTGAAGATATCGTTTGGGGTGACATAAACTGCGATGGTCAAGTTAAATCTAACGACCTACTTCTATTAAAGAAGTACTTAATAGGTCTAGCTGAAGCTCCAACTGACTTCCCAGAACAAGGTCTAAAGAATGTAGATGTTACTCATGATGGTAATGTTAAATCCAATGACTTACTAAAACTTAAAAAGTACTTACTAGGTCTTATTGATGATTTAGCTCCAGGTTCTGCAAACTAAAATATATCTTAGATTAATATACAAAAATGACTTGCAAAATTATGCAAGTCATTTTTACAATAAAAGAAATCCACAACTATTGTGGATTTTTTTATTGAAAAGTTTTATCTTTATTTTTCAAGTCAGCGATTTCATCTCTTAGACTTCTCATAGCATTAGCTTGGTCGATAATATGTTTAGCGACCATCTTAATATTGCGACTATCTTCTTCGATTATGTATGTTAAAGACTCTATTTTTTTATTTAGAACTTTAATTTGGTCATCTTTTTTAGATAACTCATCTTTTAGATGTATAATATCATTATTATCGACTTTATCGGTTCTGTCCTTAGCGAGTTCTAAGTAAGATACCTTTAAAGTAAGATTTTTAATAACATCGTTCATATCGTTTATACTTTTAGAAGTATCGTTATCTTTAGATTGATTTAAAACATCATTAAAAGACTTTCTAAGCATTTGAATATCTTCTTTTAAGAAGTCTACTTGATATTTAACCTTATCCACATCAGAAGACTTACTGTCATCAGTGATACTATTTTGAGGAACATTGTTATTACTTTCCAAAACTTCAATACGTTTTTCTAATTCTTTAACGGTTTCCATCAACACATTTTCTAAATAGGTAGATGTTTTTTCTAAACGTGAAAGTCTACCAGAAAAAGCTGTAACAACGTCGAGCATTTCCAACTTACTATAAATGTCATCTAATTTATTATAGATATCATCAATATCTTCATCATTATCTCTTGAGAACCAGCCCATAGCAAAAACACCTTTCTTAATAATACAGAACTTTCTAATATATTATCCCATAAAACACATTAACTTGTCAAGAGTTTTTTAATATAAAAGGTTGAGTGAAATAGTTTCCACTCAACCAAAAAATAAAAGGAAATATATGAAAATTAAGTTATTTTCTTTTTTTAGCCTCTAAGTCTGCAAGAGCGTCTTTTCTAGATAGATTGATTCTACCTTGTTTATCTATTTCCATAACCTTAACCACAATTTCATCGCCAATAGATACAACATCTTCAACGTTTTCAACTCTGCCCTTATCCAACTTAGATATATGAACTAAACCATCTTTACCAGGGGCAATTTCCACAAAAGCACCGAAGTTCATAATTCTAACGACCTTACCCTTGTAGATAGCACCTATTTCAGGGTCGTTAGCTATAGTTTCGATTATCAATAAAGCCTTTTGAGCCTTTTCGCCATTAATACCACTAATAAATACGTTTCCGTCCTCATTGATATCAATTTTAACGTCACAATCAGCAGAAATCTTTTGGATAACCTTACCACCTTGACCGATAACTTCTCTAATCTTATCCACTGGGATTTTAGTTTGAAGCATCTTAGGAGCATACTTGCTAACTTCTTTTCTAGGTTCTGGGATAGCCTTTAACATAATCTCATCTAAGATGTAGTTTCTAGCCTTGTGAGTTTTAGCAAAAGCCTCTTTAATGATATCATAAGTCAAGCCATCTACCTTGATATCTACTTGGATTGCTGTAATACCTTTATGAGTACCACCAACTTTGAAATCCATATCACCGAAGAAGTCTTCAAGACCTTGAATATCTACCATAGTCATAAAGTCGTCGCTATCTGGTTTAGTAATTAAACCACATGATATTCCAGCTACTGGCGACTTTATTGGAACTCCTGCGTCCATCAATGCTAGTGTAGAACCACATATAGAACCTTGTGATGTAGAACCATTAGAAGATAATACCTCAGAAACTAATCTAAGTGAGTATGGGAACTCCTCTACTGGTGGAATTACTGGAGCTAATGCTCTTTCAGCTAAAGCACCATGACCTATTTCACGTCTACCTGGGCCACGGCTAGGCTTTGTTTCACCCACTGAATAGCTTGGGAAGTTGTAATGATGCATATAACGTCTACTTTCTTCCTCATCAAGACCATCAAGTTTTTGAGACTCCGATACAGGACCTAAAGTAGCTATAGTTAATACTTGAGTTTGTCCTCTAGTGAACAATCCTGAACCATGAACTCTAGGAACTAAACCAACTTCGGCAGCTAATGGACGAATTTCATCAATGCCACGACCATCGACACGCTTACCCTCATAGAGCCAATTTCTAACAATCTTCTTTTGAAGTTTATAGATACATTCATCAATCATAAGTTCTTTTTCTGGATATAGTTCATCAAACTTAGCATGAATGTCATCTTTAATAGGATTTAATCTTTCTTCACGAACGTTCTTATCATTAGTATCAAGAGCGAACTTAACTCTATCGGAAGCAAATTCTTCGATAGCGTCAAACATATCATGGTCTACTTCTTGGGATTCAAATTCAAACTTTTTCTTACCAATCTGTGCTTGAATGTCCGATATAAAGGAAACCATCTTTTTAATCTCCTTATGGCCTTCCATGATAGCGTTTAACATAGTATCGTCATCGACTTCATTAGCACCAGCCTCAATCATGACAATCTTTTCCATAGAACCTGCAACTGTAAGATTAAGGTCTGTAACTGCTCTTTGTTCAAGAGTTGGATTTAATACAATCTTACCATCAACTAAGCCCACGCTTATACCAGCTATAGGGCCATTCCAAGGAATATCGGAGATTGATATAGCTATAGAAGTAGCTATCATACCTGCAATTTCAGGAGAGCAATCTGGGTCTACAGATAGAACTGTCATAACTACAGATACATCATTTCTCATATCCTTAGGGAATAGAGGTCTAATAGGACGGTCAACCATTCTTGAGGTTAATATAGCCTTTTCAGATGGCTTACCCTCTCTTTTAGTAAAAGAACCTGGGATTTTACCAACTGCATACATTCTTTCTTCGTAGTCAACAGATAGTGGGAAGAAATCTACACCCTCACGAGGTTTTGCACTAGCAGTTACATTAGCCATAACTACAGTATCGCCGTAGTGTACCCAACAAGAACCATTAGATAGCTCACAAGTTTTACCTGTTTCGACCATTAACTTTCTACCTGCATAAGTAGTTTCAAAAGTTTTATAATTTTCAAACATAGTCAAAAAATCCTCCTAATTGTGCAAACAACAGAAGATAGACGATAATAAACACAAATAGATAGTTTATGTTAATTATCCTCCAACTTCTGTAGCCTGCAAACTAACTTATAAATAATTTGATAAAGGGCAGAAAGATACATCTATCCTACTGCCCAAAATTTCTTGTAAAAGCTACTACTTAACGTTAGCCTTTTCAATAGTATCACGGATACCTAACTTCTTGATAGTTTCACGATATCTATTAATATCTTTCTTAGCTAAGTAGTTAAGAAGATTTCTTCTCTTACCAACCATCTTTAAAAGACCTCTACGGCTGTGGTGGTCATGCTTGTGAACCTTTAAGTGTTCAGTTAGGTCATTAATTCTTCTAGTTAGAATAGCAACTTGAACTTCTGGAGAACCAGTGTCAGTATCATGCTTTCTATTAGCTTCGATAATAGTAGTTTTTTCTTCTTTTCTCATCATGATAAAAGCACCTCTTTAAAAAATATAGTATAGTCTAAAATTCTGAGAATAGGGCAGGTACAAATCCAAGATAGGCTTAACCCCTAAACTAAGAACATAGAACATTTAATATTATATCATTAAAAAAAGCAATTGTAAAGGAAATTTTTATTAATTTTTTGTGAACATTTTATTTTCTGTTCAAATTTGATACTAAAAAAACAAATATGTCACTATTGACAAAGTATAAATAATATGGTACTATTAAAAAAGCAATTATGCACAATTATTTTATACATACATATCCAATAGTTGACATTTTTATGTTAATCTATTATATATATATAATTTTTTAAAAAGGAGATTTTCGTATGCCTAAAGATATTTCTAACCTATTAAGAGAAACTAAAATCGGTCAAAAAGGATTTTTAAAAGAGGACGTTCTTAACTACATAGATGAACTTCAAACTAAAAATGAAGACCTTGAAAACCAACTTAAAGAAACTCAAGGTAGTGGAAACAGTTCTGCTAGTGATGTTAAACAACTTGAAGGTATTATCAAAACTTTAGAAGGTAAGTTAAAGATAAGCGATACTGCTCTTGCTAATGAGCGTCAATCACATGAAAAGGAACGTCAACAGTATGAGGAAAAGTTTAGAAAGATGTCCTCTACTAGTGGATATAATCCAGAAAATGAAAAGCTACTAAAAGAAAAAGACGAAATTATCGCTAAAAAAGATGAAGAATTAGTTCTAATGCAAGATAAGGTTCAACAAGTTAAAGTGTTCCTAGTTGAAAAGGAAGAAACTATGAACTCTCTTAACGATACTATCGAAAAACTAAAGAATGAAAATAATGAACTATCTAAGATGGTTGAAAATGATGACTCTAAAAAGATTATCGACGAACTTAACAACGATAAGGTTGAACTCAATAAACAAATCGATGAACTAAAGGCTAAAGTAGAAGAAATGTCACACATCGATGAGTCTAAATTAGCTATGACTTATATGGCTAGTCTTATCGAAAATGCTAAGACTACTGCTGAACAGTTAAAAGCTGATGCTCAATCTAAAGCAGATACTCTTATCGCTGATGCTGAAAAGGTTCAATCAGAAGCTAATGAAAAAGCCAATAAGATTATAGATGAGGCTAATGAAAAAGCTACTCAAACTATCGATGAAGCTAACGAACAAGCATCTAAGATTATTAAAGATGCTGAAATTAGTGCTAATGAAAAGATACTATCTATAAATGAAAAATCCAAAAAGATTGAGGCTGATGCTAAATCGTTTAAGGATATAGTTATGGCTCAAATGAATAGCATTGGTGAAAATCTAACTAGTGTTATCGAACTTATAAACTCTGCTAATAATACCATTTCACAAACTGGTGAAAAGGTTCAAAATGATGAGCAACTATCTGAATTAGTATCTAACCTACCTAAAGAGGAAGTTATCGCCGTTGATACAACTGCTACTGTTGAAGAAGTACAAGAAACTCCACAAGTAGACGATATTGATACTATCCAACCTACTGAAGTCGCTGAAACCGTAGAACCAATAGAAACACTAGAAACTCCTACCGAAGATAAAAAAATCGTGGACTTAGACAACCTAGACGATTTAAGTGAATATATACTACCTCCTAAAAACATCAATAATGATGTTCCTGAAGTTGAAACTCCTGCTCCTAAAAAGAATGAGTTCAATATGGAAGGTCTTGACGATTTACTAAAAGCCGTAGAAGAAACTGCTGAAGATGAAGAAACTATTGAAGAACTTCCTACTGAACCTACTAATAATAGTTCTGCTAGTTCCATGGACGACTTGGAAGATTTAATTAAACAAGTCGAAGCTACTACTACTGATGATATGGAGGCTATATAATAACCATGTCTAACGTTTTAAGTGTCAATTCTAGTGAACTTAGAAGTATCATTCCAAGTTTAAAGGTTGGCGATAAGATACTACTTTCTGGTACTGTATACACATCAAGAGATGCTGCTCACAAAAGAATTAACTCCTTACTAGATGAAGGCAGTGAACTCCCTTTTGATTTAAAAGATGCTATAATATACTATGCTGGTCCTACTCCTGCTCCTGAAGATAAGCCTATAGGCTCATGTGGACCTACAACGTCTAGCAGAATGGACAAATTTGCTCCTAGATTTTTAGACCTTGGACTCTGTGCTATGATTGGCAAAGGTGAAAGAAATCAAGCTGTTAAAGACGCTATAGTTAGAAATAAAGCTATATATCTATGTGCTATAGGTGGTGCTGGAGCATTAGCATCGCACTGTATAACATCTTGTGAGGTAATAGCTTTTGAAGATTTGGGTTGCGAATCTGTTAAAAGGTTGACTTTTGAAAACTTTCCATTAATAGTGGCTAACGATTGCTTTGGTGGAGATATCTTCTCTATGGGCAGAGCTGAATATTGCATAAAATAGTATCTTATTTGCAATACTATATAATAGATGGATTTTTAATAATAAATTTGCATAAAAACTCTTGACAAAATCGTGGTTTTAGTGTATTATTAATTCAATGTTTAATGTTTAGTTATTATGTATTCTAAATTTAACGAGTGGTTTATTATATATCAATTTATGACTTATTTTATTGAGTTAATACCTAAGTTTCTAACAAGTTAAACATAAAATTTTTTGAACGATATCCGTTCAATAAGTTAGATTTAAAGGTTAAACTCAAAATTGTAAGAGTAAACTTTTATATATAAGGTCCAGTAGCTTAATTTTAGAGCGTTGTTTATTTATTATATTTATATATTTTAGTGTATTCAAAGGTGTCGGTGGAAGTCCGTTCATGGTCCAACTATCTTTTATTTTAAAGTGAGGTATTTTAATATGTACGAAGACAAGATTTTAGTATGTAAGGACTGCGGTAGTGAGTTCACTTTTACTGCTGGTGAACAGGAATTTTTCGCTGAAAAAGGTTTCACTAATGAACCTCAAAGATGCAAGGCTTGTCGTATAGCTAGAAAAAATGGTGGTTCTGTTAGCAAACCTGCCGTTGAACTTTTTGAGGCTACTTGCTCTAAGTGTGGTGGCATTGCTAGAGTTCGTTTCCAACCTAAAGAGGGCAGACCAGTTTATTGTGGTAAGTGCTTCGCTGAAATGAGAAACTACTAATTAGCAAAGTTTTAAATTGTTGTTTGCAAGGGCGGATTTTTTCCGCCTTTTGCTTAAATATTATAATATAAAAATTCGGAGGTAATTAAAATGGCTTTTTCTGTTAATAAAGATACTATAATCGGTGATATCCTTGATGTAGACTTCGAGGTTGCTCCTTTCTTTCTTGAAATTGGTATGCACTGTTTAGGTTGTCCTGCATCTAGGGGTGAAACTATCGCTCAAGCGTGTGAAGTTCATGGAACTGACGCTGATGCCTTAGTTGAAAAGTTAAACAAGTATTTTGCTCAAAAGTAATATTCGTCTTTAATTTAATATCTTGATAAACTATGATTAAAATTGATGATAGACTTAAGGCTTGTGCCGATTTAATAGACGGTAACGGTATAGTGTGTGACGTGGGTACTGACCACGCACACCTATGCGTATACTTAATACAATCTGGGAAGTGTTCTAAGGTCATTGCATCGGATATTATAGATGGACCTCTTAACTCTGCTGAACAGACTGTAAGTAGATATCAACTTGAAGATAGCATATCTATAGTAAAGTCCGATGGCTTGAAAAATATCAACCTAAACGGCGTTAGCGATGTAATTATTGCTGGTATGGGTGGCGAAAACATCCTAAGTATCATAAAAGAGTGTCCTACTCTAAAGGAAGGAAATATATCATTAACGTTGCAACCTATGACAAAGGCTCCACTTTTAAGAAAAGAACTGTATCTTTTAGGGTTCGAGATTGTCAAGGAAGTAGCCGTGCAAGTTGGAAGTACTTTCTATACTATCATGAAAGTTAGATATACTGGTTTCTCTATGCAGTTGAATGAAGTATCTGCTAAGGTCGGAAAGGTAAACTTCTTTGATGAAACTTCTAAGGCTTATGGATTACACAAAGTACAATCGCTAAGAAAGTTAGTAGATAATCTACAGTTTTCTGGTTCAGATGCCTCTAAACTAATCGAAGTGGCTAACATTACCGAACTTTATGCAACCGACAAGATTTTCACAACTATACAAGACGTCTACAACGCAATAGATACTGTTGCTAAGTTTTCAACTCAAGAAAAGTGGGATAACTCAGGATTGTTAGTTGGAAATCCAAAAGCGAAAGTATCTAAAGTTTTGGTGGCTTTGGATATAACTAATGAAGTAGTTCAAGAGGCTATATCTTTAAATTGCGAACTTATAGTATCGCATCACCCTGTTATATTTGAACCTTTAAAATCTATTACTCCTAAAGATGTAGTATACAAACTGGCTCAAAATAATATAGGTGCTATATGCTGTCATACTCCATTAGATATCTGCGTAGGTGGTATAAACGATATCTTATATAGCCTATTTAAGAACCCTCTTTCACTAAATGACGATACCTCTCCTATTGAGGACGTTAAAAATTGTGGTTTGGGTAGTGGCTTTGGCAGAATTTGTACTACTAATACTGCTCTATCTTGTAAACAGATTGCTCTTGCTCTTAAAGATATTCTTGATTGCTCTGTAGTAAGGTATGTCCCTACAGATAAACCTATCCATAAGATTGCTTGGTGCAGTGGTTCCGGTGGTTCTATGCTAGAAGATGTCATATCTTTAGGTGCTGACGCTTTCATAACTGGCGATGTAAAACACGACCGTTGGATATTCGCTAAAGATAACGGCTTGGCTCTATTCGATTGTGGTCACTTCCATACCGAAAATGTAGCTGTACCGTATCTAAGACAGTTGATATTTGCATCTGTTCCTAACGTGGAAGTGTATGTAGCTAAAAGTTCTTACGATATTGTTAGATATGTATAAACTATTTTATATATACATTAAGTCCGTCTACTATAACTAAGACGGACTATATTTTTTTTGAAAGGATTTGATTATTATATGGCTCTTGATGGTGCTTTCTTATATACTATAAAACAAGAATTACAATTTTTAATCGGTGGTAAAGTAGATAAAATACATCAACCCTCTAGGGAAGAACTACTTATATCTATTAGAGTTAATGGCGGAATATATAAACTTCTGATATGTGTATCTGCATCTAGTAGTAGAGTTCACATAACCAACGTAAGCATAGATAATCCTAAAACTCCTACTATGTTCTGTATGTTCATGAGAAAACATCTTGGAGGTGGTAAACTAATAAATATACGTCAAGATGGCTTGGAAAGAATTTTGTTCTTTGATTTCGAATGTATGAACGAATTGGGTGACATGATAACTCTAACACTGGCTTGTGAAATTATGGGCAGATATTCTAATATGATTTTAATAAATCAAGATGGCAAAGTCATGGATAGTCTTAAACGTGTTGACGCTGAAATGAGCCGTGAAAGATTAGTCTTACCTAACGTTATGTATGAACTTCCACCTCGTGATAACAGACTTAACTTCCTAACTGCATCAAGTGAGGATATCGTTTCAGCATTAAAACAACAACCTAATGGCGATTTAGCTAAATCTTTGATAAAAGTATTTGAAGGTGTATCCCCTATTCTATGCAGAGAATGGGTTTTCTATATAGGAAAAGGTTCGGATTTAAAAACTTTCGATATGAATGAAGAACTCTTTAATAGGTTAATATTTATAATCAATAAGACTAAGCAATCCATTTTAGATAGAAAGTTATCGTATACGGCAGTTAAGACTAAAGATGGTCAACTAAAAGATTTCTCATTTATTGAAATACATCAGTACGGAACTTTAATGGTAACTAAATCTTTTGAAAACCCTTTCGATTTGCTAGATTACTTCTACTCCGAACGTGACAGCTTTTCTCGATTAAAACAACGTGCAGATGACCTCTTTAAACTGCTAGTAAATACTAATGAACGTATTACTAAAAAAATTAGTATCCAACAAGAAGAACTATCTAATTGTGATAACAAAGAACTATCTAAACTATATGGAGATTTAATATCGGCTAATATGTATAGAATTTCTAAAGGCGATAGCTTTGCTAATTTGGAAAATTTCTATGATGAGAACTATCCAACAGTAAAAATTCCTTTAGATGTTAGAAAAACTCCATCGCAGAACGCTCAGCACTACTATAGCGAATATAAAAAATCCATTACAGCACAAGAAAAATTAACTGAACAGATTTCCCTTGCTAAAGAAGAACTTTCCTATATCGATAGCGTCCTTGATGCTCTTACTCGTGCCGAAACTGAAAATGAAGTCATTCAATTACGTTTGGAACTAGCAGAACAAGGATATATTAAATCTAATAGGTTAAAGGGAAAACCTCCTAAAGAACTTCCACCTTTAGAGTTTAAATCTAGTGATGGATATTCCATATTAGTAGGCAGAAACAACAAGCAAAATGATAAACTTACTACTAAAATAGCTAACAAATTAGATATTTGGCTACACGTTCATAATATTACTGGTTCGCACGTTATAATATTCACTAATGGAGAAACTCCTCCCGATAGAACTATCGAAGAAGCGTGTATACTAGCAGTATATCATAGTAAAGCAAGAAAATCCTCACAAGTTCCTGTAGATTACTGTCTAGTTAAGTATGTAAAAAAACCTAATGGTTCTAAACCTGGAATGGTAATATTTACTCACAATAAGACTGCATATATAAATCCTAACGATGACATTGTGGAAAGGTTAAAAGAAAATGCAAAAAATATTTAAAACATCTAAAGTTGCGATATGTGTACTACTAAGTATTTCAATAATTATGATTTTTACATCTTGCGGAAGTTCTAACGATAACACATCTAATCAAGAAGATACTTCCACTACTAAAGGCTTGGAAATATCTAATACACAAGGAGTAAACGCTCAAGGAGTTCTTACGGTTACTGGAGATGTCAAAAATATCTCTGACCATAACTTTAAAAGTCTAGTAATTTCGGTGACTTTCTATAACTCATCAAAAGAAGAACTCACCACCGTTGTAGATACCTCAGAAGATATACTACTCCCTGATGAAACGTATCATTTTAAGGTAAACTGTCTAAAAAAAGATGCCTCTATCTACGATGTGGAAGTTAAAGGATATCAATAATGTACAAATAAGGAACGTCTTAATTATAGGCGTTCCTTAAAAATTTAATATTTATAATATCTCACTAACTTCAAGATTTTCCTTTAAATTAGATGGTTCTGGGAAAAGTTCCATCTCCTGAGTACTTAAATTATAGAACTTATCAAATAGTAGAATAAAGTCATCATCTATAATTTTATTTTCATGGAAATGTCCAAAGAACCACTTTTTAAACTTAACGTTGTGTTTAATCTGCAAAAGATATTCATTAAGTGGAAGTTCATCACCGTTGACATCTCTAATTTGGATAACAATATCTGTAGGTGCAGTATGAGTAATAATATAATCTACTTCGTTATTATGTAATTCAAGATTTTTAATGCCAGTTTCTTTTTCCTCATCGCTAGGCATTTCCTGTTTCCACCAACTACGATGTGGTACTCTATATGCTTTATCTATAGAATTTCCACCACCCATAGTAAAGAACGTAAGACCATCTATTTCAAAGACTTGTCCACGCATAAGATGTATTATACTATCTCGAATAAAATGAACCTTTCCACCATGCCATTGTGATACTGGCATCTTATTTAAGATATCAAAATTTTCGTGGTTACCATCAATAAATAGGGTAGTAAAATTTTTGTTAGCCAAACTATTCAAAATTTGGTCACGTTCTTTAGTTCTGTCCCAAACGCCACCGAAGTCGCCACAAATAATAAGATAATCCTCTTTAGACATATTTAACTGTACTGGAAAGTATTTATCTTCAAGTTTTTCCATATCGATAGGTATATGAGTATCACCAGTAAGATATATCATAAAAGCAATAGCACCTCATTTCTAAAAACATGATACTATTATATCATATTATAGATATTTTGTAAATCATAATTACTTAATAACATAAGATATCTTAAAAATGGAATTGTAACTACTTAGTAGTGCTACCCAAACCACCGTTTCTAATAGTATCCACATCATCATCGGTAGTGATGCCAAAAGGAACGAATATTCCTTGCATAAAACCGTTTTGAGCCTTTATATCAGCGGTTTTATTTTCATTAGATGCGTTAGTCAACTTTACAAATATATGACCTTCATTATTGGAATAGAAGTAATCACTATCTATGATGCCTACAGTGTTGTTTAATTGCAATCTAAACTTAAAGCCTAGGCTACTTCTTGGATAACATTTTAAAACCCAACCGTCATCTATTTCTACTCTAACGCCCGTTGGAAACTTAATGGTTTCATTTGGAGCAACTGAAAAGTTTATAGGTGCAAAGAAATCGTAACCAGCCGAACCTTTTGTGGCACGTTTTGGCAATTTGATACTCTTATATATAGCCTCTATAGTGTTTTCGGGAGTGTTAGGAAAGCAATCCAACCAATCTTTTAGAAACTGTTGAAAGCTAACCTTATGAAATTTTGCTATTCTGTTCATAAAAAAATCCTTTCAAGTAAATTAATATAGAACTATCTTACCAATTTCGATAGTCTTTTTAACATCTATAACTCTTTGATTAGAACTACCACACCAATGGAGTTGACTATCAAAGAATTTTTTAATAAACTTACCATCTACAAGAACGTCTATTAGTGGAATAAATTCCAAATCTTTTATATCATCGAATAGAAAACCAGTATATAACCAGATGGTCTTATTAGGAAAAGTATCATGTATTTCATGGATAAGTTTTCCTATATCCTCACGATTTTTAGGGTGTAAAGGGTCGCCACCACTTAGAGTAACTCCCGATATCCAACTTTTAGATAGTTTTTCAAATAGTTCTTGTTTTGCGACATCGTCAAAAGGTAGACCACCATTTATATCCCAAGTAACTGGATTGTGACAACCTTTACACTTATGATTGCACCCAGCAACCCATAGAACAGTCCTAAGACCATCACCATTTAGCATATCGTCTGTCGTGATGTTATGATAACGCATTATTACATACTTTTCCTTTCTTTTATTTCAGCCATTTTAGCATCATTAAGACGGGTATCGCCTTTAACTCTAGAGTAAGATAGATAACCATTCATACGGTCTATTTTAGTCAAGTTTTTACTGCCACACTTAGGACAGATATCCATTTCAAGTTCTTGATGTCCACAATCGTCGCAGTACGCCAAAGATAGATTTACACCTTCATAGAAACCCATATCCATAGCACGACGCACTAGAGTAGTAATAGCCTCCTTGTTATAATCTATTGGATATTTTACATACTGTATCTTACCACCGTTGAACAAATCCCAAAAACGTTTTTCAAGGTCTTGTTTCTGTATAGGAGTTATATCTTCAACAACATGACAATGGAATGAGTTGGATACATACTCTCTATCAGATACGTTTTCTATAATTCCGAACAACTTTCTAAACTGTTTAACCTGTAAACCACATAGATTTTCAGCTGGAGTTCCATATATAGCATACAATCTATTATCTTGATTTTTAAACTCTGCTACTTTACGATTTATATACTCCATGACCTTTACAGAGAACTCACCATCTTCAACTAAAGATTTCTTATTATACAAGTGTTGTAACTCATTTAAGGCAGTAATTCCAAACGATGCCGTTGCAGACTTTAACACTGGTTTAATCTTATCGTGAATACCTAGATTGCCACCATAAAAACCACCCTCGCAGTATGCTAATGGATTTGTAGATGCTTTAAGTTCTCCAAGATAATCATAAGTTCTTAGATGTAAGTTTCTAATTAGTTCTAGGTAATAGTCAAGAACTTCATAGAAATCCTTATTTTCTCTTAAAGATTTAGCATATATCATAGGTAGATGCAAACTAACCGCACCTATATTAAACCTACCAGTGAATATAGGTTTATCATTATCATCAGCAGGTGACATTCCACCACGCTCGAACCATGGCGATAAAAAGGCTCTACAACCCATTGGACTAATAACTTCGCCATACTTCTTGTATATAGATGCTACATAACCTTCTCCAGTTAGGCTTAACCAATCTGGATACATTGTCTTACTAGAACATTCAATACCAGCCTTGAACACATTTTCAAGAGGTTTACCAGTACCATGTAAATTTTCATCATATAAAAAGACTATCTTAGGAAATAGAACAGGTTTTTTACACTCTTTTTTACCTTGACCATTCTTTCTAACGTTCAACATATTTATACTAGCCATCTGACAAAATTTAGACGTTCCTAAGCCCATAGTCATGGTTATAAAAGGATAATCTCCCCTACTAGATGCTACTGTATTAAACTTATATTCCCAACCTTGAAAACCTTGCTTGAAGTCTATATCTACATCTTTAATAGCCTCATTTTCGGCAACTTCGCTAGATAGACCTAATGAAAGATATCTTTCATACTGTTTTTTAAAAGTCTTTTCGGCGTAAGGTTCAAGGATTTCATCTACTCTAGGAACGGTAAAGCCACCGTACTGTTGACTAGCTGCCGATAGTACTATATCGCCAATGACATCAAAAGCAACATCAAGAGTTTTAGGCTCGTTATACCAAAGATTGCCCATTTCAAAACCACCAGATAGAACCTTTTGTACATCAAATAGACAGCAGTTCATAGTATCACGTCTAGCAGACATATCATGAATGTAAATATAGCCATCTCTACAAGCTTGAATTTCTTCGGTAGTCAAGAAAAATTTCTTATAGAGTTCCTTATTAAGTTGATTAAATATTAAACTCCTCTTAGTAGATACCAAAGCACTATCGGAATTAGCATTTTCCTTATCGCCTATATACATAATAGATTGACTTTTTTCATATACTTCATCAAGCATCTTAACGAAATCTTGTTTATAGTTTCTGTAATCACGATAACTTTTAGCAACTTTAGGATTAATATTATCTAAAACAGTTTCAACTATATTGTGCATATCCGATACGGTAATATCTTCCTTATTCAAAGCAATTGCTTGATTTGTTACAAACTGACAGACGTATTCAAGTTCTTCATCAGTGAACTTTATAAGCACTCTTTTAGCTGATTTGTTTATAGCAGATATAACTTTATCAACGTTAAAGGTTTCTTTAGAACCATCTTTCTTTACTATTTTCATAACATATAGCCTCCAGTAAAAAATGTTAGTATTTTAAATCATATCATGAATTATATTAAAATTCAACACCTAAAATATTAATTTTTTCTAAACTTTCATTTATTAACGAAGATATGTGATATCAAGGAAAAGTTAAGAAAATACATCTTGAATATATTAAAAATCTATGATATAATTTAAAGTTAAAGTATATTAAATATGCAATTATATCCATGGAGCAATTTTCAATATAATTCAAATTTTATTTTTGTGCAAATTGCTGTTTTTTTTGGAAAAAATTTTACTTTTAAACCCTTGACAAAAGTATATCAATATGGTATAATATAAAACATAATCAAGGAGGTTAAAAATCTTTGATAAAATTAAATTGATAATTTTTAAATCTTAATGTAAAATATGGTACGGAGGTATTTAAATTATGAAAAAATTTGTATGTTCTGTTTGTGGTTACGTTTATGAAGGCGAAACTGCTCCTGCAGTCTGTCCACAATGTAAAGCACCTGCTAGTAAGTTCAATGAAGTTTCTAATGATGAAATTAACTTCGTAGATGAACACGTCGTAGGCGTTGCTAAGGGTGTTGATGAGGAAATCTTACAAGGTCTAAGAGAAAACTTCAACGGTGAATGTTCCGAAGTTGGTATGTATTTAGCTATGGCTAGAGTGGCTTTCCGTGAGGGTTATCCAGAAATTGGTCTATACTGGGAAAAGGCTGCCTACGAAGAAGCTGAACACGCTGCTAAATTCGCAGAACTTCTAGGCGAAGTTGTAAGCCCATCTACTAAAGAAAATCTACAAAAGCGTGTTATGGCTGAGGCTGGTGCTTGTGAAGGTAAAAAGGCTCTTGCTACTAAGGCAAAACAACTAAATTTAGATGCTATTCATGATACAGTTCATGAAATGGCTAAAGATGAAGCTCGTCACGGTAGAGCTTTTAAAGGTCTACTTGATAGATACTTTGGTTAATCTTTTAAATATAAAATATATTCAGTCCTTAAAGATATCTTTAAGGACTTTTTTTATATACAAACAGTTAGATACATAGAAAATCTATGTATCTAACTGCAAAAGGTTATATTTATGTTGTTTGTTATTTGGGATTCTTCTTATATTATTAAATTACCATGGTCGATTGTTTCCACCACCACTAGAACCACTCAATTGAGTTCCATTTGTGATAGTGCCACCTTCACCATAACCATACTTATCAATAGTACCAGAATAGTTACTTTCATCTACAGTATATGCGTTATAAGTTCCACTAGCAGTATTTGAATATACTACTGCACCATTATTCATATTCATATCGCTAGGAACTTTTAATACAGATAGTACATTACCATTTTCACCATCTGCGATAGCTATTAACTTATCAGCAGTTAAAGAGCCAGTAGCCTCTACTAAAGTACTATTTGGATAGTCTTGCATATCAGTAGTACCCATTCCGAATATAACTCCACCATTGAATGTAAATGAATAGTTTCCATCACCTTTATCAAAGATGCCATTGCCTCCACTTGTAGGACCACATACTAACAATGTACCACCATTCATAGTTATGCTACCATTGGAGTCGAAACCATCACCCTCTGCACGGGAATACAAGTAACCACCATATATATTTATTACACCTGTTGAAGATGACATTCCGCCACCTCCCCAGCCACCTTGTGACCAACCGTTATCATTGTTACCAGAACTATCATTACCACCAGCGGCATTAAAGCCATCATCTGAGGCATATAGAACAGCAGTAGTACCACTATATGCTTCTATATCGTAAGCCTCTATACCCTCATAACAGTTGTTTACTTCTATAGTAAAGTCATCATTAGAGCCGTCTTTAGTACCTAGAGTTAGTATGTTATCAGCATGGATACCATCATCACCAGTAGTTAAAGACATAGTTCCACCAGTAATGTTGATATCTCCATTACAATGGATACTATCATCAGTAGAATTTATAGTTATAGTTCCACCAGTGATATTTAAAGCTTCCTCAACACTTAAAGTAGAACTATCGTCCAAAGTGACCTTTATTCCCTTAGCACTAGTAGATGTCTTATCAGAATTTCCATCTTGACCGCCCCATGGATTTCCACTACTGCCACTGGAACTTACTGGAGTTGTAGTAGTAATATCCAAAGTACCACCTGCTATGTTTATTTCTTGTTCAGCTTGAATACCATCTGCATAGGCATTTATGGTGATTGTTCCACCGTTGATATTTACTTTACCTTTACCCTCATCTTCGTAGTTAGTAGATTTAATACCATCACCACTAGTAGTCTTAACGTTTACTACTAGATTATCATAAGCACCGTCAGTAGTTAGGTTGTCAGGGTCGCCGATTTTAACTGCATCTTTACCACGGATACCGTCATCTATGGCATTTACATTTAAGGTACTGTTCCAAATTTTTATATCATTTTTAGATACTATAGCATCTTCACAATTACCATTTACGGTTAGTTCGCCTTTACCTTTGAACTTCAAATCATCTTTAGAGTATATAGCACCTACGCCACCATCTGCATTGATGTAAGAAGATGTACCATCTGAAATTAAGTTAGTAGTGCCGTTCTTAGATGATATAACACACTCTTTATCGATACTCTCAACGTATATTGGAGATGTACTACTATTGGATAATGTTAAACCTTCAAGATTTAAAGTAACTACACCATCAACATAGTTAGTTTTGTCTACGTTTACTACTATTTGACCTTCATCGCAAGAGCCATCGAAAGTATACTCTTGTGGAACGGTAATAGTTACGGTAGTACCGTTTACCATTTGACTATCAACTTCATTACCGTCAACATCGTAAGCAGTTACGCCATCTTGACTAAATGTGAACTTAACAGCATCTTGAACCACTACAGGAGCTTCAGTAGTAGAAGTAGTTGTAGTAGTACTATCTACTGGAGTAGTAGTTACATCAGGTTCGGTAGTAGTAACGTCTGGATTTTGTTCACCTAGTAAAGTATTTTTTAGCATAATTAAATCGGTGATATCTATAGTTCTATCATTGTTCATATCAGCGATATCTCTTTTACGACCATTTAACTCAGTAATGCCTAAGATAACTTTTTTCATTTCAAGTACGTCAACAGTATCGATAACGTTATTATCATTTAAATCGCCTTTTAGTTGTTGGTTAGGAAAAGACATTGCAGAAACTCCCATGCTCATGGTTGCCATGACGCATAGAGCAGTAATACCAGTTATAATCTTTTTAAAGTTATTAGATTTCATTATAACACTCCTTATATTATATAGATTATATTAATACACTTCCGAAGTATATTCAATTCATTTAGTATATTTTAATTATAGTTTAAGTTTCTTAAAATAGTCTTAAATGTTTATAGTTTTTTGGAAAATTTTCAGCATATACTATACAAAAGATATAATCTGCAATGTAATCAAATTGATACCAAATATCTGTTGACAATTTTAATCTATGTGTATATAATATATATTAGAAAGATATAAATATAATAAATTCCTTAAATGTGAAAGGACGGCAAAATATTACAATGAAAAAATATACTACTATAGCGTGTGCTGTATCTTTAGTATTATTAGCTAGTATGTTATCTGCTTGTTCTAAAATATCAGATAACTCAAACAACACTCAAGAAGACGCTACTACTGAAGATACTACTATAAGTCAAGAAGTTACTTCTGTTGAAGATACCTCAGAAGTTACTACCACACCAACTCCCGATGTTACTACAGATATCAATGGTAACTTAGTACTATCGGAGAGTTCTATAACTAATGATAGTTCTATAGTTACTACTATTGCTAGTACCTCTAGTATGAATACAAATACTAGTGCTACTACTACGGCATCAGCTATACAAGTAGATGGTAATGTTACTACTAGTAATACTGTAGTTCAATCTATAAGTTTAAGTAAAACGTCAGTTAATATTGCAGTGGGTGAAAGCGATATGCCTATAGTTACAATGTATCCAGACAACGCCTCTGATAAGTCGGAAATTTGGAACACAAGCAATCCACAAATAGCCACCGTAGATGCTAAAGGTAATATTACTGGTATCTCGGAGGGTACTTGTACCGTGACTGTTACTGCTAAAGCTAATACATCGGTGTACGCCGAAATAAGCGTAACCGTTACCGCTAAACAAGAAACTCAACAGACTACTAATGATACTTCCGATAACTCTACAGGACCAACCTATATAGATGGTATTCTAATAGTAAATAAAACCTATTCAGTACCTAGCGACTACAACCCTTATGATGGTGGTATAGCTCCTGAAGTTCAAGAGGCTTTCAATACCATGGAACAAGATGCTCGTTCACAAGGTTTAACTCTTTATATATCTTCTGGTTTCCGTTCATACGATTATCAAGCTGGTCTATACGAACGCTACGCTAAAAAAGATGGCTACGACAAAGCCGATACTTACTCTGCTAGAGCAGGTCACTCGGAACATCAAACTGGACTATGTTTCGACCTTAATACCATAGATGACAGTTTTGCTAATACTCCAGAAGGCAAGTGGGTAGCTGAAAATTGCTATAAGTATGGCTTTATTATTAGATATCCTAAGGGCAAAGAAGATAAGACTGGCTACCAATATGAACCTTGGCATCTACGTTATTTGGGCGTCGATTTAGCTACTAAAGTATTCAATAGTGGTCTATGCCTTGAGGAATATCTAGGTATTACCTCACAGTATTCAAATTGATATATCGATTATTTTAGATAACCAAATTTTTAGGGCAGATGTTTATTCGTCTGCCCTAAAAAACTATTAATAATATCTATTATATATTGTTTACTACTCCCATAAATATAGGAAGTTCTGTATCTGTATCCATGATAGCGTATATAAACGGTCTATCTAAATATACTTGATACGTTTCTAACATTGCAGTAGCGTTATCCATTGAAATAGATGTGATTGCTGAAGCTTTAGTACCATTTCTATCGACTTGTATATATGCTTTTTGTATAACTTTACCCATGTATAGCTTATAAGTGTTTGAATCAATCATGTTAGAAAAGTCAGCAGAGAATTCATCAAATGCTGATGATATTCCCATATCTTTTAGAGTATCGTTTAATAGATATTCACTAGTATATTTAAACTCTGGAATAGTAACATTTACACTTACGCTATTACCAGATATTTTACTCCTATATAGATTGATAAAACTATCACCTGTTAGACTTTCCATGTAATCATTAATAGATACGTCTTCATTTGGAAGTATACCCATAAAAGCATACTTTCCACCTAGATAGTACTTTAAAAATCCAGTAGATTGCTCATCACATAAGTATGTATCTTCTGTAGAGTTTAGCATAACTACATCTTGAATATCACCTTTAGAGTTTGTAAACTTTCCGTTTTCGTTTATTTGAACGTCGTCATATTTGTCATTCCATTTAGCGTCGAAACATATGGCATTTATTAAATACATCATAGTATCTTCCGATGGTACTTCATTTAAGATTGTATCTATCATACCATCAGTATTTTTAGATACCCATTTATTAACAGTATCTACAAACTTACCATCGAACTTTTTAGTATATATTTCTGATTTGAAATACTCCTCACTAGACTTTTTAAACTCACTATTTAAAGATAAATCTTGAACATCTCTAAGCCAAATGGAGTTAGCTATGTTACAAGTTTTAGTATCTGTTTGATTTATCAAGGCAGATATATTATCGTTAAACTCTTGCAAATCCGAACCTTTACAGAGAGTGTTAATAAGTTCTTGTTGAGTATCTCCGTTAGCACCATTGATAGTCATACCTAAAGCAAAATACAACGATTGTGGCGATACTATAGTATTCTCATCATCTTCAATTTGATGTTTAAAAAAATCTATTGAAAAGTCTAAGATATCATTTTGCATACTTTGTGATAAGTAAAAATCATTTTGCAAATCGGTGCTACTAGGATTATCTGTAATAGGTTCTACCTTATCACAAGATACCAAACCTAATAGCAATAAACTCATTATAGATGCTACTAATTTTTTATACATATAACCATCTCCAATCCAATTTTTTATATTATATCATATATTAGTTACATAAATATAACATCTAGTTTAACATTATATGACATTATTATTACAATATAACAAAAAATCATCAATAGAGAAAATCTATCAATGATTTTTAATAAGATACTAAACTATCCATTCAAGAGATAACATCATGGAAGTGAATATATAATCGTAAGCACTATTGGATAAGTGTATGCCATCACCAGAGGAAAATTCACTCTTTAGACCGTTTTGGTCATCTTTTAGATACTTAGATACGTTAATATACTGCACATTAGAACCCTCAGATTTCATAGAAATAGCCATCTGTTTAAGAGCGTCATTGTAAGTATCTATTTTGGAGTTATCGGAAAAGTCGCTATAGGAGATTACTGGAGTAATTCCCATAACTATGATGGTCGCATTGGGACATATTTGAAAAATATCATTGATATTTTTAGTATAGTTTTCAATATATTCCTCCGACGTACTTAAATTTACATCGTTCATGCCCATGGACATAAATATATACTTTGGTTGTTTAATACTTAAAGCATCTAAAATGTCTAACTCTTGATTATTAACGCTAAATTGAAATGAATGTATATTTCTTGCTCCCAACGAACCTACTGCTAATACTTGCTCACTTGGTAGACGTTCATAAGTATTAAATCCTGAAGCTATGGAATCCCCTACTATTACTAACTGTTTTATAAAGTTGCTGTCATAGTCTTGATATTTTCGGAGTGTTAATTCCTCTGTAGAAGTCGTTTGATTTTCGGTATCTGTACTAGAGGTATCGTCAGTAGCAGATGTTTCATCAGTAGTAGAAGTACTATATTCTATATCATTGGAACTTTCGGCACTAGTTTGAAAACCATACATTACACAACCACACAATACTATCGATGTAATTAAGGCAACAATCTTATTATTTGTCAAAAAAATCACCCTTTTTGATATTATTATTACTCTATATATTTTAATACTATATTTCCCTAAAGTCAACAAAAATATTTCTTTAAAAGTTGAATGTATATATTTTCAAGATATAGTTCCAAAATTTTTTAATCTTGTTAATATTTTAGAAATATATTGTTAATATTGTATTAATATTTAGACTATATAATTAGCTTAATTAGATACCGTATCATTACTTTTGAAAGGATATACACTATGCTTAAAGCAATAGGTTCAAGAAAAAATTTAAAAGATGAGTTATACTATTCTTATATCAGCGATATAATAGAAAGTTCTATAATACAAGATTTAAAACAGTATACTCATCATGTGTATACTACTAGATTTCAACATAGTATAAACGTATCTTACTATAATTACAAGATATGTCACTTCTTTGGTCTGGACGAAAGGGCTGGTGCTAGAGCAGGTCTTTTACATGATTTGTACTTTTATAGTACTAATAATAAACCATCTAAGCATCACTTAAAGAACCACCCTCAAGTAGCTCTAAAGAACGCTAGTGAATGTTTCTATCTATCTCCCATTGAGGAGGATATTATATTAAAACATATGTTTCCTATAACTAAAGAACGTCCTAAGTACAAGGAAACTTACGTTATAATATTCGTGGATAAGTATTGTGCTATAGTTGAAAACATTATCTGTAGATTGCACAAGCTACACAATATAAAACTACACAAAAAGAAAAAAGTAAGTTCTAATGTGTACTAAAGATATCTAATATAGTATACACTAAAAGCACTATGAAAGGTTTTTATTCATAGTGCTTTTTTATATGTTACTTAACTAAATCTATAATTTCTAGTGGATTGGAAACTATACTATCTGCACCTGCTTGGGATAACTCTTGATAGTCACGGAAACCCCATAGACAACCTATAGTATATATATCTGCATTTTTACCAGTAGTGATATCTACATTGCTATCGCCTACCATTACGGTCTGTTCTTTAGATATTCCTAACTCTTGCATTATTTGAAATACTATCTCTGGTGATGGTTTTTTATCACGGGTATCTACTTGACCCTTAACGCTATCGAACTTGATACTTGGAAATAGTTCACTTACTATTTGAACTACAAAGTTTTCAGCTTTATTACTAGCAACGGCTATCTTGATATTGTTATCTTTAAGAGTTTCTAAAAGTTGATTAACATTCTCATAAGGTTTAGTGTACACAGCATAGTGTGAACCATAGTACTCACCGAATAGTTTATATAGTTCATCAACTCTATCTTGATGCTCTCCAACTGCACGTTCACATAATTTTCTAATGCCGTTACCCACAAAGTAGTTGAACTTGTCCATACTATGGGTAGGTAGTCCCATCTTTTCAAGTGATACGTTTATTGCAGTACCTAAATCCTCTAGGGAGTTTATTAGAGTACCATCTAAATCGAAAATTACTAACTTAAACATAAAAAATCTCCTTCATTATTGATTTAATTTTTCCCTCATAATATGAGTTTCCAAATCTGCTAGACGTGTAGTTATAGGAAGTCTACTTTCATTGGAGTTCACTAACTTTAAAGTGATATCCATAGCAGAGTTTAAATCTATGAAATTTCCACAAGATACGAAAACAGGCTTTACATTTGGAACAGTTCTTACTGCTCTACCAAACACCTCATTATTAATAGATATATCTGTATATGAATTTTTAACGTTAGATGGCATTTCAAAATCCATATGAAATATCTTATAATAATTTTTAGCTACTCCAATAGTAGGAGTATCCAAAATAAAAGAAGAATGAGTAGCAATTCCCATGTGTCTTGGGTGAAGATATCCGTTACCATCAAACATAAAAATATCTAGAGTATTTTCCAACTTTTCAACAGTTTCTATTATCAAAGGTAGTTCTCTAAAAGCAAGATATCCTGCAATATATGGTACAGTAATTTCCCCATAAGAGTACTTTTTCTCTATAACTTCATGAGTAGAATAGTCTATAATTACTATGCAACATACAGCATACTCTTTACTGTTTTTGTTCCAATAAGCTAAGTCCACGCCACCCACTAGATTAATTTCATTTAAGTTAAAACCGTTATGTAAATCCACTTTTTTAGATAACTCATTTTGAATAGAATTAAAATAGTCTTCACTATGATTATTAAAATCATATAGATAGTTTTTATTAACTTTCATAATACAATCCTTTCAAAAAAGATTATTTAACATACCATGTTTTTCCATCAAAGGCGTTCCATTGAATAGATACACTCTCAAAAGATAGTATCAACTGAATTACTTCGCTTTCGCAAAGTATAGTGAACACATACTCATTAGTATTATCTAACCTATCGCAACTGTAGAATTGTGGACAAAGGTCAATCATGTTGCTTAGTTCACCGTCTATATCAAATGGGTCTATATACTTATCTACCACGATATCTATAACTTCATGATTTTCATTATACTTTTTATAACCCTTGTAACACATTTCTTTAAAGTGTATGTTTTTAAATCTAATTAATCCCTCCGTGATGTGCATATCCACACCATTTGGATTAGCCTTGCAACTAGATTTTATACAAAAATCACTTACTATAAATATACACTCATTATCTTGATAGCCAAACTGGTCTAAATTAGTATCATGGATATATATATCCTCTAGTGAATTAGATGTATATTTCATAAAAAATATTTCACCTCACAAGTAAACGTTAAATTCTAGTAGCAAGAAGTTGAGAATATTGTTTTCTAAAGTCATCAAAGGAGTTGTTATCTAAAGCGTCACGAATTTTCTCCATAAGAGTATTATAAAAGTATAGATTGTGCATAACAGCCAATCTACCACCGAGTTGCTCATCTGCTTTAAATAGATGTCTAATATATGCTCTAGTATGATTTTTACATACAGGGCAATCACAATGAGTATCTAAAGGAAGGCTGTCGGTTTTGTACTTTTCGTTAGTTATGTGCATAATGCCTTCCCAAGTGAATATAGTTCCGTGACGTGCATTTCTTGATGGCATAACGCAATCGAACATATCTACACCACGAGCAACGCCCTCAATGATATTTGATGGTGTACCAACACCCATTAGATATCTAGGTTTGTTAATAGGCATATATTCTTCAATAACGTCTAATATGTGATACATTACTTCAGTAGGTTCACCAACTGCAAGACCACCTATAGCATAGCCATCTAAATCCAATTGAACTATATCTTTCATATGTTGAATACGCAAATCATCGAAAGTGCAACCTTGATTTATTCCAAACAACATTTGATGCGGATTAACAGTATCAGGTAGAGAGTTTAATCTAGTTATTTCATCTTTGCAACGCATTAACCAACGAGTAGTTCTTGCACATGAATTTTTAGCGTACTCATAAGTTGCAGGATTTTCAACGCACTCATCGAAAGCCATGGCTATAGTAGAACCTAAATTGGATTGTATCTGCATAGAAACTTCTGGTGACATGAATATCTTATGACCATCTAAATGTGATGCAAAGTATACACCTTCTTCTTTAATCTTTCTAAGACTGGCTAAAGAGAATACTTGAAAACCACCACTATCGGTTAATATAGGTCTGTCCCAGTTTATGAACTTATGAAGTCCACCCATTTGACGTACAACGGTATCTGTAGGACGTAAATGCAAATGATATGTATTACACAACTCAACTTGACATTTTAAATCTTTTAAATCAATAGAGGATATTCCTCCTTTTATTGCTCCACAAGTTGCAACGTTCATAAAAAACGGACTTTGTACCGTTCCGTGAACAGTTTCAAAAACTCCTCTACGAGCCTTGCCCTCTGTTTTTATTAGTTTAAACATAAAAAATCTCCTTTAAGTGCAAATTTAGAGTATCATTAGTATAAGAGATATCACTACTAAAGCTATTCCGGATATGAACATTTTAGCAGTCATAACGTTTCCAAGATACTTGTCCATAAACGACCATATAACGTTTATAAAACCAAAACTTATCATAAGAGTACCAATTAATCCTACTAGAGTGTTAATGTTTGATACATTTCTTACAGTAATAATATCACATAGTTTTATGTACATGGTTAATGGCGTGACTAAAGATACCAATTCTAATAAGGTAAATATCAAATAATATATTGGGTGTTCTTCAAAGAATGCTTTACTAGAAAAGGGTTCAAAGAAGTCATTAGCACACGATGGCATATCTTTGTATGTGATAGACTTAACTTTGTTATCATAAGTAAAATTGATATACCTACGAAAGTTAGTCGACCAATACCATTTTGGAACTATCATACCTCCGATATTTTTATCTGGTAACGCTAAAAATGGATAGAAAAAGTTACTCATCTTATGAAAAGGTATATGTTCTCTAAATACCATAATAGAGGTCAACCAAATATTTTTATCATTTGTGATACTCAATGGAAGTTTATAGTTTAATGGACGACAATACTCACCATTTAAGATTTCTCTAAGTTCCGATAGTTCTCCGTATTCATAAGAGGTATCATTTTTAATCTTATAGAGTGTATCGACCATTTTTAGTAGTTCTTCAGGTTGTGTATAGAAGAACTCATCATTAGTATACAATACTTGAGCAGGTCTATCGCCGTTAATTTGATGGAATAATGAGGTATTTGCTCTAAGTATGCAACTTAGATATACTTCACCATGTTCAAAGAGTTCATTAAAGTTATCATATACCAAATGAAGTTTATCTTTTGGGGTATTAACCAACCATTTAGGTTTAGATATTTTTGTTCCCATAAATTGAGAAAATTCTGTTCTATTGATATTGGTTCTAACATTTAAAAAATCATGAAATGTAAACAAAAACTCAACCTCCCATATTGATGATGGTATTAATTATCTATTATCAACATACAATCGCCAAATGAAAAGAACCTATATTTTTCATCAACAGCGATTTTGTAAGCATTCATAGTATTTTCGTATCCCATAAATGCAGATACCAACATAATTAGAGTACTCTCTGGTAGATGGAAGTTAGTAATTAAACCATCTAAGACTTTAAACTTATAACTTGGATATATAAATATATCAGTATAGCCATCAGCCTCTTTTAGAATGCCATCATTAAAAGTTGCGACGCTTTCCAAAGTTCTACAAGATGTAGTTCCTACTGCTATAACTCTGCCACCATTTTGTTTAGTCATATTTATTAAGTCGGCGGTTTCTTGTGGTAGGTGATAGTGTTCGCTATGCATTTTGTGGTCTAAGATATCATCTTCCTTTACTGGACGGAAAGTTCCTAAACCAACATGAAGTGTCACATATGCGATATTTACTCCCATAGATTTTAACTCTTGTAGTTGTTCGTTAGTGAAGTGCAATCCAGCCGTTGGAGCAGCTGACGAACCCAACTCTTTAGAGTATACTGTTTGATATCTTTCCTTATCCTGTAACTTTTCGGTTATGTATGGAGGTAATGGCATTTGACCAACATCTTCAAGAGCAGTAAAGAAGTTACCATCACATTGAAATTTAACTATTCTGTTGCCATCGTCCTTTACTTCGATAACCTCTGCAAGAAGTCTTCCGTTACCAAATGAGAACTTTGCTCCAACCTTACACTTTTTACCTGGTTTACAGATTATCTCCCAAACTTTATCGCCTTTTTGTTCCAATAGCAAGAACTCTACAAAAGATTTAGTTTCTAACTTTTCACCATACAATCTAGCAGGAAGAACTCTTGAATTATTTAGGACTAACAAATCACCTTTTTTTAGATACTTACATAGATTATAGAAGTGGTCATGTATAACATCACCAGAGGTTCTATTAACGCACATCATTCTTGAATGATTTCTAGGTTCAATAGGCGTTTGGGCTATAAGTTCTTGAGGTAATTCGTAAAAAAAATCTGATTTTTTCATAATATTAAAAAAACTCCAATCTAAAAAATAAAAAAAACTGTTGACAATACAAAGATATCGTGATATTATATACTTTAGGTAGAGGTGCGATAGAGATAAGTATTCTATACCAAGAACGATATCGGGTTCAATAGTAAGTATGGAAGAAAGGCAATATCGCCGAAATGCTAAGGCTATCGATAAAGTTTTAGTGTTGGGTGCAAACTTAATAGGTTTGTAACTGTCATCATGAGTATGGTGGAGAGCTATCGGCATATAATTTTTTGTATGTCAGTATCTTTAATTATAACTCATGATAGCCAGTTTGTAAACTGGTTTTTTTAAATTTTTAAGATATAACATATATTATTATGTTACTTAAAACGTTTTTTAAATTTTCACAAAGGAGTTTTTTTTAATGAAACAACAATACAATGTAGGTATCATTGGAGCTACTGGTATGGTAGGTCAACGTTTTGCAACTTTATTGGAAAATCACCCATGGTTTAAGGTAGTAGTATTAGCTGCGTCACCACGTTCAGCAGGTAAGACTTATCAAGAGGCAGTAGGCAAAAAGTGGGTTATGACTACACCTATCCCTGAAGAAATGAAAGATATAGTAGTCATGGACGCTACTGCAGATATCGAAAAGATTGCTGAAAAGGTTGACTTCGTTTTCTGTGCCGTAGATATGAAAAAAGACGAAATAAAGGCTTTAGAAGAAAAGTATGCTAAGGCAGAAGTTCCAGTAGTATCTAATAACTCTGCACATAGATTTACTCCAGATGTTCCTATGGTAGTTCCAGAAATCAACGCTAGCCACTTAGAAATAATCGATAGTCAAAGAAAACGTCTAGGTACTAAAAAGGGATTTATTGCAGTTAAGTCTAACTGTTCTATACAAAGTTATGTACCTGCACTATCTCCACTAAAGGATAAGTTCGGCATTAAGCAAGTACTAGCTTGTACTTATCAAGCTATAAGCGGAGCAGGTAAAACTTTTGAAACTTGGCCAGAAATGGTAGATAATCTAATTCCATACATTGGTGGCGAAGAAGAAAAGTCCGAACAAGAACCTCTAAAGGTATGGGGAACTATCCAAAATGGTGAGATTGTTAAGGCTACATCTCCACTAATAACTACTCAATGTTTAAGAGTTCCAGTTTCTGATGGTCATACTGCTGCAGTTTTCGTAACTTTTGAAAATAAGCCATCTAAGGAAGAAATTCTACAAGCATGGGCAGAGTTCAAGGGTGAACCTCAAGAACTAGAACTTCCACACGCTCCAAAGCAGTTTATCCACTACTTTGAAGAAGATAACCGTCCTCAAGCTAAGCTAGATAGAATGATTGAAGGTGGTATGGCTGTATCTGTAGGTAGACTTAGAGAAGATACTATGTTCGATTATAAGTTTGTATGCCTATCTCATAACACTCTAAGAGGTGCTGCAGGTGGTGGCGTTCTATTAGCTGAACTTCTAGCTAAAAAAGGCTATTTTGATTAATAATTATATATTATATGATAAATCATTTATATGTTAACTGGTGAAAGGAGTTAATTGTTTAAAATGAAAAATACAATATTTACTGGAGCTGGTGTCGCTATCATCACCCCTATGAATGAGGATAGCTCCATTAACTTCGATAGACTTGGCGAAAACATAGACTATCAAATTGAAAACGGTACTGATGCTATTATTATATGTGGTACTACTGGCGAATCTTCTACTATGACCGACGAAGAACACACAGAATGTATTCGTTATGCCGTTGAAAGAACTAATAAAAGAATACCAGTCATTGCTGGTACTGGTAGTAACGATACTAAGTATGCTATTGAACTCTCTCAAGAAGCCCAAAAGTTGGGTGCAGATGGCTTACTATTAGTAACTCCATACTATAATAAAACTTCTCAGCGTGGATTGGTTGCTCATTACAATGCTATTGCTAACAATGTGGATATCCCTATAATACTATATAATATTCCTAGTAGAACTGGTGTTAATATCGCTATTGATACTTACGTTCAACTAGCTGATAATAAAAATATAGTCGCAGTTAAAGAGGCAAGTGGAAATATCGGTTATGTTGCTAAAGTTATGAACGCTATTGGTGACAAAATAGACGTATACAGTGGTAACGATGACCAAATAGTTCCTTTGATGTCTTTAGGTGCTAAAGGTGTTATCTCTGTACTATCTAACGTTATGCCTAAGGAAACACACCAAATGGCACAATATTGTCTAGATAATGACTTCCATAGTGCTAGTAAGATGCAATTAGAACTATTAGATTTAATTAACCATCTATTTATAGATGTTAATCCTATTCCAGTTAAACAGGCTATGAACTTAATGGGCTTAAATGTTGGTGAATGTCGTATGCCTCTCTACAAAATGAGTGATAATGATATTCAAACTTTAAAGAACTCTTTAGTTGCACATGGTCTAATTAAGTAGCATAAATGTATATAAAATCTAGTGGGCGAATGATATTCGCCCATATTTAAAATTTAATATAAAGGAAGTGTCCTATATGGTAAATATAGCTATATGTGGTGCTAATGGTAAGATGGGCAAAACCATCTACAATTGTGTTAAAAATCGTGATAACATAAATATTGTAGGTGGCATAGATGTAAATACTGACAAGTATGCCGATTTTGAAATAGTATCCTCACCTAGTGAACTATCTACTAAACCAGATGTCATTGTAGACTATTCTCACCCTAGTGTACTTAAAAGTCTACTTGAATACTGTCTAACTACTGGAACTCCAATAGTATTGGCTACTACTGGCTACTCCGATGAGCAAATTAATGAGATTAAAAAAGCCTCTGAACAGATACCTGTATTTTTCTCATGGAATATGTCTTTAGGAATTAACCTACTTGTGGGATTGGCTAAAAAAGCTACTGAAATATTAGGAAATCAGTTTGATATAGAAATCATTGAAAAGCATCATAATCAAAAGGTAGACGCTCCTAGTGGTACTGCTCTTATGATTGCTAACTCTATAAACGAAACTTTAGAAACTCCACATAACTATATCTATGATAGACATTCTCAACGTAAAAAACGTGATAAGAATGAAATAGGTATCCATACTGTTAGAGGTGGCACTATCGTCGGTGAACATGAAGTAATATTCGCTGGTAATGACGAAATTATTTCCCTAAAACACGTTGCTACTTCTAAGACTGTATTCGCAGAAGGTTCTTTGAATGCTTGTGTATTCTTAAAAGATAAGTCTGCCGGTATCTATGATATGAGTAATCTAATTTCAGAAAGTTAATCTATAAGATGATACTAAAAATCGGGAAGTTTTTAACTTCCCGATTTTTTTATGTTATACTATGTAGGAACTAAATCTTAGATTTAACTAAGTCACCCATTTCGGAACAAGTAACTAACTTCATGCCATCACTCATGATATCGCCAGTTCTGTAGCCATCTTCAAGAACAGAGTTTACTGCATTTTCGATAGCATCAGCCTCTTTAGGCATATCGAAAGAGTAGCGTAGCATCATAGCAACAGATAGTATTGTAGCTATTGGATTAGCTTTATTCTGTCCTGCAATATCTGGGGCAGAACCATGGATTGGTTCATATAAACCTAGAGAAGTTTCACCTAAACTAGCACTAGGTATCATACCTAAAGAACCAGTAATCATACTAGCCTCATCGGATAGAATGTCACCAAATAGATTTTCAGTAACTATTACATCAAATTGAGCTGGATTTCTAACTAATTGCATAGCACAGTTATCTACAAGAGTATCCTCAAATTGAACATCTGGATTGAGTTCAGCATACTTATGAGCAATCTTTCTCCAAAGTCTAGAAGTATCTAAAACGTTAGCCTTATCAACGGAGTTCACTTTACCACGTCTTTTCTTAGCCATATCGAAAGCAACTTTCATGATGCGTTCAACTTCAAAGTCGGAATAAGGCATAGTATCTATAGCAGTTTCAACGCCGTTTTCATCTGTAGTTGTGGAACGCTTACCAAAGTAAGCACCTCCGATTAGTTCTCTAACGATTACTAAGTCCAAACCGTTTGCAGTGATTTCCTCTTTTAGTGGACACGCACTTGCTAATGGTTGGAATAATTTTGCAGGTCTAATATTTGCGAATAGCTTCAATGCTGAACGAATACCAAGCAATCCCTTTTCTGGACGTTGATTTCCTGCAAGGTTATCCCACTTTGGACCGCCTACTGCACCTAGTAGAACACTATCCGATGCTAAACAAGTATCGATAGTTTCTTGTGGTAGTGGGCAACCAGTCGCATCGATAGCACAACCACCCATTAATACTTCGGTATAATCGAAAGTATGACCAAACTTTTCGCCCACTTTATCAAGAACTTTCATAGCCTCGGTAACTATTTCAGGACCTATTCCATCGCCCTTAATTACTGCGATTTTTTTATTCATTGTAAAAACAACTCCTTTAACTCTATTTTAAAGTAATACCCAACATTATAGTGGTATCACTGATATTATTCCACACTGAATGTGATACATTACTCTCTACTAGATAACTATTATTTCTTATTATAAAACTCATCTTTTAGTATAGCATAAGAAAACGTATCTTTCCAAATAGGATTGTTATTCTCATCAACAAACTTATAAGATGTTGCTTTATTACAACCTTCTCTGGACATTCCTAAGCGTTCCAACAGATGCCATGAACGTTCATTAGTAGTATCGACATAAGCTACTATGCGTCTAGCATTGAGATTTTTAAAAGCATAATCCATAATAGCAAGAGAACTTTCTTTTGCGTATCCTAAACCTTGATACTTTGCGTTAAAAGTATAACCCAGTTCAAAGGTATCAAAATGATGTTCATTGTTAAAGTATATCTTACCGATTACCTTACTATTAGATTTTAATTCTACTGCATAGAAGTTATCACTTTTGGAAAAGTTAATAACCTCGGATTTGCATTGTTCAACAATAAACACATCATAAGGCTCATAGTAGACTACTTTCTCATCTGTTAAAATTTCGGATAAGTCTTTCCAATCGTTAGAAGTGAACTTTCTTATAATTAGATTGTTAGTTTCAATCATGAATTAATCCTCCAAATATAGACAGTTATCATCTAAAGTTCTGTAATACACTTCACATTCCCAAGGCGATACCTCATCACGACCAACATAAAGGACTCTATCTCCTTTGATTGTAAAACAGATACATTCTTCCCAATCTCCCTCGCCACTAACGTAGTAAGCGATATCATCATTTTTAGGAACGTATACATACATAGCCGTGAACCAACAATACTTTAAGATATCCTTAGGGGTATCAATGGTAGGAAGTTTAAAATCCGTATTGATACCTCCAAAGATATTATAACATTTGATAATATTCTCACATATAGTATTAAGCATATCACTAGATATAGAATTTATATGCTGAACACACTTTTTAGAATATTCAATAATAGTATTATCCTCTATGTAGATAGTTAGTTCATCGTCCACATCGGTATGAAAGATTTTACTCTTAAAAGAACCCTCTAAGATTTCATCTTCCTCAGAAAACTTTTCTAATCTTTCAAACATGATTACTTTTCCTTAATAGAGTTCAACAAGCCACCTTTATTGATGATGTTTTGTATAAACTCTGGGAATGGTTCTGCTTGATATGTTTCGTTCTTAGTTAGATTGGTTATAACACCAGTATCGAAGTTTACTTCTACCTTGTCGCCCTTTTCGATTTTTTCGGAGGCTTCCTTACATTCTAGGATTGGCAATCCAACGTTGATTGAGTTTCTATAAAAAATTCTAGCGAAAGTATTCGCAATTACACAAGATACTCCACTTGCCTTAATGGATATAGGTGCGTGTTCTCTTGATGAACCACAACCAAAGTTATCCTTAGCAACAATGATATCGCCTTGCTGAACGTTGTTTACAAAATCTGGGTCGATATCTTCCATACAGTGTTTAGCCAATTCTTTGTGGTCGGCAGTATTTAGATATCTAGCTGGGATAATAACGTCAGTATCGACATTATCGCCATATTTATGAACAGTTCCAATAGCTTTCATGATTTAAAAACCTCCTAAATTACATAACTTCTGAAACGTCTGAAATCTTACCAGTAATAGCACTAGCGGCAGCAATCGCTGGACTTGCTAGATAAACTTCACTTTCAACGTGACCCATTCTACCTACGAAGTTTCTATTAGTTGTAGATACTGCTCTTTCACCCTTGGCAAGTATACCCATATGTCCACCTAGACATGGGCCACACGTTGGTGTCGATACTACACAACCTGCCTCTACAAAAGCCTCTAGGAAACCTTCCTTTAGTGCTTGTAGATATACCTTCTGTGTTGCTGGTATGATTATACATCTAACACCCTTTGCGACTTTCTTACCCTTTATGATTTCATAAGCAGTCTTTAAATCCTCATAACGACCGTTTGTACATGAACCTATTACTACTTGGTCAATCTTGATATCTTCCACTTGGTCGATAGTCTTAGTATTTTCTGGTAGGTGTGGGAACGCTACTGTAGATTTTATTGTAGATAAATCGATATCGTAAGTTTTTTCGTAGATAGCATCTTCATCAGGTTCATAGATGTTGTACTCCCTGTTTACTCTTCCCTTTTGATATTCAATAGTTTTATCGTCTACTATAAAGATACCATTCTTAGCACCCGCCTCTATAGCCATATTTGCCATAGAAAATCTATCGTCCATAGATAGACTATGTACACCATCGCCTACGAACTCCATAGATTTATACAAAGCACCATCAACGCCAATCATTCCGATTATGTGCAAGATAACATCTTTACCACTAATCCACTTGTTTAGCTTTCCAGTTAGATTAAACTTTATCGCAGATGGCACTTTAAACCATGCTTGACCTGTTGCCATACCACAAGCCATATCGGTAGAACCTACACCAGTTGAAAAAGCTCCTAAAGCTCCGTAAGTACAAGTGTGACTATCTGCACCTATGATGCATTCACCACTAGCAACTATTCCTTTTTCTGGGAGTAGTGCGTGTTCAATACCCATGTTACCAACATCGTAGAAGTTTAATATATCATACTTGTTAGCAAAGTTTCTAGTCTGCTGAGTTAAAGTTGCAGATTTGATATCTTTGTTAGGAGTAAAGTGGTCCATAACCATAGATATCTTAGTTTTATCGAAAACGGAAGTAAAACCGTTCTTTTCAAATTCGTTAATGGCTACTGGTGATGTAACATCGTTACCAAGAACCATATCAAGTTTACAGTTTATAAGTTGACCTGCTTTAACCTCATTTAATCCTGCGTGTTTAGCTAGGATTTTTTGTGTCATAGTCATACCCATAAAAATCAAATCCTTTCATTATAGTATAAATTATTCATAGATAATATCCAATACCAACTCTAATAAATTCGTGACAAGATAGTTCCCACTCTAACAATTCCCAAATAGACTTAAATATATGAATAGTATCTTCATACTCATGTATTGAATAAAACTTTCCACTTTTACCAATCCAAACATTGCCCTCATAGTAATAACCTATTTGACCAATATAGTTTATATCATTTTCATAAGTATTTTTTATAGTTGATATTTCATCATTGAAGTCACACTCATCTTGTGCAGTTAAAGTACATAGTTCAAAAGTAAAGTTAAAGCAGATATTACTTTCATGTTTTCCATCAATAACAGCAAAAGTTTCCTCTATGCCATAGAACTCTTGAAAAAACTTTCTAGCAATTGGTAGAAGATTATCACCATAGTGTTTTTCAAATAATGATATATCTACACATCTGCCTTCATACCAACCACAACATTTCATAGCTTGGATTATTCTTTCTCTTTTAGTAGAACCAGTTAATTCTATTATATTCATTTTGATACTTCTTAAAATATCAAAAATTCCAATTCTAACCCATTCCACTAAGATAAGATTAAAAAAATTTAATAAGCTCATAAACTGAACAATTTGCAGGAACCATATTTACATTCCACATATTTACATTCCACTAAGGTAAGATAAAAATAATAGGCTAGAATTGGAATTAATTTTTAATAGTTACTAATCGTCAATGGTTATCTCTAAAAGTGGCTCATATACAGATTGTCCTGCTGGAACCATTGGCAATACGTTGATATCCTTGTCAATTAGGCAGTCTATTAGGCAAGGTTTACCACATGATAGAGCCTCTTTTAGTACTGGTTCGATATCGGATTTTTTAGTAATCTGTAAAGATTTAACTCCAAAAGCCTCACCGAGTTTTACGAAGTCTGTACCCTTTTCGATTACTGTTTGAGAAAATCTCTTGCCATAGAACAATCTTTGCCACTGTCTAACCATGCCAAGAACACTATTATTGAATACTAGTTCAATAACTGGAATATCGTACTTTGCTAGAGTAGAAAGTTCGGTTAAGTTCATGTAGAAAGAGCCATCACCTGCAACGTTGATAACCGTTCTATCAGGATTACCAACCTTTGCTCCAATAGATGCTCCTAAACCATAACCCATAGTACCAAATCCACCAGATGTTGCTAAACTTCTTTCAGCTTTGAAGTTATAGTACTCAGCAACCCACATTTGATGTTGTCCTACTTCTGTACTTAATATAGCCTTACCATCGGTTAGTTTGTCAAGAGTTTCAAGGACATCTTTAGGTAGAACAGCGTCGGTATCTTCAGACTTTACTGGGTGCATAGTCAATGGATATTCATTTTTCCAAGCATACACTTGTTTTAACCAATCGGAGTGGTCTTGTTGTGGAAGTTTAGAGTTCAACTCACTAAGAATATACGTCAAATCGCCTAGAACGTAGCTATCAGTTTCGATATTCTTATCTATTTCCTTAGTATCTATATCAATATGTAGAATGTTCTGTCCCATCTTAAAGGTATTAGTATTGCAAGATACTCTATCACTAAAACGTGAACCAAGAACTATCATTAAATCGCAATCTTTAAGAGCAAGAGAGGAAGTTTTAGTACCGTGCATACCTAACATTCCTAGATATCTTTCGTCAGTATTATCAAAAGCACACTGTCCCATTAAGGATAGCGATACAGGAGCATCAACTTTATATACAAAGTCTTTCATTAGGTCAACGGCATCACAAGATACTATTCCACCACCTGCATAGATATATGGTCTTTTAGATGCCTTTATCATCTCGATAGCTTTTTCTATTTGAGTATCAACTACATCACTTTTGATGTATTCATATTTTTTTACAGGTTTATTTTCAAAATCGCAAACGTTAGCAGATACATCTTTAGGAACGTCTATTAAAACTGGACCTTTTCTACCCTCATTAGCTATATAGAAAGCCTCACGAATAGTATCGGCTAAATCTTCGACCTTAGTAACTTGGAAGTTCTTTTTAGTAATAGATTTAGTAATAGAAACTATATCAGCTTCTTGGAAACTATCAAGACCTAATAGACTAGTTCCAACGTTACCAGTAATGGCAACTAACGGAATACTATCCATATTAGCAGTAGCGATACCTGTTACTAAGTTAGTAGCTCCAGGGCCAGATGTAGCAATAACTACACCAGTCTTACCAGTAGTACGAGCATAACCGTCAGCGGCATGACAAGCGTTCTGTTCGTGGGAAGTTAGTATGTGATTAATCTTATCTTGATACTTATACAAAGCATCATAGATGTTCAATACTGCCCCTCCTGGATATCCAAATACAGTATCAACACCTTGTTCTAAAAGACATTCAATAATTATGTCTGAACCATTAAGTTTCTTAGCCAAAAGAAAACACACTCCTTAAAATATACTTATATTTTTTATTTAACGTCAGCTCAATTGAAAGAAATCGAACTCAAGTTAAACGAAAAAATGGTTTATATTGTTATTATATATTGGAACGTCTAAACGATATTTTTAGACGTTCCAAAGAAACATTTTTAACTAATGTACATACTCACTAACTACGTGGAAGTGGAGTATCGGAATTTAACTTACCATTTTCGATAATTTGGTCAGCAAATACGCCACAAGCGTTTATGCTTTGAACTTCAAGAGCCTTGTTATCGTACTTTAATTCGACTCTAGTAACTGCGATACCAGTATTGTTATCAAGATGTACTTTTAGCTTAACAACGTCACCAGGTTGAGCAGTAGCGTTATCTAAACGATAGTTTACACCACTAGTAGCAGCACCTTGCTCAGTAACAGATAATGCCTTACCTACAGTTACAGTACCATTTTGAACTGTAAAAGGAACTTCATCATTATCGCTATTATAGAGTTCTACATAGTTAAACTCTATAGGATAGTCACCAGCTTTAGCATCGTCAAGAACCTTTACAGATAATTCTACCATTGCACCAGATTCCACCTTATTGGAAGTATCTTCAGACATCCAAAGGAAAGTAGCATATCTGCTTTTAGCGAAGTATACATTTGAGTTGTTGTTATTGTTATTGTTGTTGTCGTTGCTATTATTGTTGTTATTGTTATTGCTGTTATTATTGTTGTTGTTACTATTATTATTGTTATTGCTATTGTTGTTATTATCATTATTGTTAGAGTTATTATTGTTGTTATCACTGTTATTAGTAACGGTATTACCTTTAGAATCGGTAGTTTGACCATCTTTAGCAGTAGTAGTAGAACTGTTGCTATTGTCATTATTATTATTATTTTTATTGTTATTGTTATCCACAACAACTTGAGTAACTACATTACCATCTGCATCTGTAACCACGTTACCATTAGAGTCTGTTAATGCTACAGTTTCTTGAGCATTGTCGTCACTACCTTGAGCATCTGTAACTGCATTGCCTTGAGCATCAGTTTCTTGAGCCTCATCACTTGATTGAGTATCTTGAACGCTATCGCTAACAGAATTTTCTGCTTGATTATTATTACTATCAGTACTGCTACAACCTAACGCACTAACCGATAAGCAACATAAAAGTGCAACACAAACTAATGCCTTTCTTAACTTTTTCATTTTAAAATCTCCTTTTCTATACGTTTTTAAGATATAGAGTTTATCTTCTAATAGCCATCACCCTAGATTAGCTACAACTTACATTATACATATAAAACTTGAATATGTCAACAATAAATCGATAAATTTCACCAAAATACCATTTTAAAACAAAAAATTATAATAATTTATCCATTATTAACCATACTGTTTATAGCACTAGCCAAAGCGTGTATAGATGCAACTATTATATCGGTATCTATACCAGCACCCCAATAGGTTTTACCCTCTTTAGAGTTAATTCCAACGTATGAAACTGCCTTAGATTTAGAACCTACTTGTAAAGCGTGTTCTTTATAAGTAGTTATAGTATAATCGTAGCCAGTTATAGATTTAACTGCATTACTAACTGCGTCCAATCTTCCGTTACCGATACCATCAGCTACTTTAATATTACCATCTACTAATAGAGTTACTGTAGCACTTATACTATTTTCAGTAGTATCTTTTAGTTGAATGAAGTGAGCCTCTTTTATATCCAAAGGAGATACTTTATTCATATACTTATCCACAAATATTTTGTAGACTTCATCAGCCAATAGTTCTTTGTGGTTATGGTCGGATACGCTCTTTACAGCATAGCCAAAGTTTTCTCTCATTTTAGGAGGTAAATCGAAACCGAAGTTTTGTTCCATAATGTAGCCTATGCCACCCTTACCCGATTGACTATTAATTCTAATAACGTCGGCTTCGTACTTTCTGCCGATATCTGTTGGATTGATTGGCAAGTATGGAACTGTCCAATGGTCACACTTTTTATCTTCAAGCCATTTCATGCCCTTAGCAATGGCATCTTGATGCGAACCACTAAACGCAGCAAATACCAACTGTCCACTATATGGTTGACGCTCATAAACGTGCATACGAGTAACTTTTTCATATAGTTCAACTATTTCAGGCATATTAGAGAAGTCTAGTTCAGGTTCTACACCTTGAGAATACATATTTAAAGCTAATGTGATTATATCCACATTACCAGTACGTTCGCCGTTGCCAAATAGAGTACCTTCAATTCTGTCAGCACCAGCAAGAAGACCCATTTCGCTATCGGCAATGGCACAACCTCTGTCGTTATGTGGGTGCAAAGATACTATTACGTTCTCACGATTGTTTAGATTATCGCACATATACTCAACTTGATTTGCGTAGATATGTGGCATGGAATGTGATACCGTTACTGGTAGGTTGATTATAACCTTATCATTTGGAGTAGGTTTCCAGATATCTATAACGGCGTTGCATATCTCAAGGGCGAACTCTGGTTCTGTACCTGTAAAACTTTCTGGAGAGTACTCAAAACGGAAGTTACCTTCAGTCTTGGCACGATATTCGTTACATAGATTTGCTCCAAACTTAGCGATATCTATTATTTCTTGTTTGCCCTTTTTAAATACCTGTTCTCTTTGTGCTACAGATGTGGAATTGTACAAGTGAACTATTGCGTTCTTGCAACCCTTTAAAGCCTCAAAAGTTTTTGCTATAATATGTTCCCTTGATTGTGTTAATACTTGAATAGTAACGTCATCTGGAATTAAATTGTTCTCTATTAGAGTACGACAAAATTCATACTCTGTTTCAGATGCTGCTGGAAAACCTATTTCTATCTCTTTAAAGCCTATTTTGACTAAAAATTTAAAAAATTCAAGTTTTTCCTCAAGGCTCATAGGAACTATAAGTGCTTGGTTACCATCTCTAAGGTCGACACTGCACCAGATAGGTGCTTTTTCTATGTAAGTTTTAGTTGCCCATCTCATAGGAGCATTTTTCACTGGAAAGAATTGTCTAGTATACTTTTCAACGTTTTTCATAATTAAAAATACCTCCAAAATATTAATATTAACCGATTTTAACCAATAAAAAAACTCCGTCCTCTAAGTAGATAAAACTACATAGAGAGGCGAAGGTATAAAATCGATATACTTCCGTGTTACCACTCTCAATTAACGATATCTTGCGATAAATCGTTCACTCCATCACATCAAACAATGTGTATCTCTGTAACGGGAGAACCCGTTCAAACCTAGTCGATATAAAATCTTTCAGCCGAAAGCTCAGGGAGGAGTAAAATCGAACTTCAATACTATCTTTTCAGCAGTTAGATAGTTCTCTGCAAATATCCATAACGATTTGCGTTCCCGTCATAGCCTTTAAAAATATTCATTGATTACATAATACAACATTTTAAAAAATTTGTCAAGCACTTTTTAGAAAGTTTTTTATAGTATCAAGATTTCATTTCCTTAGCAACTTTGATTAAAAGTTCTAACTGTTCTTTTTTAATAGTTCTTAATTTATCAATTCGTTCTCTAATAAATTTCTCATCAACCATATACATTATTCTTTCAATATATCACTTAATTTCAATAAGATATCAGCTTTTTCATTAGGAAGTATACGATAATTTTCTACAAGTTCACGTTCGTTATTTGATAAAATAGAAATATTTTCATTCTCATTAAAAAGTTCAGCTAATGTTATTCCTAAAGGAGCAACCAAACGCTTAAGAGTATCAACAGTAGGTTGACGTTTGCCTAATTCAATGCCACTAATATGGTTTTGTGATATCCCAGTTTCTTCCGATAACTTATATATAGAAATATTTTTTGACTGTCTAATATATCTCAATCTTTTACCAATATCCACAATAATACACTCCAATCTACTAATTATTATATTATATGCAAATAAATAAAATAATATAAATATAGGTATTGTAAATACTATTTTTTAGGTGTATAATTTTAAATATAACAAATTCTACGAGTTAGGAGATACATAATGAAATCTTGTTGTTTTACTGGGCATAGGACAGTTAATATTAATATCAATCTATTAACTATGCTAATGACGTCTATTGAAAGCTATGTACAGAATGGAATTGTCGACTTCTATTCTGGAGGTGCTATAGGTTGGGATACTATATGTAGTAAAGTAGTACTTCAACTTAGAGAAAAGTATCCAAATATTAAACTGCACCTGATATTACCTTGCAATACAGAACATCAAACTCTATATTGGAACGAACATCAAAAGTTGGAATTTAACAGAATACTTCAATTGGCAGATACCGTAGAGTATACATCTTGGAACTATCATAGTCAATGTATGAAAATTCGTAATACTAGATTGGTTCAACTTGCCGACGTATGTATATGCTACTGCGATAACAGATATACTACTGGTACTGCTCAAACCATTAGAATGGCTAAAAAGAAAAACATTCCTATAATAAACCTATACGACAAAAATAGATTACCTTAAAATTTTAAGGTAATCTATAGAGTTTACTTATCGTTAGATATCTTAGGTTTTAACTTTTTGTAGTATATATCAATTAGATTATTTAAAACATAATCGTACATCAAAAATACTGGATTCGTAGTAATCAAAAGGACTAACATACCATGCGGAAAGTATTGGTTCATTTGGTCGGCAAGTTCTTCCATACCGAACAGTTTAAAAGTTATCTGAAAAGCTATGGTAACTGATACGTTATAGTATATCAGTTTAGAAAGAACTCTAACTAATTTGAGTTTAACCTTATCGAAAAAAGTTTTTAGTATGGGATATAATCCAAATAGAAATATAAACATCACAGAACTTTCCTTATCAAAGGTAACAAACAGCGACAACATTGATACTGCTATATAAGTCAAAAACGACCAACCAGTACTAACTTCCACTTTAATAATCATCATTAAAGTACCTGCAATCATGGGAAGTGCTAGGCTCAATATTGGAATAACTCCCGTAAGGAACATACTAACCAAACATAATGCCGATATTATTCCTCCTAATGCTACCTTATAACTGGTACTATTCATAGTTATAAACTAGCCAACTTTTGACATTGTTCCTTAATTGCTGGATATATCTCTCTATATAGTTGATAATACTTTTCATACTTAGGAATATTATCGTTGATAGGAGCTTGAACCTTATCAGTCTTTATAATATTGGCACAAGCCTCTTGAACACTAGAGTATACTCCAGAACCTGTTAAAGCTAGTATACCTACGCCCAAAGCTGGACCCTCTTTAGATGCTACTGTCTTAACATCACAAGCGTATAGGTCGGCTAACATTTGACGCCATAGTGGAGAAGTTCCACCACCACCACAAGCCATCATATCGTTTACGTTGATATTCATTTCCTTAAAGACTTCAACGCAATCACGGAGAGAGTAAGCAACGCCCTCTAGGACTGCTCTAAGCATATGAGATTTTCCATGTATTGCAGATAGTCCAAAGAACATACCTCTAGCATTGGGGTCAAGGTGTGGAGTTCTTTCGCCCATCAAGTATGGTAGATATAGTAATCTATCTGCACCCACTGGAATCTTTTCAGCCTCCTTATCCATTAGATAGTACTCATCTACACCCATAAGTTTTGCAGTTTCCTTTTCCGATGTACAGAAGTTATCTCTAAACCACTTTAACGATAGTCCTGCCCCTTGAGTTACTCCCATAACGTGCCAACAGTTCGGAACTGCACAACAGAACGTATGCACTCTACCTTTAGGGTCTATAGTAACCTTTGATGTATGTGCATATACTACTCCACTAGTTCCAATGGTTGTGAACGCTTTACCATCTTCAACCACACCAGTTCCAACAGATGCAGCAGCGTTATCACCTGCACCACCTACCACGATAGTTCCTTTTTTAAGTCCAGTGATATCTGCTACCTTTTGAGTGATTTCTCCAGTAACTTCAGGACTTTCATAAACTTTTCCAAGCATATCTTCCGATATGTTTAAGGCATCTAACATAGTTTTAGACCACTTTCTATTAGGAACGTCTAAAAGTTGCATTCCAGATGCATCAGATACTTCAGTAGCAAGTTCACCAGTGAGCATCAATCTAACGTAGTCTTTAGGTAATAGAATATATCTGCACTTTTCAAATACGTCAGGTTCGTTTTTCATAACCCATCTAATTTTAGATGCAGTAAATCCAGTAAGTACAGGATTTGCAGTAATCTCGATAACTTTTTCAGCACCTACAATTTCAGTGATTTCTTCACATTCTTTGCCAGTTCTTTGGTCGCACCATATTATAGATTTTCTTAATACGTTGAAATCCTTATCTAGCATAACTAGACCGTGCATCTGTCCAGATAGTCCAATACCTTTGATTTCTGCACTATCGATATTACTTTTATCTAATACAGTCTTGATAGTTGTAATAGTAGCATTGTACCAATCTAGAGGGTCTTGTTCAGCCCAACCGTTTTTCTCTTGATATAGTGGATATTCCACTGTATGCGATGCTATTACGTTTCCAATTTCATCAAATAGTACGGTTTTAGTACCACTAGTACCTAAATCCACTCCGATTACATATGACATTAAAAAAACAACTCCTTTTTAATTAATAGTTAATATATAATAATTAATAATTATCTATAATTAGATTTATTTCTATAAACAGACTTTAGAATTAGTAAATAACTCTTTAAGAGAGTTGGCAACTAAATTTAATCTTTCCATATATGGAGGATATTCATAGGTGTATAACTTTCCAGTATTATTTTCAAAAAATATAGGTAAATCCGAACCAGCCTCTCTACCAATTTGAAATAATGGAAAATCTTTAGATGTATTTAACTCACTTTCAATATAAGGTAGAATACAATCTATATTATTTGGGAGTATTCTATCCAATGATAAACCTATACCATTATACTCAATACCCTCGATATACTCAAAATAGTAAGATTGATAATATTCTTTTAAATCATCATGGATTTTAATATTAAAAATACTCTCCAAAGATGAAAAATCTAAAAGGTGCGTATTTTCTTGATAGTACCAATTATCTATTTTAAGTAAGATTTCATTTTGATTTTTAGTATAGTATTCCAAAAAATTTTTGATAGTATCTTTTAACATAAATATCCCCTTTTAATAATAGGGTGGATATATTTCAACCCACCCATATGGCAAACTATTCGTTCAACATAAAATTAAAGATTAAACATTAAACATAATGTTATTCATGATGCTTTCTAGCATTTCTTGACGGCCACTCTTAACGACTTGAACTACTTCACCCTTTTCAAGAGCATACTTTTCAAGGTCTTTCATAGATACCTTGCCATCAATGATATCCTTACCGATACCACTATTCCAAGAAGAATATCTATCAGCAACAAATTGGTCAATTCTGCCGTCCTTGATTAACTTGTCAGCAATTCTTAGACCTAAAGCGAAAGTATCCATACCAGCGATATAACTATGGAAGATATCAACAGGTTCAAAAGAACCACGTCTAGCCTTGCTATCGAAGTTTAGACCACCGTTAGTAAATCCACCAGCCTTTAGGACTTCATACATACAAAGAGTAGCATCATAGATATTAGTTGGGAATTGGTCAGTATCCCAACCCAAAAGCATATCGCCTTGGTTGGCATCTATAGAGCCGAATACTCCATTGATACGAGCAGTTCTTAGTTCGTGTTGGAAAGTATGTTGTGCTAGAGTAGCATGGTTAGCTTCAATATTCATTTTGAAATCGTTAAGTAGGTCATATTTGCGTAGGAAACCTAAAACGGTAGCAGTATCGAAATCGTATTGATGTTTAGTAGGTTCTTTTGGCTTAGGTTCAATGTAGAAGTCGCCAGTATAACCTATAGAACGAGCATATTCAACAGTCATCTTCATTAGACGAGCCATATTATCAAGTTCAAGACCCATATCAGTGTTCAGTAGAGTTTCATAGCCTTCACGACCACCCCAGAAAACGTATCCTTGACCACCTAGAGCCATTGTACTTTCAACGGCCTTCTTAATTTGAGCAGCTGCAAAAGCGAATACATCGGCATTTGGAGCAGTACCAGCACCGTGCATATATCTAGGGTGGTCAAAGCACTTAGCAGTACCCCATAGAAGTTTTTTACCAGTTTCAGCTTGTTTTTGTTTAAGCATATCTACAACTACGTCCAATTTTTCGTTAGTTTCTGCTAAAGTTGGATATTCAGGAGATAAATCTCTATCGTGGAAACAGTAGTAATCAATGGATAGCTTGTCCATGATTTCAAAAGCAACGTCTACTTTATTCTTAGCTACTTCTTCTGGAGTCTTACCACCCCATTTTTTATCAGCAGTACCACAACCGAACATATCAGTACCATCGCCACCCATAGTGTGCCACCATGATAGTGCAAACTTTAGTTGTTCTCTCATAGTCTTACCGTTGATAACTTCATCTGGATTGTAATATTTAAACGCTAGTGGGTTAGTTGAACCCTTTCCTTCATATTGGATTTTACCAATCTCTTTAAAAAATTCACTCATGGGAAATACCTCCAAAATTTTTAAGATTAAATTATATTTCATTCAAACGCAAAAGTTTGAAATATTTCAATAGATATATTATGATACTTTACTTACTAAACCATCTTTAAAGAATATATTTATATAGTTTCTATTTTCAACCCAAGCTGTAGGAAAAATATCTCTTTCTTCTAGTGATATATTTCTAGAAAGTACCACCACAACACAAGCATCATAAACATTTTTCACACCTTTTGTTGTTGCTCTAGTAGTTGCCATTACATTGTCAAGGTAAGATGTAGCACCATCTTCCATAACAGAATAATATTTTCTATTACTACTGTCAACATAGTATATACTACCATTTCTTACTTCAGAATATATAGTAGGTTCAGTAGAAGTAACTACTACAAGATTATCATAATTATATAGATTTGTAGACATATCTTGAATATCATTATATATAGATGGTACTTTATTTTGAATATATTCTTTAGCTAATATTTTATAATTTTCTTCTACACTAAGTCTAGTATTGTCATCTAAAATAGTAGACCAACCATCTTTTTTAATACTAGATGAACTACTATTAGAAACAATAGGTGTTCCACTAGTAACGCAAGTAGAAGTTATAGTTTCATTATTTAAAACACCTTTTTTTAGTTCTATAATATCAATTACGTTTAAATTACCATCGTTATTTACATCATAATGATAGCCATTAACTGCATTTACCGTAATAGCAGATGTACTAATCAAAATAGCAGTAGCCAACATTATAACATGATTTTGTTTCATAATAAATCCCCCAATAGATTATTCAGCAGTAATTTAAGATACCGAAACTATATTTCCATTATTATCCAATACAATGTTGATATATTCATGAGAATAAAGCCAAGCGTCATGTGCAAAATCCTTTTCACTACTTTGAACTGCTCTGGAAAAATTTACAGTAACTACTATTCCATTAGTTTTAAATTCTACTGACATAGAAGTTACTACAGACCATAAAGATGGACAATTTTTAAATAGATAATCATCTACAATACTTTTACATTCTTCTTCGGTTAAAGAAAGTTGTGTAGTTGTTGTGGAAGGTTCTAATTGCTCAAGCCTTCCTTTTAATAAAAGATATTTTTTTAAATCCATACTATCTATTACATTTATAACACCGTCATTATTTACATCATAATGATAATTTCTACTAGCATCAGCGTTAATATTAATATTTATTATAGATGTACTAATTAAAATGGCAGTAGCCAACATTATAACATGATTTTGTTTCATAATAAATCCCCCAATAGATTATTCAGCAGTAGAGTCGCCTTTAGAACCAAATAGCTTACTAGATACCTTTTTATATAGTTCTGATATAGTATCTTTAATATCTGTAACACGAGTTTTATAATCTTTAAAAACAAACCAATCATTATCTATGGCATCGGAACTACGGAAACGAAGTTCATTATCGACATATAAGTCATCGTCACGCCATTCGATATTTACTTCTTTTCTTTCTCTAATATTGTAGACTATTCTTTCATAATCTTTAGCTATAAAGGCTATACCGTTGTAATAGGTATCATAGGTATTAGGTTCTACATAGATTTTAGTACTACCAGTAGAACTATCGATAGTATCTATTATGTAACATCTGTAAGTACCAGTGCCAGATACATAATTTTCGGACTTAGTATCTCTAGTCTGTCCAACTATTAGATTGCTATATAAGAAGTATGCTATAATTGCCATAATGTAAATCATGACGTATATAGTTCCTATGATAGTTTTAAAGTTTTCACTAGCTCCACATAAGAAAAATGTTACTACAGATAACACTACTATTGGTATGACTAGTAACCAATTCCCCCAACAGAACATGACTATAGGTAGTATTAATAACAATGATAACATTGAAATTATAGATGTTATTAAGTTTTTTCTAGTATATATCATAACAGCACCTAAAACCACTACAACTACTGCGATAGTAATACCAAAAGTTTTAGCATTAGTTATTACAACATCGTAGAATAGTGCCATGTATGATAAGATTACAGTCAAAATTCCTAACGTTAGACTAAATATTGATACACACCTTTTAGTCCATTTGTTGTTAAAAAATTCTTTTAATAAAGCCATAAAAATAGTTTACTCCTTTCACTACAGAAAATATCGATTATAATATATATTTATATTTCTGTTTCGTATTAAACGGCTGTATAAATTATAACATGATAACATCTAAGATACAAGAGTATTTTTATTTTTTTATGGATTACTTTTCAAAAAAATCACAACATAGCATAGTCATATAGTACGCAAAATAATTTTTAACCATTGAAAAGTTTAAAATCTAGTAGTATAATATACTTACCAAACTAAAGGAGATTACTATACTATGAACAAGAAAAAATTTCTATATTGGATACCTACCATCATATGTATGTTGATAATATTCAACTTTTCTTCTGAGAATTCAGAAGTATCTAGTAGCACTAGTGGAAACGTTGGCAGATGGCTTTTAAAAACTTTCTATAATGGTTTTGAAAAGCTGTCTTCAATAGAGCAATCGCAGATAGTGGAAAGTATTCAATTTTACATTAGAAAGACTGCACACTTTAGTATCTACGCACTTTTAGGAGCGTGTACACACTTTGGAACTCTAGCCAACAAGAAGATATCCCATCAAAAAAACGTTTTCATTTCATTGTTAATCTGTTTAGTATACGCATCTAGTGATGAGATACATCAACTATTCATATCTGGCAGAAGTGGACAGGTTTCCGATGTACTATTAGACTTTACTGGTTCTATATTTGGAACTATAATATTTTTAATAGCTTTAAAAATTATCCAAATGATAAGATTAAAGAAATCCAAACAGTAAGAAATCCCTACTAATATTTTAGCAGATATTCTATAAATTGCAATACCTAAATTAAAAATTTTTTTAAAAAAATTTTTAAAAAACCCCTTGCAATATATTCAAAAGTATGATACACTCTTAATTAGAACTCTTGGAAGTTTGTTCTATACTGAAAACGTTTCCAAAGAAATGCGTTATTAAACTATAAGGAGGATTTTAAAAAATATGAAATTTTCAGATGGTCTTTGGCTTAATCAAAGAGGTTATGAGGTAAAGTATGCCTCTCAAGCGTACAAGGTTACTACAGATAAAAATTCTGTAACAGTACTAGCTACACCTAGCACAATCTACAACAGAGCAATGACTTTAGGTGGCGAAAACTTAGAAATAGTATACTCATCTAAAGCAGAAAACGTTATCAAGGTATCTATAAAGCACTTCAAGGGGGCATTAGATAACGCTCCTAAGTTTGAACTAAATGAGGATTTAGGCTATACTCCAACTATAAATAACTCCAATGATAAAGTTGAACTAATATCTGGTAATACTAAGGTCGTAATAGATAAAGGTCAAAACTGGAATGTGGAATTTTTCTACAAAGATAAAAAGTTGACTGGTGGCAGTTGGAGAGCTACATCTTATATTAAAGAAAGTCAGTTCCAAGCAGATGCTAGACTTCAACTTCAAGCAGATGACCCATTTTGGGCATATCCAGCAGACCCACACACTACATACGTTAGGGAACAATTAACACTATCTGTTGGTGAGTGCGTATATGGTTTTGGTGAAAAGTTCACTCCATTTGTTAAGAACGGTCAAGTAGTAGAAACTTGGAACTCCGATGGTGGCACTTGTTCCGACCAAAGTTATAAGTGCATACCATTCTATATAACTTCCAGAGGTTATGGCGTACTAGTAAACAGTTCCGATAAGATTTCTTTTGAAGTAGCATCGGATACTATTTCTAAGGTATCGTTTACACAATCGGGTGAAAGTTTAGAGTACTTTATTATAGGTGGAGAAAATCTACAAGAAGTGTTATCTAACTACACTACATTGACTGGTAAACCTGCACTACCTCCTGCAAGTTCATTTGGATTGTGGCTATCAACATCGTTTACAACTAACTATGATGAAAATACTGTAAATGAATTTATCGACGGTATGGCTAAAAGAGGTATCCCTCTACAGATGTTCCACTTCGACTGCTTCTGGATGAAAGAATTTGAATGGTGTGGCTTTGAATGGGATAAGGATTGTTTCCCTAATCCTAAAGAAATGCTATCACGTTTAAAAGCAAAAGGTTTGGGCATATGTGCTTGGATTAACTCTTATGTTGGTCAAAGTTCAAAACTATTTGATGAGGGCGTTCAAAATGGATACTTTATCAAAAATGTTGATGGTAGCGTGTTCCAAACTGATATGTGGCAACCTGGTATGGCTATCGTAGACTTTACAAATCCTAAGGCTTGTGAATGGTTCGCAAGTAAGATTAAAGAACTCTGCGATACTGGTGTTACTGCTATAAAGACTGACTTCGGTGAAAGAATACCTACTAAGGGTATCAAGTACTTTGATGGCTCTGACCCTATTAAGATGCACAACTACTACACCTACTTATACAATAAGACCGTTTTCAACGCTCTAAAAGAATACTATGGCGAAAATAATGCTTGTCTATTCGCTAGAAGTGCTACTGTTGGTGGACAAAAGTTCCCAGTACACTGGGGTGGAGATTGCTCTGCTGAATACTCATCTATGGCAGAAACTATTCGTGGTGGATTGTCACTATGTGCATCGGGATTTGGTTACTTCAGCCACGATATCGGTGGTTTTGAACAAACTGCATCACCTGATGTTTATAAGCGTTGGTGTGCTTTTGGTTTAATGTCAACTCATAGTAGATTACACGGTTCTACATCTTATAGAGTTCCTTGGGCTTATGAGGAAGATACTCCAGACAATCCAGAAAATGCTTGTGCAGTTCTTAGATACTTCACTAAGTTAAAAGGTAAGTTGATGCCTTATCTATTCTCTCAAGCCGTTAAGACTTCTACAGTTGGCGTTCCTATGATGAGAGCAATGGTTATAGACTATGCCGACGAACCTGCTTGTCTATACTTAGATAGTCAATATATGCTTGGTGATAATCTACTATGTGCTCCTGTACTAAATCAAGAAGGTATTGCACAATTCTATGTTCCTAAGGGTACTTGGACTGATATCTGTACTGGTGAAACATATCAAGGTGGAAAATACTTCGATAAAAAGTGTTCCTTCCTTGAAATGCCTGTACTAGCTAAACCTAATAGCATAGTTACTTTCGGTAACTTCGATATGAACGTTATCTACGATTACGTTCAAGATGCTCAATTTAAGATTTATAATCTTGAAGATGGCAAATCTGCTACTACTAAGGTTTATGATGATAAAGCTAATCTAGTTATGGAAATGTCTGCTGTTAGAAATGGCAACTCTATTGACGTTTCATTTACTCAAACTGATAAGTCTTTCAAGATTATTGCTATAGTTGATGGCAAAGAAATCTCTGTTGATGTTGTTCCAAACTCAACTACTGCTACTATTAAGTTATAAAATATATTCAACAATAGTACAAAAATCTCCAGTTGATTTTCAACTGGAGGTTTTGTTTTATATTCAAAAGATATTAAATATCTACTTAATGTATACTCTACTTGCCCTAAGATTGATATTACAAGCTAATTCATAGTTTATAGTACCTATTATGTTAGCAAGTTCGTCTAGTGTTACAGTTTGATTTCCATCAGTACCTACTAGAGTAACTGTATCACCAGATTTAACATTATCTATATTAGAAACATCAATCATAAATTGGTCCATACAGACGTTACCTATTATTTTACATCTAGTGCCATGCACAAGAACTTCACCCTTATTAGAGAGCAATCTGCTATAGCCATCAGCATAACCAGCCGTAACGGTTGCTACTTTGATAGTTTTATCTGCCTTAAAGGTTCTGCCGCAGCCGACGGTATCGCCTTTGGATATATACTTAACCATACTAACGACGCTCTTCAACGACATGATTGGTTTATATACTATATCTTTGCGAACGTCATCACTAGGATTTAATCCATATAGAATTATACCAGCTCTTACAGCACCGTATTGGTCTTTTTTTAGATTAGTCAAACCTGCACTATTTTGAGCGTGTACCAAACCACAATCATATCCCGATTTTTTTAATTCGGAAACTATGGTATCAAGATTGTTTAGTTGATACTCTGTAAAATCAACATTATCTTGACGGAAACTATCGGCAACACATAGATGTGTAAACATACCCTCAACTTTAAGATTTTTTAAATCATACACCTTTTTGATATCCTCTAGTGTATCATGATTTTCATTTTGAATAAATCCTATACGGTTCATGCCAGTATCGATTGCTATGTGAACTCTAGCAGTAGAACCTTTATCCTCTAAGGATTTATTCAATGCTATAGCATAATCGTAGCCTAACACGGCTTGAATTATATTGTAGTTTTGAAGCATTTCGGCTTCCTCTACTGGAGTGTATCCTAAGATTAGTATTTCACCTAATATACCGTGTTCACGAAGTTTAATAGCCTCATCTAGATTGGATACTGCAAAGAAATCTATACCCAAATTTTGTAGTTCTGTAGATATTTCAACATCTCCATGACCATAAGCATTAGCCTTAACTACGGCTATAATTCTTTTATTTGTGATACTTTTAATAGTATCTATATTATACTTTAAAGCATTTAAGTCTATTTCACACCAAGTGCGTTTTCTGTACTTTTCCATAAAAAATCCACCAATCTGTATAGTTAATATTAGTAGCCAATAATAAGATTATTAACTACAAAAGTTTTCACTTACTAATTATATAACTATAATAGTGAAAAGTCAATTATATGTGATTAAAACTTATCTGCAAATTTATGAAAAGAAATCTTTGCCAATAAACTCAACGGAAGTATCATCTAAGTTGAATTTAAAGAAGTGACAGAAATTAGCATCTTCAAAATCCTTTGAATAGCATGAAAAATATATATCATTATTATTTACATACTCTATATTAAGGGAATTTAAACTAGTAACATCTGGAATGTTTACGGTGTACTCATTAGATATATCACCAGTAGATAAATCTATACTATAGATAGTGCTATCATTGGAAACGTAAAAAATATCTTTATATGAAGTTCCAGTAACTTGCTGATACAATTCTGTTTCAAACGGAAACTTTACATTATTGATAATGTTTCCATCATAATCGTATATAGTCAAGGAACTTGTATTATAGGAATACATATAGTTATCGGAATAGTGGAGTGTATCATAAGATTGAATATCAAAACTACCCACCGATTTAGATTTAAAATCATAATAATAGTAGATATTATCATCTTGATTATGACAGTAAATCTTGCCATTAACGATATTTAAAATGCTATCTTTAAAAGGTATCGATACGCTTTCCTTAGTGCTTAGATTATAAAAAGTATAGTTCAAACTTGTATAATCGGATTTAGTATTCATATATATTAGATAGTCGCCCACTATGTAGAATGAACCTTGATTATCTTCTACTACAGTTTCTATATCATTTCCGAACTTATCACACCTATAGATTGCATTATTATAGATACATCTATCTTTAGCTACTTCAAGATAGTATATGTAATCATCTACTATGCAAAATTGAGCATTAGGCATATCTTTTAATGGCACTGAAATTAAATCAGAACCGTTTCCAAAAGTTGAATAATGATTATACTCTTTAGTATCATCATTAGAATAGTCAATATTGCGAATATCCAAATAACCACATAATGAGGTATATGTTATATCGTCAATAGTTTGATATGTATTACTATTGTATACTGGCATATCATCGGTTATATCTACTAAAGATAAGTATTGTAAGTTGAATAAGTTTTCATTATAAGTATCCGTATTCACATTTAAACCATTGCTAACTTCAACGATACTAACATCAGTATTAGCATTGATGAAATCTTTAGCAGAAGTTTTATCAGTAGAACTTTCATTGCAAGAAGTCAATAAAATCAAAGATAGTGAAGATAACATTAAAAATAATTTTTTCATAGAAATACCACCAATCTGTATAGTTAAAATATAGAAAATATATTATATAATAAGTATATCATTTAAAGATAAAAAGGTCAATTAGATTTTAAAGTCAATATAGCCACTTCAGGACGATTATTAAATCTAACAGGCAACGGATAGTTACCCAATCCCGAAGTTATGAATAAATCTCCCCCATCGTAATCGAATAGACCTTTATCTTTAACGTCTAATGGATTGTGTTTAAGTTCTGGAAAAAATTCACCCTCATAGTAAAGACATCCTATAAATGGAAGTTGTATCAATCCACCATGAGTATCCCCACTGATAGTAAGGTCTGCTCCGAACTCTTTGTAGTAATCGTACATGGGTATGTGTGCCAATAAGATACTAAACTCATCAGGATTAGGTGGAGAAAATTCGTTATGTAAATCAAAAGTATCAGAGAAATATACATTATTAATACCGTATATGTTTAACTTAGTATCGCCAACAGTAAGAGTATCTATCTCATAATGGAGTACGTTAATGCCATTACTTTCCAACTTTTCAAAAAAAGATGTACTATTATCATGTTCACCGTTTACAAAGTAGCAAGGATATCCCATATTAGCGATATGTGTCATAAAGTTCAAAGCCTTATCTACTAAATATTCGTTAGAACCGTTTGAATACATATCCCCCATAAAGAATACTACATCTGGATTTTCAATCTTCAAGGCAGTATACACTGCTACATTAGGAACTCCTATATAAAAAGCATGATAATCACTAATAACGGCTAACTTCACCTCATTGGATATCTTACTAGAAGTAATAGTTTCTTTAGTAACCTTTAGAGTATAGTTATTAAATATAAATACTAACACTATCAACAATGCCCAAAACCTCCAAGATAGCCTATACTTGAACTTACTACGTCTTTTCGATTTTTTAGATACGTTTCTTATTATTCTCATCACCTTTTAAATGAATATCTAATTGAGTGAATGGTATTTCAATACCAACCTCATCAAATTTAAGTTTTATAGCCTCATTTAAATCATAGTTCAAGTCCCAATAATCATCATGCGTAGTCCAAACCTTAACGAATATTACTATAGAACTAGCATCTTGACGACCCATTCTAATAACAATGTCCTTATCTTGTAGAACCTTACTATTATTGATTACCACATTATAGATAATATCTCTAGCCTTTTGGAAGTCGCTATCATAAGAGATAGTATACTCAAGGTCAAGACGACGGAGTTCTTTTTGGCTATAGTTTACAATATTACAGTTAGTTATAGTACCATTAGGTACATGAGCCGTCTTATTATCGTTAGTGACTATGGTAGTATAGAATATTCCAATCTGTTCAACCGTACCAGAAACTCCAGCCGTTTCGACGTAGTCGCCTACTTTAAAAGGTCTGTTAAGTAGTATTATAAAACCTCCTGATACGTTAGATAAGCTATCTTTAAGAGCCAAACCTATAGTAACGCCCATAGTACCCACAATAGTAACTATAGATGTCATAGGTACATTAAGTATAGATAGTACTATTATTCCTAAAAGTATATATAAGACAATTCTAACAGCAGACTTTATAAATCCTGTAGCAGTTTTGTCCATCTTAGTCTTATCCAAGATATTGTACATCAATTTAAGTAACACTTTAATGGCTACCATTCCAATAACCAAGAACACTATTGCATTTATAATAGTAGGCAAAGCAGATAGTACCATACTTTGAAAGTCGCTTAAAAGTGAAGTTATCTGTTTAGTTTCCTCAATAGTATCTGAAACCATAGCACCGACCACATTAGTATCTTCCGATGTAGCTCCAATAGTTTCATTCATAATAAAAAATCCCACCTTTTATAGTAATATTATATAATAAATTATAGTTTTAATTAGTAAAAATGTCAAGTCAAAAAAGATTATTATTTCAAGGCATATATTGTAAATATTAATTTTTTTTAAAAAGTTGTTTTAAGGTGTTGCAATATTTCTCTATTTAGGGTATAATTAATTTATATTTATGATTTTTTTAAGATGGGAGGATATGATTATGCATTTACAAATGTCGGGTGGTCAAATGATAGCTGTAGTGCTTACTGGTATGCTTGTAGTATTCTTTGCAATAATACTATTAATCATTATTATTAATCTTATGGGTAAAGCGTTTACTAACATGGATAATAAGAAAAAAGAAACTGCTAAGAATACTAATACTAAACCTGTTCCAGCACCTGCAACTAAGGTTGCTCCTAAACCAGCACCTGCTATAAAGCCAACTTCAACAGATGATGACGAAATTATAGCCGTAATTTCTAGTGCCGTTGCTATGATGAGTTTAGCCGATGGTAAAAATTATAGAGTAAAATCTGTTAAGGCTATTAAGAGTAGTGCTCCTACTAGAACCGCTTGGTCTATGGCTGGTCTTAGAGAGAATACTCGTCCATTTAGACAACGTTAAATTAACTGGGTTATTCCAGTAGAAAGGTTATTTTACTATGAGTGAAGCTATTTCTATTTTTACTGATGCAATTTCGGGTCTGATAGAAACTAGTGGTATTGCTAACTTAGATATAAAAGCTATCATAATGATACTTATATCTTTTGTTTTTATGTACCTTGCTATTGCTAAAGGCTTTGAACCATTGCTACTTTTACCGATTTCATTCGGTATGATGTTATCAAATCTTCCACTTACTGAAATGTATCACCCCGATTTATTTATTATAAATGAAGAGGGTCATATTGATGTTTTAACCGTGCTTACGCAAGGTGGTTTGTTAGACTTGCTGTATCTGGGAGTTAAGTTGCAGATATATCCACCACTAATATTCTTGGGTATAGGCACTATGACAGACTTCTCACCACTTATTGCAAACCCTAAGAGTTTCTTACTAGGTGCTGCTGCACAAGGTGGTATATTCTTTACATTCCTAGGAGCTGCATTATTAGGTTTCTCTGATGTTGAATCTGGTTCTATAGCTATCATTGGTGGTGCAGACGGTCCAACTTCTATATATGTATCTAGTAGATTATTAACTTCCGATAGTACTATCGATACTGGTACTATAGCACTTGCTGCTTATACATATATGGCACTTGTTCCAGTAATTCAGCCACCTATTATGAGGGCTATTACTTCTAAAAAAGAAAGACTTATCAAGATGCCTCAACTTAGACAAGTTTCTAAGACTGAAAAGATTATATTCCCAATTGCAGTTACTTTAATCATAGCATTACTAGTACCATCTGCAGCACCACTAGTTGGTATGCTTATGTTAGGTAATCTATTTAAAGAAAGTGGCGTCTGCGATAGACTTTGCAAGACTGCAGGTAACGAACTTATGAATATAGTTACAATATTCCTAGGTGTATCTGTAGGTGCTACTACCGTTGCTGATAAGATTTTAAACGTATCATTTGCAAAGGTTATAGTATTAGGTGTTATTGCGTTCTCTATCGGTACTGCTTGTGGACTTCTTGCTGCTAAGATTTGGTGTAAACTATCTGGTGGTAAGATTAACCCACTAATTGGTTCTGCTGGTGTATCTGCCGTACCTATGGCTGCTCGTGTATCCCAAAAGGAAGGTGCTAAGGAAGACCCTACAAACTTCCTACTAATGCACGCTATGGGACCTAACGTAGCTGGTGTTATTGGTTCTGCAGTTGGTGCAGGTGTACTACTAAGTATACTTCCATTCAATGCTTAATCGATTGTTTGTTAGAAATGTAATCCTACTACACTAGTAGTAGGATTTTTTTTAAAGAGGTGAACTTGTATGAAAAATAAATCTCAATGCGATATGTGTGCCTACTACGTCTATGATGACGATTATGACGGTTACATCTGCGAAGTGAACTTGGACGAAGATGAACTAAGTAGATATCTTCAATTTGGAAATAAGTTCAACTGTCCATACTTTCACCTAGGTGATGAGTATGCTATCGCCAGAAAACAGTAAACTTTTAGGAGGCTTTTTGTATGATATCTTTTATTAAAGAAGATACTAACTGTTGGGATATATTAAAGTCGGAAAAACGTCCCATATACATATACGGAATGGGTGACGGTGCAGTTAAAATATTAAATGTATTCGAGCAGTATGGCATAGAAATATCTGGAATTTTCGCTAGTGACGATTTCGTTAGAGGTCACTCTTTTATGGGATTTAAAGTCATGAAACTATCCGAAGTTGAAGCTATCTGCGATGACTTTGTTATAGTATTAGCATTTGCAGTGTGTAGAAATCCCATGTACAATAACATTGTGGAGTTATCTAAAAAGCACACTTTGTACGCTCCAGACGTTCCAGTAGTAGTAGATGGCTCTCTATTCACCCTTGAATACTGCAAACTCCACGAACGTGAAATAGACGAAGTATACAGTATGCTAGAAGATGAAAAATCACGAAAGACTTATGAAGATGTAATCAACTTTAGAATTAGTGGCAAGATTAACTATCTTTTAGATAGCGTATCCACTCAACAAGAAGTCTTTACCGATATTATTAAACTATCCGATAACGAAACCTATCTTGATTTGGGTGCTTACAACGGCGATACTATTTTAGAGTTCTTAGATACTGTCAATCACAAGTACAACAAGATAATAGGTCTTGAACCTAACATAAAGAACTTTCGTCGACTTACTAGAAATACTTCCGATATCCAACGCTTAGATATATATAACTACGCATCTTGGGATAAGAATGAAACTCTACTATTTTCCAGTGGTGCAGGTAGAATGTCTACCATTCAAAATGGAAATAGTGTTCAAAAAGTCAAGGAGGTTCAAGGTGTTTCAGTAGATAGCCTTTTCTCTCAAAATGATACACTTCCAACATTCTTAAAAATGGACGTTGAAGGTGCTGAAAAAAACACTATCATAGGTTGCAAAAAGATTATACAAAGTGGTTGCAAGTTAGCAATATCGTTATATCATAGAAATGAGGATATTTTTGCACTTCCATTACAGATAAAAGAACTCAATCCCAACTTTAAACTTTATGTTAGAAAGCAGTTATATATTCCTGCATGGGAAACGAATCTATACTGTATATAGAAAAAATCGACTAGGAAATAATTCTAGTCGATTTTTAATGTAATCAATATGGATTTTTAACTAATCAGCTAATAATTTTTCAGCGGTAGCCAACTTAACGCATATACAGAATAGTTCCATAGCCTTTTCTAGTTCGTCAACTGGTGGATATGATGGAGCAATTCTAATATTGCTATCTTTAGGGTCTTTACCGTATGGATATGTCGCACCTGCACCAGTTAATATAACTCCTGCATCTTTGCAAAGTTGAACTATTCTCTTAGCACAACCCTCACAGGCATCAAATGATACAAAATAGCCACCTTTAGGTTCAACCCATTGACCAATTCCCAATGGAGCAATCTCATTATTCAACCATTTTATAACGCAATCGAACTTAGGCTTTAAGATGTTAGCGTGTTTCTTCATGTGTTCCTTAACACCGTTGATATCTCCAAAGAACTTACAGTGTCTAAGTTGATTTATCTTATCGTAACCTATAGTGGATATTGTCAACTTGCTCATAATATCTTTAAAGTTAGCCTCACTGCAACCCATTGCAGAGATACCAGCTCCTGCAAATGTAACCTTAGATGTAGAACCAAAGATATATACCATATCTTCTTTACCAGTTTTCTTACATTCTTCCATAATATTCAAGATACACTTAGGTTCATCAACAAGGTGATGTATACAATAAGCGTTATCCCAGAAAATTCTAAAGTCTTTAGCCTTTGGCGATAGATTAGCAAATCTTCTAACAGTTTCATCGGAATAGCAAATACCAGTAGGATTTGCATATTGTGGAACACACCATATACCTTTAACAGTTTCATCATTATTAACTAATTCCTCAACCATATCCATGTCAGGGCCATCTTCAGTCATAGGAATGTTAATCATTTCTATGCCAAATAGTTGAGTTATAGCGAAATGTCTGTCATACCCTGGTACAGGACATAGGAACTTAACCTTATCTAGTTTACACCAAGGAGTTGAACCCATTACACCAAAAGAAAAACTTCTAGCAACAGTATCATACATAATAGTTAGACTAGCGTTACCAAAAACTATAGTTTGTTCTGGAGCAGTACCTAAGATATCACCCATTAACTTTTTAGCTTCTGGAATACCATCTAAGCCACCATAGTTACGAGTATCCACGCCGTTTTGGTCGTTAAGATTGCTATTAGCATTTAAGATATCTAACATAGGCATGGTTAAATCTAGTTGTTCACTAGATGGCTTACCTCTAGCCATGTTTAGTTTAAGTCCAAGAGATTTAAAAGCATCATACTCATCTTGAACACTATTTTTGAATGATATTAGTTCTGACTTATTCATTTCAGAAAGTTGCATAATAATCCTCCTAAAGTATCGACATATATTAGCCTTAAAAATTTCACTATATATATAATATTACAAAATCAAAAAAATTGCAAGTGTTTTTTTGAAATCTTGCAAAAAAATTTTTATTGCACAAATTATTAACAGTATATACCATTGACAACGTTTAAAAATAATCATACAATAAGACTATATTATAATAAAGGAGTTTTTTTATGGAAAATGTTAATCTATTTAAAAACGGTTATGAGTTCGCTAGTAACTGTGAAAAATCTTTTGACGATATGCACTCTAAGTTTGAAAGTTTAAAGGAAGATGAAACTTCTGCTTTTATGCTAGGATATGCTTTTTATCTAATGGAAACTGCTAAGTTCTTAGATGGTGCTAGTACTGAAAGTCTAAACGCTAAAGTTAATCTAGGAATAGCAAACCAATGTTTAAACTCAGTAATTGCTTTAAATAACATTTCTAGTGAAGATGCTTTAAAACTATCTTCTACTATGTATGAAATGGCTAATCAAAATATTGATGATGTTGCCAATACAATACTTCAAATTTGCTAGTAATAAAGTTAGGAACGCTTTAATATTTAAAGCGTTCCTTTTTTTGGATATTAGTCTATATATTCAACTTTGAAGTTCTTAAAGTTAGATACTCCATTATGAGCAAATAGACCTATAATAACTCCAGTAAATCCACTAGCAACCTCAGTAGATAGATACTTAGTCTGTGCACAACCTAATGTATGTTTAGTTCCATTTACTATAACGTTGAACTCATACACAAAGTTATTAGAACGAACTTCTAAAGTTATGCTACCATTATCGCCTACAGATATACTATTTTGAATATGTTTAATATCGCCAATATTAAGTTTTTCTGTAATGATATATCCACTATCAGCTTTAGTAACTAACAAATCGTAGTGTTGTTGTTCGTCCATGAATAGAGTTATACCACCCTCACCACTTTCAACAGATACATCGCAAGTAATAACAGATTTGAAATCTTTTTGACGTATACCAATAAATGTAGGTGATGCGACATCATCAAGAGTTTTTTCAGTACCCTTTAAAGTTAGAGTTCCATGCTTAAAGGAGTAGTTTTTCATATCTGGAATACGAATGCGTAGCCAATCCACTTTAAGATTAGTATTCTCAAAAGTGAATACTTTTTGTTCTTTTTGGACTATCTCTTTAGGATATTCGACTTCAAACTCATGGATAGTAGTTCCATTATAACCAGCAGTGAACCAACCATCTTGATTAAACTGTATAGGTGTTAGGAAAGTTTCTCTGCCTAAATGATGGTATGGCATCCATTGGTCCATCTGTCTAAATCCTAGATGTACCAACCACCATTGATTATACTCATCTTGAATTAAATCACCGTGACCTACACCTTGAATTTCAAAGCCACCTAGATTTCTATTTGTAAGTACTGGATTTCCACTAAAACTTTCAAACTTGCCATATATGTTTTTACTTCTAGCGTAAGTCACCATATGACCGTATTCAGTGCCACCCTCTGCAACCATTAGATAGTAATACTCTCCTATTTTGTACATATGCGGGCCTTCGATATAACGTCCACCAGTACCTTGCCAGATATTCACACTTGGCGATAGCTTTTCACCTGTAGTAATATCTATTTCACATTGAGTAATACCATCGATACCATTATCATCTTGACCGTTACTTAAAAAGTAGGTTTTGCCATCTTCAAAGTATAGCGATGGGTCTATGCCACCTTGTTGAACGTATATAGGTTCAGACCATTCTCCGTAGATGTTATCTGTATATACATAAAAGTTCTGTTGAGTAGTACTATTGGTAGTAACCATATAGAAGCGACCATCATTATATCTAATAGTAGATGCAAACACTCCACCTGAACTATTTACGCCCTCTAGTGCTATTTGACTAGGTCTGTTTAGACAGTTACCAATCTGTTTCCAGTTGATTAAATCCTTACTTTCAAATAGTGGCACGGCTGGAAAGTATTGCATACTACTGCACACTAGATAATACTTTCCATTAGCCTTACACATACTAGGGTCGGGATAAAATCCCTTAATTATTGGATTTGTATACTTCATATAAAAAAACTCCTTTCTTAGTAATTATAGCTTGAACTACTGTTCTTGAAACTTTTTGGACGGAATATGTATCCAAAGATTGCTCCACATACACCACCTACTAGATGTCCAAATTGAGAAATATTATCTTCTACAAATATTCCTTGTATAACTTGATTTCCTAAGTAGATTATAGCTACTAAAATCATAGTTAAAGGAATACCCTCATTTTCTTTAGAACTAGCAAAAGAACTCAATAGTATCATCATGAACACTATACCACTAGCACCATATAGTGCAACGTTTGGAAATAGTATAGTATTGAATATTCCAGTTATACCAGCAGTAAAGAGCATCATTATTAACATTCTGCTACTGCCGTACTTTTCTTCTAGCATTGGACCTACTAGTAGTATATACATAAAGTTACCTACATAGTGCGATATATCGGCATGACCTATAGCGTGTGTAAACAATCTAATATAGGTTAGTGGATTTAACAATGAACTCCTATAAGTCATAAATAGCAACTTGGTAGATGTTCCACCAGTAAGATATCCTACTAATAAAGCTATTAAAGATATCAAAGCAAAAGTTAGTACCACTGGTGAGTTATAACTTATTTTGAACTTCTTTTTCTTTTCCATGACTAACATCAATCCTTTCATGGTATTTAATTACTATTATTTTTCAACTTGTGCCAATATAACTTTGCAGATTGTTCTTGTTTGTTATCACCAAAAGTATAGTATACTTTGTCCTTAATGTTATCTGGTAGATATTGCTGTTCTACATAGTGGTTAGGGTAATCATGTGGATACAAATAGTGCTGTCCTTTAATTTGAACCTCATCACTATCTGCATGACAGTTTTGCAGATGTCTAGGAATGTCACCACAATCCATGCTTTTAACATCTTGTAGAGCTAAATCTATAGCCTTTTTGCATGAGTTGGATTTAGGTGATGTTGCTAACAATATCACTGCTTGTGCTAACGGAATACGAGCCTCTGGGAAACCTATCTGTAAAGCACTATCCACACAAGATTTTACTATGCTTATAGCGTTAGGATATGCTAAACCAACATCTTCACTGGCAATTACGAGCAATCGGCGACATATGGAGGAAATATCATTAGCCTCAATAAGTCTAGCAAGATAGTGCAACCCTGCATTGACATCTGAACCACGAATTGACTTCTGAAATGCTGATAAGATATCATAATGACTGTCACCGTCTTTATCGTAACGCATACTGCTCTTTTGCGTGAACTCCTTAGCACTATTTAAGGATATCTCTACTCTATCGGGATATACTTCCCCACTTAATACGCACATTTCCAAAGCGTTTAAAGATTTCCTAACATCGCCACCACAACTTTTGGATATATACTCTAAGATATCGTTAGAGTATGAAATCTTAGTGTGCATATCCTGTTCCAAAATGGATACTCCTCTAGTTAGAGCCTTTTGGATATCTTTGTAAGAGATGGGTTTAAATTCAAAGATAGTACATCTGCTTAGAATAGCATTGAATATGGCGAAATAAGGATTTTCTGTAGTAGATGCTATCAAGGTAATCTTGCCATTTTCAATATACTCTAATAAAGATTGCTGTTGCTTTTTATTAAAGTACTGAATTTCATCTATATAGAGCATAATGCCATTACAACCGAGTAAGGTATCACTTTGGGATATTACTTCTTTAATATCACTAAGTCCCGACGTAGTAGCATTTATATGGTATATCTGCATATTGGATTGCTTAGCTATAATGTTTGCAAGAGTGGTCTTGCCTGTTCCAGATACTCCGTAGAATATCATATTGGGAATGTTGCCACCCTTGATAATCTTTCTAAGTGGACTATTATAGCCAATTAGATGTTCTTGTCCAACCATATCATCAATAGTAGATGGTCGAACTCTTTCTGCTAAAGGTATAATATTAATCACTTCCTTGACTTTATATGTACAATATGTTATAATCTCAAAGGCAAACGCAAACGCTACCAAGTAGTTAAACTGCATTTGATAGTATATCATTATGACTGATAAGATGTACTACTTCAAGTGCTTATTTTTTTGGAGGTATTTTTTTATGAACATTTTAAACTCTTTTAAACAGTTATCCAAATTTGAATGGATACTCTGGATTTTTTCTCTAACAATATCAGGGACGATGTGTTTTTTAAGTGCAAACTTTAGTATATTAACTCTAATAGCGTCGCTTGTTGGAGTTACTGGCTTAATATTTGTTGCTAAAGGTGATGTATTAGGTCAAATATTAACCGTAGTATTCAGTATAACCTACGCTTTGATATCTTTAAAGTGCAGATACTTTGGTGAGGCTATAACGTATATTGGAATGACTATGCCTATAGCTATAATGTCTGTAATATCATGGATTAGAAATCCATATAAAAAAGGCGTAGCCGAAGTTAAAGTAGAAAAGTTATCTAAGAAAAAAATTGTACTCATGATAGTTCTAAGTATAGTAGTTACTTGTATATTCTACTATATATTAAAATTTTTCAACACTAACAACTTAACTTTTAGTACCATATCTATAACTACAAGTTTTTTAGCATCGTATTTAATGTTGAATAGAAGTCCATTATATGCGATTGCCTACGCTTGTAACGATATAGTTCTAATAGTCCTTTGGATATTAGCTACCTTAGAAGATATATCTTACTTACCTATGATAATAAACTTTTCAATATTCTTTATAAACGATATCTATGGTCTATATAGTTGGTCCAAAATGATGAAACGTCAAGAAGAATCTAACTATTAAAATTAGTGTAGTGTTAATAACCATTATACAATAATCATGAAGATATGTCAATTAATAATTTGAATTTAAATATTGTGCAATATACATAAAAAAAGCTCTTGCAAAGTGTAGTAATATGTGCTATAATTGAAATATCATAAAATTTGTAAAAAAAGGTGGGTGAATATGTTACTAAATTTAGTAACAAATTGCTATGATTAATAAAAAATTGAAATTAATTTCTGTATTAATATCCAGTGCAATATTAAGTATGTCGTTAAGTGGTTGTGAAAGCGCATCGAATAAAGCCGATTACGGTCTTGATGCTAAAAATCCTACGACCATAAACATATGGCACTATTACAATGGTGTACAACAAACTAGCTTCGATAAAATGATTAATGAGTTCAATGAAACTGTAGGCTATGAAAAGGGTATCATCATAGAGGCTACATCTGTAGGTTCTGTTGATGAACTTTCCGAAAAGGTACTATCCTCATTAAATAACGAAGTTGGTTCGGATACAGCTCCTAACATATTCGCTTCATACGCTGAAACCGCCTACACTGTAGATAAGATGGGCTACGCTTGTGATATAAAAAAGTATTTCACCGATGACGAACTTGCAGAATACGTTCCCAACTATATAGAAGAAGGTCAATTTTCTAATGATGGCTCTTTAAAAATATTCCCCATGGCTAAAAGTACCGAAGTAATGATTTTAAATGCTACTGACTGGCAACCGTTCGCAGATGCTACTGGCGTTTCTACTGACGATTTGAAAACTTGGGAAGGTTTAGTTGACGTATCGGAAAAGTACTACAACTATACTGACGATTTAACTCCAGATATTGCTAACGATGGAAAATCGTTCTTTGGTAGAGATTCTGTCGCTAACTACATGGTAGTGGGTGCTAAACAATTAGGATACAACTATGTAACCGTTCAAGATGGCAAAGCTACCGTAAATATAGATGAAACTGCTCTAAGAAAACTTTGGGATAACTATTACGTTCCATATGTTAAGGGATATTATGGCTCTCAAAGTCGTTTCCGTAGCGATGATGCTAAAATAGGTAAGATTATAGCTTTAATAGGTTCTACTACTGGTTCAGCGTACTATCCTACATCTGTTACTATAGATGATGATTATACATATCCTATTGAAAGTTTAGTACTTCCAGTACCTAACTTTGAGGGTTGCGACCCTTATATAGTTCAACAGGGAGCAGGTTTCGTAGTAACCAAAGCCGACGAAAAGACTGAATATGCTTGTTCAATATTCTTAAAATGGTTCACCGAAACCGATAGGAATATAGAAAGTACTATATCTTCAGGATATCTTCCAGTAAAGGTTGACGCTCTTGACTTTAACAAGATAACTGAAATAAACGACCAAAGCGAAAATAAAATAGGTGGAACTCTATTAAATACTCTTGAAGTTGCTATAGATGAACTTTCTACATATCAACCATACGCAGCAAAACCTTATGATAATTGTGCCGACGTTAGAACCTTTCTAAACGATTGCATGGCTACTCAATCTGTAAATGTATATGACGAAGTTTGCAACAGAATAGCTAATGGTGAGGACAGAAATTCTGTTATAGATGAATATACTAACGATAAGGCTTTTAATACTTGGTTAAACTATTTCAAATCTAACTTAGAGAATATTGTAAGTGATAACTAATATCAACATTGCAATATAATTAAAAAGGAGGTTATTTTAATTACTATATACTTAAATAGTAATATATTGTGTCATGAAAAATCTCTTTAAAAAAGATAATAAAAAATCGGGAATATTTTTAAAAATATTCATACCTATGCTGATATTGGTAATGCTTCAATTGAGTATATTTTTAACAGTATCCTTAATAAGTGGTGAGTTCACATATATTAGAGAATATGCCTATAATATGCTTGTGGAAAAAACTGAAAATAGAAGAAACTACATAGAAAATGAACTACAACAGAAGATGGCTCTTGTATTAGATACATCTGATGATATAAATGATACCATGGAAAGTATTCTAAAAGAAGAAAATGCCTCCATTGAGGATATTACTACTAACAAAGAACTTAATAAGAAAATATTTGACCAATCTGTTGAAAAACTTATATATCTACTTAGAACCGATGCCGTAAATGATGCCTTTATAGTATTGGATACTGGTACACTATACAATGAGGATAATATAGATTATAGAGGTGGCTTAATGATTAGAGATTTAGACCCCACTAATAATACTCTTAACAATAACAAGGATTTACTTATGGAGTTCGGAAGTTCTGCTATATCTCAAAAGTACAACATCACTTTAGATACTGAATGGTCATCTAAATTAAGAGTGGACCACACTAGCAAAAATTATGACTTCTTTTTTCAAACTATTAAGTTAGCAAAACTAAATCCAACAGAAGATATATCTAACCTTGCCAATTGGACTAAGTTTTCTAAAATATCAAACTATGGCGAATCTAGTATGAAGTATACCGTTCCATTAATAGATAGTAATAATAACGTCTATGGAATTTTAGGAATTGGTATCATGGAAAATATGATACTGAAAAAGTTACCATCTAATGATTTATTTAATGAAAATGCTTGTTACATTCTAGCATATAATACCAATAAGTCTAATACATACGCTACACTGTTACACTCTGGAGCTATATTTACTAGATTGGTTTCCCAATACGATACAATAAACTGCTCTAATATTACCAACGACCAAGATATATTTGAAATAACTACTAATCCCGATATTACTGCAATTGGAAACGTTCAACCCATAAGTTTATACAATGAAAACTCTTTGTATTATAATCAAAATTGGGTATTAATATCCTTAGCTGATAAGAATAAGGTTCTAAAAATATATGAAACTGTAATAGATTCTTTTGTAATAGCATCTATAATATCGTTGTTGACAGGAATTTTTATACTTATATTTATTAGTAAACAGATATCTACACCTATTTCAAACATAATAGATACCCTTAATAATAAAAATAACTACGAAAAAAATAAGATTATTAAGTTCAATTCTACAAATATATTGGAAATAGACCGTCTAACCGATGCTATCACCGATTTACAGATAAATGTAAAACAATCAGCATCAAGAGTTTCAAAAATAATCTCCATGACCGATATAGAAATGGGCGTGTTCGCTTGGGACTACTCTGTAGATAACGTCTTTATAAGTGAGAGTTTAATCACCTTACTACACTTTAACGATTTACCTCAACAAGATACTTATATAACGTTTAATCAATTTATGAAGTATCTATCTAAGAGTAGCCATAGCAATAACATAATAGACCCTATTGTAAAAATAAAAAACTCCCCTAACTTAGATGATATTAATATCAATGATGTAATTAATTTTTCCATGGGTAATGGCATCAATAAAAGATATTTTAAACTTACTATGACTCAAGATGACTCTAACATTCTAGGTGTAATTCAAGATATAACTAGCGTAACTCTTGAACGTCAAAAGATTGAGTACGAACGTGACTACGATTTGACTACTGGACTTCTTAACAGACGTGCCTACTATAAAAAGATTGAACAACTATTTACTAATCCAAGTGAGTTAAAAGTATCGGCGTTTATTATGTGGGATTTAGATAATCTAAAGTATGTAAACGATACTTACGGTCATGACTTTGGCGACGATTATATTAAAACTGGTGCGAACGTATTCAAGCAGTTCAAGAACTATAACGGTGTAGTCGCTAGAATGTCTGGTGATGAGTTCAACGTTTTCCTTAGTGGATACAACTCCAAAGAGGAAATAATGGAGATTGTAAACAAAGTTAGAGATAATCTATTAAGTAGTTACTGTTTGCTATCTGATGGTACTCACTTTAAAATAAGAGCCAGTGGAGGTATTTCATTCTATCCATACGACTCAAAAGCCTACGATATGCTTATCAAATACGCCGATTTTGCTATGTATACTATAAAGCACTCCACTAAAGGAGCGTTGGCTCAGTTTGATATGTCTATATACAATAAGGACTCCATACTAATAACTGGTATAGAAGAAATGAACAGAATTATAGATGAACATAGTATTAAGTATGCGTTTCAAAGTATTGTATCTGCTAAGACTGGCGAAATATATGGCTATGAAGCTTTAATGCGACCTCAATCCACGGTGTTAAAATCTCCTTTAGAGTTGCTTAGAATTGCTAAAGCATCTTCTAAACTATATAAGATTGAACATCTAACTTGGATAGAGTCTTTAAAATCATTCCACCAACAGATTAAGCAAGGAAAAGCCCCTAAAAATTCAAAGATATTTTTAAACTCAATATCTAACTGTATAATATCCCCAGATGATATAAGGTATATCAACAGAGTACATAAGGATATACTTCCAAACTTGGTAATGGAAATCTTAGAAAGCGAACAGTCTAACATGGACTTCATGAAGATTAAACTTAATCTAATGAAGTACTGGCAAGCTAAAATCGCCCTAGATGACTTCGGAAGTGGCTATAACAACGAACTCGCTTTGATAACTTTCAGTCCAAATATAATAAAAATAGACCGTTCTATAATAAGTGGTTGCGATAACGATGCTAACAGACAAAATATCATAACCAATCTAATTCAAATTGCTAAGGCAAAGAACGTCTTGGTTCTTGCTGAGGGCGTGGAAACTTTTGAAGAATTAAAAACCGTCATAGATTGTGGCGTGGATTTAATTCAAGGTTACTACATTGGTAGACCTCTATTCGACCTTCAAGATGTTCCATCTAATATTAAACAACAGATAAAATCATTAAATATGTCTACTAGCACTATAAGTTACGAATAGATAAAAGAACCTTATCAATTGATAAGGTTCTTTTTTATCTAAGCAAATAGGAATACTAACAAATCCCAATACATATGCAAAGCTATAGGAATTAAAATATTTCTGCTTTTAATGAATATGTAACTAAATATTACGCTTAATATCATAATTTGAATAAATCCCAGACTTATAAAGTTACTGATAAATACACCACCAGCAATCCAACGTGGAAAGTGGATACTCAAAAATAGTAGAGCATTTACAAGTATTGGTATATACAATTGGTCATCTTGTTTATTTTTTATAGTGGAGTTGAGCAACCAACCTCTAAACACCAATTCTTCGGTTAGACCTACAAATAGAACTACTATCAAATCGGTGTACTTAAAATCTGGCGATACGACTATACTTCCATTGAGTTTAAAGTCGCCTATTAGAATGTATGCTGTAAATATCAAGAATATCGGAAGATATTGCAACCAACTTACTTTATTGATAAACATATCTTTTAGAGGTACTTCCACCATATCATGATATTTTTTTATTAAAAATCCAGCTGGAACAGTCCAAACTAGATTTTTAAGTATCACAACTTTCAATATACTAGCAACGTACTCATTGGGAATTAAATCTATAATTGGCATGATACATAGTGTAGATATCCCCCACACCACATAGAACACAACAAAATATACCGACAATACTTTTATATTACTTTTCATAATGCACCGTTACTGAAAACTTATAAAAAGTTATAATATTTTTAAATAAATTATAAATTTCAAAACTTTTATGTTTCATTCCTTGTTCAACGTATCCGTTTTGGATTTTATTACTAAAATCTACTAACGTTTGTATGATACTCCAAAGGCTTAAATTCCCCGCTAACGAACGGGTACACATACATAAATTATAGAAGTTAATATTATGCATTTTTTTTAAACTACAGACTTTTCTGCTTGACTGTCAACGGATTGGTTACCGTTTATAGACGGCGAATGGCTACGCCGTAACCAGAGGGTTGTTTTACCCTTATCATAGAGTAATGGCTAACTCTAATCCATTCTCCTTTCATAATATTTGCACCTGTAATTATCGCTTGGTTCTTGCATATACCGTGCATTATACCTAGTATATCTTATACTAGTCTTTTCTTAGTAGATTATAACATAAAAGTTTTCTTTTAGTCAATAGTTCAGTAACGATTTTTAACTCCTTTCAATTATAAATTTTTAATGTTAGTTATAACTTATTATAACTTTTGATTAACTGTTAAAAGCCTCTTTGATGTACTTAGGAGCAACATACTCACAAAGCCAAACGCCGTTATCCGATATGTAGAACTTAATGCCATCTTGATACATTTTTAAAGTATCTAAAATTAGAACCACTGGTTTTCCATGACGTTTTCCAACCTTTAAAGCAGTGTTAATATCCGATGAGATATGCACATACTGTCGGGATTGCTTTGTAATACCCTCATTTAGAATACTATCTAAAAAGCGTGTAGCCGTTCCATGATATAACTCATTAGGTGGAACTTTTTCTATCAACTGTAAATCTACGGATATTGAATGTCCTTGATTAGCTCTAATCTTTGAAAAATCGGAGTTAAAAGAATATCTTTGTTTTTGGTCGGTATCCACGATATATTTTAAGGTATCAAAATCTACATGAACTCTATTTTTTGCATTCATATTAGATATTAATTCATCAACGTTAGCATAGCCAAAGTTATCCAACCTTAATCCAATGCTTTCTGGGTGATGTCTTAGTATATACGATAGCATTTTGCTTAAACTTGTAATTTGATTGTTTTCATACTTCATAAAAAAACCTCCTAAATAAAAAGGACGGAAAAAATCCGTCCTAATAAGTTCAAAAGATTTAAAATTAATATAGTGGGAACTTAGTACAGATTTCAGTTACACCCTCACGGATAGCATCAGCAGAATTTTCAAAATCTGTTGCACATAAGTAGATGTATTCGGCAATCTTTTCCATCTCTTCAACACCCAATCCACGAGTTGTAACGGCTGGAGTACCAATTCTAACGCCACTAGTAACGAATGGTTTTTCTGGGTCGTTATGTATAGCGTTCTTGTTTACAGTGATATAGACCTCATCAAGACGGTGTTCAAGTTCTTTACCAGTAATGTGGAAAGGTCTTAAATCTACAAGCATAAGGTGATTATCTGTACCACCACTAACTAGATTAAATCCTCTTTTTAAAAGACCATCAGCTAGAGCCTTAGCATTTTCGACTACTCTTTTAGCGTAGTCTTGGAACTCAGGCTTTAGAGCCTCACCAAAGCAAACTGCCTTACCAGCTATAACGTGCATCAAAGGGCCACCTTGAGTTCCTGGGAAGATTGCAGAGTTAATCTTTTTAGCTAGAGCCTCATCGTTAGTTAAGATTAAGCCACCTCTTGGACCTCTTAAAGTCTTATGAGTAGTAGTAGTAGTAATATCTGCATATGGAACTGGTGACATATGTTGACCACCTGCAACTAATCCAGCAATATGAGCCATATCTACCATTAGATAAGCACCTACTGACTTTGCAATTTCGGATAATCTTTTAAAGTCTATTGCTCTAGGATAAGCACTAGCACCAGCAACTATCAACTTTGGTTTGTGTTCTTCGGCTAACTTTTGAACTGTATCATAGTTAATCATTTCAGTTTCATCATCTAGGCCGTAAGATACAAAGTTGAAGTACTTACCAGATATATTTACTGGTGAACCATGTGTTAAGTGACCACCATCAGCAAGACTCATACCAAGAACGGTATCACCAGGTTGAAGTAGTGCAACATATACAGCAGTATTTGCTTGTGCTCCAGAGTGAGGTTGTACATTGGCAAACTTAGCACCAAATAACTTTTTAGCTCTTTCTATAGCTATAGTTTCGACTATATCTACACATTCGCAACCACCGTAGTATCTTTTACCAGGATATCCTTCAGCATACTTATTAGTAAGTACCGAACCCATAGCACACATTACTGCAGGTGATACAATATTTTCACTAGCAATTAATTCAAGATTCCTTTTCTGTCTAGCTAACTCTTTAGCCATAGCACTGCCGACTTCTTCATCGTACTTAGATACAAATCCGATAGTATCCATTAAATCATTAAACATTTCAATAGAACTCCTTTTCATTTTAATAATGATTTTATTATATCATAGATACGGAAAAATTTCAACTAAAATTTTGAAAATTAAATGTGTAATGCAATTTTTTCACCTGTAGGGAAATCTATGGCTATAAACTCTCCTTCTTCAATGCACTTTTTGTAATCAAGATATTTAATACATTCGTACTTGTTATTGTACTTATCCAAGATATAGTACTTTTGAATGATAACTTCAAAGTTTCTAGGAGGGGTAGCAAGTTTGTACATACTGCTATCTTTAAGGGAGTTTTCATAGTTAGTCTTTTGAACCTTTTGAGTTATACAAGCATCTGAAAGATACTTATTTACAGCGACAAAATTATTTATATCAAGATTATACTTAACATTTCTAAACTTAATTACATCTTTAAGAGTACTGGCAAGGAGTATTATACAAGTACAAAGTAAGCCTACTAAATCGGGGAAAAGGTCAGTACCCATGGGATATATAATCAATCCAATAATGCAACCTATGGATATAATTGTACTTATGATAAAACAACATCTTTTAAAGTAAGTTTTATCTTCAACGTATTTAAGAATGCTTTGCTTTTGAGTGCTATTAAGAACTATCATTTATAAGAACCTCCTTTTAAGAAGATTATACCATAAATATATTAAAATTCTATTAAAAGAAAAAGATTACTCAAAATCTTTTGAGTAATCTTAACTAAGAGGCGCCACCCGGATTTGAACCGGGGATAAGGGTGTTGCAGACCCGTGCCTTACCACTTGGCTATAGCGCCATATTAAGAGCGGATTACGAGGATCGAACTCGCTACCTCCACCTTGGCAAGGTGGCGCTCTACCAGATGAGCTAAATCCGCATATAAGCGACTCGAATGGGACTCGAACCCACGACCTCCGCCGTGACAGGGCGGCGTTCTAACCAACTGAACTACCGAGCCATCATGGGAACAACAGGGCTCGAACCTGTGACCCTCTGCTTGTAAGGCAGATGCTCTCCCAGCTGAGCTATGCTCCCACATAATTACTGGAGTGTCGAGAAGTTTTATCAACTGACGACTTAATTATTATATCATACTTTTTTTTATTTGTCAAGAGTTTTTTCAAACTTTTTTTAAAAATTTTAATCAGTAGATTTAATTAAGTAGTTCAACCTCAACCGACTTGTATATTATATCACAAAGATTTCAAAATGTCAAGAGTTTTTTCAAAAAAGTTCAAAAAAATTTTCAACTAAGATATTATATGTAATATATAAGAAAAAGTTTCCTAATATTAGGAAACTTTTTCAATAGAAATCTATTTGCATAGGTTTAGAATATCTTGTTTAGAAAACTGATACTTTTTATTGCAGAAGTGACAACATACTTCAGTTACGTCTTGTTCGTCAGCCATTTTAGAAAGTTCGTCTTTGCCCAAACTGATTAACGCTCTTTCGACACGTTCCTTAGAGCAATCGCATTGATACTTAGGTGTAGCCTCATCTAATATGTTTGGATTTAGTCCATCAAGGAGCATTAACGCTATATCTTCAGGAGTTTGACCATCTTCAAGCATAGTAGTTATAGGTTTTATATCCTTTATATTCTTTTCTATTGTGGATATAACTTCCTCACTAGCAAAAGGTAATAGTTGAATTAAAAATCCACCTGCACGTTTGATGGTTAAATCGGGATTTACTAACACTCCCAACGCACACACTGTAGGAGTCTGTTCACTAGTTGCGAAGTAGTTAGCTATATCCTCTGCGACCTCACCAGATACTATTGGAACTTTACCTACATACGGTTCTTTTAGACCTAAATCTTTAACTACAGATAGAGTTCCATCAGTACCGATAGCACCTTTAACGTCTAGTTTACCATATTGATTTAAAGGTATCTCCACTACTGGATTGGATACATAACTTTTAACGTTTCCGTGGCTATCAGCTACAGCGATAAGTACACCAGTAGCACCATTTCCGTCCATACGGAGAGTAACAGTATCGCCATCGCCTTTTAGACCGTAGCCTATTAAAGATGCTCCAATGGTTAGTCTGCCCAATCCAGCAGATACCACTGCTGAAGTCTTATGAATCTTTTCTATTTCATTTACCATATCAGTAGCATCGATAACTGTAGATACTGCTGATGCGTCCATAGATATTGCTCTCTTTAAAATTGCCATAAAATATCACCTTTCTTTTAATATTTACATTATCTTTCTAGCTACAAAGATAATTCTTTCTGACTTTTCATGTACGGGATTAAAAGTATCATCATCGTACATGGCAAGAAGTTTAAAGCCCACGTTCTCTAAGATATTCAATATATCTTTAACGTTGAAAGCCCACTCCGAAAACTCCTCCGTATAGCGTCTATAAGAGCCATCTTGAGTACTTTCAAAGAAGTTCAAAGTGATGTCCACTTGACTATTTTCGCTATCTTGATTATAATAGTTTTCCCAAGCACAAAAGACGTTATCGGTTTCGTATATATATGCGTTATTAGATAGCACTTCCCTATGTTTATAGATGGTATTCATATCGAAGATAAACAATCCGTTAGGTTCGGTGAATAGTGAAACTCTGTTAAAAGTCTGTTCAATATCTTGTAAGGTAGCTAGATGGTTTAAGCTATCTAAAACGCATAGAATGTTATCAATAGAGCCGTACAAATCCAATTGACGCATATCCTGTTTGATATACTGAATGTTTAAACCACTTTCAAACTTTTTATCAAGAGCCATATTCAGCATACCTTCCGATATATCAGCACCAATGACATCGTAACCCAGTTTAGCCATCTCCTCCGATATATTTCCAGTACCACAAGCCAAATCTAATAGAGTTCCTGAAGTATTTCCATCAAACTTTTGAATAATCTTATTAAAGTAGGAGGCTCTTTCGTGATAGTTTACATTTTTAGTCAAATCGTCATAGTAGTAAGAGAAGTTACTGTAATAATTATCATCAAGCATTTTTACTATCCTCACTTGTAGATTTATCATCTTTTAAGCGATTAAATACAATATCATAGCCATCGCAACCGTAGTTCAACGAGCGATTTACTCTGCTAATAGTAGCAGTAGAAGCTCCAGTCTGTTTAACAATGTCGCTGTACACATGATGGTCATTTAACATCTTAGCTACCTGCAACCTTTGGGACAAGGATTTTAATTCTAATACGGTGCATAAATCTTCAAAGAACTTGTAACATTCGTCTATATTTTCAAGACATAGTATAGCTTTAAAAAGGTCATCAAGAGCCTTATCTTTTAGTTTGTCATCATTCATATTTAGATACTTCCTTTCTAAGTTGGATTTCTATATACTAACATTTTAACACACTACAGTATAAAAGTAAAGAGTTTTTTAAAAAATATTTTAAAACATTAAATAAGAACGTCCTTTTTGGACGTTCAAAAAAAGATTATTCTAAAAAAGAAACAATATCTTGATATACTTTTTCTTTGCCTATTTCGTTTAAAACTTCATGTTTCATATTTGGATAGATTATACTTTTAATATTAGTATAGCCAATCTCATGGAGTGTTTTAATAGTATCAGCGATACCTTTTTCACCACCAGTTACGGGGTCTTCTGCACCGACCACGCTTAAAATCTGTAAATCTTTATTTTTACATTGAAAGTTTTTAATCTCATGGAGTTGTTTATCTGCCTCCCAGATAGTTAAGATTGCACCGTTAGTATAGTTGTAACCTCTGCAAAGTTTATCGTTTCTAACGTTTTCTAGAACTTTAGTATCAGAACACACCCAACTATCGTCACCCAAATCGCCGAAGTGAGTTAAAAACTTACTATATCCGTCATCGCCCTTAACCGACTTGATTAAGTTACCAACTTTCAAACCAAATCCAACTAAGTTGATATAGTTTACAGTTCCCGTTAAGATTAACTTTTTAATTTCGTCATCGTGTTTTTGAAGATAACATCTAGCAAGTAGCGAACCGAAAGAATGTCCTAACAGAAACAAATCTTTATGTGGATATAGTTTCTTAATATATTTGGTAATAATATATTGGTCTTGAATAATCTCATCGCAACCGTTCATATTACCTAAGAAGTAATTATCATCTACAGAACTTCCGTGACCTCTATTATCGGATACTACTACGGTGTATCCTAAAGATTGCAAGTGTTCCGCAAAAGGATAGTATCTTTTTTTGTGTTCTTTCATACCATGGATAATCTGCACCAAACCTACAGGATTTTCCACCTCAAACAATGCAATAGATAGGTTTAAGCCATCATGGGATTTTAAAAAAATTTCTTTCATAGTAATACACCTCAAACTTAGATTTATTACTAATATACCACATTAAGATTAAAATATTATTAGACTAATCCTCATCTAATGAAATTTCTTCTATAATCTTACGAACATCTTCTACACCTTCACGAGTTTCCGAGGAAAATGGAATTATAGTAATCTGTTCATAGTAAGGAATTTCAGTTTTAAAAGCCTCAAGGCGTTCTAGACGAGCCATCTTTTTAAGTTTATCGGCTTTAGTAAGCACTATAATGAATGGAAGTTCATTGTCTACTAAGAAGTTAATCATATGGAGGTCATCTTTTGAAGGTGGGTGACGCATATCTATTAACTGGATTATAAGTCTAATATCTCTATCGGAGTTCAGATAGCCTTCTATAAGACCAGCCCAACGTTCTTTTTCAGATTTTGCCACCTTAGCGTATCCGTACCCTGGGAGGTCTACAAAGTGAATGTTTTCCAACTCAAAAAAGTTTATGGTAGCAGTTTTCCCTGGAACTGAAGAAACTCTAGCAAGACTTTTTCTATTAAAAATCTTATTAATCAAAGTAGATTTTCCTACATTAGAACGTCCAGAAAAAGCAATCTCACGCTTGTCACAAGGAGGAAGTTGCGAAAACGTTCCATAAGATTTCAAAAATTTAGCATTATTATAGTTCATAAGAAATCACCTCTTTTATTATTTTAAAGGCGAATAAGATACTTATTCGCCTTATATAGAACTATCCAACAACGCACTCGTTAGGTTGAAGTACCAAAGCATTAGATAAAACATCATCAAGAGTATCGGCAAGTATGAACTTTACAGAGTCTTTAACTACACTGTCTACATCTTTAAGGTCGGGTTCGTTGCCTTTTGGAATTATTATGGTCTTAATACCAGCCTTATATCCAGCCATAGATTTCTCTCTTAGACCACCTATAGGTAATACTTTACCATGCAAAGTAATTTCACCAGTCATAGCCACGTCGTGACGCACTGGAATGTTCGCAAGTGTGGATACTATAGATGTAACCATAGTTACTCCAGCAGATGGGCCATCTTTTGGGACTGCACCCTCTGGAGCATGAATATGTATATCCATAGTTTTGTAGAAATCTTTAGGAATTTCATACTTATCGGCAATACTTCTAACGTAGCTGATGGCTATACTAGAACTCTCTTTCATAACATTGCCCAAAGAACCCGTAGCTTGAACCTTTCCAGTACCATCTAGTGCGATAGTTTCAAGAGGCATCAACACACCACCAACCGAAGTCCATGCAAGACCGTTTACTAAACCGACCTCATCATGTTTCATATGGTCATCTTCTATATACTTTCTTGTACCTAGATACTGTTCCAAGTTATCATCTTTAAAGACTAACCTCTTATGAGTACCTTCTACTATTTCTTTAGCGGTCTTTCTGCAAAGAGTGGCTATCATTCTTTCAAGAGTTCTAACACCAGCCTCTTTAGTGTAGAAGTCTATTAAAGAATAGATTGCCGTATCATCGAACTTAATTTGAGTGCCCTTTAAACCATTTTCCTTAATCTGCTTTGGAATTAGATGCTCTTTAGCTATATGATACTTTTCATCTCTGGTATAACTAGGAAGTTCAATAAGTTCCATTCTATCCAATAGTGGAGCAGGTACTTTAGATACATCATTAGCCGTAGTTATGAACATAACCTCGCTTAAATCGAAAGGAACTTCAATGTAGTGGTCTACAAACTTAGAGTTTTGTTCCTTATCAAGAACTTCAAGCATTGCAGATGATGGGTCACCTCGGAAGTCGTTACTCATCTTATCAATTTCGTCCAGTAGTATAACTGGATTTTTAACATCTGCTTCAAGCATTGCAGATATAATCCTACCAGCCATAGCACCTATATAAGTCTTTCTATGTCCACGAATGTCAGCCTCATCACGAACGCCACCTAAAGATATTCTTACATACTTTCTATTTATAGACCTTGCAATAGATTTACATATCGAAGTCTTACCAATTCCAGGAGGACCTGCCAAACATATAATATTACCATTATTCTTAGGTGCTAACGATTGCACTGCTAACGTTTCTAAAATTCTTTCCTTAACCTTAGATAGTCCATAGTGGTCTTTATCTAGGACGTTTCTAGCAGTCTTAATGGATACTTTTTTAATCTTAGGTTCATTCCAAGGAAGTTTCAAAACGGTATCAAGATAGTTTTTAATGACGTAAGCCTCTTGCGATGATGGAGGCATCTTTTCTAACTTATCGACCTCATCGTTTAGCTTTTGTGAGATACTATCATCATAGCCATTTACGACAATCTTTTTAAAGATTTGACTACGATATTCTTGAGTATCTTCATTCTTTTCGCCTAACTTTTCGGATAGAACTTTCATCTGTTCACGCATATAGTATTCACGTTGATTTTTATCCATATTGTTTTTAACTTCATCGTGAATACCTTTCTGTAAAGATATAATATCCAAATCATTTACAAGCATAGTATATAGAGTAGTTAAGCGTTCAAAGATAGTATCAAGTTCAAGTAGGAACTGTTTATCATCCACATTTAAAGGAATGTTAAAAACAACGTTCTTAAACAGCTGATTAGGTTCTTTGCACAAAATCATACTTTCAGCTAACTTAGTTGGAACGTTAATAGGAGCAATATTACAATACTTTTCACAAGCGTCATTTACTAAATTTGTAATGGCTTTAATTTGAACTTTTTCGTCATCATCTAGTGTGTTATCTTCTGGTAATAACGATACGTCTGCAATACAGAACTCTCTATCCATATTGATTGCCGATAGCTTAGCTCTTTCAACGCCCTCGACAAGCACACGCATAGCCTCACCTGGATAGTTTATAATCTGTTTAACTTCGGCGATAACACCCACTTCATAAAGTTCGTCAATACTTTTGGGATTTTCTTGAAGTGCATCTCTTTGAGCGACTACAAAAATCTTTCTATCGTTTTTAATAACTTCTTTAATAGCAGAAACCGATTTTTGTCTAGCGACATCGAAACTCATGTTCATATCTGGAAATACTACCACACCTCTTAGAGTTATGGCAGGAATTGAAAAAATTTCTTTACTCAATAGAATTACCTCCTATAAAGAATTTATGTGCATATAAAAATGTAACCCCTCTCTTATAGAAAAGTCTGAGAGGGGGATTTATACAGTACAAAATCACTCAGATTGATTTTTTAAAGATAGATTAATTAGCCTTTTCTTCAACTAATGCAGAGTTTTCAGTAGTTACATTATCGAAATATTCAACTAGAGGTTTTGCATCATTTTTAACACAATCGACAGTAATAGTAACCTTCTTTACACCAACTTGAGATGGAATTTCAAACATTACGTCCATTAAAATCTTTTCGACTATAGCACGAAGTCCTCTAGCACCTGTCTTCTGTTGTAGAGTTTTTCTAGCTATTTCCACTAGAGCATCTTGTTCGACTTCCAACTCAACGTTATCATAAGAGAATAGTTTTTTATACTGTTTAATCAAAGCGTTTTTAGGTTTGGTCAATATGTTTACTAAGGCATTTTCGTCGAGTTCGTCTAGGACGGTTATAATAGGTAGACGACCTACCAACTCTGGAACTAAACCAAACTTAACGATATCTTGAGTAGTAACCTTTCTAAATATATTAGCCTCGCTATCCTTTTTAGATACTATTTCAGCACCAAAACCAATACCAGAAGATTGCGTTCTCTTTAAGATTTCTTTTTCAAGACCATCAAAAGCACCGCCACATATAAATAGAATGTTTTTAGTATCTATTTGAATACACTCTTGATTAGGGTGCTTTCTACCACCTTGTGGTGGCACATTAGATACAGTACCTTCAACTATCTTTAATAGAGCCTGTTGAACACCTTCGCCACTAACGTCACGGGTGATGGAAGTATTTTCAGATTTTCTAGCAATCTTATCTATTTCATCGACATATATAATACCTCTTTCAGCAGCTTCAACGTCGTAATCGGCAGCTTGGAGTAGTCTTACTAGAACGTTTTCCACATCGTCACCAACGTAACCAGCCTCAGTAAGAGTAGTAGCATCGGCGATAGCAAAAGGAACATCTAAAGTTTTCGCCAAAGTTTGAGCAAGAAAAGTCTTACCAACACCAGTAGGGCCTAACAGTAGAACGTTACTCTTTTGAACTTCAACACCATCATCGTCATCGTCGGCACTTAGAATACGCTTATAATGATTGTATACTGATACTGCTAACGTAGTCTTAGCTAAATCCTGACCTACAACGTACTCATCTAATACTTTTTTAATCTCTTTAGGAGTTTTCAAGTCCATAGTTTTAATAGAAAAGTTCTTAGTTGTAACGTTTTGAGCTTCTACAGTTTCAGGAGTCTTTCCCTTATCAAGATTTTTATCTTTTTCTTCTTGTTCCTTGTTAAGAGCATCTAAAAGCATTTTGTAGCAAACATTTACACAACCATCGCAGATATTGTACTCACCAGAAGAAAATAGACTATTTACTTTATTTTCACTTCTTCCACAGAAGTTACATCTTTTGATATGTTTGTCATTTATACCCATGAGTAGTACTCCTATCTTTTAGTAATAACCTTGTCTACAAGACCATACTCCATAGCTTGTTGAGCAGTTAGGAAGTTATCTCTTTCGGTATCTTGCTGAATTATTTCCAATGGTTTACCAGTATTTTGAGCTAAAATTTCATTTAACTTTTCTCTAGTTCTAACTAAGTGGTCGGAATGTATTTTAATATCTGTACACTGACCAGATAGTCCACCACCACCAATAAGTGGCTGATGTATCATAATTTCACTATTAGGAAGTGCAAAACGTTTGCCCTTTGCTCCACTAGATAGCAAGAATGCACCCATAGATGCAGCCATACCCATACATATAGTAGAAACGTCGCATTTAACGTAGTTCATAGTATCGTAGATAGCCATACCAGCAGTTATAGAACCACCTGGACTATTGATGTACAAATTAATATCCTTTTCACTATCTTGACTTTCTAGGTACAATAGTTGCGATACTACTAAACTAGCAGAATCATCGGTTACTTGGTCAAATAGTACAATAATTCTGTCATTTAATAGTCTAGAGTATAAGTCATAAGAAACGTCACCTCTACTGGTGTGTTCAACAACGTGAGGAACATACATAGCCATAAAAACAACTTCCTTTCATTCTAAAGTAATATATATGTTAATTGTACATTTAGGGCGAATACTATTCGCCCTAAAGTACTCTATAATAATGAAACGTCCTAAAAGTAAGTATTAAGGACGTTCCAAAAAAGTTAAATAATATTATTCAGCTGGAACTTCAGTAGGTTCTTGAGCGACAGCACTATCAAGAACTATCTTACTAGCCTTTTCAACCATTAAATCATCTTTAATATTTTCAACGCCGATAAATTGCTTAACCATTTCAGGATTTACCTTGTTAGCATCAGCGATATCCTTGATGTAATTGTCAACTTCTTCATCAGTAACTTCAACATTTTCAAGTTGAGCAATCTTTTCAAGAGCAAGTCTAAGAGTAACTTCTTCCTTAGCTCTGTCTTCAAAAGTTTTCTTAAAGCCATCTAAGTCCATACCAGTGTATTGTAGATACATTTCCAAAGTCATGCCTTGAGTTTTTAGTCTTTGTTCAAAGTCAGAGACTAGTCTGTCAACTCTTTGTCTAAACATACATTCTGGAATTTCACCTTGAACTAAATCGATAACCTTTTGCATAACATTGTTATTAAATTCAGCATCAGCGTTAGCCTTTTTACTAGTTTCTAACTTAGCTTTAGCGTCAGTCTTATATTCATCAACAGTATCGAACTCAGAAATTTCCTTAACGAAATCGTCATCGAACTCAGGAAGTTCTTGAGAGTTAATTTCATGTAGTTTAATCTTAAAAGTAGCAGGCTTGCCAGCAAGACTTTCCATGCCGTAATCTTCTGGGAAAGTAACTTCAATATCGAACTCTTCGCCAACGTTATGACCTACGATAGCATCTTCAAAACCAGGGATAAATTGGTGTGAACCTAAACCTAACTCAAAGTTTTCAGCTTTACCACCTTCAAAAGCCACGCCATCTTGGAAGCCTTCAAAGTCTATAACTACTTGGTCGTTTAATTGAGCAGGTCTGTCATCTACAGAAATCATTCTAGCGTTTCTCTTTTGCATTTGCTCTAGTTGAGCATCAACGTCAGCGTCAGTAACTTCATCAGATGGCTTGTCTGCTAAGATACCCTTATAGTTCTCAATAGTAACTTCTGGCTTAGTAGTACAAGTTACTTTAAGTACAACGCCATCGTTAATATTAGCAGATACTAATTCTACTGCTGGAGTATCAACTATTTCAAGATTTTCTTGCTCTACAGCAGTTGGGATTTCACTATTGCAGATATCATTTATAGCAGTTTCCCAGAATACATTCTCACCAAATTCCTTTTCAACTAGCTTTCTAGGAGCTTTACCCTTTCTAAAACCCTTTAGTTGAATGTCTTTCTTTTCTCTGTTATAAACGTTATTTACAGCCTTGTCGAAATCTTCGCCACCTACTTCAATGATTAACTCATAAGTATTTACAGCCGTATTAGTTGATGATTTTAAACTCATTATTAAATCCTCCAATGAAATTTCTAAAATTATACAATGAACTACCCTACGTCATATAGGCGAGAGCTTCCTAAATTACAGTTTATGGCTAACTATGTTAGACTTACATAAACACTACAAGGCATAAAATCCGACAGTTCTTGCCGTACTTATTGCATATGAAATATTATATCATTTTATTTTAAGTTTGTCAACAGTAACGATATAGTACGTCATAAAAAAATCACATAATTTTTACTGGGTTAAAGCCTATAAAATCCCCAGATATTAAATGAAAGTTAATGCCATCGAATTGACCGTTTATAGCCAAACCATGAAACTTTCTACCGTGCAGATGTCCATAATAGCAATCGGTTATGTTGTGTCTGTAGAGGACATCTAAGATATCATAGTTATAGTTATTGGCGAATATAGGTGGATAGTGCAAAAATACTATGGGAGTTAATCCCTCAGCCTCTGCTAAAGATATGGAAACCTCTAAACGTTGAACTTCTCTAGCTAGAACCATATCGTTATTTACTATATGACCTGCTTTATTTTGAGTTTCACCATCTATACTAATCCACCCACGAGTGCCACATATTGCAAAACTTTCGTACTTATAGAAGTTGTTATGTAATAAGTGCAAGGTATCAAAAGAGTTAGCTTTAAAGAAGTCTGTTACTTTTTTTTGAGTATTCCAAAAGTAGTCGTGATTACCCTTACCTAAGATTTTAAATCCGTTTAGAGAGTTAAGGAAGTTAAAATCCTCAAAGGCATCGTTAAGAGATTTAGCCCAAGTAGTATCGCCCATTATAACGATAGTATCGGAGGGTTTAACATTTTTCTGCCAATTGGATTTTAATATATCCACATAACCTTTCCAACCTTGAAATATTTCCATACTCTTTTCGGGGTGGCTCAATGATAGATGTAAGTCACTTATTACGAACAAGCTCATATATTAAAGTCCCAAATTTTCTAATACAAAGGATTTCATATCAGTCTTTTCAATAGAACCTTTGAAACGTCTTTCCTTACCCTTTAACTCTGCTAGGGACTTTGGAATAGGCATATTAGAACGTTCATTTAATATGTTTACCATATCATACTCATCTATGTCAGCGACCTTACCATCGATAGCCTCTAGTACACTAGCACTGAACTTATATGGACTAGCTGTAGATGCTATTATAGTCTTAGTAGTATCACCAGTTTGAGCCTTATAATCTTGATATACTTTAACGGCAACGGCAGTATGAGTATCGCAAGTGTAACCGTACTTGTCATAGATATCTTTAATAGTCTTTTTAGTATCCACATCATCGCAGAAACCACCAAAGAACTCATCTTTAAGAACGGCTTTAACAGTATCGTTTACTTCGTACTTACCGTTAGTAGCTAGTTGATTGAACCAATCACGAATTAAAGCATCATCTTGACCAGTAACTAAGTAGAGTAATCTTTCTAGGTTACTAGATATTAAAATATCCATAGATGGAGAACAAGTAGCATAGAACTCTCTGTTTCTATCGTAGATACCAGTATTTATAAAGTCTGTTAGAACCTTATTAACGTTAGATGCACATATTAACTTATCTATAGGAACGCCCATCTTTTTAGCATAATAACCAGCTAATATGTTTCCAAAGTTACCAGTTGGAACTACTATGTTAATCTTTTCGCCCAACTCTATCTGTTTATCGGCTACTAGTGTTGCATATGCAGATACATAGTATACTATCTGTGGAACTAATCTACCCCAGTTTATAGAGTTAGCACTAGAGAACATATATCCACCATTAGATAACTTTTCTTTAACTTCACTATCGGTAAAGATAGCTTTAACACCATTTTGACAGTCATCAAAGTTACCCTTTATAGCACACACTCCAACGTTGCTACCCTCTTGAGTAGTCATTTGACGCTTTTGCATTGGTGATACGCCATCTTCTGGATAGAATACCATAATTTGAGTACCTTCAACATCTTTAAAGCCCTCAAGAGCAGCCTTACCAGTATCACCAGATGTTGCTACTAGTATAACTACCTTCTTATCCACGTTTAACTTCTTAATAGATGTAGTTAAAAAGTATGGTAGTATCTGTAGAGCCATATCTTTAAAAGCACAAGTTGGACCATGCCAGAGTTCTAGCATATAAGTGCCATCAAAAAGATGTGCAATTTCAGCAATATTTTCGGTATCGAAGTTTTTAGTACTGTAAGCGTTATCGGTGCAGTAGTGAATTTCTGCATCTGTAAAATCTGTTAGATACTTTTTAAACACGTTGAAAGCTCTGTCAGCGTAGGACATATTTGCCATAGCACTAATTTCATCAAGAGTAATGCTAGGAATTTCATTAGGTAAGAACAATCCACCCTCAGCAGATATACCTTGAGAAATAGCAGTTGCACTATCTACTTTTATTGAGCTATTTCTAGTACTTTTGTAAAACATAAAAAATCACCCTTAAAATAAATTTAATATATTGGAATGTATATTCCAAAGTCAGAGGTATCAAAAGCATTTGGATAGTATTGAATATCCAAGACGTTTTTAAGACCATCTATAATTACTTCAGCGACGTCAAAGCGTGGTTGAAGTTTTACTATTCGATTACTACAAAAATGAGATGCCGTCTTAACGATACATCTTTTTTTAGCTTTAGTTATGGCTTGTAATCCACTAGATACATAGTCAAAGCGTCTAGTTTTCACTTCAATGAACAATATATATTCATTGTCACAAGCTATAATATCTATTTCGCCACCCCGTACGGCATAGTTTCTATATGCCACCTCATAGCCCATATTGGATACATAATGACAGACTGCAACTTCTCCAACATTTCCGATATCTTTAGCGTAGCTTATCATAGAACTTCTTTAAAAATGATGGTCTATGAATTTCACATTCGCCAAACTCCTCAAGTTTTTGATAGTGTAGCTTAGTGCCATATCCCTTATGCTTGTCAAAGGCGTAGTTTGGATATTTGTTAGCCATATCTAACATATACCTATCCCTAGATACCTTTGCTAATATAGATGCCCCTGCAATACTAAAAGATTTTCCATCACCTTTTACTATGCTCTGTACGGGAATATCTAAATTAGGTATCTTATTGCCATCTACTAGGACTAAATCGGGCTTAATGGATAAGCCATCTATAGCACGTTTCATAGCCAACATACTGGCATTTAAGATGTTCAAGTGTTCAATCTCATCAACCGATGCAGTAGCCACACAATAACACACACACTTAGATATCACTTCATCATACAAGATATCACGCTTCTTAGCTGAAAGTTTTTTGCTATCGTTCAAGCCATCGATGTAGGTTGTTTCATCAAAGATTACAGCCCCAGCAAAGACTTCACCAGCAAGACAACCTCTACCAGCCTCATCTACGCCACATATAATCTTATGATGTTTTCTAAATTCGCTATCAAAAGCGATTAAATCGTTAGATATATTCATAATACCGTCCTTTACTAATCGGCAGATGCGACAGACTTTGGAGTTTCTAAAGTAATCTTACCCAACTTACCGCCTCTAAACTCGTCCATGACCATAATAGAGGTTCTTTCAGTATTTACTTCACCACCAGAGATTAACATACCTCTCTTTCTGCCAACCTTTTCTAATAGAGAAATTCCGTTATCATCTGGAGATATATCTATCTTATAGCGTTCTATTAAAGCCTTTGGATAGCTTTGCGATAAGTTTTCTAACAACATCATAGATAGAGTTTCAAGGTCTATAACATCATCTTTAACAGCTCCCGTGAAAGCTAACTTATGAGCAACAGTCTGGTCTTCAAACTTAGGCCAAAGAACCCCAGGCATATCTAACATTTCGACGTTTTCACCAAACTTAACCCACTGCTTAGTACGAGTAACTCCAGGACGGTCTTCAACTTTAGCACGTTTTCCACCAGCCATCTTGTTAATAAAAGAGGACTTTCCAACGTTAGGAATACCCACTATCATAATTTTAAGTGGAACTCCTACCATGCCTTTACTTTCACGTTTAGCAATCAAGTCGTTAAGCACCTGATTTTTTAAAGTAGGCAAGAAGTTTTTAACTCCCTTACCACTTTTGCAATCTATAGGAAGCACGGCAGATACTCCCAACTTTTTATAGTAGTCAATCCATTGATTAGTAACGTTAGGGTCAGCTAAATCGGATTTGTTAAGCAATAGCATCTTAGGTTTGCCTTTAACTAGCCTATCCATTTCGGGATTTCTACTAGAAAAAGGGATTCTAGCATCTAAGATTTCCACAACTCCATCGACTAAAGATAGATTTTCTTTAATCATTCTACGAGTCTTAGCCATGTGTCCTGGAAACCATTGGATATTTTTAACTTCCATAATAAAAATCACCTTTCATTTTATAGTATGTAAACAAAAGGATTAATCTAATGGACCGAAACTTTCAAGAGGAGAGATTCTTAATATAACCTTTCCGATAATGCTATCGATTGGAACTAGACCAATCTCACTACTACGGCTATCTTTAGATACGCCTCTATTGTCGCCCATAACGAAAACATAACCCTCTGGAATGGTTATAGGATATTCAAATGAACCATGATTCTGCAAAGTAAGGTCGTTAATATAAGGTTCATTAATAACTGTACCATCTATATATACGTTACCAGTATCAAAGTCTATATCTATGGTTTGACCAGCCACTGCGATTACTCTTTTAACGATAGTCTTTTCTAAGCCATTAGTTTCGACCACATCGTCAGCGTTACCGTCATTATCAGTATCTTCCAAAAGGTGAGCATTTTTATTATCTATGATAATAATATCTTTTTGCTTTGGATTGTTATAAAAAGTTGAAGATACTATTAACTTATCATCATCTTCCAAAGTTGGAACCATGGAAGTTCCCTCAACTGAAGCAATCTTAAATAAGAATGTAAATACTAATATTACTGTAAATATCGAAAACAATACGGACTCAACCATATCGCAAAATTCATTTAAAACATTCTTTTGAGGTTTTTCCTCATCGTTGGAAGTTTGAATATTAATATCTTTATTTAAATCGTCTTGACTTTCATCAAGGTTATTTGAGTTATCATTGTTACCATTCATATCGTTCATAAAAGCACCTCCGAAATTTTACAGTATAGCAAAAAAGGGACTTAACGTCCCTCTTTTACAATGAGAAAGACGGTATCAAATGACCGTCCAAAATTAACGGATAGCCTCTTTAACCTTAGCAGCCTTACCCACTCTATCACGAAGATAATATAGCTTAGCTCTACGAACTTTACCTTTTCTAACGATTTCAACCTTATCAACGATAGGAGAATGTACTGGGAATACTCTTTCAATGCCACAACCGTGAGCAACACGTCTAACAGTGAAAGTTTCGTTAATTCCACCATGTTTCTTAGCGATAATAGTACCTTCAAAAACTTGAAGTCTGTACTTTTCGCCTTCCTTAATTTTTACATAAACCTTAACAGTATCACCAATGCAAAGTTCAGGTGTTTCAGCCTTTAAGCTGTCTTGAGAAATAAGTTTTAATGCGTCCATTATAAAAAACCTCCTAAATAATTTCCAAGCGTTCCAAACATATACTATCATTTAACTGTAAGTCAAGCGAAACTCCACCATTTCTAATATTGTTTCTTCCTACCAAAATACTATGCAGAAGAACACTTGATTTAATGTCATAATAAATAATTAATGGCATTAACCCTCATTGAACTTTTAGAGTACAAGTTCAACGGATTTCAAATGCTTTATTATCATAACATATATTAAAAAAAATTGCAAGTGTTTTTTCTAAAAAAGTGGATATTTTTTTTAAATCTTTAAGTTTAAATGAAGTCTTTGCCATCAGCATTTAAGATTTTATCTCTAGTGTAGTGTACGTTGGATATAGCAACCCCACAAGTTTCCATAAACTTATCGCCTATTAGACTAGGATTTATATTTAAACTGTTACCCGCTGGAAGTCTTACCGATACTATTAAACAGTTATCCTCTAGTGAGGTGTTTAGCACGTTGATATGTGGTTTTAAATCTGTTTCGACTAACTGTTTTTTCTTATTCTTTTTATAGGTTATAATCTTATCTTGAGATATAAACTTGTCAAACTCTGTAAGTAGTTCCGTTGGATTTTCTGTAGTAAACCTTATGGAAAAGTCACTAAAGGATATATCTTTCATCTTCATTACTGGATAGTATACTTTAACTATCTGTAGACCCTCTGGCATAACCTTTTGGATACGTTCCTCTAGTTCTGATAGAGGGATATCCTCAGTAATACGGAACTCCATGACTTCACAAGAACTTTCAAAACCTAGCGATAGTGCTAATGCAAAGGTTATATACACTCTTTGATTGAATCCTTGAGTATACCATATTGGAAGTTTAGCACGTTTAAAGGCTCTTTGCATAGCTCTGTATAGGTCAAGGTGAGAAATATATCTAGCACGGTCTTTTTTAGTAAACACTGCTCTAATATCCAAGAAGTTATCGGTAGCATTTGGATTTTTACCTTTAATACTCAAAACAAGCCCTCCCAACTGCCTTATTCACGCCACAATTTGCACACTGTAGCCTACAATTCTTAGTGACAATCTGTTGATTTACTGCCTTAGAATGTTCTCTAATAAAGAAATCTTTAGATACCAGATAGTCTAAATGTTCCCAAGGTAGAACCTCATCGTAGGGACGTAGACGGTTAGCATAAAACTCCATGGATAAGTTACACTTTTCAAAAGCAGATTTCCAAACGTCGAACTTAAAATGCTCGTCCCAACTATCGAACTTAGCACCATTCTTCCAAGCCTCGAATATTACTGCCGATAGTCTTCTATCACCACGAGCAAGTACGCCCTCTAGTATAGAAGTGTTTGGTGAATGGTAACTAATCTTTAAGCCTTTTATAGCGTTATCTAGCAATAAAGATTGTCTATGTTGTATCTGTTCACGAGTTATTTGGGGTTCAAATTGAAAAGGTGTGAACGGCTTAGGTACAAACGTGGATACACTAGCCGATATCTGTACCTTACCTTTAGGTCTATTGGATATAGAATAGTATAAATCCATAATACGCTTAGATAGTTCTACTATACCGATAATATCGTCATCAGTTTCAGTAGGAAGACCCATCATGAAGTATAACTTTACACTAGAGTATCCACCCTCAAAAGCTATACGGCAAGTGTTCATAATTTCTTCTTCCGAAACGTTCTTATTGATAACATCTCTTAGCCTTTGTGTAGAGGCTTCTGGGGCGAACGTCAAGCCACTCTTTTTGACGGTGCTAATGCTCTTTAATAGATTATCGGTAAAGTTATCCACTCTTAAAGATGGTAACGATAGGTTTATCTTTTCATCGTCCGTATACTCTATTAGTTTGTGTAGCATAGGTTCTATTTCGGAATGGTCGCTAGTACTCAAAGATGCCAAAGATACCTCCTCATAGCCAGTATTTTCGCATAGTGCTTTAGTTTGCGAATATATACTATCGGAGGTTTTTTCTCTAAATGGACGGTATATAAATCCTGCTTGACAGAACCTACACCCACGAATACAACCCCTTAGCACCTCTACAGATATTCTATTATGGACTATATCGGAATATGGTACTACAAACATATCGGGATAGTATACCTTGTCGAAATCTTTAATAATTCTCTTTCTAATGGTCTTTGGAGCGTTTCCTTTTGGCGTTATAGACTTTATAGTACCATCTGAGTGGTATTGAACATCATATAACGATGGAACATATATTCCCTCAATTTGACAGGCTTTGTTCAAAAATTCTGACTTACTTGCCCCTTGATGTTTCATATCGTTGTATAAGTCCATAAGTTCAAGATTTACTTCCTCACCTTCGCCTAGTATGAATAGGTCAAAGAAGTCTGCAAGGGGTTCAGGATTACAGACGCATGGACCTCCTGCAATCACTAGTTGAGTTAGTTTATCGCCTCTGTCTTTAGCGAATATAGGAATTTGAGCCAAATCCAACATATTTAAAATGTTAGTAAAAGATAACTCATACTGTAGAGTAAATCCAATAAAGTCGAACTCTTTAATAGGGTCTAGACTTTCCAAGGCGTACAATGGAATGTTATTCTCTCGCATTAGATTTTCAAAATCCACATTAGGAGCGAACACTCTTTCGCACCAATAGTTATCACGATTGTTAGTAATAGAGTATAGTATCTTCATACCCAAGTGTGACATTCCGATAGTATAAGTATCTGGGAAACAGAAAGCAAAACGAACATCTACTTTAGATTTATCTTTAACTATGCTACCCATTTCGCCACCAATATACTGCGATGGCTTTTCTGCTTTTAACAGAATATCTTCAATATTTTTTGGTATCATAATAACCTCCGTGTAATATGTTATTATAACAATTATATCACACTACAAGATGTTTTTCAAGCTATAGAAAAAGTGTACAAGGCATATCTCATAGTTATGTGGTTTGATAGGTAATCTTGTACACTATAAAACTATAAACTGTTCTCTATTAACTAATTATCTATGAATTATTATATATTATTTATTAATTATTAATTAATTAATTAGTAACTATCAATTATTATTTATTATTTATTAATTATTAATTGTACTACGTCAAAGCCATCTAGGGATTTTATAGGCAAAGCGTTGAAAACTCCCAACGACAGACTGACGTACGCTACACTATACATGGATTGTATATTAAATACAAATACTATAGCCGTCAAGATAAAGTTACTTAAACACCCAGATATCATAATTATAATGTCGCACTTTTTAGATAACATTCTATCGTAGATGGGTACTATCTTTATGCCAGTACCTCCGAACTCTATGGATTTTATCTTTCTACCGTAGATAGTCATTGGGATAATGTGTCCCATTTCGTGTATCAGACAAGCTATGAACATTGGCAACATTAACTTTTCGTGTCCCAGTAGATACATCATGGCCCATAGTAGAAAGAATGAGAAATCCAACCTATACGTTACCGACTTAACTTTGAACTCTATCATATAGCCACACTAGAGCATCTTGCAAAGTAGTAGAAAAGTCTACTGTAGTTTGATGTTTAAAAGTATCTATTATGTACGAACTAACCTCTGGATTGAATATGTTTAATATAAAAACTCCCGTCAATATGGCGATACATAGTATTATCTGAGTTACTAAAACATCGGTTATATGTTGAGGATTATCTTCTAAAGTTTCAAAGCTATCCGATTGAAATTCCTCTTGATTAATATTTAAAGTATCCAAAAAAGTTCCTCCCTAGTATAATTTTAGTTTACAGATTAGGTTTTCTATGATATAATATTAATATCAAATATTTAGAAAAAGGTGATTTTTATGCTAACTGTAAATGTCAAAGCTAGTCAAAGTTACGAAGTTCTAATACAAAAAGGACTTCTTGCCAATACTGGCGAAATAGTAGAAAAGTGTGTTAAATCCAAAAAGACGGCTATCGTTACCGACGATATTGTAGATAAACTATACAGCGATATAGTTATAAAATCCCTAACTGACAAGGGCTTCGATGTGTGTAAGTATGTGTTCCCAAATGGAGAACACTCTAAATGTAGCGATAACCTTAATAATATATATGATTTTCTATGTAAAAATAGTATCACCCGAACCGATAGCATCATAGCTTTAGGTGGTGGCGTAGTTGGTGATATTACTGGTTACGCATCGGCTACATACTTGCGTGGTGTAGATTACATTCAAATACCTACTACCCTATTGGCTCAAGTAGATAGCTCTGTAGGTGGTAAGACTGCTATAGATATCCCTGCTGGTAAAAATCTTGTGGGAGCGTTTAAGCAACCTAAGTGTGTAATCTGCGATATAGATACCCTTAAAACTCTAAAGCGTGAAACCTTCTCTGATGGTATGGCTGAGGTTATCAAGTACGGAATGATTAGACAGAAAGAACTTTTCGATATCCTTGCCTCTCATAACATGGATACTATCTGGGACGTTATTGAAGACGTAGTATTTAGATGCGTTTCCATCAAACGTGATGTAGTTCAAAACGATGAGTTCGACAAGGGTGAAAGAATGATACTCAACTTTGGACACACTTTAGGTCATGCCGTGGAAGGATATCACCATTATGAAACGTATACTCATGGTAGTGCCGTAGCTATTGGTATGTGTATCATCACAGAAAAGGCATTAAACAACGGCATAGGCTCTAAGGAGATGCTCAATAGCTTAGTGGATTGCATTAAAAACTATGAACTTCCTATATCCGTACCCGTTCAACTTAAAGATTTAATATCTTTCTGCCTTGCCGATAAAAAACGTGAAAGTAACAATATAAACATAATCTTATGTGATGATATCGGCAAATGCTCTATTAAAAAGATGCCTATTACTGACTTCTACAAGTTTATGGGCATATAACTCTTAAAGGAGATGTTCTAAATCATGGATAGCAAAAAGTTGGAATACTATACTATAACTTTAGATAAAACCTCTAGTAAATTGGATTTAAACGTTGATGACAATACCTCTATATTAGACTATTTAAACTCCTCTAGTAGTGTGGATATTACTCCAAAAGGTGCTAAGATTAACCTTAGTAAACCTACTAGTAAGAAAGCTATCCTTAAAGAGCATCATTTAGGGGAAAAGTTCAGAACGTATACTTTGAACGTCATTAAGAACGTTCCGTTCAAAAGCATATTAAAGAGATGTATATCGTTATTGCTAGTTATAGGCATTATTATTGTAACTATAATATCTGCATTTATGGAAGTTAGGTGATTTTTTATGGATACTATCGATATGTACACTATATACGATGAGAATAACACTCTTGAACCTAGTAGAAAGACTTCAAAAAAAGTAGACTTATCTAAACCTACAGATACTTTAAACCATATAGTTAAAAATCAAGGTATGCCGATGGTGTACCATAATAATAATCCTTTAAGTACTAATGTACATAAAAGAGTTTGTCTTACTAAACCTAATGACAAGAAGGACGAAAAATCCAAACGTGCAGAAATGCTTCTAAATAGAGTTATTCTAGAAGAAGAATTTAAAACAAAGTTTGAAAATAATACTAAAACAGATACAAAAGCACTAAAGACTATACTATCAACTATAATGTTGGCTATAGTAATACTTATGATATTAACCGATTGTGAAATCTATCTATGGTTGCCTATACTATTAACAGTTCAAATACTTAGATATCTATAGCTAGGTTTAAAACTCTTTTAGAATGTTTTATAATATACTCAATGGGAGGCTTTATAAGTTAATGAATATTAAAATAACTCCATGTAAGCTACATGGTACGGTAGAAATACCATCATCAAAGAGTTTTGCACATAGAGAGATAATATGTGCATCTTTAAGTAAAGGAAAGTCTATAATAAGTGGAGTATCTTTTTCAAAAGATATCTATGCTACACTGTCGGCTATGGAAAGCCTTGGTGCTAAGTATACCATTCAAGACGATACTATTACTATACAAGGAATATCTAACCCAAAAGATACCGCTACTATAGACTGTTGCGAAAGTGGTTCAACTTTAAGATTTATAATCCCAATAGTTAGTGCGTTAGGAGTATCTGCAACACTAAAGGGTCAAGGCAGATTGCCCGAAAGACCTATTACTCCTTTTATTAGAGAACTTCCTAAAAAGAACGTATCTTTTGATTACCAGAATACTATGCCTTTCTCCATGAACGGCAAACTAATCAGTGGTACTTTCGAACTTGAAGGAGATATCTCCTCACAATTTATTACAGGATTACTTTTCGCTCTACCTCTACTAGATGGCAACTCTAAAATAGTTATGACTACTCCATTGCAATCCAAACCTTATGTGGATATGACTATTCAAAGTATGGCTAACTTTGGCGTTAAGGTTCAAGAGATGGACTATGGCTACTATATTTTAGGAAATCAAGAGTATAAATCTTTAGACCACAAAGTTGAGGGTGACTATTCGCAATCGGCGTTTTTCTATGTGGCTAACGCTATAGGTAATGATATAACTTTAAAAAATCTACTAGCGAACTCCATACAAGGCGATAAGAAAATCGTTGAAATATGTGAGAAATCGTGCTATAATAGAAACGATAACCGACTTAACGCCTATACTATAGATGCTAAAGATATCCCAGATTTAGTACCTATACTAGCCGTTCTAGGTTGCTTTGGAAACGAAACTTCTAAAATAGTAGGTGCAGAACGTCTAAAAATTAAGGAAAGCGACCGACTTATCGCTATAGCAGACGCTCTAAACAGAATAGGTGGAAAGGTCACTCCTACAGATGACGGTCTTATTATACAACCTATAGACCACTTCACTGGTGGAACTGTCGACGGCTTTGGCGACCACAGAATAGTTATGGCTACTGCAATAGCATCTACACGTTGCGTTGGCGATGTTACTATAGTTGGTGCTAATGCTATTGAAAAATCTTACCCTAACTTCTTTAGGGATTTTGAAAATCTTGGAGGAAAAATAAATGTCATCAATGTTTAAGAATAACATATCATTTTCGATATTTGGAGAATCTCACGGAAAGGCTATCGGCGTAGTTATAGATAATCTTCCATCTGGTGAGTATATCGATATGGAAAAGGTATCCGAATATATGCGTAGGAGAGCCCCTAAAAAAGATGGTACTACTACCCCTCGTGCTGAAAAGGATATCCCTGAGGTAGTTTCTGGTCTTTTAAACGAAAAGACTACTGGAACTCCTTTAACTGCCATCATTCAAAATACAGATACTAAGTCTAAAGATTACGCTAACGTATCTAAGTTGGCACGTCCAGGTCACGCCGACTATACTGGTAACGTGCGTTACAAGGGTTACAACGATGTTCGTGGTGGTGGACACTTCTCAGGTAGATTGACTGCTCCACTATGTTTTGTAGGTGCTGTATGCAGTCAAATATTGGAAAGACGTGGTATATATGTAGGTGGTCACATTCTACAGATACACAACACCAAAGATAAATCTTTCGATAGCGTTTCCGTTACTCGTGACGATATCCTTGAAGTTAGACACAAGGACTTCCCTACTATTAGCGACGAAAAAGGTCAAATGATGTTTAAAGATATCCTAAAGGCTAGAGAGGGTTTGGAAAGTCTTGGAGGTATCATAGAGTGCGTGGCCATAAACGTACCTGCTGGAATAGGTTCGCCTATGTTCGATGGCTTGGAAAATACTATCTCTCAATTGATGTTCGGTATTCCTGCCGTTAAGGGCATAGAGTTCGGTGCAGGATTTGAAGTCGCTAACATGACTGGCAGTCAAAATAATGACAACTTCTACATAGATGACCGCCATAGAGTTCGTACTAAGACTAACAATCATGGAGGTATCTTAGGGGGGATATCTTCTGGAATGCCTATAGTCTGCCGTGTAGCTATAAAGCCTACGCCATCTATAGCACAAGAACAGGAAACCATAGATTACAGTACTATGGAAAACAGTATCATTCAAATAAAGGGCAGACACGACCCTTGTATAGTTCCTAGAGCCGTTCCTTGTGTGGAAAGCGTTATGAGTATAGCTATACTATCGCATATGATAGGACAATCCACACCACTTTAAAAATTTTTTTGTAACACTTTTTCAAGTTTTGAATATACTATAACTATAACATATCTAAAATAATATTAAGTATCCTAATTGGAGGCGAACATATGAAAGTTGTAGTTGTTAAACCACCTAAAATGATATCTAGCATATTTAGAATTATATTCAAAATTAAGAAGGAAACTCCAGAAGAAGAATAAAACAATATGG